>NZ_CP060822.1:1200000-1902500 GCF_014489415.1 Cylindrospermopsis curvispora GIHE-G1
TCGGACTAGTCTTGATTCCTGGGTAGAGACCAAGAATTAAGACTGTCATCCGGCTAATCCATAGCCAAGTTAAAGCCGTGTCTTCAGCAACCTCAAAGCAAATCCCAAGGAAATCTGGAATCAAAGTGATGAAGTTTTGACTTTCCTAGGTTTAGCTTCATCAGTAGCTAGATTTCTTTGGGAAGCAGTAAACCGAGTTTTTAGAGAAAAAGGAACTGTTCTCCTTTTTCTCTGGTTAACGACCAGTTTAAGAAATAACCTCAAAATTTTTAGGTGGAATAGCCACAGTCCTGACCAAAAACAGGTACTAATTCGGGCAAATTCCCCCCAATAGTTTTAGTTATTGTTATTTTTCTGCTTTCCTTTGTCTCTATCAGGATTCTTTTTTTGGAAGGACGAAATCCTGTCTTGTCAAGACTCGATTCAGCTTACCACTCTGATAACCTTCTAAATCTAAGGTGACGTAAATAAATCCTAGATTTTCCAGAGTGGTTACTAGGGTAGGTAGGTCTGTCTTGAGGACGAAATCCTTGATTTTTTCCGGTGGGAGTTCAATTCTGGCGGTTTCCCCTTCCGATCTGACTCGCAGGTCTTCCCAACCCAAAGTTTTTAAATATATTTCTGCTCTCCCCACACGTTGTAATTTTTCTATGGTGATTTCTTCTCCGTAGGGGAATCGGGAACTTAGACAGGGTTGGGCGGGTTTGTTCCACCAGGGTAGTGCTAATTGTTGGGAAAGTTGACGCACTTCCATTTTAGTAATTCCTATTTCTGCTAGGGGTGATCTTGCTCCCCTTTCTTTTGCAGCTTGAATTCCCGGTCTGTAGTCTTTGAGATCGTCAGCGTTTACCCCATCAATCACATAACTGTATCCCCATTCTAATGCTAGGGGTTTGAGCGTGTCATGTAATTCACTTTTACAAAAGTAGCACCGGTTAACTGGATTGGACGTGTAGTTGGGATTGGCCATCTCTTGAGTATGGACAATTTTATGGGTTATCCCAATGGTTGCTGCTTGTGCAGTAGCTTCTGTTAACTCTTCCGGTAGTAAAGATGGGGATACTGCAGTTACCGCTACCGCGCGATCGCCTAATACTTCATGAGCAACCTTGGCTACTAGTGTGCTATCAACTCCTCCGGAATAGGCTATTAAAGCATGTCCCATTTCGGCAAATAAGGTCTTTAATTTTTCTAATTTTTCTGTGAGTGTCATATTTTTAATATTTTACACATATATGGCTTGGTCCAGAAAGCTATGGACAAGTAGGATGGTTGATTGCTAGGGGTTCTGGCACTTTTCCAGTATAGCACCGAGATTTGTCAAATTTATGGGTTTAGGAATATAGTGGGTGAAACCGGAAGCTAGACATATTTCTCTGTCTCCCTTCATGGCCATTGCTGTTTGAGCAATGATAGGAATGTTCTGATATCTGGGGTCTTTTCTGATTTCTGATACTAAGTTCAGTCCGTTACCATCTGGCAATTTCAAATCCATTAAGATGATTGTCGGTTGCACTTGTGGTAAATTTACCCACATTTCTGTGGCAGTTTTTACGTGTATGACTTGATAACCTAATCTATTTAGATAAGTCTTTATGAGTTCACTATTATTTAGATCATTTTCTACTAGTAATATTGTGCAGTGATTGATTTTTTGAATATTGGTTGGAGTATTAATTAGGTGGTCAAGAGTTTTGTCAATTAGTTCTAGGTCTTGTTCTGGTTGAATTTCTAGTATTTGGGTAGTTCTCTCAGATTTGAGAGGTAGAATAATAGTAAATTCAGAACCTTGATTTAATTGCGATCGCACCTCAATACTACCCCCATGAATTTCCGCCAGTTGTTTGGTGACAATCAATCCTAAACCGGTGCCATGATTTTTATCAAGTTGGGTATTTATGGTATTTACTAGTTGGGTATAGGGACGAAACAGTAAGGACAGGTCTTCCCCAGAAATGCCAACTCCCGTATCCCATACTGTAAATCTCAACCATGAATCTTTAAGAACAACCCGTAAACCCACACTTCCTACATTAGTAAACTTTATAGCATTAAACAATAGATTTAATAGCATCTGCTTCAGTCGTAGAGGATCCACCAACAGAGTGTTCACATCCTCATTGATTTCTAATTGTAATTTTAAACCCTTATCTCCTGCTTTTTCCTTCACCAGGGCTAAAACGCTTTTACACAATGATGGTATATTAGCTACTTCCCATTGCACTTCTAACTGATTGGCTTCTATTTTGGAAAGATCTAAAATGTCATTGATTAAACTCAATAAATGCTTACCGCTGGATTGAATAATCTGTAAATATTCTTGATGGCGTTCTCTTTCCGCTTCGTAACCTTGGGCTAATAATAACTCAGTAAATCCAATAATCGAAGTCAAGGGGGTTCTGATTTCGTGACTAGTGTTTGCCAAAAATTGATTTTTAAGTTTATTTTTACGTTCTAGGTTGTAATTAAACTGTAATAGGGACTGATAAGAATATTTTAAAGTCTGAATTTTTTGAGTTTGTATTAAATAAGTCCAGGAATATTTAATGGCTTTTTGAATAAACTGCGATCGCCAGTGCAAGGGAGAAAATTGAGGTTTAGCAAGACCAGATAAATCAGATAGGGGATGAAGAGCAATTAGCCATTTGGTCACACCAGTAGAATCATCAGGAAAACGCCAAGCTAGGGGAGGATTGTGCTTTTCCATTTCCAGGAGATCGGGGAGACCAATATGGGATTCCAAATTCCATCTGGAGGTTGTTTGCGACAGGGATGGAGGTGAAATTGGTGTGGGTGAATTACACATCAAGACAATTCTAGCCATATTCTCTTGAGGTTTACACTCAGCTATATATACAGTAAGACTTTCAATACCCAACCCGTGAAAATTCAAAGCAGTATAAACCTCATTAAGCAGAGTTTGCAAAATCTGGGACTCAGCCATTTTTGCCTCCTGGGTACTAGGTTCACTCGTGCTTAAAGGTGTATTAACTGCTGTGAACAAGCAAAAATTTAGACTAAGTTGTAACCTATTCAAGTGTTTTTCCAACCACAAATCGTATCCTTGTTGTTGGATGGTGCGTAAAAGTTTCGAGGTTTTATCTATCCGAGGATTTCTTTTTGGTAAGTTTGAGTATTTGTACATAAAAAGTGCCCAAAGATACTAACCCTGACGGAAAACAGCGGGAGATAAATAGGGGTTATACTTTCATATATTGATCTCCACACTGTGTATATTAACACAGAAATTGATTTTTCTTACTAGCTCCGTGTGAAATATAACTTATGATATTCATAGTTTGACATTGATGTTAGGATCTGAGTAAAGTAACTTTATGGATGCACAACTAGCTCAATTAATTATTAATGGAATTGCAGTAGGTAGTATTATTGCCTTAGCAGCAGTGGGACTAACACTCACTTATGGAATTTTAAGAATATCGAATTTTGCCCATGGGGACTTTTTAACGTTAGGGGCATATTTTACCTGGGTTATAAACGGGTGGGGAATGAACATTTGGTTATCAATGGTTGTTGCAGCCATATTAACCGTGATAGCGATGTTACTAACGGAGAAGATATTGTGGTCAAGAATGAGAATATTACGTGCCACATCTACCACCCTGATTATCATCTCCATTGGACTGGCCCTATTTGTCCGTAACGGGATTATTTTTCTTTGGGGGGGTAAAAACCAAAATTATAATCTTCCGGTAATTCAGGCCCTGGACATAGGCGGTTTGAAAATACCACAAAATCAATTACTGGTTTTAGTCCTAGCCATACTAGCGATTCTATTCCTGCACTACATATTACAGAATACTAAAATTGGTAAGGCTATGCGAGCAGTAGCGGATGACCTAGATTTAGCCAGGGTTTCTGGGATTAACGTAGAACGAGTAATTCTTTGGACTTGGATCATTGCAGGTAGCTTGACCTCCCTGGGTGGTAGTATGTATGGTTTAATTACTGCTGTTCGTCCCAACATGGGCTGGTTTTTGATTTTACCCTTATTTGCGTCAGTAATTTTAGGGGGAATTGGCAACCCTTATGGTGCCATATTTGCTGCTCTTATTATTGGCATTGTTCAGGAAGTGAGCACTCCCTGGTTAGGATCCCAGTATAAGCAAGGAGTTGCCTTGTTAATTATGATTTTAGTTTTACTCATTCGTCCCAAAGGACTCTTTAAAGGAACAGTTTAGGGGAGGGGTTAGAAACTGGGAGATTCAGTCCCTCTCCACCTACCTACTCAATAATATGGAAATAATAAGCTGCTACTAAAAAGTTGATAGCGAGTAGCAGTATAGCCCAACTGGCCCGGAAAACATAACTGGGTTTGGTTTCTTTTGTTTTAGAAGTCATATTTGACCCTCCTGATTTAATCACATTTCCACAAATACCAAACAGGAGTACCAAATTTCCACTATCTTTAAAAATGTTCAAAGTAATGTTCAAAGTTTAGCTACTTTCCATCTATTTAGGTCTTTGCCAATGGACGGACAAGGTACCTTTAGAGTTACTTCATCTTGGGAAAAACCAAACCGCCCAACCCATAATACATGGAGTGAGCGGTTGTGTAATAATAAACCTGGCATCGAGCTATTTTGACACAGGGCAACCCCCATACTATCGTCGCCGCAACAGCGTTTCACCTCTGAGTTCGGGAAGGGATCAGTGTGGTTCCACCGCACCATAGACACCAGGAAAACTTGTCGGTTTCAAAGTTCCCACTTCAAAACCCTGAAGACTGCATATATTTCGATAAGAATGAATTACCTTTCGAGGTCAAGCCCTCGGTCTGTTAGGACTTCTCTGCTACATACATTACTGTACTTCCACATAAAGCCTATCAACGGGTCTTCTCCCCGTGACCTTACCTACTCTCGTAGTGAGAACACTCATCTTAAGGTGGGCTTCCCACTTAGATGCTTTCAGCGGTTATCCTCTCCGAACTTGGCTACCCAGCGTCTACTCCTGGCGGAATAACTGGTACACCAGCGGTTCGTTCCTCCCGGTCCTCTCGTACTAAGGAGGACTCCTCTCAATGTTCTTTCGCCTGCACCGGATATGGACCGAACTGTCTCACGACGTTCTGAACCCAGCTCACGTACCGCTTTAATGGGCGAACAGCCCAACCCTTGGGACGTACTTCCGCCCCAGGTTGCGATGAGCCGACATCGAGGTGCCAAACCTCCCCGTCGATGTGGACTCTTGGGGGAGATCAGCCTGTTATCCCTAGAGTAACTTTTATCCGTTGAGCGACGGCCATTCCATGCTGCGCCGTCGGATCACTAAGGCCGACTTTCGTCCCTGCTCGACTTGTTGGTCTTGCAGTCAAGCTCTCTTTTTGCCTTTACACTCGTCGCACGGTTTCCAAGCGTGCTGAGAGAACCTTTGCGCGCCTCCGTTACCTTTTAGGAGGCGACCGCCCCAGTCAAACTGCCCACCTGAAACTTTCCTCTCACCGGCTTACGGTGATGAGTTAGAATTCTAGCTTCGCCAGAGTGGTATCTCACCGTTAGCTCCCTTCCCCCCTCAAGGAGAAGTTCTTCGCTTCCCACCTATCCTGCGCAAGCCAAGCCCGAACACAATTCCAGGCTACAGTAAAGCTTCATAGGGTCTTTCTGTCCAGGTGCAGGTAGTCCGTATCTTCACAGACATTCCTATTTCGCCGAGTCTCTCTCTGAGACACCATCCAGATCGTTACGCCTTTCGTGCGGGTCGGAACTTACCCGACAAGGAATTTCGCTACCTTAGGACCGTTATAGTTACGGCCGCCGTTCACCGGGGCTTCGGTCGTCAGCTTCATGTTTCCACTGACCAACTTCCTTAACCTTCCGGCACTGGGCAGGCGTCAGCCCCCATACGTCCTCTTTCGAGTTGGCGGAGACCTGTGTTTTTGGTAAACAGTCGCCTGGATCTCTTCACTGCGACCTGCTTTTCAGCAGGCACCCCTTCTTCCTAAGTTACGGGGCCATTTTGCCGAGTTCCTTAGAGAGAGTTATCTCGCGCCCCTTGGTATTCTCAACCTCCCTACCTGTGTCGGTTTCGGGTACGGGTACTATATGTTCATCACAACCCTAGCTTTTCTTGGCACTTTCCTTCACCACTCGACCGTCGTAACGGTCTTCCCAATCCATTCAGGGCGTGGCTATCTTTCATGCGTCCCTAGTTCTGCTCCCATATTGTAGTCCGGGATTGTTGACCCGGTCTCCATCGACTACGCCTTTCGACCTCGCCTTAGGTCCCGACTAACCCAGAGTGGACGAACCTGCCTCTGGAACCCTTAGGGTTTCGGGGCATTGGATTCTCACCAATGTTTGCGCTACTCAAGCCGACATTCTCACTTCCGTCTCGTCCACAGCTGCTTGCCGCTACTGCTTCTCACTACTACGGAACGCTCCCCTACCGATTATTTCTAATCCCACAGCTTCGGTACATCACTTAGCCCCTTTCATTTTCGGCGCAGGATCGCTTGACTAGTGAGCTATTACGCACTCTTTCAAGGGTGGCTGCTTCTAGGCAAACCTCCTAGTTGTCTTTGCAACCCCACCTCCTTTTTCACTTAGTGATGATTTGGGGACCTTAGCTGGTGGTCTGGGCTGTTTCCCTCTTGACGATGAAGCTTATCCCCCACCGTCTCACTGGCAATGTGTTCCTTGGGTATTCTTAGTTTGCCTCGATTTGGTACCGGTCTCCCAGCCCGCACCGAAACAGTGCTTTACCCCCCAATTTTTTCATTACCGCTGCGCCTCAACACATTTCGGGGAGAACCAGCTAGCTCCTGGTTCGATTGGCATTTCACCCCTAACCACCGCTCATCCGCCGATTTTTCAACATCGGTCGGTTCGGACCTCCACTTGGTTTTACCCAAGCTTCATCCTGGCCATGGTTAGATCACCAGGGTTCGGGTCTATAAATACTGATTATCGCCCTTTTCAGACTCGGTTTCCCTTTGGCTCCAGCATTCCCGCTTTAACCTACCAGTACCTATAAGTCGCCGGCTCATTCTTCAACAGGCACGCGGTCATCCGTTTAATCGGACTCCCACTGCTTGTAAGCTCACGGTTTCATGTTCTTTTTCACTCCCCTCCCGGGGTTCTTTTCACCTTTCCCTCGCGGTACTTGTTCTCTATCGGTCACACAGTAGTATTTAGCCTTACGAGATGGTCCTCGCTGATTCATACGGGATTCCTCGTGCCCCGTACTACTCGGGATTCAGCTTCTATCCTTTGACTTTCGACTACAGGACTTTCACCCCCTCTGGTGCAGTATTTAGCTGCTTCGTCTAGTCTCTGGATTCGATGTTGCTGTCCCACTACCCCAAGAGGTATACCCCTTGGTTTAGGCTCTTCCCCTTTCGCTCACCACTACTGGGGGAATCTCTTTTGATTTCTTTTCCTCTGGCTACTAAGATGTTTCAATTCGCCAGGTTCGCTCTTTCCTGTCTATATATTCAACAGGCAGTGTTCAGGGTTGCCCCATTCGGATATTTCCGGCTCTCTGTTTGCTTCCAACTCCCCGGAACTTTTCGCAGGTAACCACGTCCTTCTTCGCCTCTGTGTGCCTAGGTATCCACCATGAGCCCTTATTAGCTTGACCACTTGGTTCTTCACTTGCTTCTATCTTTCGATTTCGGCTCTCTTATCTATCTATATGCAGTTTTCAAGGTTCTGGCTGGTTTATCACCAGCAGTCTAGGTCTTTCCTAGTTGCTGGGAGTCACCGGAAATATAATACTTTGAAAGAGACTTGACCAATTCTCGACCGACCTAGAGTAGACCATTTGATTCTCTATTCGCCTGCGGCTTTCGATTCCTCAATGGGTAGGTCTCCCTAAAAGGAGGTGATCCAGCCACACCTTCCGGTACGGCTACCTTGTTACGACTTCACCCCAGTCACCAGTCCTACCTTAGGCATCCCCCTCCTTTCGGTTGGGGTAATGACTTCGGGCGTGACCAACTTCCATGGTGTGACGGGCGGTGTGTACAAGGCCCGGGAACGAATTCACTGCAGTATGCTGACCTGCAATTACTAGCGATTCCTCCTTCACGAAGGCGAGTTGCAGCCTTCGATCTGAACTGAGCTACGGTTTCTGGATTCGCTTGCCATCCCTGGCTCGCTGCCCTCTGTCCGTAGCATTGTAGTACGTGTGTAGCCCAAGACGTAAGGGGCATGCTGACTTGACGTCATCCTCACCTTCCTCCGGTTTGTCACCGGCAGTCTCTCTAGAGTGCCCAACTTAATGCTGGCAACTAAAAACGAGGGTTGCGCTCGTTGCGGGACTTAACCCAACATCTCACGACACGAGCTGACGACAGCCATGCACCACCTGTCTCTGCGCTCCCTAAGGCACTCCCAGCTTTCACTGGGATTCGCAGGATGTCAAGTCTTGGTAAGGTTCTTCGCGTTGCATCGAATTAAACCACATACTCCACCGCTTGTGCGGGCCCCCGTCAATTCCTTTGAGTTTCACACTTGCGTGCGTACTCCCCAGGCGGGATACTTAACGCGTTAGCTCCGGCACGGCTCGGGTCGATACAAGCCACGCCTAGTATCCATCGTTTACGGCTAGGACTACTGGGGTATCTAATCCCATTCGCTCCCCTAGCTTTCGTCCCTCAGTGTCAGTTATGGTCTAGCAAAACGCTTTCGCCACCGGTGTTCTTCCTGATATCTACGCATTTCACCGCTACACCAGGAATTCCTTTTGCCCCTACCACACTCTAGTTCTGTAGTTTCCACCGCTTTTATTTGGTTAAGCCAAACTCTTTAACAGCAGACTTTCAGTTCCACCTGCAGACCCTTTACGCCCAATCATTCCGGATAACGCTTGCATCCTCCGTATTACCGCGGCTGCTGGCACGGAGTTAGCCGATGCTTATTCCTCAAGTACCGTCACTTTCTTCTTCCTTGAGAAAAGAGGTTTACGACCCAAGAGCCTTCCTCCCTCACGCGGTATTGCTCCGTCAGGCTTTCGCCCATTGCGGAAAATTCCCCACTGCTGCCTCCCGTAGGAGTCTGGGCCGTGTCTCAGTCCCAGTGTGGCTGATCATCCTCTCAGACCAGCTACTGATCGACGCCTTGGTGGTCCCTTACACCACCAACTAGCTAATCAGACGCGAGCTCATCTCCAGGCGATAAATCTTTCACCTCTCGGCACATCCGGTATTAGCAGTCGTTTCCAACTGTTATCCCCGACCTGGAGCCAGATTCTCACGCGTTACTCACCCGTCCGCCACTAGATGCCTAAGCATCCCGTTCGACTTGCATGTGTTAAGCATACCGCCAGCGTTCATCCTGAGCCAGGATCAAACTCTCCGTTTTGTTAAGTTTGCTTTTAGCTCTACTATTATGATTTGACTAACGAATCCTTCTGCATCGCTAGAATTCGTTAGTTTGAATTTCTTAGACGAGGAATGGTTGTCTTTACTCTTTCAAAGTATTATTTTGTCTCGGTTCGGTTGCGGGGCTTGTTTGCCTCACTCCAACTAATCTAACAACTATCTTTGGGAATGTCAAGTAGTTTTTTGAGATTTTTTGTAAAAAGTCTCTAACCCAGTCGTGACAATAATTTCAGCCTGAATCTTCCCCCAAAAGTCCATAGCGAAGTGAATTTATACCAGCTAATACGTACTTGGACAAAACCCTATAGAAAGGATTAATAGCTAAAAACAGTTTGGTATAACTGTTGGGATTGGGAATCTTTCGATAATCTGCTCATCTCCTCCATTCCAGTGCGGTAGAGTGTCAACTCAATCCTGTGTTATGTTGGTGATGTCACAATTAACTTTTCTACCTGGCATAACTGTCATTATGGTAATTACAAAAAGTAGACTTGTTCTAGGTGCTACAGCTGTGGCTGTTTCTACAATTGCGGTCGCTGGTCTTGGTATTCACTGCCGTGGTCAGGCCTTGTTTCAGTCAAGTCCCAAGGAACTGATAGATGAGGTTTGGCAAATTGTAAACCGCCAATATGTTGACGGTAGTTTTAATCAGGTCAATTGGCAAGCTGTTCGTCAAGAGTACTTAAGCAAGTCCTACGGTGATAAACAGACAGCCTATAAGTCAATTCGCGAAATGCTCAAACGGTTAGGAGACCCCTACACTCGATTTATGGACCCGGATGAGTTTAAAAATATGCAAGTTGATACATCCGGTGAGCTAACAGGTATTGGCATAACTATCAGTCAAGACGAAAAAACTAAACAACTAGTTGTGATTGCTCCTATTGAAGATACACCAGCATTTAAGGTGGGTATCTTAGCAAGAGATGTAATTTTAGAGATTAATGGTAAAACCACTCAGGGTATGGATACCAATCGGGCCGTCTCTTTAATTCGCGGCGAACCGGGAACAAAGGTCAGATTGAAAATCTCGCGAAATGGAAAGACTAAAATATTTGATATTACTAGGGCCAGAATTGAAATTCACCCGGTTAAATTTTCTCAAAAACAAACCCCAGCAGGTAATATTGGTTATATTCGCCTCAATCAATTTAGTGCCAATGCTAGCAAGGAAATGAGAGGTGCTATTGAAAATTTAGAAGCTAGTCTGGTTGATGGCTATATATTAGACTTACGAGGTAATCCGGGTGGACTCCTATATACAAGTATAGACATTGCTCGCATGTGGTTAGATAAGGGAACTATTGTATCTACTATTGACCGACAGGGGGAAAAGCAACGAGAAGCAGCTAGAGATCGGGCCTTAACTGATAAACCTTTAGTTGTATTGGTAGATAAAGGATCCGCCAGTGCTAGTGAAATTCTTTCTGGGGCCCTACAAGATAATAAACGGGCAATGGTGGTAGGTACACAAACCTTCGGCAAAGGTTTAGTTCAATCAGTCCGTCCTTTACGGGATGGGTCGGGACTAGCAGTTACTATTGCTAAGTACCATACCCCCGCTGGTAGAGATATTAATAAGCATGGTATTGATCCCGATGTCGTTGTGGATTTAACCGATGCCCAAAGACAAAATTTGTGGGTGAAGGAACGGGAAAAGCTGGCAACCTTGGAAGATCCCCAATTTGCTAAAGCATTAGACATTTTGGGCAAGGAAATAGCCAAAAATCCCTAGCAATAGACAAAAGTAGGAGGAGGGCAACTTCCCCCCCACAATTTTCTAGCTACACTTAACCTCTAGACACTCGGTTTTCAAATTCCTGGCGAGTGCTTTCAACTACGCTCAAGGCAGATTCATAAATTTCCTCATGATCTTGTTTCAGCCATCCTAAAAGATTAGCCAGTTGAGCATTGCGCAGGTCTAGATCAGCCTGAAAAATTATCGATGCTGCCATGGCCTCAGCATACTCACGCTTGTGCCCTTGAGCTTCTATAGCACTTGCAAGAGCAGCCAGGGCTTGTTTGGTTACAGAAGCTGGATTATTTTCTATAGACATGGTTTTAATTGTAGTTGGATTGGCAAAATTATACTCGGAGATTGGGTAACTGGGAATTAGCATCTTTTATTAAGGAAATGTAAATTATTGTAAATACTTAACAGGTTATAAAGATTTAATTTATACATTTTTTCTTGTGTGAAGCAGGATTTATTTTGATCTTACGCCTTTACAACAACTCAATTTCTTACCGGGATTTGAGCAGGTTACACTCGGTACACAACAATCTAACATCGGCAAGCCATTAGGAGAATTATTACTGGAGTGAATATTGAGATTTATAAATTTCCAATTTTTCCGTTTAAATATGATAAATTTTACCAAGTGTATAACTTGCGTATTCCGTTTTTGTATCAAAATACTTGAAAGACTTTCTATGTAACAAAACTGGTTTATGTCTTAAATTTATACCTTACTAGAAATTATATTGAAACTGAAGTGTTTATTGGCATTACTATATTGGGACTAAAACTGTATTTATACATAAAAAAAGAATAAAACCTTACCATTTCATTTTCTAATCATTTTCTTATACGAGTAACTATTACAAATATTGTAATTAAGTAATTACCGATAAAAATATGGAGTGATTATAGATCCTATTGTAAAGTTTTTTATTTTTATATTGGAAACGCTTTACAAACTAAATGATAAGTGGTATTTATATCTATGGTGGACTACAAACACAATCTCGCGGATTAAGACCGGCTCTGGATAAGCATTTCGAGAGACTGTATTATCCAGCAATTTCCAGGGTTATCCTGTTGGCATGATCTATCATGTAGATTATACCCTGGGCATATTATTCCGTGTGGTTGTTAGAGTCCAGTTCGTTTAACAACAATGAGTTAAAAGGTGCAAAACAATGGCAGTTGAAAAAACCAACTCTTCCTCCAGCTTGGCAGAAGTAATCGACAGAATCCTAGACAAAGGTATCGTAGTAGATGCTTGGGTTCGTGTTTCCTTGGTAGGTATCGAACTATTAGCAGTTGAAGCTCGTATCGTTATCGCTTCCGTAGAAACCTACTTGAAGTATGCAGAAGCAGTAGGGTTAACCCAATCCGCAGCTGTACCTGCTTAATTTTTTTGATTTGAAATTTTACTTGCTAAGGCAGAGCAGCGAGTTTGTTCTGCCCAGTGGTTCCAGAAAACAACAATGAGTTAAAGGTGCAAAACAATGGCAGTTGAAAAAACCAATTCTTCCTCCAGCTTGGCAGAAGTAATCGACAGAATCCTAGACAAAGGTATCGTAGTAGATGCTTGGGTTCGTGTTTCCTTAGTAGGTATTGAACTATTGGCGGTTGAAGCTCGTATCGTTATCGCTTCCGTAGAAACCTACTTGAAGTATGCAGAAGCAGTAGGATTGACCCAATCCGCAGCTGTACCTGCTTAATTTTTTTGATTTGAAATTTTATTTGCTAAGGCAGAGCAACGAGTTTGTTCTGCCCAGTGGTCCCAGAAAACAACAATGAGTTAAAGGTGCAAAACAATGGCAGTTGAAAAAACTAATTCTTCCTCCAGCTTGGCAGAAGTAATCGACAGAATCCTAGACAAAGGTATCGTAGTAGATGCTTGGGTTCGTGTTTCCTTAGTAGGTATTGAACTATTGGCGGTTGAAGCTCGTATCGTTATCGCTTCCGTAGAAACCTACTTGAAGTATGCAGAAGCAGTAGGATTGACCCAATCCGCAGCTGTACCTGCTTAATTTTTTTGATTTGAAATTTTATTTGCTAAGGCAGAGCAACGAGTTTGTTCTGCCCAGTGGTCCCAGAAAACAACAATGAGTTAAAGGTGCAAAACAATGGCAGTTGAAAAAACCAATTCTTCCTCCAGCTTGGCAGAAGTAATCGACAGAATCCTAGACAAAGGTATCGTAGTAGATGCTTGGGTTCGTGTTTCCTTAGTAGGTATTGAACTATTGGCGGTTGAAGCTCGTATCGTTATCGCTTCCGTAGAAACCTACTTGAAGTATGCAGAAGCAGTAGGATTGACCCAGTCCGCAGCTGTACCTGCTTAATTTTTTTATGAGACTACGGCAATAACCAAGTGGTAAGAAGTTCACTAGATCTGTTTTAATCTGGTGAATCTTCTCCCATTGATGTTGATATTTGAGGAGGACTTCATGGTCGCTTTGTTGCAAAAAATCCGACTGGAAAATCAGTCAATATTTCAAGAGGTCAACGATTTTCTTTCCACAAGGAAAAGTAATAGACTTGCGCAAGCTCAGAAGCAAGCCGAGGATTTAAGCCAATTTCGCCAACAACTAGAGCAAGAAATTGATCAGTTCTTAGCAAAAACCGCTCAAGCTCGTCAAGCTCAAGCTCAGGCTCAGTCTCAAGAATTACATCAGTTCCGCTCCCAGCTAGAGCAAGAAACCAATGAGTTTTTGACAAAGACCACTCAAGCTCGCCATGCTCAAGCTCAAAATCAAGCAGCGGCTTTGGATGCTTTCCATAAAGAATTGGAGCAAAGAACAGAAGTGTTTCTAGCAAATACAGCGAAGGCTCGCATTGCCCAAGCTCAGAAACAGGCAGCGGAATTAAGCGCGTTCCACAAAGAACTAGAGCAAAAAACTAGTGCTTTCTTAGCAGATACAGCGAAAGTTCGTATTGAAGAAGCTCAAAAGCAAGCAGCCGAGTTAAGTGCTTTCCACAAAGAACTAGAGCAAAAGACTAGTGCTTTCTTGACAGCTACAACTAGTGACCGCGCTGCCAAAGCAGCTGCCCAAAAAGAGGCACTGCGTCAGTTCCGCCAAGATCTATTTTTGAGTGTTATTGGTGTGTAAGGCGCTAATTGATCAGGCAAAATCTTTGATTTGCCTCCGAATCATCTGCATGCTATTCTAGCAAAACGAAGGCCTCCTAGAGCAACAGTTTTCGAACTGAAGATAGGAGGCACTAAACATATAACAATGAGTTTTAAAGTGCAGTTCTGATGCAGTCGTCCGCACTAGAGTCTAAAGACTGTCGGCCATGGTCTGACAGCAACACGGACCCAGGGGGACTCCTTCAAACTAACCTTGATCCCGCACCTTGATCTCAAACCTAGCATATTTTTTTAGCTAATCTCATTTCCTTACAATTTGTAACCTTATGGCTGTCAGCAACATTAACAATCAGAAAAGAGCAATTCTTCGGGTTCGTCCAGGTCAGTTCGTGATGACACCTGCTATTGAGAAGGTGGCCTTGCGGGCTTTGCTCTATTTGAGATCTGGTTTCCCTGTGCACCTGCGTGGTCCTGCTGGTACAGGTAAAACTACTTTAGCCTTACATTTAGCTCATTGCTTAGATAGACCAGTAATGTTGCTTTTTGGGGATGATGAGTTTAAAAGTTCGGATTTAATTGGCAGTGAGTCCGGTTACACCCATAAGAAGCTTTTAGATAATTATATCCATAGCGTTGTCAAGATTGAGGACGAATTTAGGCAAAACTGGATGGATTCTAGACTAACTTTGGCTTGTCGCGAAGGGTTCACGTTAGTCTACGATGAATTCAACCGGTCCCGCCCAGAAGTAAATAACGTGTTGCTTTCAGCCTTAGAAGAAAAAATTCTCAGTTTGCCACCCAGCAGTAACCAGCCTGAGTATCTTCATGTTAACCCTCAGTTCCGGGTTATTTTCACCTCTAATCCAGAAGAGTACTGTGGGGTCCATTCCACACAGGACGCGCTGATGGATAGATTGGTAACCATTAACATGCCAGAACCTGAGGAGCTAACTCAAACGGAAATATTGGTTCAAAAAACAAATATAGATAAACAATCTGCCAGTTTTATTGTGGATTTAGTTAGGTCATTTAGACTAGCTACCCACGCGGAGAAAACCTCTGGATTGCGTGCTGGTTTGATGATTGCTAAGGTTTGTGCTGACAACGATATTTTGGTCGCAGCAGAAGATCCTACCTTCCGTGAGATTGCTATGGATATTCTGTTCAATCGTAGCAGCTTGCCTGTTGCAGACTGTACAGATATTTTTATGGATCTGCTGAACTTAGATGAACCAGAATTGCCCATAGAAAAAGAATTGAATGGTCATAGGACTGAAGAAGAAAATGGTCATACTGCCATACCAATTGAGGAGATTGAGGGGTTAGTTACAACCAAGGTAGTTCCCTTTGAAAAAGAAGTTTATAACTACCTCTTACAAAAAAGAAGCGAGTCCGTCAATGGGATTAAAAAATTCCTAAACTCGGAATATCACACCGCCCTCAATGCTTTGCGATCTTTAGAGCAGAAAGGTTTGGTGAGTAAAAACAAACGTATTTACACTATTTAACAGAGTTGATCATTTGTGAATTCCCCAATACTACCAACACGTTCCCAGGTAAGCTCCGGTCAAGTTATTAAAACTTCCACCCAAGGTTCGACACTAGCGGACATTCTGGAAAGAGTTTTAGACAAGGGTATTGTTATTGCTGGCGATATTTCTGTGTCTATTGCCTCTACTGAGCTTCTACACATTCGGATTCGCTTATTAATTGCTTCCGTTGATAAAGCCAAGGAGATGGGTATTAATTGGTGGGAGGGTGATCCTTACCTCAGTAGTAAGGCTCAGGGTTTAATTGAGGAAAACAGGGAACTCAGGGGACGTTTAGCTAATTTAGAGTCACAAATAAACCTGCTAACCTCTGATATAGCCAAAACCTCAGTTGAAAAACCAGAATTAGAGGACAATCTGAATCGTGATGATAAAACTCAGGAGCTGAGTGAGGAAATTACGCCAATATCTGTAGACCAGGAGGAACTAGAGGAATATACTATAGTATCAGAGAAACTTCCGGAAAATCTCCAAGAGAATACTGATTATATTGGGGGTTTTAATCAACAGGATCTTGTTTCAGAAGAGACGGAAACCAGTCAACCAGACACTCAAGCTGTTGTAGTATTGGATGATGAGATTGGTTAATTGTCTACTGACCATTGTGAGTGTTTAGGTGACGTTCGTCGGTGAAACTATGGAAATGGCTATCACTCCATTTGATCAGTCCCAGGACTTCTTGCCACCCGCTTCTGGTACCAAGAAGGAAGCGGGTTTGGCTCCCTTGCTATTAACGGTTTTGGAACTAGTGCGCCAATTAATGGAGGCTCAGGTAATTCGTCGTATGGAGGAGAATTGTTTGAGCGACTTGCAGTTGGAGCAAGCTGCAGAAAGTTTACAAAAACTAGAATCTCAGGTTCTCCATCTGTGTGAGGTATTTGATGTTGATCCAGCTGAATTGAATGTGAATTTGGGGGATTTTGGCACGCTCCTACCGCATAAGGGTTCCTATTATCCTGGAGAGGAGGGAACCCAACCTAGCGTGCTGGAACTGTTGGATCGTCTTCTCAATACAGGGGTTGTTGTTGATGGGGAAGTAGATTTGGGACTGGCTAATTTAGATTTAATTCATGCCAAATTACAGCTGGTTTTAACTTCAAAACCAATTTAGGCAAAACCAATTTAGGCAAAACTAACTTGGCTGGTTAATGATTCGGTGTTACTTAGTTATATGGTTATAAGTTAGTTATAATCTGTTTTGAATTGAATTCCCAGGTGTAATTATTATGAGTAGCAATGGACTTTACTTATATGGTATTTTACCAAAACCATTAACACAGGATTTAACATTGGAGGGTTTGGATAAGCAACCAGTTAAAACTCAGGATGTGAATGGGTTTGTTTTTTTATATTCTCATGCTCTCCAAAAGCAGTATTTGGCTTCCCGACGTAATTTGTTAGCTCACGAGAGAGTTTTAGAACAGGTTATGCAAGAGGGGTGTCCGACTCTTTTACCTTTGCGCTTTGGACTGGTTGTAAAAGATTGGCAGGAAATTTCTAATCAATTAATTAATCCATCCCAAAATCAACTACACCAGCTGTTTGAGAAACTAGCAGGACAAAGAGAAGTCAGTGTGAAGATACTTTGGGATACTAAATCAGAGCTGCAAATGATGATGGATTCTAATCCTGACTTAAAGCAGCAACGGGACGCTATGGAAGGGAAGAATTTAAGTATGGATGAGGTGATTCAAATTGGACAACTTATTGAAAGTAATTTGATGGAACGCAAAGAGGCAATAATTCAGGTTTTTCGAGAACAACTACAACCATTTGCTAAAGATGTGGTCGAAAATGAACCCATGATGGAAGAGATGATCTATAATGCGGCATTTTTAATTCCTTGGGATACTGAATCCGCATTTAGCGATCGCGTGGAGTCTATTGACAAACTATTCGGCGATCGCCTACGTATCAGGTACAATAATTTTACAGCTCCCTATACATTTGCCCAATTGTCGCCATCATGAGCGGTGGGAAGAGTTGAGATTTTCTATTAGAGCTGCTGGGAAGAACCATTTTATTTTTGTTATCCAGGAAGTGCCTTATGTTGATGAAACTGTTGCTATCACCCGTAATGGGTCCGATTAATGGGGTAGTATGGATTGCCGAAAAAATCCAAGAACGCACCAATACTGAATTTGATGATCAAGAAAACCTGCACAAAAAATTATTAAACTTGCAGTTATCATTTGATCTAGGGGAAATTGGCGAGGAAGAATTTGAGGAACAAGAGGAAGAAATACTTCTCCAAATCCAGGCCTTAGAAGAAGAAAAGGCCAGTTTAGAACAGGAGGAGTACCTAAATGAGGAAGAAGAAGATTTGATCGAAGAACCCCAATTCAATAATATAAGTACACCCACAATTGCGGAAGAAGATAAAACCTTAGTCTTATCGCGTTAACCAGGGATGAAATCAAAGTTTTCTAAAGCCGTTTATAGATAACCCGCATTTGCGGGTTACATAGTAATTGTCCCAATGCGGGCTTTTTAAGTTTAGTTATGGTCCCTATGGAGCTAGTATTCTGGAGCTAATATTCAATTTCAAAAGTGCTGTAACTAGGAATGTCATTGTGGGTATTTAGTTTAGATAGTATACGAGAACTCAAACGGGGTTGACGGGACACATAGATGCTCTGCTCTGTTGATTCTATTTGGCTATTAAGAAGGTCTAATCGCCTTTGAAGGATAGCAGTTCGTTCTTTAAGACTTAGTAATTCTCTTTGGATACGTTGTTTTTCCGTGACCATTTTATAAAGATCTAATTGGCTAGAAGCATCAGTTTTGGTTCTGGGCATGGTGCTAATTTTGGCCCTAGACATGGCAGCGTTGGGAATGCTTTTCATAAAACTACCTAGAAGTATCCACCTATTATAACTAACTTCTTGTGATTGTAAACTATCAAACCACTGTGAAAGGAATTGTTTCCACTTTTGATTAAGATTAAGTTTATACTTTAGTTATAGCTGAGTTAGAGATCTGGGAGCAATGGGTGACAAAATCCTGTGTAGGTAAAAATATGGAATTAACAGACTTGTACACTTATGCGTTTTTAGAAACGCCCCATTCACCCCTGGTTTTACCACAGGGAGTGAGAGGTCCAGTAACCTTAGTAACAGGTAATCAAGTTTCAGCTCTTGTGGAACCTGGAATATCCCCAGCTTTCTGGGAGAGTGATGATGAAAAGATCGTTCAGATGGCTGTATGTCATGACAGAGTGATTTGTGAGATGTTTGAACAAATAACAGTTTTGCCTTTAAGATTTGGTACATGTTTTGACTCCTTAGATAATTTACTCAAGCACCTAGCATGGCAAGAAAAAGAATATAAATCCCAGCTAGACAAAATCAGAGACAAAACAGAACTAACCTTAAAACTAATTCCCCATACATTTCTAGAACCAGTAGTCAGCGAGAAAGGGGGGAGAAACTACTTTTTAGCCAAAAAGCAAGAGTATGAGAATCAGAAAAACTTTGTCAATACTCAAAACAGAGAAAAACAGAACCTAATTGATTTAATTACCAAAGAATATAACCTACCAGCAGTGGTTCAGGAACAGAAAGAAGGAATAAAAATATATGTTTTGATTAACATAAACGAAAAAATTCACCTAGAGGAAAAATTCTTGAATTGGCAGCAGGCCTGTCCCAGATGGGATTTAGTTTGGGGAGATTGCCTACCACCGTATCATTTTATTGAGCATTAATATTCCAGTTTCTCACCCTATTTTTTTAAATCAAATGTACCAGTACGATAAATTAAATTTAGTCATGTTGAGCGGTAAAGGAGGGGTAGGTAAAACCACCCTATCTTGCTGCTTAGCGCGTTATTGGGCCAGGAAATTTCCAGAAGAGAAAATTCTTCTATTATCAACGGATCCAGCCCATTCTCTAGGGGATGTACTACTGACAAAAGTGACCAATGAACCTCAAGTAGCAGTAGATTTACCGAATTTGAGCATTCAGGCCCTAGATGCTCAAAATCTTCTGTTAGAATTCAAAGCCAAATATAGCCAGTACCTGGAAATTCTAGTAGAAAGAGGAAGTTTAGCAGATGGAGAGGATCTAGCCCCCGTTTGGGATTTAGACTGGCCCGGATTAAATGAACTGATGGGACTACTAGAGATCCAAAGACTGCTGTCGGAGAAAAACGTGGATCGTATAGTAGTGGATATGGCCCCATCCGGACATACGGTGAGCTTGCTAAAACTAAAAGACTTCTTGGACGTAATTTTACACTCCCTAGAATTATTTCAAAAAAAGTATCAAGTTATCACCGAAAGCTTTACTGGAACCTATCAACCGGATGCAGTAGACGACTTTTTGATTGAGTTCAAATTTCAACTATCAGAGAGTAGAAGACTACTGCAAGACAGTCAATTCACGGGGTTTTTAATAGTCGGGATTGCCGAACCAATGTGTTTAGCAGAAACGGAAAGATTCCTAGAACAGTTAAAAACCTTAGAAGTTCCCTTTGGAGGAATTCTAATCAATCGAGTTTTAACAGATCCTAGTATGGATCAGGATCGATATGCGGAACAACAGAACTATGTGCAAAAGTTCCTAAATCTTTCCCCGGGACAACCTGTATTTATTATTCCCCAACAACCCGCCGCCCCTTTAGGTAGTCAAGCACTGGATAAATTAGCTGGAGAAATTCAACATATCAGTCACGTGGAAGAGGTAGCACCACCCATAATTCACTGGCCACAGAGAATACCACCTAGTTTTACTGATTTTCTGGATCAGGGTTGTAAACTAATTATTGTAGGTGGAAAAGGAGGAGTAGGCAAAACAACGGTATCAGCAGCAATGGGTTGGGCCTTTGCTAGTCATTATCCCCAAAAAAATATTAGCGTGATCTCCATAGATCCAGCACATTCTCTTGGGGATGCATTTGGTCAAAAATTAGGACATGATTCCCAACCAATCACTCCCAACCTATGTGGACAAGAAATAGATGCTGACAAAATATTAGACCAGTTCCGTACTGATTATCTGTGGGAATTGGCAGATATGATTAGTGGGGAAGGGACAAACAAGGATACAGAAGTCAACATTGCCTACTTACCGGAAGCATGGAGACAAATTATGTCTCAAGCATTACCGGGTATTGATGAAATGCTATCCTTAATCACAATCACTAACCTTTTAGAAACTAACCAGCAAGATTTGATTATCTTAGACACAGCCCCTACGGGACATCTGTTACAATTTTTATCCATGCCTTCCGCTTTAGGAGACTGGTTATCCTGGATCTTTAAGCTATGGATGAAATATCAGGATGTTTTAGGTCGGGTAGACTTCATTGGTAGATTGCGACAGCTGCGACAACAGGTAGTAAAGGCGCAAAAGAAATTGAAAGACCCCCGTCATACCCAATTTGTAGGTGTAATTCAGGCGGAATCGGCTATCACATCAGAACACGTTCGGTTAACCGCATCTTTAAAAAAC
This sequence comes from Cylindrospermopsis curvispora GIHE-G1, assembly GCF_014489415.1. Classification (NCBI taxonomy): domain Bacteria; kingdom Bacillati; phylum Cyanobacteriota; class Cyanophyceae; order Nostocales; family Aphanizomenonaceae; genus Raphidiopsis; species Raphidiopsis curvispora. Next base: position 1,221,173 of record NZ_CP060822.1, read on the forward strand.
ATGGGCATTGAGCAAAGGTACGTGGTACAAAATCGCTATACTCAAGCAGTGGAAGTTGACCACAATTTATTTCCTGAACAAACAATTATTCACCTACCCCTGCTACCTAGATCAGTAGAGCCCATGGAAAGAATCAAGGGTGCGGCTAATCTTTTGTTTGCATTTGAGAAATAAAACTAGCACATCACATTTACCCAGACCTATTAAGACTTATGAGTGACCTATTCAAAGGATTTGAGCAGTTTCTAGAGTTGGTTAAAACATTAGAAGAAAAAATCGAGAGTGGAGAGGTAAAAACAGATATACAGGTCAACTCTCGTCCCCTGAGTAGTATTCCCAGAACGGGCAATATTCCCCGTGGTGCAGCCAAGAGCAGTAATATCAATGATATTGGTACTAGTCGCATTCGCACCCCCTCCTCCCCGACTACTCCCCAACCCTCTAATGGATCATCCGATTCAGCCACCCCCTCTGATAATTCTGGCATTTCCCTGAAAGACATAGGTGGTTTAAGTCAGGTAGTCAAAGAGCTGAAAGAATTAATTGCCATCCCCTTAAAACGCCCAGACCTGCTGGCTAAACTGGGTCTAGAGCCAACCCATGGGGTTCTTTTAGTTGGTCCTCCCGGTACTGGTAAAACCCTCACAGCTCGTGCTTTAGCGGAAGAACTGGAGGTAAATTATATTGCCCTGGTGGGTCCAGAGGTGATTAGCAAATACTATGGTGAAGCGGAACAAAAACTGAGGGGTATTTTTGAAAAAGCTGCTAAAAATGCCCCCTGTATTATTTTTATTGATGAAATTGATAGTCTGGCCCCCGACCGCAGTGCAGTGGAGGGAGAAGTAGAGAAACGGTTAGTTGCCCAGTTATTAAGCTTAATGGATGGGTTTTCCCACACACCAGGTGTAATTGTACTGGCTGCTACTAACCGTCCAGATCATTTAGATCCAGCGCTGCGTCGTCCAGGAAGGTTTGATCGAGAAATTCAGTTTCGCATTCCCGACGCTAACGGACGTAAAGAAATTCTGCAAGTTCTTACCCGTGCCATGCCCTTAGATGACACAGTGGACTTAGAGTTCATTAGCGATCGCACTGTAGGATTTGTGGGAGCTGACTTAAAAGCTGTTTGCCAAAAAGCGGCCTATATGGCCCTGCGCCGTCAAGTTCCATCCATGGAAACAGATATTCCTGAAACCATGACAGTGAATCAGTCAGATTTTCTGCAAGCGCTGAAAGAAATTAAACCAGCAGTGCTGCGGAGCATGGAAGTAGAAGTTCCCCATGTGGAATGGGAGGATATTGGTGGACTAGAAGCCATCAAACAAACCTTGAGAGAATCTGTAGAGGGGGCGCTACTATATCCAGAACTGTACCGTCAAACAAAAGCAGTAGCGCCCAGAGGGATTTTACTATGGGGTCCACCGGGAACTGGTAAAACCCTATTAGCCAAAGCAGTAGCTTCCCAAGCTAGGGCCAATTTCATAGGAGTCAACGGACCAGAATTACTCACCCGTTGGGTGGGAGCAAGCGAACAAGCAGTCCGTGAGCTATTTGCTAAAGCTCGACAAGCGGATCCCTGTGTCATATTCATTGATGAAATTGACACCCTAGCCCCCGCTCGTGGGACTTATACTGGAGATTCTGGTGTGAGTAACCGGGTAGTAGGACAACTATTAACGGAATTGGACGGTTTGGAAACTGGTACTAATATTCTAGTAATAGGAGCTACTAACCGTCCAGATGCGTTAGATCCAGCCCTATTAAGAGCTGGAAGATTAGATCTACAATTAAAAGTTGATCTACCTAACTTAGCCAGTCGCTTGGAAATTTTACGAGTTTATACTGAAGGTAGACCACTATTGGATGTGGACTTAGAATATTGGGCTCAGACGACAGAAGGTTGGAATGGAGCAGATCTAGTTTTGTTATGTAACCAAGCATCTGTGGAAGCAATTAGGCGGTTTCGCGCTAAAGGGGAAACCGATCCTGCAGCCATTAGAATTACCATTGACGATTTTCAACACTCCTACCGTATCCTAAGCCAACAACGTACCAGTTAAAACCCCATTGCCAAATTATGCTGGAACCACAAACTTATGGGTTCCAGCTAGTCCAAAAGCAGTGTGAATTATCTGTAATGCTTTAACCCCTTCTTTTTCTGATACAACACAGCTAATTTTGATTTCTGAAGTAGTAATCATTTGAATATTAATTTGATTTTGCGCCAAAGCTGTGAACATTTTAGCTGCTACCCCTGGTTGACCAACCATTCCCGAACCAACAACACTAACCTTGGCAATGGCGTCATCTAGGATGACTTGTCCCCATCCCAACTGTGTAGCAACTTGATTGATTTTAGCTTGAGCATTTTCTCCATCCGCGCGGTTTGTGGTAAAAGCTATATCCCGACAAGGTACGCCATCAATTACCCGACAGCGTTGAGACTGAATAATCATATCCACACTGATGTTAGATTCAGCCAGTAAACCGAACAACTTTGCAGCTATCCCCGGTTGATCTGGCACATGACGAATTGCCAGTCGGGACTGATTCATATCTAACGCAACACCACATACAGTGGAATGTATGGAGTCCGCAGAATTAATATTACGTGTAGACGCATTAACTTCAAACTCCTGACAGAGAGAAAAAATAGCGCGATCGCAATCTACTGCAGCAACTAAACAACTAACTTTAACCTCACTAGTAGAAATCATTTGAATATTCACACCAGCTTTAGCCAGAGTAGCAAACATTTTAGCAGCTACTCCGGGGCGGCCAATCATCCCTGCTCCAGAAATACTGACCTTTGCCGTATTCCTTTCTACGAACACTTCTGCTTCATTAGAGCCGTCGTTATTTCTCAAAGCTGGAGCAATAGCTGAAGCCACAGCTTCCGCTCGGTTCAAAATAGGTGTATTTACAGTAAAAGCAATATCATTAGAATTACCCTCATGAATTGATTGAATAATCAAATCCACATCTACCTGCTGATCGGCAATCTCATTAAACAATCGAGCCGCCACCCCTGGTCGATCAGGGACGCGTAATAAAGAGACTTTAGCCTGATCAATATCAAACTCTACCGCATCCACAGGACGGGCCAGCTCCAAATTGACCATGGCCCGTTCTTGAACCTTATTAGATGTGACCCAGGTTCCCGGTTGGTCAGTCCAACTAGATCTCACCACCAATGGTACACCATAATTCTTGGCAATTTCCACCGCCCTAGGATGTAACACCTTAGCACCCAAACTAGCCAATTCCAGCATTTCATCACAGGTAATTTCCTTCATTAACTGAGCCTCCGGTACTAACCGGGGATCAGTAGTTAAAATACCGGGTACATCCGTGTAAATCTCACAGAAATCAGCCTTTAAAGCCGCAGCCAAAGCCACTGCTGAAGTATCAGACCCTCCACGTCCCAGGGTAGTAATTTCCATGGCTGAAGTGTTAGAAATTCCTTGAAAACCTGCAACCACTACCACCTGACCGGCATTTAAATGGCTAATTAAACGCTCAGTTTCAATGTGTAAAATCCGGGCACGAGTATGCTCTGCCTCAGTAACAATACCCACCTGGGCTCCAGTCAGAGAAATAGCCGACTGGCCAATTTCCTGTAAAGCCATACTGAGGAGAGCAATAGTTACCTGCTCTCCTGTGGAAAGCAACATATCCATTTCCCGACGGGTGGGACTAGGGGAAATTTCATGGGCCAGCTTCACTAACCCATCAGTGGTTTTTCCCATAGCAGAAACCACAACCACAACAGAATTTCCCCCCTGTGCAGTGCCATGGATGCGCCTGGCTACCGCTTGAATACGTTCCACAGAACCAACGGAAGTACCACCGTATTTTTGAACTATGAGCGCCATTACCTTGGAATCCCTCTGTAATCCTTAATTAACTTGCTTTTGGCTAGTATAAAGATTTTGTTGATTTTTATTTTCCACATTCCAAAATAGCATGAAATTCTGGGTAAAGCCATAATCAAAAATTGCCCAGATCTCTCAAGGATCTGGGCAATTTCTCCATCCAGTCTAAAATTCAAAATCTCAGTTGTTTAACCAACACCTACCATTTCGGCTTCTAAACGACTTAATCTAGCTGTTAGTAATTCCTCCAAACTGATTAAAGCCTTAGTAAAACCATCAATTCCCTCCCTCAGTTTATCCGAAGCCATGCGATCGGCAGCGTGCATGCGCTCAAAAGTAGCCTGATCAACCGATATTTTGTCAATAGACAAACCAGAAGTAGTTACCGGATCCAGTTTCCGAGGTAACTCCGCCACAGTATTTTGCAATTCCGATAATAAAGCGGGGGAAATAGTCAATAAATCACAACCAGCCAACTCAGTAATTTCCCCCATATTACGGAAACTAGCGCCCATCACCTCAGTTTGATAGCCGAACTTTTTATAGTAGTTATAGATTTTAGTTACGGATAACACACCGGGGTCTTCTGCGGGGGGATAGCTAGATCTGCCTGTGTCTTTTTTATACCAATCTAGAATCCGTCCCACAAAAGGAGAAATCAGGGTAATTCCAGCTTCAGCACAAGCTATGGCCTGATGAATTCCAAACAATAGAGTTAAATTGCAGTGAATACCCTCTTTTTCTAAAATCTCCGCCGCTTTAATGCCTTCCCAAGTAGCAGCAATCTTAATCAAAACCCGGTCTGCAGAAATTCCTGCTGCTTGATACTCAGAAATCAAATATCTAGCCTTAGCCACAGTTCCATTAGTATCGTATGACAAACGAGCGTCCACTTCCGTAGAAACCCGACCAGGAATAATTTGCAGAATCTTTAAACCAAAGGAAACTGCCAAGCGGTCAAAAGCTAGAGAAACCACCTCTTGATGACTAGCCTTATTTCCAGCATCTTTCTTAGCCTTAATGAGAGTTTGGTCAACAATATGTTGATATTCGGGCATTTGAGCTGCTGCAGTAATCAAAGAGGGATTTGTTGTTGCATCCTGGGGTTTAAATTTTTCAATAGCTTGAATATCACCAGTATCTGCTACAACCACGGTTACTTCACGCAACTGTTCTAGTAAGTTTTTAGACATAGTATACTCCATGATTTTCTTGGGTTCAGGATTTACTAATCCCCAAATATTTAAACTCTTTGATATTCCAAACGATTACCATTATGGCAACCTTTCTCCCAGAATTGCCCTTTATCAGCGGTATCTCATAGCCATTTTAGATCTACTAAGCTGTAATTGGTTGTCCAATAGAATGCACTTTGATTAAACTTGTTGTGCCTGACATACCAATTGGAACTCCTGAGGTAATAACCACCTTATCACCCATTTCCACAAAACCTTGATTAACTACCGTACTCACCACATTAGTAAACATCTCCTCAGCATGATAAACTGGGGGAATTAACAAAGGTTGAACACCCCAGGACAATGCTAACTGATGATAAGCAATAGGTTCAGAGGTCAGAGTAATAATCGGGGTCAAAGGACGATATTTAGAAATCAATCTTGCTGTGCTGCCAGAAGTAGTATTGCAAAGAATGGCCTTAGCACCCGTCTCATAAGCAATTCGACAAACCGCCTGGGCAACAGATTCCGTGACACTCAGAAGACCAGACTCACGGTTCCAAGTATGTTTACTTCCTTCTTTAATTGCCTTCTCTGTTTGTAAAGCGATGTTGTGCATTGTTTGTACTGCTGCTATAGGATACTCACCCACGGCAGTTTCTCCGGATAACATTACCGCATCCGTACCATCTAAAATGGAATTAGCTACATCCGTTGCCTCCGCTCGAGTTGGATCAGGGGAGCTAATCATAGACTCTAACATTTGAGTAGCCGTAATTACAGGCTTACCAATCAGGTTACAGCGATGAGTAATATCCTTTTGAATTAATGGCACTTGGTGAATAGGCATTTCCACACCCAAATCACCACGAGCAATCATAATTGCATCAGCCACCTTGAGAATATCATCCAAGTGTTCAACGGCCTCAGGACGTTCGATTTTAGCAATCAGACGAATTTTAGAACCAGCACCCTCAATCATCCGTCTAGCGGGTTCCAAATCCTGGGTAGAGCGCACAAAAGACACTGCTACCCAGTCCACACCTAACTCCATTCCAAACCGTAGGTCTTGCAGGTCCTTTTCTGTAATTGAACTTACAGGTAAAGGAGTGCCAGGTAAATTCACACCCTTATGGGAGGAAACTAATCCACCAGTATCTACCCGTGCACGAATTTGGTCAGCATTGCGACTAACCACAGTTAACTTTACCCGACCATCATTAATCAGAATTGGCTCACCAGATCGAATCATGGCAAATAAAGTGGGTAGAGGCAAAGGTAATTCTTGAGTATTTTCCCCCTTTTCCTGTAAAAGAAAAGTTACCTCACTACCAGCTGCCAACATGATCCCTTCTGGTGGGAGTTTTCCCAAACGAATTTTGGGACCACATAAATCCTGTAAGATTGCCACAGGTCTACCAGCTTCATTACTAATGCGTCTTAAATTGTGAAACGTTTGGGCATGTGTCTCATAAGCTCCATGGGAAAAGTTTAGTCTTGCCACATTCATTCCCGCTTCTACTAAAGCTTGTAACTTTTCCGGTGCAGCTGTAGCAGGACCAATAGTGCAGATAATCTTGGTGCGACGCATCATAGAAATTAAGAGTAGGGTGGGGGTAGCACAACCCAATTAAGCCCAGAGGAATGATGAGAAATACCAACAGTAGCAGTTATCTATTTCTTTGTGCCATGTACACAATTAGATCCACAACCCTGTTGGAATAACCCCACTCATTGTCATACCAGGAAACAACCTTAAAGAAATGAGAATTTAACTCTATACCCGCACCAGCATCAAAAATACTAGAGTGGGCATCACCTTGAAAGTCCGTAGAAACCACCTCTTCATCGGTATAACCCAAAATGCCCACCAGGGAACCTGTAGCAGCTTGTTTCATCGCTGCACAAATATCCTTGTAAGAAGTAGCCTGCACAGTTTTGAAGGTTAAATCCACTACGGACACATCCGGTGTGGGCACCCTAAAAGCCATTCCCGTTAACTTACCCTTCAATTCTGGTAAAACTAGGGCCACTGCTTTAGCAGCACCGGTAGAAGAGGGAATAATATTTTGAGCAGCTCCCCTACCACCGCGCCAGTCTTTTTTGCTGGGTCCGTCCACTGTAGGTTGGGTAGCAGTCATAGCATGAACTGTGGTCATCAGTCCCTCTGCTAACCCAAAGTTGTCATTAATTACTTTAGCAATTGGGGCCAAACAATTTGTAGTACAACTAGCATTAGAGACGATGAAATCCTCATTGGGATTGTAGGATTCATGGTTAACACCAACCACGATTGTTTTCACCTTTTGAGGATCTTTTGTGGGAGCAGAAATCACCACTCGTTTAGCGCCCGCTTGTAAGTGATTTTCCGCTCCGGTAAAATCCGTAAATAGTCCTGTAGATTCCACCACATAGTCTACACCCAATTTACCCCAAGGTAGTTCAGCGGGATTCCTCACGGAAACACAAGGGATGAAATGACCATCAATAACCATACCATCTTCCCTGGGTTCTATCTGGTTTTTTAATTTACCATGGGTAGAGTCGTACTTTAAAAGATAGGCCAGATTGTCTGGGGGAACCAAATCATTAATTCCCACAAACTCAATATTAGGATTATTAATACCAGCACGGAGTACCAGACGGCCAATACGTCCGAAACCATTAATGGCAATCTTTAACTTAGGCAAGATTTAACCTCCTGTTTGTAGATATTTATAGCTTTAGCCATGGAGAACTCTTCAGGTTAGTTCTCTTCTAACTTAGCTGATTGTTACAGTGGGAAGACTGATATGGCGAATTTCGATTATATATTTTAATGTTTAATGTATGTTCACTATCTCCACTAAGTAGGGAGGCACAATTATTTGTAGGATGGCTTTCGTTCCTCAACCCATCCTACGTTCATATTATATTTAATTCCACCCACCCACTTATACTTAGGCAGGTCTGAATCAGGATACCGATAATAATTTTCAGTAACTTTTAGATTGACAGGGAACTAAAAATGAGTTAGGTTATTGCATTAAATTAAAAACATGGTGTGGGGGATTAACATGAATATTAAGATAGATAAATTAACAGGTCTAGCTACATCAGTATTGACATTAACCAGCGGGTTGGCTATTGTAACCTCCACCAGTCAGACAGTATTGGCACAGGTGGTGACCCTACAACCAGGTACTTTTTCTTACCAAGCTGCCGATTTGTTAGCGGAAACACCAATTAATTTGGAAGAATTTTGTAAGGTCTACCCTTTGAATTCCCGTTGTGCTAGCACTCCTGCACAACCGGTAACACCACAACCCCCTCAACCTACCCAAGAAACAACCCAAACTGGTCCAACAACCAGTGGTTGGGCAATTACTCCTGAAATTAGTACTCTTGGTGTTGGTGCAACGGTAACCAAATCAATCACACCCAATCTCAATGCCAAATTGGGAGTTAGGGGGTTTGGTACCAGTGCTAACATCACCGAGTCTGGGATTGATTATGATGCTAAACTCAATTTGTTCAGTGTCTCCACTTTGGTAGATTATCATCCTTGGAAAAACTCCGGTTTTCGTTTAACGGGAGGTCTAGTATTCCAAGACAACAATATAGAAGGAACTGGCAAATCCAACAGTAATCAAAAAATACAAATAGGCGACCAAGAATACACCTCAGATCAGTTAGGATCAGTTAAAGCTAAAGTTTCCTTTCCTAATAGTGTGGCCCCATATCTGGGAATTGGTTGGGGAAATGCAGTTAAACCTGGTAACCGTTGGAGTTTTTCCGCCAACTTAGGTGTCATGTTTACGGGATCCCCTAAAGTTAATTTAGCACCTCAATTTGGAGGTGCTGCAACACCTGAGATCCGGAACCAAATTCAAGCTGATGTTGAGAAAGAAAGACAACAACTAGAAAATGACCTGAAATGGTTAAATATTTATCCCGTACTATCTCTAGGACTCTCCTACCAGTTTTAATGATGTTTACAGATGGTGGGAGATCAGGGATTATGGATCTCCCCCCCCACTGCTAAAATCCCAGTAGTCGGAATAGACTAATGATGCTAAATACGGGAGCTAGGGGAGCAGTAACTGCACCTAAAGTATCTCCCGTTCTGGCCAGAACTGAACGATTCACCACTATAACGTCATTATTGCGCAGGATAGGGTTGGTCTCCTCATTTATCCCTTTAGAAAGGTCAACCTTTACTGCTCGTTTAGTAACTGTACCATTGGGATTAAGACGAACCAAGTCCACTGAACTGCTACTTGCCCTAGCATCATTGAATCCACCAGCTGCTAACAAAGCTTGGTTTAAAGAACTGTTAGGCTGAAGCTCAGTAACCCCTGGTCTTTTTACCTCCCCAACTACCCCCACCTTGATTGTTGCGGGCGATAGGGTGGTAGTGGCCAACTGGGTTACCTCTGCTGTGTTTACTTGTGTTGCTGTGGGAACAATAATAGTGTCACCGTCTTGTACCACCACATCCTGATTTAAGTCTCCGCTTTGCAACAGTTCCCACAAATTGATGTTTAGGGTTTGTTCCTTGTCAGTTCTGGTGGGACGACGAACCTTAATGTTGCGCACGTCAGCTTGGGATGTGATTCCTCCCGATAACTGAATGGCTCGCATTACTGTGGGCAAACCACCACTGTCATTTCCACCCCCTGCAGCAACCAAGTAGGAACCAGGACGGTAAACTTGACCAGTAATGGCCACCCGGCGCGGTGCTGTTCTACTAGCAGCGTAGCTGGCTGCAAATAAGTTGCGGGCCTCAGCTACGTTAAAATCTGTCGCAGTGGGAACAAATATGGTGTCTCCATCTCTGAGAGTTATGTCTATGGGTATTCTTCCTGTTTGGGTAATTTGTTTCAGGTCGAGATTTACCACCTGTTCTCCAGAACGTCCCACCTGACGTCGTAGTTGTACCTTGGTCACATCCGCTGCTAGTGTTACTCCCTCTGCTGTGGTCAGGGCGGCTAATACTGTGGGATATTGTACACCAGGATTATTACCTCCGGTTCCTTGTAAACTCAAACTATAGGACCCAGGTCGTGTCACTTCTCCAGCGACAAAAACGTTGATGGGACGGGGTGCTAATAAGTTTACGGAAATTAAAGGACGTTTGAGAAATCGAGCATATCTTCTGGCTATTTCGTCTGCTGCTTGTTGGGTTGTTAGTCCAGAAACGGGAATGCTGCCAATTAATGGCATGTTGATTTCTCCCCCAGGAGGGATTTGATATTCCCCAGTGTATTCTGGCGCTTCAAAAACGTTCACACGAATCCGATCTCCACCACCTAGGAGGTAATCGGTGAATAGACTAGAACTGGCAGAATTTACTTTTGGCTGAGGTTTTGATTGGGCTAAACTGACCAATGGCCAGGCTGTATTAAGGGTGGTCAGTAAGACTAGGGCTGTGCTTGAATGGATAATTGGTTTCCAGAAGTTTTTGCTAACCATTTTTACCTGAGAGTTTGTGCTTGGCATCTGTAATAGTAAAGTTTAGACATTATAACAGCTGAAAAAATTTGGAAATATAGCCTGGCCAGAACGCTATAGACAAGTTTGATGGCTAAAAATGAGAGTTGGGTAAGCATTCTGGCTCTATACCTAAGTCCTGACTATAGTTAGCTGTGTAAGTTCCCAATAGCATTGTTTTCATTTATTTTCATCCACAAGCTTCATTATCCGGGAGTAACTTGTCCAAACTATTAGTTTTGAGTAAGGTTAGGTTAAAGTTTTGAGCAGGTTGCTAACTGGGATAACTGTTGAATAAAAAAATCCTCCAAGGACTGACGACATAAGCTTATTTTAATCACTTTCCCACCCATTAACCGCAAACTGGCAAGAAAATCATATAAATCCTCTTTTAAGATGCCATGCCATATAGCTTCTCGTTCAAATTGTATCTCCCCCAATCTTTTTTGCAATATCTCTTTATCCCCTCCTTGACCCCTGATATAATAACTTTTCTCCTCCCCTAACAATTCACTCAGGGATCCACTGCAAATTATTTGTCCTTGATTTAATATGCCAATGCGATCGCAAATCTGTTCCACATCTCCTAATACATGACTGTTGAAAAAGATGGTTTTTCCCGCAGATTTAAGGGAAAGGATAATTGCTCGCATTTGATGTTGTGCTAAGGGATCAAGTCCAGACATAGGCTCATCCAAAAACAGCACTTCTGGATCATTGATCAACGCCTGAGCTAAACCAATTCGCTGAACCATTCCTTTAGAATAGGAACTAATCCTTTGTTTGCGAGCTTGATTTTGGGATAAACCAACTAGTTCTAATAGATGAACTATCCGTTGTCGTTGCACACGAGAGGAAATTCGGAAGATCCCCCCAGTCAACTCTAACAACTCGTATCCAGTCAGATAATCGTAAAAATAGGGGTTTTCTGGTAAATAACCAATAAACTCTTTGACCGAGCGATCGCCTAGTGGTTTCCCCAACAAAAATCCTTTACCACTAGAAGGACGACTTATTCCCAGTAAAATTTTTAACAAAGTAGTTTTTCCTGCACCATTAGGTCCCAAAAGGCCAAAAGTTTCTCCTGGATAGACTTCTAGGGAGCAGTTTTGGAGAGATATAATCTTGTGATGGGACCAAAATCCTGTGCGGTAAACCTTGCCCACCTGAGAGGTAAGGATTGCTGGAGAATTGTTAAACATGAATGTATTTTATTATCAACTATAACACGCCTTTAGAACTAGGAATAGTTTGAGCGCGACGAGGATCGATCTCGACGGCCATGCGCATTGCTCTGGCAAAAGCCTTAAAGGTAGCCTCAATAATATGATGAGAATTGATACCATCCAGTTGGCGAATATGTAGAGTCATTTGACTATGATTTACTAAGGCCACAAAAAACTCTCTCACTAGTTGAGTATCATAGGTTCCTACCCTTTCAGTACTAATATGTAATCCATAACTGACATGGGGGCGACCAGAGAAATCTAAAGCTACCTGGACCAGTGCTTCATCTAAAGGAGCGATGAAATGACCGAAGCGGGCAATACCCTTTTTATTACCAAGTGCCTGATGCAGAGCCTGACCTAAAGTAATACCCACATCCTCATTGGTGTGGTGGTCATCAATTTGCCAGTCACCCGTAGCCTGAATATCCAAATCAAATAAACCATGGGAGGCAATCTGCTGGATCATGTGATCCAAAAAATAAATACCCGTATTAGACTTACAAATTCCCGTACCATCAAGGTTAATGGATACGGTTACATCTGTTTCTCCTGTAACACGTTTAACCGTAGCGTATCTTTCTTTACTCATTGTCAATTCATAGTTATTTATTAGTTCGTTGGCAAGCAGTTGAAACAATAACCGACGTAGAACGTCGGTGATGCTTAATATTCCAAACTAGGTTACATGCCCATAATTTCATATCCCGCATCTACATATAGGATTTGTCCGGTAATTCCACTGGATAAATCACTACATAGAAAAGCAGCTGCACTACCCACCTCTAATTGAGTTACAGTACGTTTAAGGGGAGCCACTTGCTCAACGTGGTGAATCATATCCAAAATACCACCCACAGCAGAGGAAGCCAGAGTGCGGATGGGACCTGCGGAGATGCCATTGACACGAATATTTTGGGGTCCCAGTTCTGCTGCCAAGTAACGCACACTAGCTTCCAGTCCAGCTTTGGCTACTCCCATTACATTATAGTTAGGAATAGCCCGCACTGCGCCCAAATAGGAAAGAGTCAGAATACTACCACCTTCTGTCATCAAAGGTTTAGCTGCTCCACTTAACTGAATAAGAGAATAAGTGCTAACCTCTAAAGCCTTATTAAATCCTAGGCGAGAAGTTTGACTAAAATCCCCACTTAAATCTTCCTTATTAGCAAAAGCTAGACAGTGAATGAGAATATCTAGCTTACCCCATTTTTGTTGAATAGCGTCAAAAGTAGCTTGGATTTGTTCTTCATTCTCTACATTACAGGGCAGAAATAAACTAGGGTTAAGGGGTTCAACTAACTCCAGGACCTTCTTTTCGAACTTACCCTTATCATCGGGCAAATAGGTAATTCCCAGATTGGCTCCAGCTGCATGTAGTTGTTGGGCAATACCCCAAGCAATAGACCGACTATTGGCAATCCCCGTAACCAGGGCATTCTTACCGGACAGGTTTAGCATAAAAATTGTTAACGCGATTGATCTTATTGAGAATATTGTTAAATTAAATGTTATCCTAAATGTGATCTTCATAATTCTCCGTCCCCATGAACCTTTTTATGGTGATTCTTTAAGAAGTTATTAAAGATCTGGCAAATTTTGAACCGAAAAAACCCGAAAATTGTCCTCCAGGGGAGGGGTGACCCACCATTTTAGGTTAAAAATCACCAAAATTGGGTATCATGATCGACAAAATAAGATAAACCGGTAAATTTGAGTATAGTAAAAGACAGAAAGATTGACGGTGCGTTCTAGATTTTTCAGTTGTATTCTTAGGTATTAAGTTTTTGTTTTTCCGGTGTTGGGTAAGGGAAGGGAGATGATCGTAATGCAAGATAAAGCCCTGGCAAATGTTTTTCGTCAAATGGCAACGGGGGCTTTTCCCCCTGTTGTGGAGACGTTTGAACGCAACAAAACCATCTTTTTTCCCGGGGATCCGGCCGAACGAGTTTATTTTCTTCTCAGAGGTGCTGTGAAACTTTCCAGGGTGTATGAAGCGGGAGAAGAAATAACAGTGGCCCTGCTACGAGAAAATAGCGTTTTCGGTGTTTTGTCATTGCTAACAGGTAATAAATCAGACAGGTTTTACCATGCTGTTGCTTTTACTGCGGTGGAATTGCTCTCTTCGCCAATTGAGCAGGTAGAGCAGGCCCTCAAGGAAAATCCAGAATTGTCAATGCTTATGCTGCGAGGCCTCTCCTCGCGGATTCTGCAAACAGAGATGATGATTGAAACTCTTGCCCACCGAGACATGGGTTCTCGGTTAGTCAGTTTTCTGTTAATTCTCTGTCGCGACTTTGGTGTTCCCTGTGCTGATGGGGTTACTGTTGACCTCAAGTTATCCCATCAGGCGATCGCAGAAGCAATAGGTTCCACCCGAGTGACTGTAACCAGGTTACTAGGAGACTTGCGGGAGAAAAAAATGATTTCTATCCACAAGAAAAAAATCACTGTGCATAAACCAGTTGCATTAAGCAAGCAATTTACCTAAAGGTTGCTAAGTTTGCTTAGGGGGGTCTAATTCACCAGGCAAGTTGTGTTTACTCTTACGGACCAATATCCCCCTGTGTCCACCGTGCAACAATTTTAATAAGGTGCAATTCTATGACTCCAAGACATGGATACCTATGGCTGTCAAACAATATTTAAACTTTACTATTCTATCCAATTCTTTTTCTCCACAGACCATGGTTAAAAGTAGTAAAGTGTATATGGAAGCTTTTTTGGCGGTAGGATTAAGATGGCCACTGGGTACATCCTCATAGCAGCAATTTTAATTTTGGGCGGTGTGATTGCCACCCTCGGCGATCGCATTGGTACCAAAGTAGGTAAAGCACGTTTATCTCTGTTTAATTTACGTCCCAAGAAAACGGCGGTTATTGTCACTATCTTTACGGGTAGTGTGATTTCCGCCACCACCTTGGCCATTTTATTTGCCGCCGACGAGGGTTTGAGAAAGGGTGTATTTGAGTTAGAAGATATTCAAAAAGATCTCAGAAACAAACGGGAACAATTAAAAACTGCTGAAGCTCAGAAGATTAATATAGAGAATAGACTAATTGCAGCTAGAAAAGCTCAAGAAGAAGCTAAAAACCAGCTTATAGAAACAAATAAGTCTTTACAAGAAGCAAATAGTAAACAAAAAGCTACACAAGCTAAACTTGACATTACTACTACAAAACAGATTAAAACTCAAACTCAACTCCGGGGAACCCAGAGCAAACTAGGTAAGGTTGTGGTTCAGTATAGACAGGCCCTGGGTGAACTGGAAAATTTATACCAACAACGCCAAGCCTTACAATTGGCAGTGGGAGAATTAAGAAGTGAACGTCAGCAGTTATATGCTCAAGCTCAACAAGCTATTGATGAGGCTAAAAATGCAGTTACCAAACGAGATCGAGAATTGTTCAACCGCAAAGCAATTATTGCACAGCGAGATCGAAAAATTGCTGGTTTGGATAGGCTAATTCAAAATCGCAATTTAGAAATTAGGAAACGAGAACAAATTATTGCTAGTAGAGAAGTGCAACTAGGGGAGCTAGAAAAACAGCAGCAGTATTTAGAACAAGAGGTAGCAAGATTGGAAAAATATTATCAGTCTTATCGCGACCTACGTTTGGGTAAATTGGCTTTGGTTCGTGGTCAGGTAATAGCATCTGCTGTAGTTAGTGTGAATAAACCTAGCGTTGCCAATCAGGTCATTACCCAAATATTTCAGGAAGCTAATAATAACGCCAGCATTCAATTAAATGAACCAGGAACCAACCAAAATAACACAGACTTACTACGTATAAGTGAAGAAAGGGTGGAACAACTGACTAAACAAATTCAGGATGGTAGGGAATATGTAGTGAGAATTTTTTCTGCTGGTAACTACGTAAGAGGGGAAAAACAAATAGAATTTTTTGCCGATGCTATGCCCAATCAACTGGTATTTTCTGCTGGTCAGGTATTGGCTACAACCTCTGCGGATATGAAAAGTATGACATCATATCAACTGCGTCAAAGGCTAGATCTAGTAATTTCTGCTTCCCAGTTCCGTGCCCGAAATGCTGGCATTGTGGAGAGAATAGAGATAGATGGCACTTTTTTACGATTTTTTTCTGAACTGGAGCAGTCTCAACAAGCTTTGGAAGTAAAAGCAGTTGCTGCAGAAAATATCTATACTGCAGGTCCTTTAAGAGTTAAACTGGTGGCAATATCCAATGGAAAAATTGTTTTTAGCACTTAAAAATGAATAATATAAATGGTATAAAAACACAGTGCACAATTTTAGGCTTTGACCCTGGACGTGACAAATGTGGTGTAGCAGTGATGGGAATAGACCGTAAACTTTACCATCATGAAGTTGTGCCAGCTAAACAGGTGATCGCCCATATTTCTGATTTCAGGGCAACTTTTTCCATTTCCAGAATTGTGATGGGAAATCAAACCACAGCTAAAACTTGGAAACAGCAACTGGAGCAGGAATTAAACCCCAGTTTGGATATTATCTTAGTAGATGAACGTTACACTACCTTAGCTGCAAGAGACCGTTATTGGCAGATGTTTCCTCCCAGAGGATTAACAAATCTCGTACCCAAAGGTTTACGTCAACCACCACGGGCTATAGATGATATTGTAGCAATTCTCCTAATTGAACGCTATCTTGAAGAACTGGGGATTTGCCACAAAAACACTACTAGTCATCCCATTTGTGACCAGTAGTGTTTTAGTATTTGTCAACCTCTTGTAGTGGCTATAGTTCATATTTCGGCCCGAATAGTAAAAGTATAATCTCCTCCTGGTTCCAATTGATAATCTTGTTTTTCTAAAAAGCGTCCCAGGGGATCCCTAATCAAGGCCCTTCCCCGAGAGGGTTGAATGGAAAGTTCTCCCCGGAGAAAATACCATTCAAAATGCCATTCAAAATTGCCAGCACTGACATCACCTTCCAGAAAGCCATGTTGCCAGGATTGACGGGTGATTCTCACGTGGGCAGTAGTTTCTGGTAAACGTTTAGCGCTGACCATGGAATAACAAGTGTAAATTTTCCTTCGAGTAAGAAAATTATACAATCACTGGAGAATATCCCATTACCCAGGTATCACGGATTTTAGATTTGTGATTTATTATACTTAATCTACAATCTAAAATCCTATAGCCCTAGCCACCGGGGGTGAGCCAGAACGCTTCTTCACTAAACCTTCTGGACAAAGCTAGATACAACTAGCGATTTGTTGCTGCGGCTTCTCGTGCAGCAGCTGCCTGATCTGGATGAATGCCCAATCGTGTCAGGTTAATTCTCCCCTTGCTATCAATTTCACGAACCTTGACAATTACCTCCTCACCAACAGCTACTTCATCTTCCACCTTACCTACACGATAATCGGCCAGCTGGGAAATATGGATCATGCCCTCCTTACCAGGTAAAAATTCCACAAAGGCCCCAATTGGTATAATCCTTGTCACACGACCCACATATACATCTCCCTCGTGGAGCTTGCGGGTCATGCCCTGAATTATACTTTTTGCTCGTTTGGCTCTACCTTCATCTATGGCGGAAATGGTCACAATACCACTATCTTCAATGTCGATTTTAGCACCCGTCTCTTCCGTAATACCCTTGATGGTCTTACCGCCTGGACCGATGACTAAACCAATCATATCAGGATCAATTTTAATTGTGACTAGTCGTGGTGCAAAAGGTGAAGTTTCAGTTCGTGGTTTGTCTATAGTTTGCAACATCTTATCCAAAATGTGCAATCGAGCATCCCTGGCCTGATCCACGGCTTGTTTAATTACATCTAGAGACAATCCAGAGATTTTCATGTCCATTTGTAGTGCCGTGATACCCGTATCAGTACCTGCCACTTTAAAGTCCATATCGCCCAAAAAGTCTTCAATGCCCTGAATATCAGTGAGTACCCGTACTTCCGATCCTTCCTTAATTAAACCCATAGCAGCACCGCTGACAGGTTTGGTAATGGGAACACCCGCATCCATGAGAGCTAGGGTAGATCCACAAACTGATCCCATGGAGGTAGAGCCATTGGAAGAAAGAACTTCCGAGACCACCCTAATGACGTAGGGGAATTGCTCTTTGGTAGGAAGCACAGGCAAAATTGCCCTTTCCGCTAAAGCTCCATGCCCTATTTCCCGTCTTCCAGGGGCTCGCAAGGGTTTAGTTTCACCTACGGAGAAAGGAGGGAAATTGTAATGATGTAAGTAACGTTTGGACTGATCTACTTGTAAATCATCACTTAAACTTTGGGCATCCCCCGGTGTGCCAAGGGTACAAGCTGACAATACTTGAGTTAATCCACGATTAAATAATCCACTGCCATGAACACGACGGGGTAGGACTCCTACCTGGGATGAAACGGGACGTACCTCATCTAACTTGCGACCATCTACTCGTACATTGTCTTCAACAATTTGACGACGCATGAAGTACTTAGTGATGTCTTTAAAAGTATTGTCAAGTACTTGACTATTAGCTGTTGCAGCTATGCGAATAGGATCTTCCTCTCCAAGGGATTCAATGCTAGATGCGATCGCACTTTTAACTACATCCAGGGCAGCATCGCGTTCAGTTTTAGTTAATTCAAACTGAGCGAGTATTTTTTTAATTTCCTCACTAGCGCGATCGCGGATATAGTTTTCCAGACTTTGATCGGGTATTGGAGGTTCTTGGTGAACAATAGTCAAACCCAGTTCAGCAATTAAATCTCGTTGTGCTTGAATTAAATCCCTAACTGCTTCATAACCAAAGTCAATGGCCTCAATAATATCCCGTTCAGGTAACTGATTTGCTCCTGCTTCCACCATAATTACCCCATCGGGGGAGCCAGCAACCACCAAATCCAAATCACCAGCTTCTATTTCGGCGTAGGTAGGGTTAATAATAAAATCATCCCCAACTAAACCCACACGTACTGCTGCCATTGGTCCATAAAAAGGAATTTGGGCAATCAGAGTAGCG
Source organism: Cylindrospermopsis curvispora GIHE-G1 (assembly GCF_014489415.1). Lineage (NCBI taxonomy): Bacteria > Bacillati > Cyanobacteriota > Cyanophyceae > Nostocales > Aphanizomenonaceae > Raphidiopsis > Raphidiopsis curvispora. Next base: position 1,239,888 of record NZ_CP060822.1, read on the forward strand.
ATAGAAGCTCCGGTTACAGCCAACACATCGGGTGGCACCAGCTCATCCATAGAGAGGGTCAAAGCAATAATTTGCAGGTCATCTCTTAACCAGGAGGGGAACAGGGGACGCAATGGGCGGTCAATCAAACGACTAGTTAAAATAGCCCTTTCTGGTGGCCGACCCTCGCGGCGCATAATACCACCGGGTATTCTTCCAGCAGCGTACAGTCTTTCTTCATAATCTACTGTTAGGGGAAGAAAATCAACGCCCTCTCTGGCTTCTGATCTTGTGGCCGTCACCAAAACGGCAGTGTCTCCCGATTCTATCAACACCGAACCACCTGCTTGAGGGGCTAACAATCCGACCTTCAGTCGAATATCCCGTCCATCAAAGGATATTGACTTATCAATTTCTGCCATTCAGTTTCTTTTCCTTCTATGCACTCTATTCTCGCTCTGTGGCAATCCTAACACTTATATAATGTAGACGACTTGGTTTTGGATATATTAGTTTCAGACAAGGTAAAGGGGGGGGGATCTGGCGACTTTTTAGTTTGTACTTGGGAATTTGTGAAAAAATATGTGAATTCTACACGGTGCTTGGTTGGATAAAACAAAAAGTAATTTTGATCCAGTATTGTTCCTCTGGGCAGAAACTTGGCGAAGCGAATCTCAAATATCAATGGAGTCTATTAGTTTGACATCCTTACCTTACCATCCTTTAGCCATGTCATCCCTGGAGTTGGGTACGTGGCTGAAAAGCTATCATGGGCGAATCTATGACTGTATTTTCACTTCTAATTCTGCTATAACTAAAGTAAGTAGGAATAAAATAAATCAAGCTAAAGTTGATTCACAAGTGCTCGCTGTACCGACTAATTTTATAGGAAGATCCCCAATTATTTGCCCCATATATTCCCCAAGTATATTAGTAGAGAATAATGATAGAAATAGTAATTTTGCCTCCCAGCTTAGCTAATCGTGAAGGTTGGGCAAATCGTTTAGGTTTGCAAATTATCGCCGAAACACCACACAATAAACAATAGATTTCAACACGACCCACAAAGTCCACCAATTATGATTCTGTCTTTAAAAGCTGGTGGTGTGGGTTTAAACCTAACTAGGGCAAACTATGTTTTTCATTTCGATAGATGGTGGAATCCCGCAGTAGAAAACCAAGCAACCGACCGAGTCTTTAGAATTGGACAAACTCAGAATGTCCAAGTCCACAAGTTTGTCTGTAGGGGAACTCTAGAAGAAAAGATCCATGACATGATTGAAAGCAAAAAACAATTGGCACAGCAGGTAATTAGTTCCGGTGAAGACTGGTTAACCCAGCTGGATACGGATCAACTACGTGATTTGTTATTTCTGGATAGAAATGCTATTGTTGATGACGAATAAGATTAGTTTAGGTTTTAAAGAAGAAAATATGATAGAGAGAACTTTAGAAATCAGCAGAGAATGGTGGTCCCAAAGATGGTTAGACCTATTAGACTCCTATCGTTTTAAAAAGCGGTTAGAAAGAGCTAGAAACTATTCTCGACAAGGGAACATTTTGAGTATTGAATTTCAAAAATCTAAGGTTCTAGGGCGGGTGAAAGGTAGTGAAGTTGAACCATACCAAGTTTCCTTATCCCTTGATATATTTAGTGATGAGGAATGGAGCTATGTGATTGAAACTATGTCCCGTAAATCCCTATTTGCAGCTAAGTTACTAGCAGGAGAAATGCCTCAAAATATTGAAGATGTATTCACCAGTAATGGACTTTCATTATTTCCCTTTACCTTGAATGATGTCCATAGTCAATGTTCCTGTCCCGATCCAGCAGTACCCTGTAAACACATCGGAGCTGTTTATTATCAATTGAGCGATCGCCTGAGTGAAGATCCTTTTGTACTATTTGAATTACGGGGTAGAAGTAGAGAAAGAATAATTCAAGATTTAAGAAAATTAAGGAGTCAGAAAAAATTAGTTAACCCACCTGTCCAGAGATTATATACCAGCGAAAAAAATAACCAAGAAGAGAATTCCCCCAAACTAAATACTAACCCAAACCCTAATCAAATAAATGATTTTTGGCAATATAACGACCCACTGGAGTCATCCCTGGTGGTAATTTCTCCTAACATGGGAGAAACGGTATTAGATATTTTAGGAAATATTCCCCTACCCAAAGATCAAGACAATACAGTCCACGTCTTGGGTTCCAGTAACGATCCAACCATGAAACACTTACAAAATATTTACCGAGATGTTAGTCAAAAAGCCTGCTTATTGGCGATGAACATGGGTTAACTTTTTTGTTAATGATATGATATGATGCCATTTTATACTCAATTTTCCAAGAGCTTAGGAGCATATATGGAGCCAATTATTGCTATAGCTTTAGCCCTTATGGGCTATGCCTTTGGATCTACCAAATTGGTTAGTCAAGGCAATGAAGCACTAGTGGAACGTCTAGGGCGGTATCATCGAAAACTGAAACCGGGAATTAACTTTATAGTTCCCCTACTAGATCAAATCGTCATGGAAGACACCAATAGAGAACAGATTTTAGATATTAGTCCCCAAAATGTGATTAGCAAGGATGGTGTTTATTTAGAAGTGGATGCGGTAGTTTATTGGCGTATTATAGACATAGAGAGAAGTTTTTATGCTGTTGATGATTTACAAGAGGCACTTAACAATTTAGCAGTAACCACAGTGCGAGAGATTCTAGCGCAGAATACCCTAGAAGAAAGTAACATGGCCAGGTCTAACATAGACAAAACCCTAATAGACCAGTTAAACTTGACCTCCCAGACCTGGGGGGTAGAAATCATGCGGTTAGATTTCCAAAGAATTACACCACCAGAAAGCGTAAGAAAATCCATGGAAGAAGAACGTGCAGCAGAAATTAAAAAGCGAGCAGTGATTTCCGCAGCGGAGGGAGAAAGACAAGCAGCAATCAAAAAAGCTGAGGGAACTAGAACATCTATGGAAATAATTTCCGAGGCCTTGCGTGCCCATCCTGAAAGTAAAGATATTTTACGGTATCTTGTGGCCCAGGATTATGTCCAAGCTAGTCAGAAGTTGGGAGAAAGCAACAACGCCAAAATTGTCTTTGTAGATCCAGCTAATTCCACGGGGATGTTTGAGGAGTTAATTTCCCAACCAGGACAAGAAGATGAGGGTAAAAGACCCGGTAATGGCAAAAAGTGACAAATCCTACTTAGCCATATCTATAAATAGCATCAGCAACAAGGGACACATCCCGTATGGCACTAACATCATGAACCCTGAGAATATCAGCACCATGAAAAATGGCTGCACAACAAGCTGCGGCCGTTCCCCACACGCGATCCTTTGCATTTGGTTGATTCAAAATTTGGCCGATAAAACTTTTCCGAGATGGGCCGACCAAAATGGGGACTTCAAGGCCTTTTAACCTGGACAATTCCCGAATAATTTGTAAATTTTGTTGATGATTTTTGGCAAAACCAATACCGGGATCAATAATTATTTTTTCTCCTTTGATCCCCAAGGTAATTGCAGTATTTATTTGCTGGGACAAAAAATCATAAATCTCACCCATTACATCTTGGTATTGAGTATACTCTTGCATAGTTTGGGGAGTTCCTCGGATGTGCATCAAGACAATGGGCACATCTAACTTGGCCACGGTTGATAACATTTCTGGATCATAGGTTCCAGCAGAAATATCATTAACCATATCAGCACCCAATTCGACAGCAGCTTGGGCCACGGCGGCTCTGGTAGTATCTATTGAAATAGGTATAGGCACTTCTGGTCTAATTACCTTTAGTACTGACAGTACCCGTTCCATTTCTTCCGCGAGGGTGATTTGTTGTGCCCCTGGTCTAGTTGATTGCCCACCAATGTCAATAATATCAGCCCCAGCAGCTATCATGGCGCGAGCTTGAGCTACAGCACTAGCAATTGTGTTGAATTCGCCACCATCGCTAAAACTGTCGGGGGTGACATTTAAAATCCCCATTAAATAGGTTTTTGTCCCCCAGTTAAAACAGCTTTGTCGAATAACTAATTTACTTGCTTGATTTGCCATAATTGACCTTGACCCCCTACCCCCCTTACCTATTGATAATTGACAATTCTGGCAAAACTGTCCGGTTCCAAACTGGCGCCACCAACGAGAACACCATCTATTTCTGATTGTGCCATGATTTCATCAATATTATTAGGTTTCACAGAGCCACCATACTGAATTGGCACCTTATTATTAGTCAATTGAGAGCGAATTAATCCAATGACCCGATTTGCTTCTGCAGACTCACAAGTATCCCCCGTACCAATTGCCCAAATTGGCTCGTATGCGATAACCAGTTTAGTTTGGTCTATATCTACCAAGTCATGTTTTAATTGATAAGAGATTAGTTTTTCTGTTTCTCCTGCATCTCTTTGTTGTTTGGTTTCACCCACACAGAGAATAGGTGTTAGCCCATACTTTTGGGCAGCTTTAAGGCGCAGGTTAACAGTTTCATCGGTTTCGCCAAAATATTGTCGTCTTTCACTATGGCCAATAATAACATAGCGAACACCTATTTCCAACAGCATGGGGGCGGCAATTTCACCCGTATAGGCTCCATTTTCCGCCCAGTGCACGTTTTGCGCGCCCAAACTCACACGACTACCGTGTAGATATTTGGACATAACATTTAAGTTTGTAAAGGGGGGACACAATACAACCTCTCTTATAGAGGGTGTTTCCTCCAATTCAGGCAGAAATCCGCGCAGGAACTCCTCTGATTCCGCCTGGGTTTTGAACATTTTCCAGTTACCAGCAATAACTATTTTTCGCACAGGTGATTTTATTAAGATGCTAACGCTACCAGATCAACTCCTAACTCTACTACTTTTTGTGACCCCTTGGAGCAAAAATAAATAATATGACAAATATCACATCTAAATTACCCCAACCCGAAAACAATAATTCTTCTGACACAGAACTGGATGAGGCGATTTTCAGTTTTGGAAATATTCAAGCGGAACTGAACTATGGACAAGCTAAAACTGCTTTGAAAACTTTGGTGACCCGTCTTGACCTGACTGCTCAAGAAATGTGTGGGTTAGAGAGTGAAATAGCAGATTTAGAAACCATGTTGGGAAAATTAGAAGACATGGTGGTACAAATAGCGGCCTTTGGCATGGTAGGAAGGGGCAAGTCTTCTCTTTTGAATGCTTTGGTTGGTCAGCCAATATTTGAAACTGGACCTTTACATGGGGTTACCCGTGCGGAACAAAAAGTTAACTGGACCATGTCCCAGGAAGCTATGGGTACGTTCAAGGCTACTTTTCTCTCCCCAGATCAATCTCAAGTAGTTTTAGTAGATACACCGGGATTAGATGAGGTTGATGGAGAAACTCGTGCTGCTTTGGCACAAAAGGTAGCAAAACAAGCCGATTTAATTTTATTTGTGATTGCTGGCGATATGACCAAGATTGAGCAGGTGGCTCTTTCCCAGTTAAGAACAGTAGGTAAACCAATTATTTTAGTTTTCAATAAGATTGATCAGTATCCTATAACTGACCGTCTGGCAATTTATCAGAAAATTCGGGATGACAGGGTTAAAGAATTAGTTTCACCCGACGAAATAGTCATGTGTGCTGCTTCACCTCTAGTTAAGACCGCCATAGTTCAAGCTGATGGAGCTAGGACTATAAAGCTAGAAGCAGGGAAGGCCCAAGTGGAAGAATTAAAGCTCAAAATTCTGGAGATTTTGCAACGAGAAGGAAAAGCGTTAGTAGCTTTAAACACCATGCTCTACGCCAATACTGTGAGTGAACAAATTGTACAGCGCAAGCTAATCATTAGAGAAGAAAGTGCTAATCAGTTAATTTGGAAAGCGGTAATGATTAAAGCTTTGGCTATTGCGCTCAATCCGGTTACTGTGGTTGATATTGTCAGCAGTATAGCTATTGACATAGCCATAATTTTAGGTTTATCCAAGCTCTATGGCATTGAAATGACTCAGAGTGGCGCTGTGAAACTGCTGCAAAAAATCGCCTTGAGCATGGGTGGAATTGGAGTGAGCGAGTTGCTGGCAAACCTAGGTCTAAGTGGCTTGAAAACCATATTAGGTTTGTCCGCAACTGCCACAGCTGGAATAACTTTAGGTCCTTATATATCCGTAGCAATTACCCAAGCAGGGGTAGCAGGCGTATCCTCTTACGGAATTGGACAGGTGACTAAAGCCTACCTAGCTAATGGTGCCACCTGGGGTCCAGAAGGTCCCAAAGCAGTAGTAACCAACATATTATCCAATTTGGATGAGACCTCTATTTTGAATCGGATTAAAGAAGAACTTTTGTCTAAGATTCAAGGAAAAAAGGTTGAATAGTTGAATAATAGATCACTCAGCCCAGGCAATCAATCTAGGTTCGTATGGACTAGAAAGGTATTGGTTATGGGGCAAAACCCGCAAAGATAAACCCTGTAAACCAGAACTGGTATAGGTAATATCGGCAGTATAAATACTTAAACCCCCATCATCTTGCCCATGATAACTCATTTCTACAGGAATAGCATTGACAATGTCACCATTAGCATCAATGGAGCCTTGATATAGTTCAACCCGCACATCCTGGTTAGTTAAAGTGGCTAAATCAACTTTGGCGGTTACTCCCACCTTTTGATTCACCCCAATTTCTGTCCCTGTGGATACATCAATGTCCTTAATTCTGATATTGAACCAATGTTCACTCAATATAGATTTCCAGTGCGCTAACTCCTTGGCTGGTGCATAGTGATTTGATGTTAAGGTATAATGGCGATCGCTCGCAGGGAAGTAGGCTCTAAGGGCGTATTCTCTGACCATGCGTGCTGTATTAAACAAGGGACAATTCAATCTGATGGCATCCTTCATCTTTGCCACCCATGGTCTGGGTAGGCCATCTTCATCTCGGTGGTCATAGAATAGGGGGACAACCTCTTTTTCCAGCAACTCATAGAGAGCATTAGCTTCTATTTGGTCTTGATAATTAGGATCTTCATAATTTTCTCCATGACCTATTGCCCAACCAGTACGAACATAATCAGCTTCATCCCACCACCCATCTAACACACTGAGATTAGGCAGTCCGTTCATAGCTGCTTTCATTCCACTAGTACCGGATGCTTCCCGAGGACGGCGGGGCGTATTTAACCACACATCACAACCAGCTACCATCAGCCTAGCAATGTGAATGTCGTAATTAGGCACAAACACTACCTGCTTTTCCAGATGCTGTTCACGAATAAAGTGATTAATATCCTGAATCAGCTCTTTCCCTGGAATATCTTTAGGGTGTGCCTTACCCGCAATCACAAACTGTACTTTTCGGTGTTTGTTAGCTAACAGTATGTGCTTAATCCTATCTATATCACGCATCCATAAGGTTGCACGTTTATAGGTAGCAAAACGACGAGCAAAACCAATAGTTAAAACATTGGGGTCAAGAACCTCTTGTGCTTGGGCTATTTCTGAAGCTGATGCTCCCCGATCTCGTAAATGTTTCACCAAATGTTCCCGCACATACAATATCATATCCAGACGACATCGCTCATGGTTGCGCCATAGTTCTTCATCAGGAATAGAATCCATCCGTTCCCAGATTTGATTATCTGGGGGAGCTGATGACCAATTAGGTCCCAGGTAGCGGTCATATAACTCCTGAGTTGACTTAGCCACACAACTACGGGCATGAACTCCATTAGTGATAGATGTAATTGGTACTTCGTCTACAGGGACTTTTTGCCATAAACCCTGAAACATTTGCCGGGAGACCACACCATGTAACTGAGCCACCCCATTAGAAAATGTTGCCATTTTTAGGGCCAAAACTGCCATACTAAAGGGCGCTGACAAATCACCTGTGTTTTCTCTACCCAGTCCCAAAAACTGATCTTTAGGCAAACCAAAAATATCAGCGTAGTAACCCAGATAGTACAAAATTTTATCAGGTGCGAACAGGTCAATCCCCGCAGGTACGGGAGTGTGGGTAGTAAAAATATTACTAGAGGCTACTACCTGTTTAGCCTGGTCATAATTTAAACCTTCTTCCTGGATGAGGATACGAATTCTTTCCAAAGCAGAGAAAGCTGCGTGGCCCTCATTCATGTGATAGGCGGTGACGTTGTAACCCAGGGCCTTCAACATTTGCACCCCACCGATTCCCAGCATTATCTCTTGATGAATACGCATATCAACATCACCACCATATAACTGGTCGGTTATATCGTGGTCATAAGCCTTGTTGGGTTGAATATTCGTGTCCAACATATAGAGAGGGACTGTTCCCACCTGGACTCGCCACACTCGAGCATATACCTTGCGTCCTGGGTATTCCACAGCGATTCTTAACTCAGAACCGTCAGGATTACGTTCCAAATGCAAAGGCATATTATAGAAATCATTGATGGGGTAACGCTCCTGTTGCCAACCATCAGCATTGAGATATTGGGCGAAATACCCTTGTTGGTAAAGTAAGCCCACACCAACCAAGGGTAATCCCAAATCACTGGCAGATTTTAAGTGATCCCCAGCCAAAACACCCAAACCTCCTGAATAGACGGGTAAACAATCCACCAGTCCAAACTCCGCTGAAAAATAGGCATAGCACTCTTTGAGTGGTTTATTACGTTGTTTTTGATACCAGCTGCGCTCCTGTAAATAATCTTCCAATTGGCGAGCTGCACGGTCCATTTGTGCCAGGAAACCTTCATCTTCAGCTACTTCTAATAATCTCCCCTGACTGATAGTACCTAGCATTAAAACGGGGTTATGATGGCTAGATTCCCACAGATCTGGGTCTAGGCGACGAAATAGGTCTTTAGTCTCCACATTCCAATCGAAATGGAGATTGTATGCCAGTTTTCGCAAGGGTTCTAGCAGTTGAGGTAGTGAGGGAGAAACATTAAATTTGCGTATTGGTTGCATAATCTGGTAGGAATTTAAATTCAACTATGGTTAATTGTTTACTGGTTTTACCTTAATATTGCTTCTTGAGAGTATGATTTGTGAACCTCTGATCACTTTACCCAACGAGTTGTTTTCTCACATATTGGCTTAATTTACACCAAAATAGTTTTTTAGTCCATGGTTAACTGTTGATTATTTTACTAAATTTAATGATTGTTTTAGATTTGGTCAACTCTCAACAACATGACAAAACCCATTAGTATTGTATTAATAGCCATAGTGAATCGCTGATGCAATTACTTGGCTCCCGTTTTGATATTTCCCACCTTTTAGAAAAGGGACTTTTTGACCAATCATTTCTATGATGTTATTTTATATTTAAACTCATGCAAAAGTATAGAAAGTTAAGCAATAAAGATTACAGATACAATCTTTAAGTAAATTAACGGATTTTTGTCGAGTACTTGTCCAACCAAAAAAATTATGTTATGATGGGGTCTAGGTTCCACTTCTAGAATATTTAGTTCAGGAGCAGTTCTTTTAGCCTATAGATGATTGTGTGCAGCATGACTAGAGCAGTATACACTACGAATTTGTTACCGGACATACGACATAGCTGTCGAGGAAGTGCTTACCTGTTTGCACCAATGGTCAAGTTTAACATCATGGCCGAAGTAGGTGACACTCCACCCTGAAGTTTTATAAAAAATATAATCTCGATAATCTCGTAATTTAGCGGTAATCAGTCGGAATTGATAAAGATAAAAATTAGAGCATAATTGAAAGTGTTATGCCTGGTCTTGTCTTAGTTCCTAGTGACCTCCGTAAATTATTATTGTCATTACATTCATAGCTAAGATCCGTATTTTATCTTAACTCAATTAGTTGGCAAGGTGATTAATGTCAGACTTTGGTAATCACTGGTATATTTGCCATAAACTTGAGTCATTGAATAAATGTGGTTTTAGGATCAATATTCTGTAGATCAATACTCAAAAGAATACGCCTTGAGATAAAAGTTACTTAGTGCAGTTAACTACCATTGTTCGAAACATAAAATTGGAAATTTGGGTAAGATAATGGGAGCAATATATGACCATGAGTAGCCAAAAATATTCAGCAAAATTACAGCGACTAACAGAACTATTGGCAATTACTTTTCTGGGTGATATGCCAACAATTTTTCTTGGACCACAACTCAGGAGGCTATTATATCGCCATTTATTTGCAGCAATGGGGAAAAAGGTTTATATTCAGCATGGTGTAGAATTTATTGCCACCCCAGCTATTGAAATTGGTCATGGGGTACATATTTTTAAAAATGTACGTTTGGATGCCCATGGACATCCAAAAAACAGGATTTTTCTCGGTAATGGAGTGGCAATAGAGCGTAATGTGGATATAGGTTGTATGGAAAATACCCAAATACATATTGACCAGGATACTTTCATAGCACCCAATGTTCTTATTGCTGGGCCTGGAAATATAAAAATTGGTAGGGAATGTATGATAGCAGCCCAATGTGGTATTTTTGCTAACAATCATAATTTTGCAGAACGTTCATTACCTATCAAAAAGCAAGGTATCAGTTGTCAGGGGATTGTGATTGAAGATGATTGTTGGCTGGGACACGGAGTAACCGTACTGGATGGGGTTACTATTGGTAAGGGAAGTGTAATTGGTGCGGGAGCAGTTGTAACTAAAGATATTCCTCCCTATTCTGTAGCTTTAGGTGTTCCAGCAAAAGTAGTAAAAAGCCGTTTATAATACAAGTTTAGCTATAACGTTTATAAAAAATAATAGTTATGGCTATACTTACTGTAATATGTAAAAACTAACCCTAGTTTAACCGTGGCAAGAATATCAATAAGTTTCAGCTTCCATCTCCAAAAAATTGGTCTAATGTAGGTAAGATAGTAATGCTATCTTTTCTGCGGAGTGGATTGCTAATAACTTTTTTTCTTACCCTTGGGAGATAATTTTATGGTGACTCTAAAAATCGTCGTTTATATTGTGGTTGCGTTCTTTGTGGGAATTTTTGTCTTTGGATTTCTATCCAATGACCCCGCTCGTAACCCTGGTCGTCGCGATTTAGAATAAACAGACTCATCTGCAACTGCTGGAAGATATAAGAGACTAGCCAGTTTACATCATTCTAAACAGGTCTCATCAAAAGACAAACATCCCTTGTACTTTTACGTATAAGGGAAAAAACACTTTTTAGCTTAATCTTGCTCAGACATGCTCCATCCAGCTTTGCCACCTAATTTACCTACTGCTTGTGAACACATACAACTTCAATCTAATTACTATTCAGTAAAAAATAAAACAGGCAATACTCTTCAGTTCTATTCCCGTCCAGTTAATAATCAAGCGATCGCCCCTCCCAAACTAGAATTTACCACTTCAGCTCAACCCTCTGCAACTGGTTCACAGGTTCAACCTAGGATAGTGGAAGTGCTGTCGGACAAGCAAGAATATGACACCAACAGAAGAATTGTAACAGCCTTGGGAAAGGTCACAGTTAAATTTGATGGAGCCATAGTTAATGCTGATCGACTACAAGTTAATTTAGACAATTTAATTGTGGTTGGAGAAGGTAATGTGGTGATCACCAGAGGTAGTCAGATCTTACGGGGGGAACGCTTTACCTATAATTTTCTCCAGGATACAGGGAATTTGGAAAATGCTAGGGGTGAGATTTATCTACCTTCGGTTGGTAGTGACTTAGATTTTTCTCCTGATAGAGAAAGAAACCCAAGTGCTATGTCAAATCTGCCCAGTGAACGTATTCTTGCGAATCAACCAATTAGTCAAGTTACCAGCCCAGGAGGTGTTGATATTAACTTGGGTGGGCGGGTTGATGCCAGCAATGTTCCCGTAACTAGAAGTGGAGGAGCAGTCAATCGCGCTAGATTTGAAGCCCAACGGGTGGATTTTTATCCCCGTGGTTGGGAAGCTGAAGAGGTGAGAATTACTAATGATCCCTTTTCTCCTCCAGAGTTGGAATTACGAGCATCTAAGGTAAAGTTAAGACAAGAGTCTCCCTTAGTAGATCGGGTTACCACCCAGCGTCAGCGTTTAGTATTTGACCAAAATTTTGTTCTACCTATTCCCATAGATAAACAGAAAATTGACCGTCGTCAGCGGGATATATATCCTTTTATAGTGGCCCCCGGTTTTGATAATGGTCAAAGGGGTGGTTTTTACGTGGAACGTAGTTTTACCCTCTTGAATACGGAGACAACTAGATGGTCCGTAACACCACAGTTCTTTGTACAGAAATCTATTGAAAATGGTAGTAATGTGCCCGATTTATTTGGGGTAAAAACTAAAATAAATAGCACTTTAGGTCCCCGAACCTCCATAGAAGGTGCAGGAGAATTAACTAGTCTCAATTTAGACAAGTTGGAAGATCATTCCCGGGGAAGTGTAAGGTTAAAACAATCAGTAGGAAAAGAAAATCCTTACACACTCAATTTAGAATATAGCTACCGCGATCGCTTGTATAATGGCACTCTCGGGTTTCAAACCGTACAAAGTAGTGTGGGCGGTCTGATCTCTTCTCCCCTGATCCCCTTGGGGAAAAGTGGTATTAACCTTAATTTCCAGGGAGGGGGTCAGTATATTAACTCTAACACAGATCGCCTTAGTTTACTTTCACCTCAACGACGAAATGATCGGGTGTCTTTGGGACGTTTGCAAGCTAGTGCATCTCTGGGCAGTGGTTTATTATTATGGGAGGGAAAACCCTTACCAGCAACCCCTAAACAAGGGTTAAAGTATACATCTAATCCCGTTGTACCTTACTTGCGTGCGATCGCCAGTGTTACGGGTACAACTAGCTATTATACCAGTGGGGATGACCAAAGTAGTCTGATTGGGACGGTAGGATTGGTGGGACAGGTGGGTCATTTTTCTCGGTCATTTTTCGACTATACAGGTTTTAACATTAGTTATTCTCAGGGATTCAACACGGGAACTTCACCCTTTTTGTTTGATCGTTTTGTAGATAATAAGGTAATTAGTGCAGGTATTTCACAGCAAATTTATGGTCCATTTCGTTTTGGGTTTCAAACAGCTATTAATGTGGACACAGGTAAGGCAAGCAATACAGATTACATAATAGAGTATAATCGGCGCACCTACGGTGTTAGCTTGAGATATAATCCTACCTTACAACTTGGTAGTTTTATGATTCGTGTTAGTGATTTTAATTGGGTTGGTGGTGCTGATCCTTTTTCTTTGGAGGAAGTGAAACCAGTAGTAGGGGGGGTGCGTCAAGATTAGGATAGAGAGAAGAAAAATTCAACATAAAGCTCTTGATAGAGAACTAGCCAAAAAATAACCCAACTCCACAGGTACTGCATTTCCAATTTGTCTCATAGATTCTGTCCAGCAATCAATAAATCTATAATCATCAGGAAACGTCTGAATTCGTTTCGCTTCCAATGTAGTATAATAACGTACAGTTTCATCAGGATATCGAATCATATTTTCTCCGCCAGGAACCCCATGATCTCCTGCTTTTATTGTTTTAGATGGCATGTCAATATAACTACCATTGTGACCGGGATATGATCGAGCACCTTGCCTTAAAATATGCTCCCGATCAAAACTACCTTGACTATCAGGTTTTGGCAATTCTCCAATTTGATCCCGAATGGTTTTCCAAGGTTTTAAAACCGGGGGAAATAGAGTGGGTTTTTGTATTAGTTGATTAATCTTTTGCTTAGTTCTTTGATCTACCCATTCAATGCTTATTGGTTTAATTTGGTGTCTTTCCCAGTAATCATAACTAACAAATTGTGACCACAATAAGGAATCATAAGAATGAGATGGTTGGGGAAAAGACCAATTAATATTTAAATCTTGTCTAATTCCAACAATAAAAACCCGTTCGCGTCGTTGAGGAATTCCATAATTTGCAGCATCTAAGAGACCAAAAACCACATTATATTTGACCCCGGGATAATTGTTGGAATTGCTAATGGTTTTAAGAAGAATCAAATGCTCTTTCCAAGACTGTAAATCTTTAAGACAAACTTCTGGATATGTCAGGCTCAGAATAAGATACTCAAAATAGTTACTAAATGCTGGACGTAACATTCCTTTGACATTTTCAAATATAAAAGCTTTTGGTTTACAAATACTAATTGCCTTGCAAGCATGGGGAAACATATCACGTTGATCCATATGACCTTTGTGCTTACCTCCCAATGAGAATGGTTGGCATGGGGGACCCCCCGCAATAATATCAACTTCACCAACTTCTTCAAATTTAAATTTACGAACGTCTACATTATAAATTAGTTGATGATTATAGTTATTGGCTAGTGTTAAACAAGCATTATAATCTAATTCAATCAAGGCTTTATGTTTGATTTTAGCCATCTCTAAGCCTTTTGCTAGCCCCCCTGCACCAGCAAATAACTCTAGGCAAGATAAAGATAAATTAGACATTTTCCTCATTTAGTTTAGACATATATTCTTTAATAGCTTCCAATAGATATTTTTGGTAATATAGTTCTATTGACTAAATTAAATCCCGAATATATACCGGATTGTGCAGTGCAATATAGGCCATAAACTCCAGTCCCACAAAAACGTTCTGTAATAGGAATTGGATATACTGGTGTGCCATCAAAAAAATTTACAGTATCTTCTATAATTTGATTTAATTTTGAAGAAACGTAAACGTGATCAGATATATTTACAATACTCATTCTTTTATTTGTGATTGAGTTACAAACTTTTATTCACGATCGGTTAATGGCTTAACAACTTTGGCGATCGCCTCTTGAATAAAATCCTGAATAAACTTGTCCCGACGATTAATTTGAAATTGTTGCTGAACCACCTCCGTCATTCCTCCATCACCCCAGTCTTGATCATGGCGAAAATATTCAATAAAACTCTTACCAGCAATACCAGTCAAATAAGCAGCGGTCACCCCTTGAATAGCACGCCCAACTAAAAACGTAGCAACATGAAGCTGTAAAGCTGTAGACAGCAACTGAACAGCACCTTTGACTATACCTAAACCAGCAATGGTTTTGCCCAAAGATAAGGCCAATTCCTTTCCCCTGTCCAAATTTAAGTCACAACCATAAACCTTGCCAATTTCTACTACCATCTGAGCATTAACTGCTGCTGTGGCTAATAAATCAACCACAGGTAGGGGAGTAACTGATACCACCCCAGCACCAATCCACTGATATCTATAAACTATTTTATCAGCTTGACGACGACGCTGGGAATCAATCAGTTTGCGAGCTTCCTCCCCTAATCGTAAAGACTGTAATAAAATATTATCCGCTATTAAATCTTCACCCTCAGCTCGCAATACAGCAGCTATGCGTTTTAGGAGAGGAACTATTTCAGGTTCCGGTCGAAAAATTTCCCCACCTTCTAATTCCACAGCTTGGGGGTTGGCTGCGATCGCCACCACATCATTATGATTAATATAATCCTTCACTCTTTCTCGTAACTTAATTAAAATAGCATCCTTATCTTCATCTTTATATAAATCAGTTTTGTTAAGAACTAAAAGCGATCGCTTACCAATTTCTGCTAAGCCCTTTAAAGGTTCATACTCAGAACGACGCAGGTCATTATCTACCACAAACAACAATAAATCTGCTTCTGTAGCCAAAGCTCTAGCCAGGTGTTCCCGTTCGGTTCCAGCGATTCCCGCTTCCAAAATACCCGGTGTATCAGTAATTAGAATTTTCCGTTCTAAACCCTTCAAGCGCAAACAATAGGTTTCACCCACTTTAGTTGTGCCCATAGGAGCGTTTACCTCTCCCACCATTCGCCCCATAATAGCATTGACCAGCGAAGTTTTACCAGCACTTCCTGTCCCAAAAACAACTACTTTGATTTCCCCCCGTGCCAAATTGGCTTCTATTTCCTTGGTGCGACTCAATAAAGCTTGACGGGTAACTTCATCTTGAATTTGTGCCACCTGTTGACGAACCGCTTGTAAGGTGCTAGAAGCTGCATCCGACTTAGCAGCGGGAATTTGAGCAGCAGTAACCCTGGGACGGGGAGATTTTGTTTCACCAGCGGGTAGAATTAATACATAATAAACAAAAGCTGCAACTAGTCCCACTAAGAGTATGACCAGTAGCAATAACAGTAAATTGCCTAACAAGGGAGAATAGGATAGCTGCCAATATAAACGACTTAGGGAGTCAATTAACCACAGAGCTAGTCCTAAAATTATAATTAAGCCAATTACAAGTGTAACTATGCGAGACAAAGGCATGATTCACACATAATCTAATAAATTTCCAATGTGAGGAATAATCAATCATATTACAGTTATTATAATCTAGTCCCACTCCCTGTATTAATAGTAAGTATCTGTGAAATCTATAACTAATCATTCAAATCCCATCCAAAACCGTAAGGCAGATCATATACGCATTTGTCTAGAAGAGGATGTGCAATCGGATCAAATTACCACGGGACTGGAAAAGTATCGATTTGTTCATTGTTGTCTACCAGAACAGGACGGTAAAGAAATAGATATCAGCACCAAATTTCTCAACCGGGATTTGCATGCTCCCCTATTAATCTCCTCCATGACCGGGGGTACCCAAAGAGCTGGAATTATTAATCGTCGGTTAGCAGAAATTGCCCAAAAATATAGACTGGCAATGGGGGTTGGCTCTCAACGTGTCCTCTTAGAAAAACCAGAGGTGGCTGATACCTTTGCCATTCGCCAATACGCCCCGGATGTGCTTCTATTTGCCAATATAGGCGCGGTACAACTCAATTATCAATGTGGCATAGATGAGTGCTTACGAATTATCGATGTTCTAGAAGCTGATGCTCTCATACTCCACATTAATCCTTTGCAGGAATTTATTCAACCCAGGGGGGACACCAATTTTTATGGACTACTTGACAAAATTTCCCAATTGTGCAAGCAATTGCCCATACCTGTAATTGCCAAAGAAGTAGGTAATGGAATTTCAGTCAACATGGCAGAAAAATTAATATCAGCAGGCGTACAAGCCATAGATGTGGCGGGTGCAGGAGGTACATCATGGGCTTTAGTAGAAAGTGAAAGATCCGAAACCGCACTGCAACGAAGATTAGGCAAAACCTTTGCCAATTGGGGTATACCAACAGCAGAATGTATTACCACTATTCGCTCCCGGTTCCCACAACTCCCCCTAATCGCTTCCGGAGGGTTGCGTAATGGGTTAGATGCAGCCAAGGCGATCGCTCTAGGGAGTGATATTGCTGGATTAGCAATGCCTTTTTTACAATCTGCGGATGTATCAATAAATGCACTAGAAGAGTTAACAGAAGTATTAATTGCGGAAATTACTACGGTATTATTCTGTACAGGTAATAGAAATTTGCATGAATTAAAGCAATCTAACTGTTTACAAAGCATGTAATATTCTAATTATAGATGTAGCTGGCTAAAGCTATAAAATAGAATTGGGATAGAATTAGGTAACATCCACAAAATAATCAATAATCTGAAATCTAAGAAAGTCGAATGAATAACTTTATTAAACAAACTCTTGCTAGTTTAATTGGCAGCTTATTAGGACTAAGTATTTTCTCTGGTGTTAGTTTTTTAGGCTTGTTGTTCTTGGTAATTGCTGCTACTAGCTCTCAGAACACGGAACCACAAGTTAAAGATCAATCCATGTTAGTCTTTGACCTATCCGTAAAAATTACGGAAACCCAACCCAGCTATACAGAGGTTTTAGAAAAAACTCTCACAGGAGGAGGGGAAGAACAAATTACCCTACGTCAATTGATAGGAGCATTAGAGCAAGCAGCAGAAGACCAACGGATTGCGGGAATTTACATAAATGTTAGTGAGTCTAGCAAAGTTAGTAGTTTGGGTTATGCTTCCCTAAGAGAAATTCGCCAAGCTATGGAAAAATTCCGCGCATCGGGGAAAAAAATAATTGCTTATGGTGTAGGTTGGAGCGAGCGGGAATATTATCTAAGTTCCGTAGCAGATAAAATTTTCCTCAATCCTGTGGGAATGATGGAAATCAATGGACTAAGTTCACAACCAATATTTCTGACGGGAGCATTGGAAAAATATGGGATTGGAGTGCAAGTGGTACGAGTGGGGAAATTTAAGGGAGCAGTTGAACCCCTGGTCTTAAATAAACTGAGTCCAGAAAACAGAGAGCAAACCCAACAATTATTGGATGATCTGTGGGGAGAGTGGCGTAATTCCGTGGGAAAAAGCCGTAAAATTTCCCCAGAAGTACTACAGGAAATTGCTAATAGTCAAGGTGTATTAGAAGCAAAAGATGCAAAAGATAATGGTCTGATAGACGAAATAGCCTATACAGATCAAGTAGTGGCTGATTTAAAAAAAATAGGCACCAGTGACAATGATGGTAAGAGCTTCAGACACATACCCGTTAGCGATTACGTAGAAGCTAGGGAAATTGAAGAACAGCAGAATTCACAAAATAAAATTGCTGTAGTTTATGCAGAGGGAGAGATAGTAGATGGCGAGGGAGAAGGTTCCCAAATAGGAGGCGATCGCTATGCTAAGATACTCCGCAAAATTCGCCAAGATCAAGACATTAAATCCGTAGTTTTGAGAATTAATAGTCCTGGGGGTAGTGCAACAGCTTCAGAAATTATAGAACGAGAAATTCAATTAACCAAGCAAGTCAAACCAGTAATTGTTTCCATGGGTGATGTAGCAGCGTCAGGGGGGTATTGGATTGCTAGTAATTCCGATCATATTTTTGCCGAACCTGGAACTCTTACAGGTTCAATAGGTGTATTTGGTGTGTTATTAAACGGTCAAAAATTGGCCAATAATAATGGTATTACTTGGGACACAGTAAAAACTAGCGAATTTGCGGATAGCCAAACTGTTTCCCGTCCCAAATCACCACAGGAACTGGCAATTTATCAACGCAGTGTCAACCGAATTTATAATATGTTTATCAATAAAGTTGTTCAGGGTAGAAAACTTCCCCAAACAAAAGTAGGAGAAATTGCACAAGGGAGAGTTTGGTCAGGTGCGACAGCAAAACAAATTGGTTTAGTGGATGAGATTGGCGGATTAAATATTGCCATTGAATATGCAGCTAAGAAAGCAAAATTAGGTAAAGATTGGCAAGTGGAAGAGTATCCAGAAGTAACCACTTTGGGAGAGCGTTTTTTTGGCAGAAAACTTAAAGAAGCAATAATAGGGATGCACAACTGGGACATAAGTCAAACTAATCCACTCATAGCAGAATTGGAAAAAGTACGAAAAGAATCAACAATCTTTCGCATCATGAATGACCCACAGGGAATTTATGCTCGTCTCCCTTTCAACTTTAACATTGATTAGCAAAAAAGGATTCCCTAGGGAATCCTTTAACCTTAAAAATTATAATTGCGATCGCCTATCCACATACTGGTAGGGATAGCGTTACCTTGAGAATCAACCTTTACTCTCACAAGTATTGATCTTCTCCTAGCACGTTGATTTTGCCGTGCTTGGAATAAGTCATAATCGATTTGTTCTCTTTGTGCTTGAGAAACATAGTAATTTTCCAATCCGTAATTAATTGACCCATTTTGATAATTACCCTTTAAAGCTACCTGATTATTGGATAAATACATAGGAAGATCAGAACTAATACTCACGGGTTTCCAAGCTAGAGGAACAGTAGAGTTAAGGTTACCAACATTAGGGCGATCGCTAGTGAATCTATCATCAAATGGACTATTAAATTGACGGTTTAATGACCGTTGCTCCTGTAAAATCACATATAAAGTACTACCTTGGATAATTCTGCCATTTCTCCGAGAATTTTGTCTCACCCAGTCTCTCCAACCGGGTAATCTTCTCAAGGTTTGGGGACGAGAGATATTATAATCAAAAGATAAAGCAGATCCTTCTAATAGGTTAGAAACATCAGTGGGTAAGGTTTGCAAAATCACCGACTTACCAGCCATTTCTGTATAAACTGCTTGACTGGGAACCCCTAAAATCAAACCCACTTGTACTAGGAGAGGAGCAACCAATCTCCAAAATGGTAGAGGTTGATTAGCTTTTTCTTCCGTAGCAATTAAATAATCACGAAAAGTCAGCTTTTCAGAAAACTCCTTTTCTGGAGTCGAGGTTTTATTTTTTTCCGGTGTGTTATTTGTCATGGTAAGTTAGTTGAATTGACTATTTTTTCACTGTGCGTTCCTGTAATCTCCCTTCAAACCAAAGACCAGCAGAAATCAAACCAGATCCACAGATTACGAATACTAAGGATCTAAATAATAAGTCGGTGTCGTACTCTAAGATACGACTGATAATTTGCAAGATTAATAACATCATGCCACACCAAAAAGCAGTTCTGCTACTCAACTTTAATCCTTCTTGAATTAATCCCCAGGATAAAGTAAACAACAGAGAATTAAAAATGAAAATTCCCAATTCTGTAATTCGACCAATACCCTGATGCCAAAAGGGAATGATCACAATGAAACCTAAAAAAATGCCAATTACAGTTAAAGTGAAAAATGCTTCTCGACGGTTAGGATTATTGCGATGACGAAAGAGAAATAACCATTGAATAAATACCAAACCACCAATAATTCCTAAATCAATAATAGATAAATATTGAAACCCGGTGGAGAGATTATTGAAGGAACTAGAGAAATTGTCCAATTCCAAGGATTGCCATTGCCAACGAAAGGATAAAAGGTAAAATACCACAGCAAAACAACCTAGGGCAAAATGGCGAGCTATTCCTTGAAATAACCGGTAGTTTACCGTGGGAAACAGTAAATCATCATAACTCCAAAATAGGGCGGGTGGTAATGCTAAAGCAAAAGAAGCTACCCACGGAAAAACATCTGAAGAAGTTAATAGTGGTAAAGGTTGAAGATTATATTGCAGGGAAAACGTAAAGGCGATCGCTGCTAGGATAAAAATTATCCGTGAACGACAAATATAAGCTAATGGAACAAATAACACCCAGGAAATTAAAGGGGTATGTCGAACAGCTAATTGATCCCAATTTAAATTACCACCAGTTACAGAAAATTCTCCAAGTCCCAACCAATAGCCAATTTGTAATAGCAAAATAGCCAAAATTCCTAAGGAATTAATACAAAGGCTATAGGCCATTATCAAAACACCAAAACCCCAGGCTAAAAACAACTGTGTGGGTGAACCACTAATATTAAATATTTCCGCCATCAAGACTAATGTTGCTCCTAAGATTAGGCTACTCAGTAGCAGTAAACCTTCCCCTAAAAAGCGTTTACCAGGTTTAGATTTTTTCTCTTCTCCCTTTTTTTCCCGACCTAGGGTTGGTTCTCTCCAAGTGAAAAATCCAGTAATAGCAGTGGATAAAAATAGACTCATTAACAAGATAAATTTCACTTCCCTGGACCAGGTTTGCCAATTTGCTGCTAGGAAAATAACTATACCCAAAATCAGCAATAAACCACCAAAAGCAATAGCTATCAACCCAGAACTTTCTTTAGCAGATCCTTCTATTTTTTTAAATTGATGACGATCGGCAATTTGTTCATACTGGGAAGAACTGATAATTCCTTCATCGCGCCAACGTTGTGCTTCTTGGCGTAACTGTCGCGCAAAGTTATCTAAAATCATGACCTCTGTACTAGGGGTGAGTTTGACAAGAATACCCAGAGATTTACCCCTAATCAAGCACAGTTCACCACATAAAGAGAACCTACACTATACAATCAAACCATTGTGTTAGACTAGTATGCAGTCAATCACCCTAGTGATATTGTTCTGGTGTAACAGTTTATCAATTTTATGCCTGTGTACACTAGCAGTGACCTAACTCTTGTGAGCAGCAATGGGCATTCTCCAACCCGTACCAAAAGCTCTATCGGTAATTTTCAGTCCCGGTGCTGCTTGTCGACGCTTAAATTCCGATCCAGCAACTAGCTTGATTACCCGATTTACAGTCCCTAAATCATGACCTCCAGCTATTATTTCCTCTACTGATTGATGTTGATTGATTAAACGCTGTAGAATATCATCCAGAATATTATATGGTGGTAAGGAGTCTTGATCAGTTTGACCAGGCTTGAGTTCTGCACTGGGAGGCTTGGTCAAAATGTTTTGGGGAATAACCTCTTGTTGATTTTGACCATTCAACCAATTACAAATAGAATAAACGCGGGTTTTTGGCACGTCCGCAATTACTGCTAAACCTCCATTCATATCACCATAAAGGGTGCAGTAACCAACAGCAATTTCTGATTTATTACCGGTGGATAAAAGCAGGTGACCAAATTTATTGGATATTGCCATCAATAGAATACCTCGAATACGAGACTGAATATTTTCTTCAGCAATTCCAAATTCTGTACCTGTAAATAATTCAAATAAGGTATGGTCAAAACTTTTCATTAATTCACCAATGGGCAAAATTTGGGTTTTAATCCCTAAATTCTGCCCTAATTTGAGAGCATCGCTAACAGAATGTTGGGAACTATAGGGTGAAGGCATTAACACGCCTAAAACATTTTCTTTGCCCAATGCAGCAGTAGCAATAGCAGCAACTAAGGCTGAATCTATACCACCACTTAAACCTAAAATCACTTGAGAAAACCGACATTTTTGCACATAATCCTTCACCCCCAAAACTAAAGCGTGCCAGATTTCCTCATCCTCTGATTCATAGATGGGAATAATCGGATTTTGGTCTGAGTCGGAAGCCAATTCCACCTCTTTTGTATGTTGATTGAATTCTACTATGAGAAAATCTGGAGTAAAACCATGACCTCGATATAGAATTTCACCTTGGGAGTTGACAGCAAAACTATAACCATCAAATATTAAATCATCATTACCACCAACTTGATTAGTGTAAATTATAGGTTGCTGAAAGTTTACAGCGGTATGTCTTAACATTGCTTCTCTGGTTTTCTGTTTACCAACTGTATAAGGAGAAGCAGATAAGTTGACTATTAAATCTACCCCCACAACCGATAAATCAACAATGGGATTTACCGCGTAACACTTTTTGCCCCAAAATTCTTCATCATTCCATAAATCTTCACATATAGTCACACCAATGTTAACACCATCTAATGTAAAGTAGTTGGGGTTTAACCCAGGCTCAAAGTACCGTTTTTCGTCAAAAACATCGTAGGTAGGTAATAGTCTTTTGTGAAAATATTGTTGAATTTTCCCCTTTTCTAACCAAGCAACACTATTAAATAAATTTTTCCCCCCCCTAATGTGATGTTCTCCATTCCGAACCACAGTTCCTACCAAAACTGCTAGGTGAGTTGGTAAATTTTGAGCTAGTTCTTGTAAGCTCATATCCATGGCTTCCACAAATCCAGGATTTAACAGTAAATCTCTTGGTGGATAGCCACATAAAGAAAGTTCTGGTGTTAATAATAAACGTACATCATTTGCTTGCTGTGCAGTTTCTAGGATTTTTTGACAATTTCCTTTTACGTCACCAATAATGGGATTTAGTTGGGCAATGGCTATTTTCATAGTGGTAATTTCAGTAATATAAACCTGGTAGTTAAAAATCTAAATCAATACTAAATAAATACTAATGGTTTATCCTTAAATGGTGCAAACGCTTGGGCATCAAACTTATATAAACTTGCAGGACGACCAGCTCCCCTACAAACCTTACTTCCCGTATCTAATAAAAAACCGAGTTTTAACAACCGGGCTCTAAAATTAGAATAATCAGAAAAGTTTTCTCCTAAAACTGTTGCGTATAACTGATATAACTCATTAAGGGTAAAGTTTTCTGGTAATACGTCAAACGCTACCGGACTATATTCTAATTTATTTTTCAGTCTTTTGTGCCCATAGTTAATTATTTGATCGTGATCAAAGGCCAATTCTGGTATTTTTTTCACGGGATGCCATGCAGTACCAGCAACCTTATTCGTGATTAATTCTGCTTCTTCAAATCTCACTAAAGCAAAATAACTTACTGACAAATAACGCACCCCATAACTGTTGCTTTTTTCCCTAGGATCCCGATGTGGACCGCCAAAGGTGTATAGTTGATCTAAGTATAAATTACTTACCCTAATTTTTTCTGCCATAATTCTGTAAGCAGCATCCTCCAGGGATTCACCCTGACGCACCAAAGTACCAGGGAGACTCCAGAAATTCAAAAATGGCTCTTGTTGTCGCATCACCAGTAAAACCAACAGACGATTTCTCGCAGTATCTACGGAGAAAATCACATTATCAACACCTACCTTAAAATTCGCTAAGGTCCCTTTAGATATGGAATTTGTACAACTTGTCTGATTACTTAATAGCATTAAATGTATAACCTCTCACGATTAATATAGGCAATTACGGGAGCTGTGAGAGTTTGTAGATTTTTTTGTTGACGAAAATTAGTTGATGACACATTTAAACCTTTAGTACTAGCGATCGCCATTTTTCCCCCTAATTGTCTAATTTTATGTAGACTAGCATCTTCTATAATATATCCAGGTCGAGGAATCACCAATAATTGGACTTGTTGTAGCAAATCACTAATTCTATACCACCTCGGTAATTGGTTAACTAGATCAGAACCAATTACTAAAGTATACTTCACATCATCTCCCCATTTTAATTTTGCCCTTTCTAGGGTTTCTAAGGTGCGCCAACTACTCAATTCCTGTGCTAAAATAATATTATTTAATTTATCTAATGGAGGCTCAATATCAGAAATTAACAACTGTAACATAGCAGCACGATGTCCTAGGGGTGTCTGCTGTTCTTTAATAGGGTTATCCGCCGCCCAAACCGCTACCCAATCATAATTTTCACATAGCCATTTGATAATTTTTTGATGTCCAGCTGTGGGTGGATCTGCACTTGTGCCAAATAATGCGATATTCATAAATTTAAGGTACGATATCTAATAAATAGGTCTCTACAATTTGGATTTGCTGTAAATGAGATTCAGCTTTCAACAGCGTTTATCGGTAAATACAAACATAACCTTGAGGTAAACGGATTATTAGCTGATAAAGGTCGGTCAGCAAGCTATAATCTTGAGAGTACAGATTTAATTCTCGATTCCCATAACCATAATCTGTATTGATAAAGGTGGTCATATGCGCATGTAAATGTTGACAAAATTCCCCGATTTGGCTCAGTTGTTTATGGTAGCTTTCACCATAAATAATGTCAAGTCCCCAGTTGTTAACAGGTCACCGAGAATGGATTGGAGTAGGTTTTAAATGGTAAATACTATGACGACAAATACTGGTAGAAAAACATTGGAAAAACCCTGGTTAAAAAAGGTTCCAGCCAAAAGATTTGCTTGGACTGGAGTATTAGTAGCCACGATGATTATGCTACCAGAAATTGTGGGTAGTCCAGTCTTGGCACAAAAAATTGGGCGTAGTAATTCTTTATC
Source organism: Cylindrospermopsis curvispora GIHE-G1 (assembly GCF_014489415.1). Taxonomy (NCBI): domain Bacteria; kingdom Bacillati; phylum Cyanobacteriota; class Cyanophyceae; order Nostocales; family Aphanizomenonaceae; genus Raphidiopsis; species Raphidiopsis curvispora. The sequence goes on from NZ_CP060822.1 coordinate 1,265,173, forward strand.
TTACGGACAGCTACTACAGAAAACTAAAGCAGGCCAGGTTAAAAGAGTAGAAATTGATGAAGGTGAACAAATAGCTAAGGTATATTTGGTCAGTCATAAACCTGGTACAGCGCCCATATCAGTGAGACTGTTAGATCAAAATAGTGAGTTAATCAGTAAACTCAAGGAGAAAAAAGTTGAGTTCGGTGAGATTTCCACAGCTAGTAGCAGAGCAACCATTGGTTTACTAATCAACTTGATGTGGATTTTGCCACTGTTAGCCTTGATTATGTTATTGCTGCGACGTTCTGCTAGTAGTTCCAACCAGGCATTGAATTTTGGCAGATCTCGGGCCCGGTTTCAAATGGAGGCTAAAACCGGGGTGAAATTTGATGATGTAGCTGGAATTACTGAGGCTAAGGAAGAACTACAGGAAGTAGTGACATTTTTACAACAACCGGAAAAATTTACTGCTGTGGGGGCAAAAATTCCCAAGGGTGTACTATTGGTTGGACCACCGGGAACTGGTAAGACCTTATTGGCAAAAGCCATTGCTGGGGAAGCATCTGTGCCATTTTTCAGCATTTCTGGCTCGGAATTTGTGGAAATGTTTGTGGGTGTGGGCGCTTCCCGGGTGCGAGACCTGTTTAAAAAGGCTAAGGAAAATGCTCCCTGTATTATCTTTATTGATGAGATTGATGCTGTGGGTAGACAGAGAGGAGCAGGTATTGGTGGTGGTAATGATGAAAGAGAGCAAACCCTAAATCAGTTGCTAACGGAAATGGATGGTTTTGAAGGCAATAATGGGATTATTATTATTGCTGCTACGAACCGTCCAGATGTGTTGGATTCTGCCTTGTTACGTCCCGGTCGTTTTGATAGACAGGTAATTGTAGATGCGCCAGATCTAAAGGGACGTTTAGATATATTGGCAGTCCACGCTCGAAATAAGAAATTAGACCCCACCATTTCCTTAGAGGAAATTGCCCAACGCACCCCTGGTTTTACCGGTGCAGACCTGGCTAATCTGCTCAATGAAGCAGCTATTTTGACAGCTAGACGGCGCAAGGAAGAAATTTCTATGCTGGAAATTAATGATGCGGTGGACCGGGTTGTAGCTGGTATGGAAGGTACGGCTTTAGTTGATGGCAAAAGTAAACGTTTAATTGCCTATCATGAGGTGGGTCATGCCTTGATTGGTACATTAGTTAAAGATCATGATCCTGTACAAAAAGTTACTTTGATACCAAGGGGACAAGCTTTGGGTCTAACTTGGTTTACACCTAATGAAGACCAGGGTTTAGTATCTCGCTCTCAAATGTTAGCTCGCATTATGGGAGCTTTAGGGGGGCGTGCTGCGGAAGAAATTGTCTTTGGCAAAGCGGAAGTAACTACTGGTGCAGGTAATGACTTACAACAGGTGACAACTATGGCTAGACAAATGGTGACCCGATTTGGCATGTCCGATCTGGGTTTGTTATCTCTCGAAAGTCCCAGTCAAGAAATATTTTTGGGGAGAGACTGGGGAATGAAATCGGATTATTCTGAGCAAATTGCTGCCAAAATTGATGTTCAGGTCAGAGATATTGTTAGTACCTGTTATGCCAAAGTAAAAGAACTGCTGCAGGAAAATCGCATGACTATGGACCGCTTAGTTGAAATGCTGATGGTGGAAGAAACCATTGATGGAGATTTATTCCGTAATATTGTTGAAGAAAATAAGTTTGATAAAATACCAGTAGCTCTATAATACAGGCGATCGCATGGACCACCAGGCGATCGCCGTATTTATTGTACAATTCTTAGGGAAAATAAACATTCAAACACAGAGACGTTAAGGTGAACGTCTCCGTGAGTGTGGCAGTATCGAGTACATTTAACCTAGGTTAATATCAGTGTTTGATCTGTTTGGCAGTAATTGTATCCTATCTTGGCCTCTCGGGATAATCCGCATCGACGAGATGTAAATCATTCGGCTGAACAAGGTCAAAGCGATACAAGGAATAGAGTTGCAGTTTTTGTTGAGTCATAGGTTTAGCACCAAAATGTTTCTTACATTAAGTTGTTATCTACCTTTTCTCATCTTTCCTCTCCCATCCGGAGTAATTACTAAAAATTATGAAAAATTATGCGATCCTGACATGAAAGAGTTTTTGTGCTGGTACCACACACCTGAGCATAGGATTTCATCTCTAATGAGTTGCGTTGGATTTCCCTCAGTCATGTTTTTAAATAGCACTGTAAATGCACCAGCACCCAAACCCTCCTGGGGAAACATTCGATAACAGGGAATAGTGGTTAAATTAGACCTGTAGGGAGAAAGAGGACTAACTTCTACAGGTTTAAATTGGGGAAATCGCTCTAGAAACCATGTACAAACTTGTTCATTTTCTTCTGGAGAGTAGGTGCAAGTCATATAAACTAAATAACCTTGGGGAGCAACAATCCCAGCGGAATTAGCAATAATTCGTTTCTGACGATTGGCATTTTTATTAATTACTGTCTGGTGAAAACATCCGGGAGCTTTCTCTCTCTTTGCTAGTAAGGACTGACCGCTACAAGGTGCATCAACTATAACTAAACTCATAGATTGTTTCAGCATTTGAGCTAAAACGCTAGTATCTCGATTAAGTACGCAACCAGGTTGAATTTGACAACGCTTTAAATTAGATATTAGCATTCCTAGTCGTTTACCAATTAATTCGTTACTAAAAATTAAATCCGGTTGTAATGCTTTCCACGCAAAGATACTTTTACCTCCAGGTGCGGCACATACATCTAATACTAAAGGAATAGGTTGCTTTATAGTTAATAATACAGATGCTGCAAATATAGAAGAAAAGTCTAAACAGTAAAAAGCTCCTGCTTGATGGAGAGCATGTTGACCAGGTCTTTCCCCCACTTGTAGACGATCTACAAATTTGGGTTGCCATGATGTTGGTGTCTCCGTGGTGAATGGCGGTGTTTCTGGAAGATTTTGACACCAAAGGATAGAAGGTGAAAAGGGTTGGGGATGAACTAAAGCTGCTATAAATTTTGCCTCTTCATCAGGGTTATCAAATAAACGATGGGCAAGTTTTAGTAATAAATTAGAAGGTTGTTCCATTCTCTATTCAGCAATAATATGTAAATCAATATTTTGATTGCGAATCAAGTCTACAAGTCGCTGGGTAAAAGAGCCTTTAAACCATCTTTGCCAGCGAGGTTGTTGGCTTTCACCAATGACAATTTGGGTAATGTGATACTTAGCCGCGATTCGAGCAATTTCTCGAGCAACATTTTGACTTTTGACATGCAAAAATTCACCCCCAAATTCCCTACATAATTTCTCACAAGTATCAATATGACCAGCTTCTTTCTTACTGAGGAATTGCTCCGGATCTGACACAAAAATCCCATATAGTTTTGCATTCATGTAATTAGCAATGCGGGCACCTCGACGGAGTAACTGTAGTGAATTAGAATAAGTAGAAACACAAACTAGGACCCGTTCATGAATATTACAACTAGATGGTTCCAGACTAGAAGTGTTTGCTTCTTCTTCAACCGTATCCGCTACTTCCCGCAAAGACAACTCTCGTAGAGCTATCAAATTGCGACGCTGGAAAAAATTTTTCAAAGACTGCTCAACTTGAGTCCGGGGGTAAATTTTCCCTTCACGCAATCGTTCCTCCAAAGTTTCTGGAGTAATATCAATCACCACAACCGCATCAGCTTCATCAAGCAGGCGATCTGGAATCCTTTCTCTGACCACAATACCAGTAATTCTCGCCACTATGTCATTTAAACTTTCTATGTGCTGAATATTAACCGTGGAGTAAACATCAATTCCACTCTCTAAAATTACCTCCACATCCTGATATCGTTTTTCCCGTGGAGATCCGGGGATGTTAGTATGGGCCAGTTCATCAATTAAAACTAACTGGGGAGAGCGATCCAATATGGCATCTGTATCCATTTCTGTAAGAGTTATGTTCTCCTTGACCATGACCTTTTTAGGAATCATTTCCAGTCCAGTGGCTTTTTGAGCAGTCTCTTTGCGTCCATGAGTTTCTAAAATGCCAATAATGACATCAATTCCCTCCTGTTTGAGTTGATGTGCTTCCTCCAGCATTTTATAAGTTTTACCCACACCGGGAGCCATACCAATAAAGATTTTATGTTTTCCTCGTCGGTGAGGGGTAGCATAATAACTATCAGGATCTTGTGTAGTTGGCATAATACACCTTGGATTCACCCGATCCTAATATACTCTAATATCTAAAGATTGCTGCTATTTTCGTTCCTCTAGGCATGTCTTTAGCCTTTAAGGTATAAACATTGCCACCGTTTAACATAGTATGTATAGCGGCAAAATCTAACATGTCCTGATCATATACCTCGCGTTTTGTGTGTAAATCTACACTCATATTTTCGGGATGGAATTTTCCCCACTTTTGATCATCTATAGAAACTAATAGGGAATCTACCCGGCGAAAATAAGCCGCACTGACAATTTCTTTCACATCACTGGTAGCCATATTACTACCTTCCCCCGCTAATTGCTCGTACAGTCCTAGGGTAGCTATTGTATCTTGTTGAAATAGGGGAGAAACTATTTGCCACCCTGCGTCATGTAATTTATTCAAGTTGATAATTTCCACATTACCACTAATGCTTTCTGTTAATAAGTAAGGATAACTATTTGCTGATTGATAAATAGGAAAAAGATACTCTACTCCTGCTAAAATTAAAGGTGCTTTTTCATCTCTTAGTCTATGGTGTAAAGCCTGATCTATGGCATAACAAAATTGTAAAATATCTCTTTCGTGTTTTTCTCGATCCGGACTACCTTGTCCATGAATGGATCCTGGATGTTCAGCTGCTGATGCTCCTCCTCTGGGTATACCCACTCTGTGTTGCACACCCTTTTGTAATTCGTCTTCCAGGAGAATTTCTTCTAAACAGTGGGGCATATTTTCTACTACTAACTCCTGTAAACTATGTCCCGTACCAACAAAGAATTTCACATCTTTTTGACTCAGGGCTAAAACATAGAATTTACCATCGTTATTAATAAAATGCAGCAGAGGTTTCAGATGTAATTCTCTATTGACAACAACTAATTCAGGAAATTCACTGGGTAAACAATAGTAGCGAAACAAGTTGGGACTAATAAAAATTACTAGTCCTTGATTTTGGTGTTCCCAAAAATCAATTGTATCTAATTCCAGAGCTGGTCTAAGCAAATCTAAAACTTCCGTGTGTCTGATACCTAACGCTTCCAAATCTTGTTGGGCTTGGCGAATTAAATTTTTGAAACGAATAGGGTTTTGACGAGTCTCTGCCCCAGCTTTTTGAGTTGGCATGTATAGGGATACGGATGGAGACTGGGAATTTTCCACTAAGTTTTTGAGTTCGTCTAGGGATAATATCATAGGTTGAAAGAAAACAGCGGAGAAGATACGTTCATTTCAACTGCTTCTATGATGGATTTGCATCTTTCTCCAGGGAGGTGGAGAAGGTTAAACTAAAAAACCCAGGAGACTTAACTTGGTCTTCTGTGACATCTCTTCCCAAATTTAGGCACGTCTGTTAAAATTGTGTGGTGGTCAAATACTCCTATTAAAACCAGTTGAGTTACACCTAAATAATGGTGCATATTAAGCGGGTTGAACTTACTAATTTTAAATCCTTCGGTGGTACAACTTCTGTCCCCTTGCTACCGGGATGTACTGTCATTTCTGGTCCTAACGGTTCAGGTAAATCCAATATTCTGGACGCTTTACTATTTTGCTTAGGACTATCCAGCTCTAAGGGAATGCGTGCTGATAAACTACCTGATCTAGTCAACAACAATCAAACTGCTAAAGGGCGAAATTCTATTGAAGCCATTGTAACCGTCACCTTTGACATCTCTGATATGGTGTCACCTCCAGAAGAAGAGGTTATACAGATAAATGGACAAGAAAATAAGTCTTCCAGATTAACAGAATGGAGTGTGACTCGACGTTTACGGGTTAATTCCCAGGGTAGTTACACTTCTAACTATTACATCAATGGCGGTTCTTGTACTCTCACAGAATTACATGAGGAGTTAGAAAGATTAAGAATTTACCCTGAGGGTTATAATGTGGTGTTACAGGGTGATGTCACCAGCATTATCTCCATGAACGGAAAAGAAAGAAGAGAAATTATTGATGAATTAGCTGGTGTTGCAGCCTATGACAGAAAAATTAACCAGGCAAAAGGGACTCTAGAAGAAGTTAAAGAAAAAGAAGACAGCTGTAGAATTATTGAAAGTGAGTTAATTGCACAGCGAGATCGTCTATACCAAGATAAGCTAAAAGCAGAGAAATACCAGCAAATTAAAAAAGAGTTGCAAGAGAAACAGTCATGGGAATTGGTTTTGACTTGGCGCTCTCTCCAGTGCAAACAGGAACAATTGGCTAGGGATATTCAAGCTGGAGATGCAACATCTAATCAACTGACTGGGAGTTTAACTCAAACTAATCAAAACATCCAAGACCAAAATAGCCAATTGGACCAACTGAATATCCTTGTTAAATCTCTAGGGGAAGATCAGCTTTTAGCAGTTCAATCTACCCTTGCTAATCAAGAAGCTGAACGTAAACAACTATATAGACGACAAAATGAAATAGCATCTCATTTACAAGAGACAATCAAAAAACTCCATCAGACCCAAGGGGAAATAGAAGAATACCAGGCTGTTTTGCAACAAAATCAACAAGAATACTCTTTGGAGAGTTCAACTTTAAGCCAGCAGCAACAGGAACGGGAACAAACAAGATCCCAGTTGGAATCCCACCGTCAAGTTGCAGCGGAAATTGCTGCTGCTTCCGATTATTGGGTGCAACAACAATCATCTCTCAACCGTCAAATTGAGACTTTGCTACAAACCGTAGAACCTCAAAGAACAGAACAAGCCCAATTAAGAGAGAGAAATTTTCAGTTACGGGAACTCATTCAGGAACAATCGGAGCTTTTGAGTATTTTAGAACCACAATTAGCTGAAAAACAAGCGGAATACCAAGAATTAACCCTTGAGTTCTATAGTTCTACCACACCGATTGAGAACCTGGCAACTAACCTAGCAGCTGCAGAGCAAGAATTACAAGTCCAACAGGATACTCAAAAGCGACTGTTACAAGAACAGCGGGAAAAACAAAGACTTTTGGATAAACTGGAGGCCCAAACTCAAGCACAACAAGAAGTACAAGGAACTCAAGCCAGTAAGGTCATTATTCAGTCCGGTTTGCCAGGATTATGTGGGCTAGTAGTGGAATTGGGTAAGGTTGATTCCCGCTATCATTTAGCTCTAGAAACTGCTGCAGGTGCAAGACTAGGTCATATTGTGGTGGAAGATGAACGTGTGGCTTCAGCAGGAATTGAATTGTTAAAACAAAAACGTGCCGGTAGGGCTACATTTTTACCTTTAAATAAAATAAAAGCTTCTAAATTTACTCCTGACTTAACTCTTCGTTATGTTGATGGTTTTGTCGAATATGCCATGAACCTGGTAGAATGTGACGACTGCTATCAGGAGGTATTTAAATATGTTTTTGGTAATACGGTGGTTTTCAAAACTTTGGAACAGGCCAGAAACCAATTAGGACTATATCGAATCGTCACCCTGGGAGGGGAATTACTAGAAACTAGCGGTGCGATGACAGGTGGTAGTCACACTCAACGCTCTGGTTTAAAGTTCGATACTGGACAGGGTAAGGAATCGGAGGAACTCATTAATTTAAGAACAAGATTGGCAGATATTGATAGGGTTTTAGAACGTTGTGCGGAAGCTATATTCACTTTAAGCTCTCGCAGCAAACAACTGGGATTAGAATTAACAGAAGCTAGACAAGGACGTAGAGAGCAACATTTGTATTTAGAGCAGCTCAAAAAAGAAGTCCATAACTTACATGGACAAGTGGAAACTACCCGGTTACAATTCCATCAAAATATGGAGAAAGTCAATTATGCTCAAACCCGGTTAGAGATTTTAGATCGGGAACTGCCAACTCAAGAAGAACAATTGCAACAATTACGACATAATCTGGCGGAATTGGAAGCTTCCCAAACCCCTAGGGAATGGCAAGAAATCCAAACTACCATTAGAAGTTGGGAGCAACAATTACAACAAAAAGACAACACTGTCAGGGAGGTGGAGCAGACACTGCAAAACTTGGGGAATCAACAACAGCGGTTAGAAGAGAAAATTAGAGACGCCCAAATGCGAGTTGGGGAATATGAGGGTGACCAGATCACACTAACTAATCAACAGTCCGCAGTTAACCATCAAGTTGAGGAACTAACTCAAGAAATTATCCATATCCAATCCAGATTAACGGAAATTGACGAGAATCTAGGTGAGGAGAAAAGGAAAAGAGATAGGACAGAGCAAGAATTAAGGAATATGATCCTATCTCAGCAAAAATTACAATGGGAAATTGAAAAACTGCAACAGACTCAAGAAAAACGACGCGAACAGTTAACCGAATTACACGGTCAACTGCAAACCCTGGGAACAGAATTGCCCAATCCTGTACCAGAAGTACCTGATAAGGTGGACTTGGAAGATTTACAAAAGGAGCTGCGCAGTTTGGGTAGAAGATTACAGTTAATGGAACCGGTTAATATGTTGGCATTAACTGACTATGAAGTAGTTGAGGGAAGAGTAAAAGAGCTAACAGAGAAGCTAAATACTCTACAAGCAGAGAGAACAGAACTGTTATTAAGGATTGAGAACTTTACTACACTACGTCAAATTGCATTTAAAGAAGCTTTTGATGCAGTCAACGAGAATTTTCAATCAATTTTTGCCACCCTATCAGATGGGGATGGATACTTACAACTTGATAATCCGGAGGATCCTTCTAATAGCAGTTTAAACCTGATTGCCCATCCCAAGGGTAAACCTGTGCAGCGTTTAGCCTCTATGTCCGGAGGAGAGAAGTCATTGACAGCGCTCAGTTTTATTTTTTCCCTCCAACGTTATCGCCCATCGCCATTTTATGCCTTTGACGAAGTGGATATGTTCTTAGATGGAGCTAATGTTGAAAGATTGGCAAAAATGATTAAACAACAAGCAGAACAAGCACAGTTTATTGTGGTCAGCTTGCGTCGTCCTATGATAGAGTCTGCCCAAAGAACAATAGGTGTAACCCAAGCTAGAGGTGCTTATACTCAGGTTTTAGGCATTAAACTACAATAGCCCATAACCTGTGTAGTTACAGACGGCGTAACAGCTCTTCAGTTAAGTGAATAAAAGCCTTAGATCCAGATGAACCAGGATTCAACAAGGTTACAGGCATAAAGCTATCAACTGCCTTAGCCACATTCACATCAACAGGTATTTGTGCTTGACAAATAGTTTCTACACCAAAATCTTCCACAATTCGGTGCATGACTTGTTTATAATATCTACCAGTTAACATATTGGTATTACACATGCTAAAGACAATACCCAGCATTTGGATATTGATTTTGGCCTCATGTTCATGACTATCCTTCAACTTAGCAATACGTCTTTCCAACAATTGAATACCGACCACAGAAAGAGGTTCAGGTTTAGCGGGGAGCAAATAAAAATCGCTAGTGGCCAAAGCACTACGAGTCATGAGGTTATAACCAGGAGCACAATCTAAAAGAATAAAATCATATTGGTCACGAACAGGTTTTAAAATATCCCTAACTAAGACCCTTTCAAAACGATTCCAAATAGTTTCAAAATCTCGTTCTTCCAGAGCTACAGCTTGATTGTGTAACATTTCAGAAACTACAAATTCATCATATAAGTCAATGTCTCCTGGTAAGAGACTCAAACTTGGTAGCTTGCACAATTCGGGCTCAATGACATCATGAATTTTGTATTCAGGTTGAGGGTCGGGATTAATTACCTCATCTAATAAATATCTCAGGGTTTTTCTTTGTTTACGACGTTTGGCAAAATCTCCCGGTGACATTAGACTCAAGGTCGCACTGATTTGACTATCTAAATCAAGAACCAGCACCTTTTTACCATGATGTTTAGCCAAGCAAGTTGCCAAATTAACAGTCACCGTAGTTTTACCTACTCCTCCCTTCATATTTGCAGTTGCAATGACATATCCCATTGTTTGGTTCCTCAGCAGTTTAGATTGATTTAGATTGATTATTTTCCCATAGCTTGAGCAATTATCTCATATCAGGTGCAAATCGGGTAACCGTTCACCTACCCAGTATTTGATCTCTCAAGGACTTAATGCGATCGCGCAGTTTGGCAGCGTGTTCAAACTCCATCTTTTTAGCAGCATCGTGCATTTGTTTTTCCAGGGTAGTAATCAGTTGTGGAATCTCCTCCAAATTCAAATTATGCCATTGTTCATCCACCAGGTTTAAATCATTGGCATTTAACCGCCGCGAAACATCTAAAAAGGAGAGAATAGAGTTACCAGATTTTTTAAAAACTGGTTGGGGGGTAATTTTATGTATTTGATTATAGGCCATTTGAATTCCCCTTCTTCTATCAGTTTCTTCAATGGCTTTGATCATACTACCAGTCAAATTATCAGCATACATAATTACCTTACCGCGCAGATGACGTGCTGCACGACCAATGGTTTGAATTAAGGAGCGTTCTGCACGTAAGAAACCCTCTTTATCTGCATCCATAATTACCACAAGAGAAACCTCTGGCAAATCTAAACCTTCTCTTAATAAGTTGACACCTACTAAAACATCAAAACTGCCATTTCTCAAATCTTGTAAAATTTCAATCCTCTGAATGGAATTAATTTCTGAATGTAAGTATCTCACCCGAACGGATCTATTTTCTAAATATTCAGTTAAATCTTCTGCCATTCTCTTAGTCAAGGTAGTAATTAACACCCGTTCATTATTATCCACTCTCTCGTGAATTTCTCCCAACAAATTATCCACCTGTCCAGCTGTGGGACGAACGTAAATTTGTGGATCTAACACTCCTGTAGGTCGGATAATCTGCTCTACTATATTCTTCCCCGAAACTTCTATTTCCCAATCGCCTGGAGTGGCTGAAACAAAAATACACTGAGACACTTTTTGCCAAAATTCCTCAGCTTTTAAAGGACGATTATCCCCCGCACTAGGCAACCGAAAACCATGGTCAATTAAAACTTTTTTCCTGGCTTGATCACCATTATACATCCCCCGAATCTGGGGAACGGTAACATGAGACTCGTCAATTACTAATAACCAATCCTGGGGAAAATAATCAATTAAACATTCTGGAGGTTCTCCTGCTTGTCTCCCCGCTAAATAACGGGAGTAATTTTCTACGCCGTTACAATATCCTACTTCTCTTAACAGTTCTATATCATAACGAGTCCGTTGATCTATTCTTTGTGCCTCAACTAATTTTCCTAATTCTTCCAATTTTAATTTATATGCTTTTAACTCATCAGCAATCTCTACACAGGCAATTTCTAATCTCTCTTTTGGGGTGACAAAGTGACGTGCAGGATAAATACTTATCCTTTCTAAACTACTCATAATTTCTCCATTCACCGGATCCACATAACGTATGGCATCTATGTCATCACCAAAAAATTCCACTCTCACAATTCTATCTTCGTACGCAGGCCCAATTTCTATCACATCCCCACGAACTCGGAATTTACCTCGTCCAATTTCTATGTCGTTACGACTATACTGCACGGAGATTAATTTCCTTATTACCTCTCTGGGATCTATCTCCATTCCTATTTCTAAAGTTATTGCTGCTTTTAAATATTCAGCAGGCATACCTAAACCATATATGCAACTAATAGATGCCACAACTATCACGTCTTCCCTCTCAAACAAAGATCGGGTCGCAGAATGTCTCAGCATATCTATTTCACTATTAATGGCTGATGTTTTCTCTATATATGTATCGGTAACAGGAATATAGGCTTCCGGTTGATAATAGTCGTAATAACTGACAAAATACTCCACCGCGTTATGGGGAAAAAACTCCCTCAGCTCATTACACAACTGGGCCGCCAGGGTCTTATTATGGGCCAGCACTAGGGTAGGTTTGCCCACCTTTTCTATCACTGCTGCAATAGAAAACGTCTTTCCCGTTCCCGTCGCACCCAGTAAAGTTTGATACCGCTGTTTCCCTTCAATGTTCTTAATCATTTGAGCGATCGCCTGGGGTTGATCTCCGGTGGGGGAAAAAGGAGCTTGGAGAGTAAATTGGGCCATAATCTGAGCGGAACAAGATAATTATATTGTAGCTGTTTCGGGGTAAACTTTAGTATATGAGGAAAAAAATACTTTTCCTTAACTATTGTAAAATTCACTTAACACAGTGGATGAATTTAGTTTATAAGCGCCTACTTGGATTCTGTTAATATCCTAAGGGAGATAAAAAAGTGGAAGAAAATCAACAAAGTAATACAGAGCAGACTGGTCAAGGAACAATTGTCATAGCTGGGGAACGTCCCATTGGTAGCAGTGGATTGCAGATAGCTGGAACAGTCTCCATTGCTGGTTTGCGTCCTATTAGCACCAGCACCTTACAAGTAGTGGAAACTTACAATGCACTAGGTATCCGCCCTATTGGTGCCAATACGTTTACTGTTGTCAATAGTATTAACCTATCCGGAATTCGTCCTGTTGGCTCCAGCTCCTTAGTAATTTCAGAGAACTACTCGGTTTTTGGCAATCGTCCCATAGCGTCAAATGAAATTGATGATTCTGGACTATTAATGGGTTTTCTCGACTAACCTAGCGGTGTAAATAGCTCAGTAAGACTTATAAGCTGAGCTATTACTCCCAACAACATAATACAAGGTAACCTCATGTAAAGTTTTATGGAAAAATGTCAATTGAAATTATAATATTATGTAATCCCAAATAAAGAACTGTAACAAGGAATCATTTCATGCCATACACAACAGAAGAGGGCGGTCGACTCAACAATTTTGCCCAGGAACCCAAGGTTTATGAAGCTGAACCTCCAACGGGTAAACAAAAACTGAATTATGTAATTTTAGGCGGACTCGGAGCACTTTTAATAGTTGGCGTAGTTTTTATTGCCTTCGCAGTGTCAAATGCCAGTTAGAAAACCATCTTTCTAAAACCTAAGCAGCTGATAAAATTCATAAAACTTAATATCCCTGACCATCAGGTTCTCATCTTAGGGGGAACCTGATTTTTTTATTCTTTGATAGAATTAAAGAGACTTTAAATATAAATAAGTACGCTTACTATGCTAAATTATCAAAAAACAGGTTAATGGTAGGGAAAGACCAATGAATCATTCCCTCTCTTGGGCGAAATACCTTTTCAAGCACCCCTATTTAGGCTGTTATAGCCAGTATGAATGTGAATGAAAATCCCACTACGGATATTTTTACTTTAAATCGGCAAGTATATAGACGTTTAAGATTAGCATTAAGCGTATCCCTACGACGTCAAATATTTTTTGCAGTATGTGATAATATAAATATTAGGAATCAGGTAGCCAGCAAACTACATTCTAATTTGGCTTATCCAGTAGAACAGGTGCTGTACCCTGTTGGAGAAAAACAAGGAATTAGCACTCCAGCTTATCCTCGATTAGTAACCGTGAGATTAAACCTAAATGATCCCAATCCCATAGCTCAAATTAACCAGTGGTTAGGGAATTACCCACCACCAAGAGTTGGGAAATCACAAGACTCACCGGGTAAGGTTTTACCAATCCCAGCATTTCAAATTGTGGGGGTAGAGCAGTTGACCAAACAGTCAATAGCAGTACAGAGGTTATTCTTACATAATTTAAAACTGAGCGAAGAATACTTTAGCAAGAAGCAAAGCACTTCAATTGTAGATTCCAACTTATTATTTTGGGTTACCCGTCCTTGGTTGTATGCGATTCAACAATCAGCTCCGCAATTTTGGCAATATAGAACAGGCGTATTTATTTTTGAGGGAGAGCCAACAGGAGGTATAGAAAATCCTAATTATCCACAGAATTCTTCTGAATTGAGAAGTGTCAGATTAGAAAAATTAGACTCATCTGTAGTTGAGGAATCAACCGTATTCAACTATCAACCTGGTAAAGATAATGGAAAATCTTTGGACAATGAAACTAAGGAAACTACAGAGAGGGAGAATCAAATAGTTCCGTTTGTTCTTAATATTCCTAAACTTTCATCTTTTTCACATATTAATCAGGAGTTAATTTCCCTAATTCCTAAAACATTCAACCCAAATATTGATGAGGATAGAGATACTAATTGGCAAATTAAACAACTACTATGGGAAATTGAGAAATTAACAATTAACCTCACCCAAGACTCCCAAGAAGAAATTGCTCAGGCCTACCACAACCTAGGAACTTTATATCGCCTGCGCATTGAACAGGGAGATGCAAATCTAGACAATTTAATGGTAGCAATTATCGCCTACCAGGAATCTCTCAGTTATGATGAAACTTCACCTTTAGTGCCAGATACTTTAAATGATTTAGGTACTCTATATTGGATGCTACATCGTACATCCGTAAGCAGCCAGGAGGCACAAACATATATAGAACAGTCCTTAGAGTTTTACCAATTAGTTTTAAAGATGATTGAATGTGATAGTCAGCCAGAGATCTATGCTCGAGTGCAAAATAACTTAGCCACAGCTTATGGTGACCTGGCAAAATTTTATCAGCCCTTAGAAAACTGGCAAGCAGCAATAAAAGCATATAAGGAAACATTGAATTATCGCAAGGAAGAAATGGATTCTCATAAATATGCTTCCTGTCAAAATAATTTAGGTACTGCTTATTGGCATCTAGCGCAACATAGTGAACCAGAAAAAAATCTTAAACAAGCGATTTCCGCTTATAGTTCAGCCCTAAGTCATTATCAAGCGGAAAAGGATCCTATTAAGTATGGAATGATTCAAAATAATATTGGCACTGCTTATTGGAACTTATCCCACTATGAAACACCAGAAAAGAATTTACAATTAGCAATAGATTTTTACCAAGAAGCCTTAAAATATAGGACTCCAGAGAATATTCCCATTGGTTGTGCAGTCACCCGTAACAATTTAGGAACTGCCTATTGGCAATTGAGCAATCTACCACATATGAAAGGAGAAAATCGCCAAAATTTACTAAAATTATCTATTGAGACCTACGAAAATACCTTGACTATAGCCAACTCTTTCGAGCAAAAAGATTTGAGTTTTGATGTCTTGGGGACACAAAATAACCTAGCACTAGCTCACTATCAACTCATAACCGATTCACATTTTAAAGGTGATAAAGAAATTGTTTCCTATCATTTACAAACATCCCTAGATTATTTTTTAAAAACTCTCAATGGTTTAGAAGAAAATACACAACCTTATCAGGAAACATTTAACCAAATTGTGAAAATAATTCGCACTTTCCATCATGAGCTAGGTATTCAGGGGCAAAATCTAGCCCTCTCTAAAATTCCCGGCAATCTGATTCCCAAACTTTTACCTCGGTTATAAACTCTCCTCACCAATTATGTGACAAAAGAGCAACATATCGTTACAATAGTTAACAAACCCTATTTTATAGCTTGTTGACATGGTACCAAGGACAGTTCTGAAAGGGAATTGTCCACAATTAAACACCCAAGAACACTAATAAAAGCTTAATGATTAGTACAACCAGATCAAGAACACACCATCAACCAAAAGTCCTGGCTGAAGCCGAGCCAGAACAATTATACTATGATCCTCAACAGATTGCAGCACATTACCAAGATAAACTAGGACAAGTTTTACAGCGAATATTAGCAGTAATGGTACCTGTATTATCCTTAATTTTTGCCTTATGGTGGGATAAAAGGCGAGGGATAGTTGTGGAAAACCACCGCCCCATAGCGATTCAACTGCGAGAATTGCTAACAAAACTTGGGCCTGCGTATATTAAAATAGGACAAGCTCTATCCACTAGACCAGATTTAGTTCCTCCCATATATTTAGAAGAGCTAACTAAATTACAAGATCAACTACCAGCATTTCCCAATGAGATAGCATACCAATTTATCAAAGAAGAGTTAGGTGGTTTACCGGAAGATATATACAGTGAAATATCACCCCAACCGATTGCAGCAGCTTCCCTAGGACAGGTTTATAAAGGTAGACTGAAAACTGGGGAAGAAGTAGCAATCAAAGTTCAGCGTCCAGATTTGCGAGAAAGAATCACCATTGATCTATATATTCTAAGAATTTTAGCTGGTTGGGTGCAAAAAAATGTGAAACGGGTCAGAAGTGACCTAGTGGGAATTTTGGACGAATTAGGTAGTCGCATTTTTGAGGAAATGGACTATATCCGGGAAGGGGAAAATGCTGAACGCTTTTTTGAATTGTATGGACACCTCCCAGATATTTACGTACCTAAAATCTACTGGGAATATACCAACCGGCGTGTATTAACAATGGAGTGGATTAATGGGATTAAACTGACCCAACCACAAGAAATTGAGACCCTAGGCATCAATGCGCGTTATCTAATAGAAATAGGAGTACAGTGTTCCCTCAGACAATTACTAGAACATGGATTTTTTCATGCAGATCCTCACCCTGGTAACTTATTAGCCACCTTTGATGGTAAGCTAGCCTATTTAGACTTTGGGATGATGAGTGAGGTTAAACCACCCCAGCGTTATGGTTTAATTGAGGCCATCGTTCATGTTGTTAATCGGGACTTTGACTCTTTAGCAAAAGACTATGTTAAACTGGAGTTTCTCACTCCGGATACGGATTTAACACCAATAGTTCCTGCATTTGCCAGAGTTTTTGCTAATGCTCAGGGTGCAAGCGTAGCTGAACTAAATATTAAAAGTATCACGGATGATTTATCGCAGTTAATGTATGAGTATCCTTTTAGAGTACCTCCTTATTATGCTTTGATTATTCGTTCCTTAGTTACTTTAGAAGGGATTGCCATTTATATTGATCCAAACTTCAAAGTTCTGAGTGAAGCTTATCCCTATGTTTCCAAAAGACTATTAACTGACCCATCGGAAGAATTGCGAGCATCCCTACAAGATCTACTATTTAAAGATGGCAAATTTCGCTGGAATCGTTTAGAGAACTTGTTAAAAAATGCCCGTAATAATCAGGACTATGACTTGAATTTAGTCATGAATCAAACTGTGGAATTTTTATCTTCCCAGCGTGGTGGATTTATTCGCGATAAATTGGTGGATGAGGTTGTCAATGGACTAGATGCAGTGGGTAAAAATGTTCTCCATAACTTCACCTCTTTACTTAGACAAAAATTCGGTTTGACAGCAGTTAATGAAGTAGCTGGTGCAACAGTTGAACAACAACAGACACTAGAACATATTCAGCGAATTGTAGGCATTTTACAACAAACCAGAGGTTTTGATCCTAGCAAACTTGCTCCCCAATTAATGGAGATTTTGGTGAATCCCAAAGTCCATCATTTAGGTCAGCAAATTGCTGGTCGCTTTACCCAAAAAGCTATGGCCAGATTAATTCGTCAGTTATTAATGGCGGAAAAAACACCTTAAAACTGACTTGGTTAGTTTTCTATTCCTGGCGATCGCTCTTAGGAAATGCGATCGCTCGTTCTAGGGTGGAAGTTAGTGATGTCTTCACTTTCAAGAAGCTTTTTAGCTTGTAGAAGTTGTTGCTGATGTTCTTCACTAACAATTGGATATTGCAAGTCTAGTTCTTTTAGTTTATCACAGATAATCTCCGACACCACTAGCCTTGTAAACCATTTTCTATCTGCGGGGATGATATACCAAGGGGCGTATTTAGTACTAGTGTGGTTAAATACATCCTCATAGGCAATCATATAATCATGCCAAAAAGCGCGTTCTCGAACATCACTTGCAGAAAACTTCCAATGTTTAGCTGGGGATTCAATTCTTTGGAGAAAGCGTTTTTTCTGTTCCTGTGGTGAGATATGGAGAAAGAACTTGAGAATAACAATACCATTATTAACCAGGTACTTTTCAAAATTGTTGATTTCCTCAAACCGCTGTTTCCAGAGTTGATTACCCTGGGGAAAATGATGAAGTTGTTGTCTAGCGAGGATTTCTGGATGTACTCTTACTACCAATAATTCCTCATAATAAGAACGGTTAAATATACCAATCCTACCTCGTTCTGGCAAACACCTAGTAGATCGCCATAGGTAATCATGATCCAACTCTTCATCACTAGGTGCTTTAAAACTAAACACCTGACACCCTTGGGGATTTACACCAGACATAACGTGTTTAATGGTGCTATCCTTTCCAGCAGCATCCATAGCTTGAAAGATAATGAGGAGAGCATAAGTATTTTGGGCATAGAGAACATCTTGATATCTAGCCAGTTCTTTGATACCCGCTCTTAATTTTTTAACAGCATCAACTTTTTGATGAAATTCAGCCTTGTAGCTGGGGTCATAGTCCCCCAAGGAGATTTTCTTTCCTGGAGGGACAAGAAAGACATCATGATTCATTTAAAGACAGTTCTAGAGATGTTTTCTGTAATTCTACCAAACGTGCCAAAACTTCTTGACTGTGAACATTAGGATTAACTCCCAGAAAAATTTCTCTGAGAGTACCCTGTGGGTCAATAATAAAAGTATGACGCATGGAGAAAAAACCAATCCAGGATCCGTATGCTTTACTAACTGCACCATCAGTATCAGCTAACAGAGGGAATTTTAATCCCTGGGAGTCACAAAATTTAGCATGGGAGTCCACACTGTCCGCACTCACACCAACAATCCTAGTATTTTTTTCCAGATACTTGGGCAAATCCTGTTGAAAGCGTCGTGCTTCAATAGTACAACCAGAGGTAAAATCCTTAGGGTAGAAGTATAAAACCACCCAGTGACCTCTAAAATCAGCCAAAGAAATCTTCCCATCCCCCGTATTTGTGGGTAGAGTAAAAGTAGGTGCGAGCTGATTAACAGGGGGTAATTTACCACCCAGAGCTATAGCTGTAGGAGTAATATCTGGGGGAGTGAAATTCAACCAGGTCATGAGCGAGAAAAAAGCCAGAATTAAAATTCTCGTCCAATTCTGTCGGTAAATCAATGTAATCATTTCTATCTTCCTTTTTATCTTAGTTATCTGCATCTTCCGTGTTCTTCTCTATTGAATCACAACTTGCCGTTTTAATATAATCATTATCTCATTAAAGGTTTAGTCCTAAAACCCTATTCTTCTAATACAGATCTTTTTAACTCTCAATGTATTGATACAGCACTTTCCACTGTCATGAGGTACAATAACCGCACCCCGCGCCCCATCCCGCAAGCGATGAGGGGCTATGATGTACTTCATAACGAAAGAATCTGCTGTAAATTACTAGGCTTTTAAACATCTAGTCTAAGTTAATATTCTTGAGACTTATTACTATACTAATTGTAAATTCTTTCTTTAAATTCAGCCAATCTTACAAACTTGTGCTATTTTTTATATGGATAATGGTCCCATGTAGTAAAAAAAATCATGACATTTACAGTTCCAACTCAGTACGACTTCTTGGTCAGATTTTACCGATTAAGCAGTGTCAGCATTCTTAGCAATATGATGGTTCCCTTAGCTGGTTTGGTAGATATTGCTTTTTTAGGACACCTAACAGATATTCGACATTTAGCAGGGGTAATTTTAGCAACTATTTTGTTCGATTATCTTTATCGAATATTAAAGTTTATGCGTTCTAGCGCCAATGCTATTACTGCGCAAGCTGTAGGTAAAGATGACAACAAAGAGGTAATTTTAGCCGGTTTGCGTAGTGGTTTAATAGCTTTATTATTGGGTTTAGTTATTATTTTGTTACAATATCCTTTACAAAAAATTGGCTTTTTTATTTTAAGTGGTTCTTCAGATATCGAAGCTGCTGGAGCCGATTATTTTTCTGCGCGAATTTGGGCTGCACCTGCGGTATTACTCAATTTTGTTTTATTCGGTTGGTTTTTGGGCAGAGAAATGAATTGGGTAGTCTTATTAATGTCAATTGTGGGTAATTGTTCCAATGTATTGTTAGATTATTTAATGATTTCTCGATGGGGTTGGGCAAGTATGGGAGCGGGTCTAGCAACGGCTCTAAGCCAGTATTTAGCTCTAATCGTGGGTTTAATATGGATGGTTTGCACTATCCCTTGGAAAATTGTGCCAGTAGCCATTAAAGAAGTATTTGATTGGTTAGCATTGAAAGGAGTTGTGGGTTTAAAGGGTAATATTTTGGTTCGCTATATATTATTGATTTCCGCGTATTCTGTATTTACTAATTTAAGTGCGATCATGGGAACAAATGTCTTAGCACAAAACGGTTTATTGTTACAAATTGCTTTTTTAAGTCAATTCACAATTAACGGTGTGGGACTAACAGTACAAACTATGACAGCTAATTTTAAAGCTAAAGGTAACACTCAACAAATAATACCTTTATTGATAGTTGCTGGACTAACTAGTTTGGTCATAGCATTAAGCTTTGCGGGAACATCTATTTTATTTCCCAATCAGATATTTGGACTATTAACTAATCATACAGAAGTCAATCAAGATATTAACCAATATACTATTTGGTTACTTCCCATTTGCATAGTTACAGGTATGACTTTTGTTTTAGAAGGTTATTTTATTGGTTTAAGAGAAGGTGGTACTTTGCGTAATGTGGTATTATTGTCCTTCATAGTCAGTTTCATACCACTAGTAATTGCTGCTTGGTATTTTCATAGTAATCATTTATTATGGTCTAGCTTGTTAGCTTATATGACTAGTAATATGCTTTTATTATCTGCATCCATACCCCAAACATTGAAAGATGAAAGTTCACAAAATGTCCTAGCTTGACGCTCCCCCGATAAATCCGGGGTCGCGGTTTAAGATAAAATTGAGGATCTAACTCCAAAAAACTCTCTATCTTGCATCTATCAACATGTATTGTGACTACTTAGTACAAATTCTCACAGCCAAAGTCTACGACGTAGCCCAGGAAACACCCCTAGAATATGCTCCCAACCTATCAAACCGCATTCGCAATAAACTGCTGCTCAAGCGAGAGGACATGCAGTCAGTCTTTTCCTTTAAACTGCGGGGTGCTTATAATAAAATGGCCAACTTACCCCAAGACCTACTTAAACAGGGTGTTATTGCTGCTTCCGCTGGTAATCATGCTCAAGGCGTAGCTCTATCTGCTAATCGCTTAGGAGCAAGAGCAATGATTGTTATGCCAATTACAACTCCCTTAGTTAAAGTAAATGCTGTTAAATCCCGTGGGGGAGAAGTAATTTTATATGGAAATACCTATGATGATGCTTATGCTTATGCTCGTAAATTAGAAGCGGAAAAGGGACTAACTTTTATCCATCCTTTTGACGATCCTCATGTCATAGCTGGTCAGGGAACTATTGGTATGGAAATACTACGTCAATACCAACAACCAATAGATGCAATTTTCGTAGCTATTGGTGGGGGTGGGTTAATTTCCGGGATAGGAGCTTATGTGAAACGTCTACGTCCCGAAATCAAAATTATCGGTGTGGAACCCGTAGATGCTGATGCTATGTATCAATCCTTAAAGGCTGGACATAGGGTGCGCTTATCCCAAGTGGGTTTATTTGCTGATGGGGTAGCAGTAAAAGAAGTGGGAGAAGAAACTTTTCGTCTGTGTCAGGAATATGTGGATGAAATTATGCTAGTAGATACGGATGCCACCTGTGCAGCCATTAAAGATGTTTTTGAAGATACTCGTTCAATTTTGGAACCTGCAGGTGCATTAGCTATTGCAGCAGCTAAGTGCTATGCAGAAAGGGAACAGCTTCAAGGAAAAACCTTAGTGGCGGTAGCTTGTGGTGCGAACATGAATTTTGACCGTTTACGGTTCGTTGCAGAGAGAGCTGAATTTGGAGAGCGTCGGGAAGCAATTTTCGCAGTGAATATTCCTGAAAAACCAGGGAGTCTTAAACAATTTTGTGAATGTTTAGGTGATAGAAACCTAACAGAATTTAATTATCGCATTGCAGATGATCGAGAAGCTCATATTTTTGTGGGTGTGCAGATTGAAAATCGAGCTGATGCTGCTAAAATAGTAGAGAAATTTCAACTGCATGGTTTAAAAACCATAGATTTGACCGATGATGAACTGACCAAACTACATCTACGTCACATGGTGGGGGGACACTCTTCCCTAGCTCACCACGAACTATTGTATCGGTTTGAATTTCCTGAACGTCCAGGAGCGCTGATGAAATTTGTCGGTTCCATGTCCCCCGACTGGAATATCAGTTTGTTTCATTACCGCAATAATGGAGCAGATTATGGGCGCATTCTGGTGGGAATGCAAGTACCACCAGGTGAAATGCAAGAATGGCGGGATTTTCTGGATTCCTTAGGTTACCGCTATTGGGAGGAAACTCAAAACCCCGCCTATAAGTTGTTTTTGGGATGAGCAAGCACAATACAACCTGTTAATCCTTGTTAGTAGTTGCTGATCTGGTCCATTCTAAGGATAATTGCTGAAAATGCTCACCCCTAACTTCAAAGTTGGCATACTGATCAAAACTGGCACAAGCTGGTGATAATAAAATCGTGGTGGCTTGGTACTGTTTGGCCAATTGTGCAGCTCTGGGAATGGCTTTTTCCATAGTCTCCACAATTTCAAAGTTACCATACCCTACAGTTTCTAACCTTTTACTAAAAGTTTCAGCAGCACTACCAATTAATAATACCGCTGCGGTTTTCTCTTGAATTCTCTTCAACCAACCTGTGTCGTCCCCTGCTTTTGCTTCACCACCAGCTATTAAAATTGCCGGACTTTTTACCGATTTTAAACCTACTTCAGCTGCATCGTAGTTTGTCGCTTTACTATCATTGATGAATTGAATTCCTTCCCAGGTACAAACATGTTGTAAGCGGTGGGGAACCCCGGGAAATTGTTGGACTCCATGGTTGATAGCAGCAATTTCTATTCCAGCTAATCTTGCTGCTCCCACTGACATAAGTAGGTTTTGCTGATTGTGTTCCCCCACCATTTTTAGATCTGTGACTGCTACTATTGGTTGAGGTTCAGAATCAGAGGATAGTTTTTCCGTTACCCAGCCATTTTCTATATAAAACCCTTTTCCCCCTATTAAATGACCTAGTCCTTTGACACTTGTCCAGTAAGCATGAGTCCAACATTGTAACCCAACTTTACTCAAGTAAGCGTCGTCACCATTAATAATTTGTAAGCGGGAGTTTCTCAGGAGTTTGGCTTTAATATCATAGTAGTTTTCTAGAGTTTTGTGACGAGCTAAATGGTCTGGTGTAAAAGTCGTCCAAATTCCTATGTGAGGAAAAAGACTCCAGGAAGATTCTATTTGGTAACTACTGAGTTCACCTATGACCCAGTCTGGTGGTTTTGCGCCTAAAGCCACTTCTAGAGCTACTTCCGCTACAGCATAACCAATGTTACCACAAGCAGGAGCATGAAGACCAGCTGCTTGAAAAATAGCCGCAGTTAACGCTGTAGTGGTGGTTTTACCATTGGTACCAGTAATTCCCACCCAGGGAATATTTTGCAGTTGTCTCCATGCTAGTTCCATTTCTCCCATGGTTTCTATTCCCATTTCTCGTGCTTTAACCAGCAGAGGAATATCCCATGGAACTCCTGGACTAACTACGATTAATTTTGGTAACTGGCTCTCTTTTAATTCTGGGTTATTTCCTAATTTGACAGTGATTTGTTCCTGGGCAAGTTTTTGTTGTTGTTCCAGGAGAAATGGGGAGGTATTACTGTCCCAAATTTCTACCTCCCATCCTTCCTGTTTCAACAATCTCGCCGCAGCAATACCGGACTTTCCTAATCCCATTACAATGGCTTTTGGCATAGACTGTGCAGCATCCCTGGTTAAGCTCCCCCATCTTAGCGTTAATTGGCAAAAATTACACTGGTTTTTGTTAATTTTGGCTACAAGTTTTTGACGATGGCTCCAAAATCTGCTAAGATTCGACCGTGGTTACGTAGTAGACCTAGTAAATTCAACCGATTGCGTTTAATGTGTGGGTCTGGATCCATAACTAGCACACTATCTTCTCCGTCAAAGAATTGGCTGACCGTGGGGGCAATTTTTTCCAGGGCGGCTATTAGTAACTGATAGTTGCGCGTTTGTTGTGCAAGTTGGGTCTGGGGCACTAATGCTACTAGGGCTTGATAAAGGGCAGTCTCGGATGATTTTTGAAACAATGTGGGATTAATTAATTCATCCGGGATTAACTGTTGCAAGTCTAAATCCCCCTGTGCTGCTAACCTAGTGGAACGATTGATGGTTTCATAGATTTTCTCTAGGGTGCCATTATGGCGGATTTGTTGTAGATAGGTGGCGCGATCGCGAATGTCTAGTAGATCCTGTAGTGCGCGTTCTATATATTCCGGATCCTGTTCTCCTAACACGGCGTTAACTAGATCGTAATCTATGTGTTTTTCTTCTTGGAGTAGGGTGCGAATACGTTGGATGAAAAATTCTCGCAGGATGGATATTAAAGATTGAGCATCTTTATGGAAAGTGTGAGCAAAGGAAGTTGCTGTGTACTCTAATAAATACTCCAAATTTATTGGTAGGTTAGCAACCCAGGTAATATTCACAATGGCATTGGCGGCCCGACGTAAGGCAAAGGGATCGGAGGAACCAGAGGGAATTAAACCTAAACCAAAGATGCTAATTAGGGTATCTAGTCTATCAGCTAAGCCCACGATTTTCCCTGTGAGGGTGGTGGGCAAAATGTCATCAGCATTTCTGGGTAGATAATGCTCAAAAATGGCTTTAGCTACTTCCTCATCCTCTCTACTAGCTAGGGCATATTTTTCACCCATGATACCTTGTAATTCGGGAAATTCATATACCATTTGGGTGACTAAATCCGCTTTGCACAATAGAGCAGCTCTTTGCACTCTCTCGGTTTCAGTTTCTCCTAATCCCAATTGTTGACAAATCACCTGGGCTATATTCCCGATTCTTGTGACTTTGGCTCGCACGGAACCTAGATCTTCTTGAAATGTAACTGTTTCTAATTGGGGTAAAAACTCTTCTAGAGACTTGGCTAAATCCGCTTCATAGAAAAATCTCCCATCCGCTAACCGCGCTCGAATTACTCTTTCATTACCTAGTGCAATAATATCTGATTTTGCTGGATCCCCATTGGATATGGTGACAAAGTTTGGTAGTAGTTCTCTTCCATCCCGGTTTTTAAAAACTGGGAAGTAACGCTGGTGGGTAACCATGACAGTGGTGGATACTTCTGTTGGTAATTGGAGAAATTCATCTTCAAATCTACCCACCACCGCTGTGGGATATTCTACTAAATTGGTAGTTTCTGCCAACAACTCTGGATAGATTTCTGTACAACCACCCAACTCTTCTACAGCTCTATTCACCTGCTCTACAATTATTTTCTCCCGATCCTCTGGACAAACTATCACATAACCATTGGCCAATGTTTCCACATATTCTGTCGCATGGGAAATACTCACCCTTTCCCGATGTAAAACCCTATGTACCCAGGAAATGCGATCGCTCTTAACTATTTTTTCCCCATTTCTTAATTCTAAGGGTAAAACATCCCCATCCAATAAAGCAACTAACCAGCGAATAGGACGAGAAAACCTCCCATCCCCACTCCCCCAGCGCATTAACCGCTTTCCTTCTAAGCTCCAAACCCATTGGGGAACTAGTTCGGTCAAAATTTCTGTTATGGGTCTCCCTGGGGTCTTTTTATTGACAAAGATAAAATCCCCCTTATCTGTAGAACGAACCTCTAAAGCAGATAATTCTACCCCTTGCTTTTTAGCGAATCCTTCTGCTGCTTTGGTTGGTTTACCATCTTTAAATGCTGCTTGGGCAGGTGGTCCCTTAATTTCTTCTTCCCGATCCAGTTGCTGGGATGGTAACCCGGTGATCAGCACTGCTAATCTACGAGGGGTACCAAAAACCGCTACTTTTTCTATGGGGAGACCATGAGCTTCCAGCATTTGGGGAATGCGCGATCGCCATTGTGTAATCGCGCTACTCAAAAAGCTTGCTGGTAGTTCTTCTGTGCCAACTTCTAATAAAAACGCAGTCATGGTTTTACTAATGTTTATCAATCAATTCCACCAGTTTACCTGGAGACGAGGGAAGTTGATGGACTGTGGTTGAGCAGGTTGTGGGTGTACAAGTACTGTTCTTTGACAATTGATGGGGGAAACCTATTTAATCTACTCTCTATTACGATGGGGATTGCTCTAGGAATCTGTGCTGCGTATGGAACCCACCAGGTGCTGTCTGTAATTGGTGAATGTATATCTCTTTTGCCATCGTTATCAGATATATGAATCTCCAAAATCCTCTCTGATGGAAGTTTTAGCCACTCTAGTTTTTCTGACAAGCTCTGATTACGCCAAATATTAACATGTGCTAAATCAACTACGATTTTCATCTCAGGTAGCTCCTCACAAAATCGGGTCAATTCCCAACTGTTATCCAACAGATAGTAATTCCAACTATTAGGAGGTGTGGGATACATGGTCTCTACCCCCAGGACAATTCCCCGCTTTTCACAGATTTGTTGTAAATTTTGAACATTTTCTTTAAACTGCCCATAGGCTTTTTCTCTCTCTTGACCTCTATGAAAATCTCCTCCATGAACAGAATACGCTGTTACTTTTAAATCTCCTAACCAGTCCATCATGCGCTCAAAATAGCTCCATTCCTGGGGTTCCGCTAGGTTGAAGCTTTTGTGAGTTTCTCCCCACACAAAGGCATGATGAGCCCTATAAGTCATGCCTTTTTGCTGAAATTCTGTAATCGCTTTGACTGCATCCCGATCACAGCGTGGACCAATTGCTAGTTCTACCTCCTTGATTCCTAATTCCCAGAACATGGTCAAAACTTGACGGGTTGATGTTCCACCATAGGCAGAAGTACTAAAATATAATTCCATCTGTTTATTTCCTAATAAATTCTTTTCATTGAATTGTATTCAAATACTGACACTGTAGGTTTTAACTCAAAAAGCTTGGCCACATAAAAAACTAATATGCCCATCTCTCCCCCTAGCTGGTCTATTTCTTGTTCTGAGTAATTCATACTTCTTAATAGATCCCTAATGGGAGATAAGATGTAGTAGGCAATCTGCTTCTCCGGAGAAAACTCTTTGCATCTGTTTTCATAAACACGCCTACGCTCTACCTCCATAGTACATATTCTATTTCCTAGTTTTAGGGAAATTTTATATCCATACAAGGTATATGTGCTTGTGTCATCATAGGCATAAGGATCCTCAAATTCTTGATAATCCCTAATAATTAAAGGCAGTTGTAATTTTGCCAGTAACCAATTGGTAGGATCTTTGTCAATAGCAGGTAGATCCTCTAATTCTTCCCACTCCCACCAACACTCGGCTATTCCTAGGATCTCTACAAACTGCTTAAATTCGTCCGTCGATAACAAAATACGAGGATCAACCTGCAAAGCATCAATTATCTTCTTCAGCTCTACATTCTGTGATTCTAATATTTCTCTTTCAGTATTTTGAATCTCTTTCATGGACTCATCTACGAAATGGTATAAAGCATCAAGTTGAGGACGAAATCGATTAGCATGGGTTTCGACTAATACTTTGTATTTTAACAGTATTTTGTCTATACTAGTCATAGTTTTACTTGTATGGATATAGTTGAAAAATGGCAACCGTAAATCTATAACTTAACAGTTATCAGATATCTTGGGAGGCGCAAACCAGGATAAGTACTTTTCCGGAATTGATGAATTATATTCAAACACTGACACGGATGGTTTTAGTGTAAACAAACTGATTGAATAGACTACCAGTATGGCAATCTCCCGACCTAACTGTTGAATTTCTTCCTCTTTTTCGGTAATACTTTCCAAGATCCTTTCAAAATCACAGTCTCCGTATTCTTGTACGATTTCTGCCAGAGAACATTCTTCGATATACTGATCACGGTCGCGACTGTAATTTAATATTAAGGGACTTTTTTCTCCGTCTATCTCTAATGACACTACATGCTCATACCCGGTATAAAATTCTTCATCATCATAGGCATTCGTACACTCTATAACCTTGTAATCCATTAAACCTATGGGCAATTTAAAATTTGCCAACATCCAATTACTTGGATCCGTTCTAATTATATCTATATAATCCACGTCCCAACTATACTCTATGTGATCAAGTTTGCCTAGAAAATTTTTAAATCCCTCTGTAAATAATATACATCTAGCATCAGTCCGTAAAGTATCAATTATCCTATTTAACCCGACACACTGGGCTTCTAGTAAATGATCTTCTCCATCATGAATCTCCTTCATTCGCTTATCTACAATCTGGCGTATATTTACGATTTGGTATCCAATCTGCTTAGCATGTTCTTCTAATAATGCTTGATGACTAGATAATAGTGAATCAATGTTCGTCATAATTTGCCTCCTACTTAATTGATCAACACAATGAACCGGGTAACCAATCCCACCCTACAGCTGGAAGGTTCCACTACCTTATTAGTATATTTGTTCTATAAAAAATTGGCAACCACCTAATGTTAAGAATTATTAACAGCGGAAACAGTCAATTCATGGTATTGTGTAGTCAGTTGTAAATGCTTAGTGAATATGCCTTGGTTTGTCAAAATAGAAGCAGGCCTAGTGGATAAAGCCACCTTTGATCAGTATGTGCCAGCCCATAAAGAATACGTAAAAGCACTAATAGACAAAGGACATAAAGCTAAAACTGGTTACTGGGCGAGAAAAGGTGGAGGGATGATGTTATTTGAGGCAGATTCTATGGAAGAAGCCCAGGCAATTGTTAGCGCAGATCCTTTGGTAATTAACGGTTGTGTTAATTACCAACTGCACGAGTGGAAAATTGTTTTAGAATAGTTGACCATTTTAGAAATTTCGTGTTATTATAAATTCAGACCTGGATCTATGCGATCTCAACGCCTAAACCTTGTCAGGACCGGAAGGTAGCAGCAATACGGGATGCTTGTGGTAGGCGTAGTCTCCGGGTTCCCCCATTTTTAGGAGTGCTTTACGGCAATGCCCGCTTTTGGAAAACTTGTAGAAAAAGCTTTTTACCTAGGTGTAGGTCTAGCGGCTTATGCTGGCGAAAGAGGTGGTGAAACCCTCAACCAAATGCGATCGCAAATTGAAAAATTAGCGGAGGAAATGGAAGCAAAGGGACAGATGACCACGGAGGAAGCTCGCCGTTTTGTGGAGGAGATGATCCAACAGGCTCAGCAGTCTCGGGGTACAGCACCAGACTCAGATAAAACCACCCCCGCAGAACCTCGTTTGATAGAAATAGTGGATGTGGAAGAGGTGGAAGAGAAAGACAAGTGATAATAAAGATGCAATTTGGTTTAGCTATTGCATGAAAACCTATGACATGGTGGCAAGAAGAATTACTTGATATTGTTTTAACCGTATCTGGTGAAGCAGAAAGACTATTCGAGGAAATCGATGAGATAGTGGATACTCTTTTCGATTTAACCGAGGAAATTGGCGAACAGGTTGGGAGTGCAGGTACGTGTTTAAGTGAGTTGTTAGAACCGCTGGTGGGGTTCTATTGGGATCTGGAAGATCCTAACCTCCCATATGAGGTGGAAGCTGATTCACTGGAAAATCCTGCATGTGTGGGTTGTAGTAATTATCATGGAGAAGTATATGGTGGGAACCTACTGGTTTGTGCCATTCATCCCTATGGTTGGGATGGGGAAAAGTGTCCCGACTGGGGGGATAGAAATTTTTTTGTATCATAAAACATTATGATTTATATGTGCTTTTTAGTGAGTCCCAATAATTATGAGTCATTCCGTGAGCAACATTCTACCAAGTGAAAATCCTGTTAAAGAAGTAAAATATGGTGAGCGAGAAATCGAAGAGGGCAAACTAATTACCTTTCCCAATCCTCGCGTAGGTAGGGAATACACAATTGATATTACCTTACCTGAATTTACCTGTAAATGTCCTTTTTCCGGTTATCCCGACTTTGCCACGATTCATATTGCCTACATACCAGACCAAAGAGTAGTAGAGTTAAAAGCGTTAAAGTTATATATTAACAGCTACCGGGACAAGTACATTTCCCACGAGGAAGTGACCAATCAAATATTAGATGATCTGGTTATTGCCTGTGCACCCTTAGAAATGACTGTAAAAGCTGATTTTAATCCTCGTGGTAACGTACATATGGTGGTAGAAGTAAAGCATAAAAAGGGAGCAGCATCATAATCTTCATACCAATCTTCTGCTCCATTAGGTTCCCGGACGGAGACGGAGATGTTCTGGTATATGATTGCGATCGCCCAAGATTTCTAACATAGGACCATTAACATCAAACCTAACCATGCTAAGTGATGCTACCAAAATATTAATACGATATCTGTAGCATCCTAAATCAATTCCCAGTAGACTGCAAAGTATAATTCGAATGGTAGCCTTATGGGAGATCAGCAAAACATTACCCTGATGGTGTTTTTCCTTAATTTCCCTAATTACGGGAATAGACCGGTTAGCAATTTCTACAGCTGTTTCTCCTCCTTGAGGTGCATTCCATGCGGACTCCGTCAACCATTTAATATAGTTTTCAGTATAATTTTCCTGAACAAAGGACTTGCTTTTGGTTTCCCATTCTCCATAACTACCTTCTCGGATACCAGTTCTTAACTGCATATTTAGACCAGTTGCATCACAAAAAGGTTGAGCTGTAGCAATGGTTCGTTTCATAGGACTCACATAAACAGCTTCCCAACATAAATTTTTATAAGTATCAGCAAAACTATGAGCCATCTGGTTTCCTTCCGGTGTCAATTGTGCATCCGTTTCACCACAGAAATTGCCACTTTGACTAAAATTTGTTTCGCCATGCCGTAGCAGATATAAGTTGAGTGCCATAGTGTCCAATGGATGAAGATAAAGCGGTTTGTACAAAACCAGATTATCATTGGTTACGGTAGCGAACTGCTTCAGGTGAACCAGGATCATGAATATTACAGATCTCTCAAGTCCACCCATCTTATTAGATAGCTTGCTCAACCTTCGAGAAGCAGTAGAAAGAGATGGGAAAGCTATTTTTGACCAATGGCGATCGCACATCCAGCGTTCCCAATTTCTCCCTAGCGCCCTCAACCTAGCCCAGTATTTAGCCCTGCGGAGACACGACCTGCGTCCTTTGCAAGCTGCTCTTATGCCTTGGGGTTTATCTTCTTTGGGTCGTATAGAAGCAAGGGTGATGGCTAATCTAGATGCGGTTATTGCTACTCTAGCATTAATTTGCGAAGTTCCCATTCCTGCTCCTGTTACTCGTCCTGTTCTCACATCTTTTTTTGAGGGAGAGAATAGGTTAAGAGAACAGACAGAGTGCTTATTTGGTCCAGCGTTACCCCATCGTCGGGTGAGAATTATGGTCACCCTACCCACAGAAGCTGCTAGTGAATATGAAATGGTGCGGGAGATAATTGAGCGAGGTGCAACTTGTTTAAGAATAAACTGCGCCCATGACAATCCTAGTATTTGGGAAAAGATGATTCAGAACATTCGTCAAGCTGAACAAGAACTTTCATCTCAATGTACAGTGATGATGGATTTAGGTGGTCCAAAAATTCGCACCGAAATAGTTTTAGCCCCTGCAGGTAAAAATCGCGTCTTCCGAGGAGATTTAATTGTTTTGTGTCGTAGTTTATCTAACCAAACGATCGCAGATCCTATAGATAATATTCACATTAGTTGTACAGTACCAGAAATTCTGGACTTACTAACAGTGGGCACCTTAGTTTATATTGACGATGGTAAATTACGTACTCGGGTAGTTGATCAAGATTATCCTTTACCAGATGGTAGTTCTGGGTTTTTATTGGAGGTGACCCATGCTAAACCCAAGGGAGTGAAGCTATCTCCAGAAAAGGGACTAAATTTTCCCAACATAGTATTACCCCTAATTCCGCTCACACCAAAGGATCTAACTGATTTAGACTTCCTAGCTACCCATGCGGACATTATTGGTTATTCCTTTGTCCAACAAACAACAGATATCCAACTATTACAAAGCGAACTGGCGCAAAGATGCTTGCAGGGAGAACATCCAGCGATTATTGCCAAGATTGAAACCGCTGTAGCAGTTACTAACCTACCCGAACTAATTGTTCATGCAGCGGGGAAACACCCCTTTGGAGTAATGATTGCTAGGGGGGATCTAGCGGTAGAAATTGGCTATCAAAGATTAGCAGAGATACAAGAAGAAATTCTGTGGTTGTGTGAAGCTGCGCACGTTCCAGTGATTTGGGCAACTCAGGTATTAGAGAGTTTAGTCAAGGAAGGTGCCCCATCTCGTGGAGAAATGACAGATGCAGCTATGGCCGAAAGAGCTGAATGTGTTATGTTGAATAAGGGACCATTTATTACCCAAGCTGTCACCATCTTAGATGATGTGCTTACTAGGATGGAAGCCCATCAATTAAAGAAAACCCCCCAATTGCGGGCCCTGCGTTCCTGGGAGAACTTTTCTGCTTCAGGGGACGACACCATTTAATTAACATGAAATAGGTTTTAAGTATCTATAGGTAAATTTCTCAAAAAAAGTTTTTAAAAACTCATTTTGAGAAATTTATTTTCTGCTTTCGTTCCCGCGAGCTGTTAACAACTTGAGACTTAACATTTGGATATTGGCACACCCAGTTAGTAACATATTTGTCCATAAATGAGCGTAACCTTTTTCATCCATTCATAGGCTCTTAATCCAATTATTAGTAACCATTAGATAATCAGTGATCATGAAGGCTTGACCCTGTTCATCTGCTCTTAATTTAACTGTTAATTCTTGGTTATTTATCGTGCATCGGAAGTAAAAAAAACCTGATTTTATCACTCTTCAGATATAGATTAGATATCTATTGGGCATAGCTAATTCAATATACTGATAACTGATTTAATAATTGAC
This sequence comes from Cylindrospermopsis curvispora GIHE-G1, assembly GCF_014489415.1. Lineage (NCBI taxonomy): Bacteria > Bacillati > Cyanobacteriota > Cyanophyceae > Nostocales > Aphanizomenonaceae > Raphidiopsis > Raphidiopsis curvispora. The sequence goes on from NZ_CP060822.1 coordinate 1,298,061, forward strand.
TTTTCTCAATCAATTTAAGTGGGGAGACACAATTATTTGTAGGATGGGTTTCATACTTCAACCCATCCTACGTTTATCTTATATTTAATTACACCCACGTACTTATGTCTAAAAAAATTTACAAAAATATACAGACAAAATTAACCAAAGGAGTCTTCCTTAGGATATATATTAACTAGTATATTCTAAGGAGAAAAAATATGACTGGGGAAGACATATCACAAAATACTGGTCAATTAGCAGAAATTGGACAATTTCGTAGGTTACAATCAACCTTGGGGGAGCGTTGGAAAGCGAGTGAGATATTTGATAATAGTGAGACGGATATTTTAATTATCCCTTCCTTGAGTATTGATCAGCGAGAACTAGAAAAGATTCAGGGTTGTGAGCATTATGAGGAAAGATTACTATTTTCTCTCATTCGTTTGCGCAACCCCCGAAATAGATTAATTTATGTCACATCAATGCCCATACATCCTAGCATTATTGACTATTATTTACAATTGCTACCGGGAATTCCTTTTTCCCATGCCCGCCATCGTCTATTAATGCTTTCTACCTACGATTCTTCTTTAAAACCTCTGAGTCAAAAAATCTTAGAACGCCCCAGACTGATAGAAAGAATACGCCAAGCATTACATATAGATAAAGCTTTTATAAGTTGTTACAATTCCACATTTTGGGAAGCAAAGTTATCCCTAAAATTGAATATACCTCTGTATGCTGCTGCGCCAGATTTACAGATTTGGGGAACAAAAAGTGGTAGTCGGGAAATTTTTGCCCAAACTGGCGTACCTCATCCAGATGGTAGTAAATTGGTTTGGAATGCAAAAGACTTGGCTAGAGAAGCGGCTAATTTGTGGGAACGTCAACCACATTTAAAAAAAATAGTCATCAAACTAAATCAGGGTATATCTGGAGAGGGAAATGCCATCTTGAATTTGCTTCCTCTAACGGATTTCGCTCCAGGAAAAACCAACCATGTTGAAAGATCACAAGCCATCGAAAAAAGTTTTGTCAATCTACGTTTTCAAGCCCAAAAAGAAAATTGGAAAACCTTTTCTCAACTGATTTTAGAACTAGGGGCGATCGCCGAATCATTTATAGAAGGTGAAATCAAATATTCCCCCAGTGTGCAGGGAAGAATCACCCCCGATGGGACGGTAGAAATACTTTCCACCCATGATCAAATTCTCGGTGGTCCGGATGGACAAATTTATCTGGGGTGTCGGTTTCCAGCTAATGAGAATTATAGAGTAGAATTACAAGATATTGGTTTAGCTGTAGGCAAAAAACTGGCAGAAAAAGGAGCATTGGAAAGATTTGGTGTGGATTTTGTAGTAGTGGATCAAGGTAATGGCAAATGGGATATCCAAGCTATTGAAATTAATTTACGTAAAGGCGGTACTACTCACCCCTTTATGACTTTAAAGTTATTAACCAATGGGAGCTATGATTTATCCACTGGGCTATTTTACAGTCAACAGGGAAAACCTAAATATTATGTTGCTACGGACAATTTACAAAAAGACTCCTATCGCGGACTCTTACCCAGTGACTTAATGGATATTATTGCCCATCACCGATTACATTTTGAGAGTGGAACAGAAACGGGAACTGTATTTCATCTGATGGGTTGTATTTCTCAGTTTGGCAAACTAGGTTTAACTAGTATTGGCAATTCCCCTGAACAAGCAGAACAAATTCATAATCAGGTTATTCATGTGCTCGACCAAGAAACCAATAATGAAATTAATCATTACTCCCTATTCTCTAACTATGCTTTTCCCATAGCTGAGGATACTTTTGGTTATTAATTCGTTTATGAACAATGGGTCTATTGTAAAAGACCTTCATCATACTATAATCTCTCAGTATTCTATACTGTATGTAAACATACAGTTATATTGGGAGAAATCAATTATAAATACAAATAAATACAGAGTATTAGTGACAATTGTGCTGATATTTCATGAAACCTCGAATTATTGTTTGTGGATTAGGTCGAACTGGTTATAAGATCTTTCGTCTACTGAGACAACAGGGCGCCCTAGTTGTTGGTATTCATCGTAGACCCATTGCAGGGGAAACTACAGGAGATGTGATTATTGGAGAGCTATGTGCAGCTTCTACCCTACAAACAGCAGGAGTTGAACAGGCACATACTCTAGTAATTGCCACAGCTGATGATGGTATAAATTTATCAGTTATGATGCAAGCTCGGGTACTAAATCCTAATATTCGCATTATTAACCGATTTTATAATACTAATTTAGGAGAACGTTTAGATCATGCCCTGATAGATCATCTGAGTATGAGTGTTGTGGGTCTAGCAGCACCCGTATTTACCTTTGCTGCTTTAGGAAATAAAGCTGTAGGAGAAATTAAATTATTTGATCAAACCTGGCCAATTCATGAGGAATATATTGATGACAATCATCCATGGCAAGGAAAAAAAATCAGTGACCTATGGGAAGAAAAAACACGAATGCTGATTTATTATTTACCTACCACGGGAAAAATGAATTTGGTATCCGCAGTATTATCAGAACAACGTTTAAAAATAGGCGATCGCCTGATTATTGGTATCCAACCACGGGTCAGTTACACACGCAAATCATGGGCTAGGAAAATAATTAAAATCCTCACCAGTATTAGGCATTTTCAGAAGCATGCCCAATCAGTAATTGCCATGGCAATAGTATTATTTATAATTATTTTAATTGCCACACTTACTTATGTATATGCCAAATTAAATATTTCATTTGTGGATGCATTATATTTTGCTGTGGGGATGATTACAGGTGCGGGTGGTAATGATAAAGTTGTGGAAGCAGCACCAAACAGCATTAAAGTATTCACAATTGTTATGATGTTAGCAGGAGCAGTGGTATTTGGTCTTTGGTATGCCATGTTAACAGATTTCGTCTTAGGAAGTCGTCTGAAACAATTTTGGGATGCAGCGAGAATTCCTCAAAGACACCATTATATTGTTTGTGGTTTAAGTGGGATTGGGATTAAAATTGTGCAGCAATTAAATGCTAGTGGTAATGAAGTAGTAGTAATTGAAACTGATACTCATAATAAATATGTAAGCACAGCTAGGGGAATGGGCATTCCGGTGATATTAGCGGATGCCAGTTTTCGGACAACCTTACAAATTAGTAATATAGATACAGCAAATGCAGTTTTAGCAGTAACTAACAACGATGCAATCAATTTAGAAATTGCCTTAAAAGCTAAAGGTTTAGCCCCCAAAATTCCCGTAGTGGTGAATTATGCTGACCCTGATTTTGCGGGAATGGCCAAACAAGTATTTGGTTTTGAAGCAGTATTAAGTCCTGCAGAATTAGCAGCGCCAGCATTTGCTGCTGCTGCATTGGGAGGAAGAATTATTGGCAATGGTATTATAGGTGATAACTTATGGGTAGCCTTTGCAACATTGATTAGTCCTAATCACCCCTTTTGTGGTCAGTGGGTAAAGGACGTAGCTAGATATGCGGATTTTGTGCCTTTATATGTAGAAACCAATCATCAAACCCTACATGGTTGGGATTTGTTAGAAACTAATTTAAGTGCAGGGGATATTTTATATTTAACAATTCCAGCCAATCGGTTATATCAATTATGGCGTGAGGAACAGGAAATGGTGGGTTAGTGCTTGATAAAAATCCCCATTTCCTCAATACCTTAGCCAAAATCCTGAAACCCAATAGAATTCTGGCTAAGTTATGTATTTAAAAATTAACTAGACCATAATAAGTGAGAATCACATAAATTGTCCCAGCTAAAATCAACAGATTTCCTAATATTCCAAAGCCTGATGATAAGACTAGATAAATTGGATGGTAAGGAGGTTGTTGCCATTTCCATAGATAGCTTAGAGGCGCTTTATTTTGGAAATAACCCAAATTCTCTAGTTGTTGACGATAATACTGATCATAACGGGGAAATTGGCTAAAAGGTAATTCTCCCATACTATGTTGGGCAATTACTCTTCGCCGATGATAGGGAACTGTATAATCACCAAAATTACTTTCATATTCCTCACTATTGAGCAGTGCATCAATGAAACCTTGTCTTCCTTTTGTTCCCAAAATTATCGACCAAGCCATGGTTTCTTGTTTACCGTAGACGTTTCTTCCCAGCACTCTCTGGATACACATTTCTACGAATCGATAATTATTGTTCGTGTCATAGTTCCGTACACGAAAGGTCTCCGACAACAATAGTCCTCTAATAAAATCTCTGACGCTAATGCTGTTATGTTTTAATTGAGACTCCAGAGTTAACTGACGATTACTCCTCAAAATTTGCTGCTCATTAAAAATTTGCCGATAAGCAGCCCAAATTAACTCATTAACCTCTGAGATAGAAGGAGTCCCTTCCATGGTGTAAACTGGCGGATTTTCATCTCCAGGAATTTCAAAACTTTTCACTCTTTGGTTTTGACTGGATGGAGAATATTTTAGTAAAGGAATGGTCATGTTTATCCTGTGGAATCATTGTGGAATTTGTAGACTTGTTCAGGATTTACACAATTTCTGTTGATTTGTAATCTATATACTATAACTTAATAATATCTCATTTAATCAGATTCTGTATCCAGAATAGCTAATATCTAAACCCAAAGCTACTGCTCCCCACAATGGTGCATCATCTCCTAAAACCGCTCGCACTATCTCGAAATTCACTTCTGGTAAAGCAGTTTGATGGGCTGTTTTTCTCACAATGCTCCAAAAACTATCACCTGCTTTTGTTACCCCACCACCTAAGATAAATCTCTGGGGATTCATCAAGTTAGCTACATTGCCAATACCTACTCCTAAAGCCCAAGCTGCTGTATATAACACTGATTTTGCTAACTCATCTCCATTTGATGCTGCTAAACTGACTATTTGCCCAGTGATTAAATCTACATTATTATCTACTAACTGTCGTAGTATATCTCCCTGGACATTCTCACCAGAACTGGTCGATTGTTGTGCTACTTTTTCTAATAATTCTCTGGCATTTTGCGCAATGTAAGGACCCGATGCAAAACGCTCTACACACCCTCTTTTACCACATAAACATACTGGACCTCTAGGATCTACTACTATATGACCAATTTCTCCCGCCATCCCTCCCGTGCCTTGCCAAAGTTGATTATTTAAAATCCATCCTCCGCCTACTCCTGTACTTATGGTAATGTAAAACAAGCTGTCGTATCCCTGTCCAGAACCAAAGCGGTGCTCTCCTATGGCAGCAACATTCGCATCATTGTCTATACTAACTGGAGCTTTATATTCCTCTTCTAATAGTAGTTTTAACGGAATATTTTCCCAACCAGGTACATGATGGGAAAGTCTGACTATTCCCGTTTGTGCATCCACTGGTCCACCAAAACTAACTCCTATGGCATCCGCTCTACGATTGTCTAGTACAGCACTGATGAGCGATCGCATGATTTCTAGGTCATTTAATGCGTCCCCATTTTTTGGTGATAACTGACTTTCACGGCGTAACCATTCTCTTGAGCCTGCTTCTACAGTGCCTGCGGCCAATTTAGTTCCCCCGAAGTCTAGCGCCAATATTAATGTCATACGTTTTTAACTCCTATGATTACATAATAATCGGAATAATCGGAAATTTTCAATTCCATTGACTATAAGTATTGAGAAAAATTATTAAAAATATGACAAATCTCAACTCTTGCCTTTTGACTATTATTCTGTTATATTCAACAATTAATTGCCACAGTTCCCACCCCTTGTGACCAATGCTACGACTCTATGTCAACAATTAGGAATTCTTCTCAATTAAGGGATCACCCATGGTTTATGAGTAAGAAGCTACTACCGACTACAAGTAAAATATACGGATCACGACTAATTATGTCTAGACCAGGCACAATTCAGTGCTAGATTTAGAGGTTATTAAGAGAGTTTTTAAATATGTTTAAAAAATATATTTTTTCAATATTAAAGATGTAAAATCAGGGGGAGCATATAGAATGGATTATGAGTGGGAGATTGTTAATTTTGGTGGTCAATTTACCAAGTTTATGGAAATTGCCATGATTCGCAAAAATAGTAGTTGTCAACACAATTTCTCCCATGACTAACTTAAAAAATAATTGCTAAAGGTAACATGAAAAATTTTTTTTGCTCGGACTACTCACGACAAATAGGAGAAGAAATAATTGGTAGCGCAACCAACTACCAAACTTATGTTTTGGTAGAGTGTCCACCTCCTTGGATATCAGAAGCATTTGGCTCCAAATGGGTGCCTAGTAACCTGCAATTGCTAAACAGAGAGTTACAAAGTAAGAAACTACCAGTTAGATTTTTATTGATTGCCAAGGAAGATTCCCATAAAAATCAAGAAACCACATTGCTGATCTATCATAAACCCCAGGGTTTAACAAAAAGTTATATTAAGCGAGAATTTAAGTTGCCGAATATTGATTTAGTAGAGGGAGAAATAAGAAAATGGTTGGCGGGTAAAAACAGTGATTACGAAATACAAAATAAATTTACTAGGGATATTCTTATCTGTACCCATGGCAGTCATGACCAATGTTGTGCTAGGTATGGCAACCCCTTTTATTTTCACGCCCAGAAGACAATTATGGAATTGCAATTAGAGGAAGTGAGAATTTGGAGATCTAGTCATATTGGTGGACATCGTTTCGCCCCTACAGCTATAGATTTACCGGAAGCTAGATACTATGGACTATTGGATCAACAGTCCTTGGAAGCGATTTTATGTCGTGCTGGAGACATTAAAATTCTAGATAGGGTCTATCGTGGGTGGGGTCTTCTACCACCAGCATTACAGGTTTTAGAGAGGGAAATAATTTATATTCAGGGATGGGATTGGTTTAATAACAAGGTGTCAGGAAGAGTGTTAGAACAGAGTATGGACAATAATACAGTGTTAGCAGAACTAAGTTATGAAAATTCTGCTGGTTGTTTATATACTCTTCAAGCCAAACTTATCAAAGATACGGTCAAAACCCGAATCTTCAAAACTTCTTGTCATGCAACAGAAGAGTCATTAGTTGTTAAGTATGCTGTTGACAACCTCTATGCTAAGTCCACAGAGGTTGTATCTGCGCTTTAGAGTTTCTTAAAAATTTATGAGAAAATTAATTCTCTAATTGTAACAGCGCTTGCACACGGGACTGGGTTGATGGATGACTAGAGAATAAATTAGCCAAAAACTGTCCAGAAATAGGACTGATAATTAATAATGGCTCAAAAGCTGGATTAGCATCCAAAGGTGTTTCTCTAGCATTTGCTTCTAATGTTTGTAAAGCTCGAGCTAGAGCTCTGGGATTTCCTGTTATTTTAGCAGCACCAGCATCAGCGGAAAATTCTCTGGTGCGAGAAATTGCCAACTGTATAATTGTTGCTGCTAGGGGTGCCAACATAACTGTCAATAACACTCCCAAGGGATTTCCTCCCCTGTTGTTGTCCCTTGAACCACCGCCAAACCAAAGACTATAACTCAACATTTGTGCCAGCAAGGAAATTGCACCAGCAACCGTAGCAGCTACAGCTTGAGTTAGAGTATCCCTATTAACTATGTGGGTGAGCTCATGAGCAATTACTCCTTCTAATTCCTCTTCCGGTAAAATATTTAAGATTCCTTCTGTCACTGCAACTGCTGCATGTTCTGGATCTCTACCAGTAGCAAAAGCATTAGCAGTATAAGTAGGCACAATATACAACTTAGGCATAGGTATATTGGCGCGGCTTGATAATTTTGCTACCATACGATAAAGACCGGGTAACTGGGCTTCACTCACTGGCTGAGCATTATATACCGCTAAGGCAATTTTATCTGATTGATACCAGGAGAATAGGTTGGTAATTGCTGCTAAACCAATCCCCAGGATTATTCCACCACTACCACCTATGATCCAATAACTAATAGCAATTAATAATCCACTCAGAGCTGCTAATAGAGCAAGAGTCTTGAATTGATTTCCCATAGTTTGATCTCCCAGTTGTACAATGAAACTTATGCGTGTAGTAACTTTACATAAATGATAGAATAAAACCAATCACTGGCTGTAATTTAGTTTTATCCCATGGCAATATAATGTACAATGATGAAAACCTCTCCTGAAAGTACGGATTTCTCAATCTTAATGAGAATGCTATGTTACAAGATCTCACTCTCCGTCAATTATTAGCCATTAGTTTAGGAGCGATCGCTGGTGCTTTGGCTCGTTATTATTTAACCTTTTGGTTGACGCTGAAATTGGGTACAAATTTTCCCTATGGGACATTTTTTATTAATCTTAGTGGTTGTGCAGCAATGGGGTTTTTTACCGGTTGGATGGGACAAAAAACCATAGTTTCACAGGAGGTAAGGTTAATGATCTCCACGGGCTTTTTAGGCGCATATACAACTTTTTCTACATATAGTTTAGAGTCCCTAGCCTTAGTTCAGGGGGGAGATTTTTTCAAGGCCATTTTTTATTGGTTAGGTAGTGCAGTTTTAGGGGTTACTAGCTTATACTTGGGTATAGCATTTGCTCGTTATTTACTGTAGTATGGAATCCGGGACCTGATGGAAATAAAATAAAGAGAAAATTTCCAGGATGAACTATGGGCGTCTTTGTACTAATTTTTAATGCTGGCACAGATAATGAAGGAATTCATTCCATTTTAGTGGGTAATCGTAATACAATTATGATGTTTGAATCACAAGACGATGCAACTCGCTTCGCTTTGATGTTAGAGGCCCAGGATTTCCCCATGGCTAAAGTTGAAGAGATGGATCAACAGGAGATCGAGGAATTTTGTCGAGAGTATGGCTTTGACTGGCAATTTGTACCGGAAGATAGCAGTGTTTTGATTACCCCTCCACAAAAAAATGTGGAGAAAACAGATTGGGAACAGGGTAATTCCAGTAAAAAGACTAAGGAGGAACAACAGGAAATCTCTAATTCTGAACTAGATAGTATTCGTCGGCGATTGGAAGGGTTATTATAGACAATTTACAATTATGGCGATCGCATCTTTTTTCTCAATACTTTAAATAATGCGATCGCCTGAACTATGCTAGAAAGCGGGGAGTTCGACTAAGCTCCCACAGACTCCTTAGCTGCATATAGCACTTCTGCTGAAATATCTTTAAATCCCCGTTCGCGGGCAAACTTTTCCGTATTTCGTTTCACCTTACCTCGGACAAAACCAGGAATTTTGTTCAATTCAGCCAACCCATCTTTTGTCCAATTTAAATCAGATTCCGCAGAAATTCCCTTAGTAATTACCTCCTTAGTATCATGACCACCGAAAATTTCTAACAGGTGATCTTCCATTCCCAGGGTGAAGGAGTTATAAATTAAATCGGTCAGTTGGTTTGTCCCTTCATAACCCATAAATGGTTTGTAACCTATGGGGAAATTTTGTACGTGAATAGGAGCTGCGATAACTCCACAGGGAATATTTAAACGTTTACCTACGTGACGTTCCATCTGAGTGCCAAAAATTGCTGCAGGTTCCACCCGGGCGATCGCATCTCCGATGGATCCGTGATCATCTGTAATGAGAACCTCATCACAATATTCACTGACCTGTGCTTTAAACCAGTCAGCATCGTATTTACAATAAGTGCCCGACCAGACCACATGAATACCCATTTCCCTGGACAGAATTTTGGTCATTGCTGCTGCGTGGGTACTATCACCGAAAACCACCGCCTTTTTACCGGTTAAATTCTGACAGTCAATAGAGCGAGAAAACCAAGCAGCTTGGGATACATACAGAGTTTGTTCGTTGATGAATTCCTCATAATCAACATTGGCGCCTTGTTGATTAATTATTTGTTGAATTTGACGAATACATCTAGCAGTTTCTACCACACCCATAGGAGTAATATCCACATAGGGGGTGGCAAATTCTTCCTGTAAATAATTAGCAGTTAATAGACCCAATTCCCGATAGGGAACCAAGTTAAACCAAGCCTTTGGCAGATTCTTCAACTCATGGACTGAAGCTCCTTCAGGAATGACCGCATTTACCTCAATACCCAAATCAGCCATTAATTTTTTCAACTCGGTGCAATCATGATTATTATGAAATCCCAAAGTAGAAATACCAATAATATTCACCGACGGTCTTTCAGTTTTACCAGTTGGCAATTCCTCTTTTTTCCGAGCCTTTTCTATGTAATATTTAACAATTTGATGTAAAGTTCTGTCCGCTGCTTGTAGCTCATTTACACGATAATGATTAACATCTGCTAACAACACATCCCCTTTAGCATCCATTTGAGCACGGTCTACAAAGTTTTGTAGATCCTCCTGTAAAATACTAGAAGTGCAAGTAGGAGTCAAAACTATTAAATCCGGGTGTTCTTCCGCATCCTTACGAGTGATATTTTCTACTACTTTCTCCTGAGAACCACGAGCCAAAACATTCCGGTCTACAATACTAGCTGTAACCGGTGTAAAATCGCGTTCTCTGGATAACATAGAACGCATAACATTAAAATAATCATCACCCAAAGGAGCATGCATAATCGCATGAACATTTTTAAAAGAACTAGCTACTCTTAGGGTGCCAATGTGGGCAGGTCCTGCATACATCCAGTAAGCTAATTTCATTCAGTCTTCTCCTGTAACAAGTTAAAGAACCTAAACCAAAGAACCTATAATCCAAGCTCAATCACTATGGGTGGTAAGTAGGTACTAGGATCGTTTATTAAATTGGTTCTATTTTCTCAAACTCCAGCTCTAGAAACAAATAAGATTTATTACGATGGAACTGGGAATTACCTGATAAATCAGGGGAGCATCAAAAAATGTAACTAGAATGTAAAATTGTTGTTAAAGAATCAAACTTGTATTGGAATCGAAGACAGGAGAGCTTGCCATGTTTGGATTTATCAAAAATTTAATTGCCGGCATTTTGAGCTTTATTAGTGGAATATTCGGCAAAAAGGACGAATATTACTTAGAGCTTAAAGAAGAAAATGAACCAACCACAGTAGTACCAGCAACACCGGTAGTTAAGGTAGAATCGGTGGTAACACCCAAGGTAGAATCAGTTCCAGTACCAGCAGCAAAACCGGTGGAAAAACCAGTAGTAGCAAAGGAAACTACCTTTGCACCCCAATACCTGCTCACCCTAACTTCCCGAGCACGTCGTCGTCCTGGTGCCAACATGAGTGGTTTTATGGACATGGCCCGTGAAGCTAAAGTCCCCAGTTAGTAAGCTGGTAGTAAGCTGGGGTTAATAGTTGAATCTTTGCTACTATGACCCCACTACTTCTAATCAGAACGCCTGCACTCAATTTTTCCCATCAACCCCGTCTAAAGCTATAATATGCATTGGCAACTATGAAAACTATATTTCACTTAGCATTTCCCGTGGGTGATATTTCTCAGACTAAAGGCTTTTATATTGACGGATTAGGCTGCATAGCTGGTCGAGAAAACCCCCATGCTTTAATCCTTAATCTTTATGGACATCAACTAGTAGCACATATCACCAAACAACCCTTAACACCTCAAAAGGCCATTTATCCTAGGCATTTTGGTTTAGTGTTTACCCAAGAAGAAGATTGGCAAGAACTCCTAGAACGTGCCAAAACTAAAGAGTTGAATTTTAGAGAAGAACCAAAAAATCGCTTTGTCGATTCTCCCCTAGAACACCGAACTTTTTTCTTGGAAGACCCATTCCATAACATCATGGAGTTTAAATACTACCGCTACCCGGAAGCAATCTTCGGTAGTTCTCAATATACAGGTATAGGTGACACTTAAATGCGGAGCATTTTTTAGGTGGTGGTTAACGGTTTATCCAATCTTTATCCTGAAATAGGTTAAAATAGGAGCAATAACAGCAAAAAAGGGAACTTGGCATGTTAGCAGAATACCAACGACACACTCAAGAACGGGGAAAATTAGGTATACCCCCATTACCACTAGATGTGGAACAAACATCTCAACTATGTGAATTACTTAAAAATCCCCCCCCAGGACAAGAAGAGCTATTATTACATTTATTACGGGACCGCATTCCCCCAGGAGTAGACCAATCAGCCTATATTAAAGCTGGGTTCCTCACCGCTATTGCTAAACAAGAAATTACCAGTCCTTTAATTTCTCCTCTCACCGCAGTGGAACTGCTGGGAACCATGGTAGGAGGTTATAACGTACAGTCATTAATTAACTTACTCTCCTCACCAGTAGCTAGATCTGCAGCAATAGCTCTAAGTAAAATTCTACTTGTATATGATTCATTCAATGATGTATTAGAACTGTCCCAGACTAATTCCTATGCTAAACAGGTCATAGACTCCTGGTCCGCAGGAGAATGGTTCACCTCCCGTCCTACCCTAGCAGACAAAATTACGGTTGCAGTTTTCAAGGTTCCAGGAGAAACCAACACCGATGATTTATCACCCGCTACCCACGCCACAACCCGTCCTGATATTCCCCTGCACGCCTTGGCAATGTTGGAAACCAAACAACCAGGAAGCTTAAAAACTATCGCCCAACTTAAACAAACAGGATATCCCATAGCATACGTCGGAGATGTGGTAGGTACAGGTTCATCACGTAAATCGGCAATCAACTCCGTATTATGGCACATAGGCAATGATATCCCCTTTGTTCCCAACAAAAGAGCAGGTGGTTATATTTTAGGCGGTGCGATCGCCCCTATATTTTTCAACACAGCTGAGGATGCGGGTGCACTACCAATCCAGTGTGATGTAACTCAAATGGAAACGGGTGACATTATTACCATTTACCCTTACCAGGGTGAAATCACCAAAGAGGGAAAAATCATTGCCACCTTCAATTTAAAACCGGACACAATTTTAGATGAAGTTCGCGCTGGTGGAAGGATACCTCTGTTGATTGGACGCACTCTCACGGATAAGACTAGACAAGCATTAGGTTTAGGACCCAGTGATTTATTTATTCGTCCCCAACTACCAAAAGATACAGGTAAGGGTTACACCCTAGCACAAAAAATGGTTGGTAGAGCTTGTGGTCTACCAGGTGTGCGACCAGGTACTTCCTGTGAACCAATTATGACCACAGTTGGTTCCCAAGATACTACAGGACCAATGACCAGGGATGAATTGAAAGAACTTGCTTGTTTAGGTTTCAGTGCGGATCTGGTAATGCAAAGTTTTTGCCATACCGCAGCATACCCTAAACCAGTAGATGTGAAAACCCATCAGGAACTACCGGACTTTTTTGCATCCCGTGGAGGTGTAGCTCTTCGTCCGGGAGATGGGATTATTCACTCCTGGTTGAACCGGATGTTATTACCAGATACGGTGGGAACTGGTGGAGACTCCCACACTCGTTTCCCTTTGGGTATATCTTTCCCCGCTGGTTCAGGACTGGTTGCATTTGCAGGTGCTTTGGGTGTAATGCCTTTAGATATGCCTGAATCAGTTTTGGTCAGATTTAAAGGAGAATTACAACCAGGAGTAACTCTGAGGGATATTGTTAATGCTATTCCCTACGTTGCTATCCAAAAGGGACTATTAACTGTGGAGAAGAAGAACAAGAAAAATATCTTCTCTGGTAGAATTATGGAAATTGAAGGATTACCAGATTTAAAAGTGGAGCAGGCTTTTGAATTGACCGATGCTTCAGCAGAACGCTCTTGTGCTGGTTGTACTATCAAACTAAGTGAAGAAACAATTGCTGAATACTTACGTTCTAATATTGCCCTGTTAAAAAATATGGTAGCCCGAGGTTATGGTGATGGGCGCACCATTATGAGACGAGTGGCAAAAATGGAAGCATGGTTGGCTAACCCCATACTTTTGGCAGCAGATCCAGATGCAGAATATGCAGAAGTAATTGAAATTAATTTAAACGACATCAAGGAACCTATTGTCGCAGCTCCTAACGATCCTGACAATGTTAAATTATTATCGGCAGTTGCTAATGATCCAGTGCAGGAAGTATTTGTGGGCTCTTGTATGACCAATATTGGACATTATCGCGCCACCGCCAAGGTCTTGGAAGGTGCAGGTCAAGTAAAAGCCAGACTGTGGATAGCACCACCAACCAGAATGGATGAGTATCAATTAAAGCAAGAAAAGGTATATGATGTTTTTGTCAATGCCCAGGCAAGAACGGAAGTTCCCGGATGTAGCCTATGTATGGGAAATCAAGCAAGAGTAGAAGATAATACAACTGTATTTTCTACATCAACCCGCAATTTTAATAATCGCATGGGTAATGGTGCACAAGTATATTTAGGTTCAGCTGAGTTAGCGGCAGTTTGTGCTTTATTGGGACGTATTCCCACAGTAGATGAGTATATGTCCATTGTGCTCGAAAAAATTAACCCCTTTGCCGATAACTTGTATCGCTACTTGAATTTTGATCAAATTACCGGTTTTGAAGATCAAGGTAGGGTGATTAGCAAGGAACAGCAAGCTACTTTGATTTGACACGGTCACCGACGTTCTACGTCGGTGATTGTTGACAAAATTATTTAAGAGTATTAGTGTGTCCTTATACAACTAATCAGAAATACTGATGAATTTTTACGGCAAAAATTTGCCAGCTTTGTTATTATTCATAATAAATCATCCGCCCGGTTAAAAAGTAGTTTAAGATACTAGCTTAACCTGTGAGTGGTTTATTCTTGTTTGGGTTTTAGCAAAGATTCAGTGTAAAATTCCGATAGTCAAGTAAGTGTGGCCTGCTGGTTTAGTCAAAATTATAGATTGTTGATCACAGAGAGTTATGGTTGTAAATTTTGCCCGGACTACTGCTGGTACAGAATACCTGAGACGAGTCTTCCAAGGACTTAATAGACAAAGCTGTCCCAAATTGTTCAACTTTCATGCGCACACGGTATTTTCCGATGGTAAATTGCATCCCCATATACTTATGAAACAGGCGATCGCCATTGGGTTAAAGGGCTTGGCCATTACAGATCATCATAGTATTGAAGGATATGAGAAGGCAAAAAATTGGTTAGAAGAATGGCAATGGCATCATCCTTTTAGTCCCGTACCCTATCTATGGAGTGGGGTAGAAATTAGTGCCAA
Organism: Cylindrospermopsis curvispora GIHE-G1; assembly: GCF_014489415.1. Taxonomy (NCBI): domain Bacteria; kingdom Bacillati; phylum Cyanobacteriota; class Cyanophyceae; order Nostocales; family Aphanizomenonaceae; genus Raphidiopsis; species Raphidiopsis curvispora. Next base: position 1,313,097 of record NZ_CP060822.1, read on the forward strand.
ACTATTGGATGTAGACGTACATATTTTAAGTTATAGCTTTGATGTGGAACACTATGGGATGAGACCCTATTTACAGCGCGAAGTAGCTACGGGAAAAGATTACGAAGCAATGAATGTGATCGCGGCTGTTCACGACGCTGGAGGACTAGCTGTACTTGCCCATCCAGCTCGTTATAAGAAATCACACTTTGAACTAATACCCAAAGCAGTGGAGTGTGGTATTGATGGAGTAGAGTCTTTTTATGCTTACAAAAATCCCACCCCCTGGGAACCGTGTCCTAAACTAACTGCTGAGGTACAAATGTTGGCAGAGGAGTATGGATTAATGAGTACCTGTGGGACAGATACCCATGGATTAAGTTTATTACAACGTTTGTAACTGAGATTTGGGAAAAATTGTTAAAATCTGATTTAGAAATTGCCATTGATATAAAAAAATGGTACAAATGGTAGTACAAAAGAAAACCCTGATAAATTAAACACTGGGATATTCTGCAATGATTACAGCAACTGCTAATAGCAAGTTCGACTTTGAAGATGAAAAATTTAATGCCCCACCCTCCCAAGTTCTCCCTTGGTGTCAAATGATCAATCCTCGCTATGGAGAGGACGGGTTGCAAAGTTACGGTTTGGCTATTAAACAAGACAATGCCCAAGCTGTAGGTTTCAAACCGGATGATAATTGGCAAGAGATAGAATACGAATTTGGATCTGGGGATGTGGATACGGTCTACATCACCACCACTCCTAGGTTGGTGATTATCCGTAGGGGACCTTTGTCAGTGCAGGACCGAGAAACAAAAATTAGGTTAGGTACTTTCAAGGACTACAAAGATGATTTTTTAGCTAATAAACTTAAATTTAAAATCTATACTCGCCATCTGATTTTTCTAGTTGGTGAAAATAAAAAGTTTTTACACCATTCACCTTTACAATTGACTCTAAGTGGGGTGTCAGGTGCTAGTTTTGGTAAGAGTTATGCCGAATATCAACAAGGTAAACTCTCCGGAGGTTTTGCAGGAGAATTAGAAAAGGCTTATGCTGGATTTCAGAAGAAATCCTTAGTTTCTAAAGGGTCTTTATTTCACGCCCATGGGATTTTTTGCCCCATCATTGAGTGTGAAGAAAGAGGTGTGGAACCAAATATTATTCCAGTGGCCTGTACGGTGGATTATAAACATCCTACCCCTTCTACCCTGACTGATTATATGATTGCCTCAGATTCCCCAGAATCCCAAATCATTTGTCGCACTTTTGAGGAATATAAAGAGTTCGGTAAGGAAGCAATAAAACCGGAAATTTCTAAGGGAGAAGTTCCCGGTGTTACAAGTTCCTATGTTTACGCTGATGATGAGGATTTTGCCTATCCTCCCTATTAATTCCCTTTGTTGACCTTTGGGCATGGGCCAGCTTTTGTCTCTTCCTTGAGCAGTAAGTAGTACAATGTACCGTTAGTACCCGTAACTCCAGCGCGATCGCCTGCTACTTTCCCAGTTCCCATGAAGTAGTCTACCCTACCGGGTCCTTTAATCGCACTACCCGTATCTTGGTCTAAGACAAATCTGTCTACCCGGCGGTTTTCCATTCTGTTGTTACCCACAACAAAGGGAAAAGAGCTATTGATTAACGCTAATGCGCCTGGAGGCATGAGGGACTTATCTGTAGCAATAGAACGCTCTGCAGTTACAGGAACGCTCAGACTACCTGTAGCTGGATTACCATTGGTTTCTCTAAAAAACACAAACCTTTCCCAACGGGGTAAGTAGTTATCCATTTCTAGGGGATTAGTACGGAAATAACTGAGTAATTGTGGCATGCTACCACCAGTTAGTTTACCATCTTTTACCAGTTCCCTACCTATACTCGTCCAGGGGTAGTCCGTACCCCCCGCAAAACCTATGGAGGTTCTTGTTCCATCAGTTAGTCTAATTTGGGCAGATCCTTGAATTTGAATGATGTATGGATCCAGGCGATCGCTAAACCACAGTAGTTCCAATCCGTTTAATTTGCCCTTACCCCCTTGTAAACCATCTTTACCCTCCAGGTCAACCCTTTTAGGATGGGGTTTTGTCCATTGTTTAAAATCTGGTGGAACCCTGTATATGGGATATTGATATATAGCTGTGCGTTCCCGACTAGCTACATATTCAGGTTCGTAATAAGCAGTAAATTTTACCGTACCATTGCCATCGTTACCTATAGACTGGTAGAAGACGAACTCGCGGTTCACAGCTGCTTGTAACTCTGCTGCTGACCGGGAATTTACAACCAGTTCCCTAAAACGTAATAAACTGCGACGCACCCTGTCTAAACTAATTTCCTTAATGGGATAGTTGGCGTATGCTTGAACTGCTCTATTAGTTCTTAGATAATTTAAACTCAGATCAATAGCATTTAATAAAGCCTGGCGATCGCCATTTTTTCCCCATAGTTGTTCATCCCAACCTAGGCATTTTTGAGAATTGCAGGCGCTTTCTGATGTGATTAGTTGTAGCGGTGGGACAACCGGAGGGGGAGTATTTACCTCTGGAGTATTGATCACAGGGACCTGTATGGGTATTGGTTTTGGACTCGGTGTGTTTTGAGCCACAACTGAAACTACGGGACTTGCGAGAGTAATTCCCAGACCCAAGAAAAAGAAACCAAGAGTTTTGATGATCATTTTTGCTGTGTGTACACCAGGAACAAAGTAATTATTACCAGTACCAATATAGCACTCCTCGGAAGTTGGTATATGATTTCCACAGATGGTAAGAATTATAATTGAGTAAGGGACCTAAAAGATGGAATATTTCGCAGCTTCTTTAAATATTCCCATCCTCTTTGGGGGTAAACTTTGCGATTCAACAATTTACTCATCCAGTTTGCCACCTTTGGTCCATTCCATAAACCGCCATCTTCAGGTGGTAATTGTAAAGTTTGCCGCAAAAGCTGTAGTTCTTGATTATTCAATAATCGTTTTGTCCCTTTGTTATTTCTTCTGAGATCACCTAGAATCTTTGGGCCATAAAGGTTATAACTACGAACCAACTCATAAATCCATGGCCTACCATATCCCGTTATTGCAGACACTTCTGTGGTGGTTTTTCCCGAGGCTAATAGCCATACAGTTTGATAATGAGTCCTTTCAATCTTATTTTGTGATTGCTGATAACGATTTTCCAGCTCTTGAACGGTTAAGTGAGACTCAATTAAAATATATTTTGGCATATCCCCCCTAGCAAAAAAGATGTCTATTCCTGTAGTTTTTATTGCACACAAGCTACAGTTTAAAAACCTCTGGAGGAGATTTAAGGGAGATTTGGTGGAAAATTCGTGGAGAATATCATGGTTCCCTGACAACTACCTCCTTTGGCTTTTAGCCAAAGGATTCCCAGGATATTTATCCAAAAAGTCTAAATCGTGAGAGTTTGCTTTCAATAGAAACAGTCAAAAATTGCTTAATCTCAGCTGCATCAGCAAATTCTGCTATATGCTCCGCACTTAAATCAAAGGGAAATTGTCCCTCCAATTCTGGACGATGGACATTTACAAACATAATTTGTTCCGTCCGCTTGTGTTCAAGCGCGTAACCTATTTCTATACAAACATTGGGACTGGGAATTAACTCAGAGAAATCTTTCCCCTCAATGCTAGTAATCGGTGTGGTATCAGCAATGAATAACAGACTTTTACGTATCTTCCGCATGATTGTGCGGTTTAATCTTAAAGGTTTATTTCTTGACCGGGATGATTCTATCAGTGTTAAGGGCACGCGGGACTTGCTATTTAAGGTTGTTATGGTTTCCTGTAGGTTCTCCCTAAATAGGTCACTGGACCTTGTATACTCGGTTTGAAATGAGAAAAAAATAGTTGGTTCTAACTGTGATAACAAACTTTGTTTTGTCAAGTAAATTTCATGACTAATCAAATCAACGTTAGCTACAGAATAACCACCACTACCCTCGATATAAAATTCTATGGAATCACCTTCCAAATACTGTTTAAACCAGGTTGCTGTTCTTACCTGGTCAGCATCCTCCAAAAAATCGGCCCGCAAACCAGACTTGAGCAAACTCTTCTTACTTAGACGAATGTCTGGAGGTCGTTTTTCCAACTCTGTAATTGGTTCATAATCCCGCACATACCACGCCCTGAGCGCAATTATTGACATAAATCGCTGTTGACATTATTGAAACTCCCTGCGATCGCTAATTATATCACAAAAATAGGGTTGGCTGCTGTTCGACAATTTCTGGACATAGCTAGACATTCCTTTTTGTTTGGGTACTTTTTCAGGCATAACTGTAACCGTCTTTGCGATGAATAGGCTTTTCGATAAAAAGTTATATCCACACGTCGCAACACCCAACATCTACCGACTTGGTGATTCCCTGCTTTTGTTGATCCTATCCAGGGATGTGCCTGCTTCCACCACCTTGAGCTACAAGGAATGAATACTGGCCACACTACCCCCTGTGTTACTAACTTGAGGGAATACAAGCACTCGCGTTGGGTGTTGTGTTGTTCAGACGAGACAGATTGTAATTCAACAGCGTTTTCAACCTCTTACTACTTTTTGACTCTAACTCTAGCTGTTCGATCTGCCAGGGAAGCCTCTTTTTTGACTTCAACTATAGAATAACACCTTCAAATTAGAGTTACCAGAGATTTGCCATTTTTGTAACAAAACGTAATATTCTTCAATTCCTCGACCGAATTTGGTTGCGTATACCCATGAGAATTTTCCCGAGATGGTTTTCTCCCGTCTTATCAGCACCACAACCCCAGAAATAATCTATGGGTGAGTTTTCTACTAATGTTTCATCTCCCGTTCCTAACAAAACCTCCTGGATTGCCTGATGGCTCAGAAATTTCTGCCGAACTGCTGTTTTCATCACATCAATTTTAATCAAATTCCAGTCTGGACGTGATTTACGTGTTTCACATCTTCCTAAAGCAGCAGCCATTTCAGGAGTGGGAGCACTGCGAATTAGAGGTATAATGACATTGTCCTGGGTGTGAACAAACTTTTGCGACTGATAATAATGTTCAACAGTTGCCCAGTAAACACCCTCAATTTCAATCGGATGGGGGGAAAAGTTGGAGAAACAGCCATAAGGTTCACAAACTTTGTAAAAATAAATAGTCATTTGAAAATTACTCCAAGCTGTTATTGATAAGTATTGACACGTAGCATTGATATATTACACCCAATTACAACCATAGCTACTCTCCAAAAAACTATATAGGTCAGGGGAGCGGAATTCATTCCCCACGCTTATATTTTCTCAGCTACTTGCTATACCTTCCCCACTCCTGTACAATTTTTCAAAAGTCAGTTGCAAGATGTCTATTAAAAATACGATAGTTATGGGCAATAATACTTGGGAAAAAACAACCTGGGAATGGGAATTATATTTGTTCAATCAGCGAATACAACAATGGTTAGAATACCAATATTCTCAACTTTTTAAAAACATCCCAGAAAATTCAAGATTCTCCATTAGTGAACAAATCCTGCAAATTCTACAAGTATTATTTTGGCTGATATTGGTTTTATTATTGGGTTGGGTAATTTGGCGTTTATGGCAAGAATTTTACCCGCAAATATATACCTGGTGGAAAAACCTCAGTTCCCCCTTTGGTCATCCCTGGGTCCCTGATTCTCCTCCTCAGCTCTCCAGCAATTTCCTATTGGCTAAATCTCAAGAGTTTTACCACCAGGGTGACTATCAAAAAGCCTGTCAGTTCCTATATTTTTCCATGCTGCAACAATTACACGAAAGAGCGATCGCCCTTCAACAACCAAGTCGCACCGATGGAGAATATTTACAACTACTCCTGCACACTGTTGCTTCCATTCAACCCTATGAGACTTTAATTACCACTCACGAGCAGTTATGCTTTAGTAACCACGAGGTTTCATCTGAAAATTATCAACACTGTCTTCAGTCCTATCAAGAATTATTCAACTCCCCTTAAATTATGCTCCTCCCTAAACGTCGACTTTATCTGGGTGCGATCGCTTTGGTAATGGTGATCTTGGTTATTTTCAGCTTTACTCCTAGTCAGAATATCAAAAATGGTTCTAGTTATAATCGCGGGCCAGAAGGCTATGCTGGTTGGTATGCTTTTATGCAAAATCAAGGGGTAAAGATCCAGCGATGGCAAAAGCCTTTTGTAGAAATTGAGTCAGAAACCAAACCAGTAACCTTGATTCAGGTCAATCCTGAATTAGTGCCAATCAACCTAAATTCGGTAGAAGGCAATTTTGAAGCTCAACAAATTAAATGGATAGGACAAGGTAACACATTAGTTATTCTAGGGATCAAACAACCATCAACAGCAGCAGAATTTACTACCTATCAAGAATCACCCTTGGGTAGAGTCAAGATTGACACTAGCAGAAGATATGTTGAACCCACCAAGGAAGAAGTTTTATTAGGAGATCGTTTTGGTGCTGTGGTTTGGCAGTGGAAATCTGGTAAAGGAAAAGTAATATTTGCCACTACTATCCATCTCGCTGCCAATGCTTACCAGGATGAGGGCAACTTTAGTTACTTAGCAAAATTAGTTACTGATGGTAGTGAAAAAATTCTTGTAGATGAATATATTCATGGATATAAAGATATTACTCAACACACTAATTATCAGACCAAGCAAGGAAATTTATTAGATTACTTCGCCAAGACTCCATTATTTCCAATGCTATTACAATTAAGTGTGGTAGCAATATTATTAATTTGGTCTGGCAATCGTCGTTTTGGTAGAGCCATCAAGTTAGATCTACCGCTTACAGAGAACAGTCAGGCTTATATTCAAGCATTAGCAGCAGTTTTACGCAAAGCCCAATCTAGTGATTTTGTTTTAGAAATGATTGGCAAAGAGGAGCAGTTGCAACTACAAAAGGTATTAGGAATGGGGAACACACCAGCAAACCAAGAGGATTTAATTAAAACTTGGCAACAACAAACTGGTAAAAGTCCAGCGGAGCTAGAAGAATTACTAAAACTACAGACCAGCAAACACCGTATTAGTGAAAAGAACCTGTTAAACTGGTTAGCTAAATGGCAAAGTCTACGGAAAAATCAATCCCTTATCTAAATTTACTTATAAAACAAAATTAAACACATGAGCATAACACATTCATCCGTAATTAACCTGGGAAAAGAAGTAAACAAGATTATTGTGGGACAATCAGGTTTAATCAAGCAATGTTTAATTGCATTCCTAGCGGGTGGTCACATAATTTTAGAGGGAGTTCCCGGAACTGGAAAAACTTTGTTGGTCAAGGTTTTGGCACAACTGATTCAAGGAGAGTTCAAAAGAATTCAACTGACACCAGATGTATTACCATCGGATATCACAGGTACGAATATTTTTGATTTAAACACCCGCAACTTCTATTTGAAGAAGGGTCCGGTTTTTACAGAAATCTTACTTGCTGATGAAATTAACCGCACCCCCCCAAAAACCCAAGCTGCATTGCTGGAAGCAATGGAAGAATTACAGGTGACTCTAGACGGTGAAAGTTGGCCATTACCCGATTTATTTTGGGTAGTTGCTACCCAAAACCCCCTAGAATTTCAAGGGACCTATCCCCTACCAGAAGCTCAATTGGATCGGTTTCTATTTAAACTAGTGGTAGGTTATCCGGATCAAATAGCAGAAAAACAAATGTTGTTTAACCGTCAATCTGGTTTTACAGGTAAGAGATTAGACATTGCTAATTTAAACTCAGTTATTAGTGTAGATGACATACTACAAGCTAGACAAGCTGTGAAACAGGTGAATGTAGCTGAAGCTGTAGTAGATTATATTCTGGAACTAGTGAGTAAGACCCGTAAACATCCCGATTTAGCCCTGGGCGCATCTCCCCGTGCTGCTGGAGCTTGGTTACAAACATCCCAAGCATGCGCTTGGCTTGCTGGTAGAGATTTTGTCACCCCCGATGATGTGAAAGCAGTTGCTGCTCCCCTATTACGTCACCGTCTGATTTTAAACCCAGAAGCAATGTTAGATGGCTCAAAAATTGATTCGGTCATAACTACTGTAATTAATCAGGTTCCTGTTCCTAGATAGTATGATTCCAGCTAAAAAAGTTTATTTCTTATTGGGTTTAGGAATAGTTATTTCACCCATTTTGTCCGTGATTGTGGGTATTTACCAGAGTATTACCTTTACCCTGTTATTTGATTTGGTGGTCATGGGACTGATGGTGATTGACTGCTTCAATATCAGAAGACATCGGGTGAAAATTAGTCGTCAACTACCTCTACGTTTATCTATTGGACGTGACAATTTAGTAATATTGAATGTAGAGTCTGGGAATGTCAATAGTGCTATTCAAATTCGTGATTACTATCCCACAGAATTTCCCGTATCCACATCTAACCTCACAGTTAACCTTCCCCCAAATCATACTCAGGAAGTAAAATACACCATTAGACCCAATCAACGAGGAGAATTTTGGTGGGGAAATATTCAAGTTCGACAATTGGGAAATTGGGCTCTGGGGTGGGACAATTGGCAAATTCCCCAAAAAACTATGGTTAAGGTATATCCTGATTTGTTAGGACTCAGATCCCTCGCTATTCGTTTAACCCTACAATCTTCTGGATCTATCACTAAATTGCGTCAACAGGGAATGGGAACGGAATTTGCTGAACTCCGTAATTACTGTATGGGGGATGACCTGCGGTTAATTCATTGGAAAGCCACAGCTAGACGTGCTTATGGAAATATGAGTCCCCTAGTAAAAGTGCTGAATCCAGAACAGGAACAAAACCTGCTTATATTATTAGACCGTGGTAGATTAATGACAGCTAAGGTACAAGGTTTAAAACGATATGATTGGGGTTTAAATACCACCTTGTCTTTGGCATTAGCAGGATTACAGAGGGGCGATCGCGTGGGGGTGGGGGTATTTGACTCTCAGATGCACACCTGGATACCTCCAGAACGAGGACAAAATCACCTCAATCAACTTATAGAAAGACTTACACCTATTGAACCAGTCTTAGTGGAGTCTGATTATTTAAATGCCATTACCTATGTGGTAAAACAACAGACTCGTAGATCCCTAGTAGTGTTAATTACTGATTTAGTGGATGTTACTGCTTCCCATGAACTACTAGTAGCGCTGTGTAAATTAGTGCCTCGATATCTACCTTTTTGTGTAACACTCAGGGATCCTCGGATTGATCAAATAGCTCAAACTTTTAGTCAAGACTTAACACAGGCTTATAATCGAGCTGTTTCTTTGGACTTGATATCACAAAGAGAAATTGCTTTTGCTCAGTTGAAACAACAGGGGGTTTTGGTGCTGGATGCACCAACAAATCAAATTTCCGAGCAGTTGGTGGAAAGGTACTTACAAATCAAAGCCAAAAATCAGATTTGACTCCTGGAATGACCCCTCCGTAACCAATTCTCATGAAAATGTATATAGAAATTGCTAATTTAGAAATTGCTAATTAGCAATTCAAACAATTCACCTCGACAATCACCTTTAGAATTAATATTCCGTCTGGCTTTCACTCGCTTAATATTGTAACCTTCATAAAGGTCATCAAAAAAAGTATTTTCATCATTAAAATTTTTAACATCTGAATTGCTCAAGATAAAATAATGTCCATTCATATGTATTTGATCGCAAAAATTTTTAAGTCTAAGTTGATCTTGGTCATTGAAATTTTCTAAAGAGTAGGATGTAAATGCAGAAGTATCATTAATGGGTTTATAAGGAGGATCCAAATAAAACAGGGTTGGCTCTTTGGCATATCTTATAGTTTCTGTAAAATCTCCCTGGAAAATTTTAACATTTTGTAAATGGTAATGGACCGAAATAATATTTTCTAGATTGCAAATTTTAGGTTGTTTATACTTGCCAAAAGGTACATTAAATTTACCTTTTTTATTAACTCGATATAAACCATTAAAGCAAGTTTTATTTAAAAACAGCATTAAGGCAGTTTTATTAACTAGGGAAAATTCACTATCCTCTTGATTAAACTCATCTCTTTTGGCTAAGTAAAATTGTTGTTTATTCTCAAGTGAGGTGAGATTATAATAAGTTTGTTCAATTTCTGCAAGCACCAAAACTAATTTCCTGTAATCCTCCTTTATTAGCTTGTAAGTACTTATTAAGTTTGAATTGATATCATTGATAATAATGTTATTTATTTGAGGAAAATTTGATAAAATATAAAATAATACTGCTCCTCCACCAACAAATGGCTCAATGTAAGTATAAGTATTATACTTGGATATATGATGACTAATCAGTTGATCAATTTCATTAATTAATTGAGTCTTACCACCTACCCATTTAAGAAACGGTTTAGGATTTTGTGCGAAAGCTGCATTAAATAAAGACATAAATATAAGGAATTCCTGGTTTAGGTGTTGCTAAAAAACTGCAATAAAAACTACTCCGCTTGATGTAGTCCACTTGCTTATTGTTCAAAAGCCCAATCCCTTCATGATTTCATCAAGCTCACGCCATTTTTTACCTTTGCTAAAATTTGCTGCAATTCTTGGTTCATATCCTAATTTGAGTAATTGATGCATACCTAATCGTTTAATCCTTTTTTTTAGTATTGCATATTGCTTGTTTTCTTCTGCAATCATTCCAGCATAGATAACTACAAACCATTGCTCCACTAACGCTTGATGTTCTACTCTGTAAGTTAAAACTAAGCTATCTATCAAACTTAAAACATTTTGGTCGATAATTTTGCTTGTTTTATTATAAGTCTCAACAAAATCATTATAAACTTTGTCCGTTTCATAATGTTTTGAAATGTTATTTAAGTAATCAAAGTAGTCTACATCAAAAGGTGCTTGTTTTGACCCATTTTGTTCAACAACATAAACACACCAAAAATCAAAGCTTCCTTTATCGAAAATTACTTGTCTGTTGTTTAGTAGCTGCTTGATTATTCTGCTCATAAAGCATTTTTTCTTTGCATTTGCCCAATTGCATGTAATGTTATACTAGCACACCATTCGACAAAACTTTCCCCTCAATGCTCTACCCGGGGTTGAACTAGAAATTGCTAACCCTATTTATCGAGAGATTTTACCTAAAACCTTATCCGCAGTGGCGATCGCCTCTTTAACTTCGGTGGAGCCCAACTGGTTAAATCCTAATGGTACACTCAACCCTCAAATCCTATTAGACTCTTTCTTAGAATTTTGGCGACAACATGGAGAACCACTACTAAAAAGTGCACCCTACCATGAGATTACTCACCATTTAGTATTAATGGCACTTTTACACCGAGTAGCAAATGATGGTGGCACGTTAGAACAAGAATATGCCATTGGTTCTGGAAGGATGGATATTTGTTTGCGCTGTGTCAAAATGGTAATGAGTATAAAAAACACGTATGCTTTGCCTTGAATAAGTGTAATCGCACTTATATTATAAGCTACAGCACAGCAATGAAAGTAAATCAACTGAGAACCAGTAGTTAGTAAATTTGGCAATGGTATTGCTTTACAGATGAAGCTTTAATCTTTACTTTAAGACAATTCGTTCGGGTTTTCTCCGTCGTCCCCAGCGGTTTTGGGATTACCACCTATGGGAGAGAGAATTAGTACGGAGGAAGCTATTATTCCAGGGGGACGCACTATTACCGTTATTCGCAGTTAGGGCGATTGCGAAGCACTCCCTATGGGAGATCGCCATTGTTGTTTAAATTATTAATGTTGGGTTTCCTAGCGTCAACCCAACCTACAAACTTAAAAACTCGTCTACATACATATAAAATACCTCCAGGAGGCGAAAACCCCTACCACATATAGGAAAATCCCTAATTGGCAAAATTATTAAAAATTTTGTAAAAACCCCTTTACAAAACTAAACATCTGTCTTAATATAAGTTCATAAGGTAGAAACACCTACCTGAACATACATAAACATCCGGTTAAACCGCATTTATAAAAACATGACCACTGCCATTCAACAGCGCCAAAGCGCTAACGTATGGGATCGCTTCTGTGAATTTATCACCAGCACCAACAACCGCCTTTATATTGGTTGGTTCGGCGTGTTAATGATCCCCACCCTTCTCGCAGCTACCACTTGCTTCATCATTGCTTTTATTGCTGCTCCTCCCGTGGACATCGACGGTATTCGCGAACCCGTAGCTGGTTCCTTGATGTACGGTAACAACATCATCTCCGGTGCTGTGGTTCCCTCCTCCAACGCTATTGGTTTGCACTTCTACCCCATTTGGGAAGCTGCATCCTTAGATGAATGGTTATACAACGGTGGTCCTTACCAACTAGTAATTTTCCACTTCTTGATTGGTGTAGCTTGCTACCTAGGTCGTGAATGGGAATTATCCTTCCGTTTAGGCATGCGCCCTTGGATTTGCGTAGCATTCTCCGCTCCTTTGGCAGCTGCTACCGCAGTATTTTTAATCTACCCCATCGGACAAGGTTCATTCTCTGATGGTATGCCTTTAGGTATCTCTGGAACCTTCAACTTCATGATTGTGTTCCAAGCAGAGCATAACATCCTCATGCACCCCTTCCACATGTTAGGAGTAGCAGGTGTATTCGGTGGTAGCTTGTTCAGCGCTATGCACGGTTCCTTGGTAACATCTTCCTTAGTAAGAGAAACAACTGAAACCGAGTCTCAGAACTATGGTTACAAGTTCGGACAGGAGGAAGAAACCTACAACATCGTAGCAGCACACGGTTACTTTGGTCGCTTGATATTCCAATATGCTTCATTCAACAACAGCCGTTCACTACACTTCTTCTTGGCAGCATGGCCAGTAGTAGGAATATGGTTTACAGCACTGGGTGTAAGCACCATGGCATTCAACCTGAATGGATTCAACTTCAACCAATCAATCATTGATTCTCAAGGTCGTGTAATAGGTACATGGGCGGATGTAATCAACCGCGCTAACCTAGGTATGGAAGTAATGCACGAGCGTAACGCCCATAACTTCCCCTTAGACCTAGCTGCTGGTGAAGTAGCACCTGTAGCATTAACCGCTCCCGCAATCAACGGTTAATAAGCAATCCTCGTAAATAGAAAGCTCCTCACCTGGTGGGGGGCTTTTTTTATGGCGTATTATTTTAACCTGCATAGCACAAATCGTCAAGATTTTAGTGAACACTGAGATTTTACGTCGTGCTTCGCTGTTTTATACTGGTCGGGGTTTCATCCCGTCGCTAAAAGCGAGGGTCTTTACCCCGACATTCAAGATAAAATCGGTAAGGTTATTTTTAAAAACTCCTTCTCACCATGCCCAAACACTTTAATACTGCTGGTCCTTGCCAATCTGACATCCACTATATGCTCTCCCCAACGGTTCGACTACCGGATTTGAAAGCACTAATTGATGGTCGCAATTACTTTATCATTCATGCACCGCGACAAGTAGGCAAAACCACCGCTATGATAGCCCTCGCTCAAGAATTGACTGATAGTGGTCAATACACCGCCGTCATGCTATCCGTGGAAGTAGGATCAGGGTTTTCCCATAATCCCCAGCAAGCGGAGCAGGTTATTTTGGAAGAATGGAAACAGGCGATCAAATTTTACTTACCCAAAGAACTGCAACCGTCCTATTGGCCAGAGCGTGGAGCAGACTCAGGAATAGGCAAAACTTTAAGTGAGTGGTCTGGCCAATCTCCAAGACCTCTTGTAATCTTTTTAGATGAAATAGATTCCCTAACAGATGAAGCTTTAATCTTTATTTTAAGACAATTACGTTCGGGTTTTCCCCGTCGTCCCCAGGGGTTTCCCCATTCGGTGGGGTTAATTGGTATGCGGGATGTGCGGGACTATAAGGTTAAATCTGGTGGAAGTGAAAGACTTAATACCTCCAGTCCTTTCAATATCAAGGCTGAGTCTTTAACCCTCAGTAATTTTACTTTATCAGAAGTAGAAGAACTTTACTTACAACATACGCAGGCTACGGGACAGGTGTTTACCATAGAAGCGATCCACCAGGCATTTTATTTGACCGATGGACAACCGTGGTTAGTCAACGCCCTAGCTCGTCAAGCTACCCAGGTTTTGGTGAAAGACATTACCCAACCCATTACTGCTGAAGTCATTAACCGAGCCAAAGAAATTCTCATTCAGCGCCAGGATACCCATTTAGATAGCTTAGCAGAAAGATTACGGGAAGAGCGGGTCAAAACCATTATTGAACCAATTTTAGCAGGTGAAGATTTACCTGATGTACCCCAGGATGATATTCGTTATGTCCTGGATTTAGGACTGTGTCGAGACCGGGGACAGGGTTTGGAAATTGCCAATCCAATTTATCGGGAAGTTCTACCCTTGGTGTTAAGTTACACAACCAGAGCTTCCATTGGAGTTATTGAACCTCGTTGGTTAAATGAACAGGGGGAGCTATTACCCGATGAATTATTGGAAGCATTTCTGGAGTTTTGGCGACAACATGGGGAACCACTACTCAAAAGTGCGCCCTACCATGAGATTGCTCCCCATTTGGTATTAATGGCATTTTTACATCGAGTAGTAAATGGTGGGGGTACGTTAGAACGGGAATATGCCATTGGTTCTGGAAGAATGGATATTTGTTTACGCTACGGCAAGGTAGTGATGGGCATAGAGTTAAAGGTGCGGAGAGAAAAGTTGGATCCCTTAACCAAGGGTTTGACCCAACTGGATAAATACTTGGGTGGGCTAGGATTGGATACAGGTTGGTTAGTGATTTTTGATCGCCGTGCGGGATTACCACCCATGGGCGAGAGAATTAGTACGGAAGAGGTCATTAGTCCGGGGGGACGCACTATTACCGTTATTCGCAGTTAGTCGCGAAGCACTGGGTATGCGTCGCCATTGTTATTTAAATCATTAATTTTGGGTTTCATACTTCAACCCAACCTACGTTCATCTTATATTTAATTCCACCCACCTACTTAGGTTCTAGAATAAAGTTGTTAAGGTTATTTTTTCAAAACCTCCACCATGGCTAAACACTTTAACACTGCTGGACCATGTAAAGCTAACATCCACTATATGCTCTCCCCCACCGCTCGCCTACCGGAGTTAAAAGCGCTAATTGATGGAGAAAATTACTTTATCATTCATGCGCCGCGACAAGTAGGCAAGACCACCGCTATGATAGCTCTAGCTCAAGAATTGACTGATAGTGGTCAATACACCGCCGTCATGCTCTCTGTGGAAGTAGGATCAGGGTTTTCCCATAATCCCCAGCAAGCGGAGCAGGTTATTTTGGAAGAATGGAAACAGGCGATCAAATTTTACTTACCCAAAGAACTGCAACCGTCCTATTGGCCAGAGCGTGGAGCAGACTCAGGAATAGGCAAAATTTTAGGTGAGTGGTCTGGCCAATCTCCAAGACCTCTTGTAATCTTTTTAGATGAAATAGATTCCCTAACAGATGAAGCTTTAATCTTTATTTTAAGACAATTACGTTCAGGTTTTCCCCGTCGTCCCCAGGGGTTTCCCCATTCGGTAGGGTTGATTGGTATGCGGGATGTGCGGGACTATAAGGTTAAATCCGGTGGAAGTGAAAGACTTAATACTTCCAGTCCTTTCAATATCAAGGCTGAGTCTTTAACCCTCAGTAATTTTACTTTATCAGAAGTAGAAGAACTTTACTTACAACATACGCAAGCTACAGGACAGGTGTTTACCCCGGAAGCGATCCACCAGGCATTTTATTTGACCGATGGACAACCGTGGTTAGTCAACGCCCTAGCTCGTCAAGCTACTCAGGTTTTAGTGAAAGATATCACCCAACCCATTACTGGTGAAGTGATTAACCAGGCTAAGGAAATTCTGATTCGACGCCAGGATACCCATTTAGATAGCTTGGCAGAAAGATTACGGGAAGATAGGGTCAGGGACATTATTCAACCTATGTTAGCTGGTGAAGACTTAGCTGATACGCCAGAAGATAACTTACGATACGTGTTAGATCTGGGTTTATGCCGTCGCGATCGCGGGGGTGGACTGGAAATTGCTAACCCTATTTATCGAGAGATTTTACCTAAAGCTTTAGCCTCCGTGGCGATCGCCTCTTTAACTTCGGTGGAACCCAACTGGTTAAACCCTGATGGCACACTCAACCCTCAAATCCTATTAGACTCTTTTTTGGAATTTTGGCGACAACATGGGGAACCACTGCTCAAAAGTGCGCCCTACCATGAGATTGCTCCCCATTTGGTATTAATGGCATTTTTGCATCGGGTAGTGAATGGTGGTGGTACGTTAGAACGAGAATATGCCATTGGTTCTGGAAGGATGGATATTTGTTTACGCTATGGCAAAGTAGTGATGGGCATAGAGTTAAAGGTGCGGAAGGAAAAGTTAGATCCGTTAACCAAGGGTTTAACCCAACTGGATAAATACCTGGATGGGTTAGGATTAGATACAGGTTGGTTAGTGATTTTTGATCGCCGTGCGGGGTTACCACCCATGGGAGAGAGAATTAGTACGGAGGAAGCTACTAGTCCGGGGGGACGAACCATTACCGTCATTCGCAGTTAGGGCGATTGCCATTGTTGTTTAAATAATTAATGTTGGATCTTCCCCCCATATCTAGGGACAGGGGCTAGATCGCCCCATTTATGCTTATCTACCAAAAACAGTGCTGAGAGAACGAGCTATATTTTGTGGTTGCATAGCATCTATTGCTGCAGTTGGTTCATAACCACAATGCACCATACAATCGGCACATTTAGGATTACCACTGGCGTGCCCATACTTACTCCAGTCGGTCTGGTCTAGCAACTCTTGGAAAGTTTGATAATAACCCTCGTTTAATAGGTAACAGGGTTTTTGCCATCCCAAAACACTATAACTGGGACTACCCCAAGGAGTACATTCATAATCCTTCTCACCAATGAGAAAATCCAAAAACAGGGGGTTGTGATTGAAGTTCCAATTTTTCTTTCCTGATTGATAGGGGGCGAGAATTTCTCGGAATAATGCTCTAGTTTGTTCCCTTTGTAAAAAGTGATCTTGGTCTGGAGCCCATTCATAACTGTAACCAGGTGAAATCATCATCCCATCAACTTTCAAAGTTTCCAGAAAATCAAAAAACCCTTGCATTTCCTCCACATTACAACCAGTGAAAATGGTGGTGTTGGTTGTGACACGAAAACCCTGGGATTTAGCAGCACGAATTGCCGCTACAGCAACATCAAACACTCCTTTTCTATCCACACAGTGATCATGCCACTCTTTCATTCCATCTAGATGAACACTAAAGGTAAGATAGGGAGATGGTTTAAACTTATGCAGACTCTTTTCTAAAAGCAGTCCGTTTGTACATAAGTAAACGTATTTTTTACGATCTACTAAACCCTGGACAATTTGATCAATTTGTGGGTGTAATAGGGGTTCTCCTCCCGGAATGGAAACTACTGGTGCACCACATTCTTCCACTGCTGCAAAACACTGGTCTGGTGACAAGTTTTGTTTAAGAACTTCCGTGGGATGCTGGATTTTTCCACACCCTGAGCAGGCTAAGTTACAACGAAACAGTGGTTCTAACATCAAAACTAAAGGGAAGCGTTTTTTTCCTGATAGACGTTGTTTGAATAGGTACTTCCCAATATCCATCGCTTGTTGCAGATTAATTGCCATACGAAACCCCTCTAGTATTTTACATAACCATTAGACACAAACCAACGGACAGCATCTTGGAGCGCTACCTGAACAGAAGACTGGGGTAGTCCCAAGATGCGCATGGACTTGGAAGCATTATAATACATTGGTTGCTGTGCCATGCGAACTCCGTCTATAGGAACTGTGGGGGTTTTTCCCAAAGGTGCCAAAACCCTCTCTTCTATCCAAGCTACACTTAATGGGATAAAAGATGGTAGGGACAATTGTGGTGCTTTGATTCCTGTAATTTCTGATAGTATGTCTAGCAGTTCTTTTAAACTCAGATTTTCATTCCCTAAAATATAGCGATCGCCTGTTTTTCCCTTTTCTAGAGCTAGTAAATGTCCTTGAGCTACATCTCGCACATCAATAAAGTTTAAACCCGTATTTACGTAGGCTGGCATTTGCTGGCGCAAAAATCTGAGAATAATATCTCCTGTGGGTGTGGGTTTAATATCTAAAGGACCTATAGGACTGCTAGGATTGACTATTACTATGTCTTGACCTTCTTGAACAGCTGTTTTTGCCACCTGCTCTGCTAGAAATTTGGACTTTTTATAATCTCCTACTAGTTTGTTTAAGGGACTTTGGTGGGTCTCATCTACAATTTGTCCTGACTTTCCCACTCCTATAGCTGCTACAGAGCTGGTATAAACTGTCCGTTCAATTCCCGCTTTTTGAGCTGATCTTAAAATATTGCGTGTCCCTTCCACATTATGATGATATAATAGCTGGCGGTCTTTTTGCCACAGGGAATAATGAGCTGCTAGGTGAAACAGGTAATCACAACCCCGCATTTGCTCCCAGATTCCTGGGTCATTCAGATCCCCTGTCACTACCTCTATTTCTAAACCCTTTACGTTTGCTAGATTGCTATTTTTACGCACTAGTGCTGTTACTTTATATCCCGATTGCAGTAAACATCTAACTACGTGAGCACCTACAAAACCCGTACCACCAGTGACAAAAGCCCGCATATTATCCCCCCGTCGTAAATTTTGTATCTCTAGTTTAGATGTTAAATCTTAGGGATCCTCAGGAAAAACCCATTTGGGTGGTTCCATCATCTTTTTCCGCAGTCTCTCCTCAGCTATTTCTAACATTTTCTCGAGGGGAGTATCCTCAATGAATTTTGTTGTTGCTGCTCTATACTCAGTATGGGGACATTTGTCTCCTAGTATACAGCCATTAACACAGGCTTCGGCGCAATTAATTGTTGGTTCCATAGTTAGTTTTTATGACAAATTTATTATCTCATGCTGAGACGATCGCCGCTATAGCTACTGCTGTTGTTCCCCAACAGGGTAGTGTGGGTATTGTACGGGTTTCTGGTGACCGAGCAATGGCGATCGCCCACACTCTATTTTACACTCCAGGGAAACAGATTTGGGAAAGTCACCGGATTTTGTATGGGTTTGTCCGTCAACCTCAAACCAAACAGGTTGTAGATGAAGCTTTATTACTGATTATGAAAGCACCTCGGTCTTTCACCAGGGAAGACGTGGTGGAATTTCATTGTCATGGGGGAATCATACCAGTACAACAGGTATTACAGCTGTGTTTAGAACATGGTGCAAGATTAGCCCAACCGGGAGAATTTAGCTTAAGAGCTTTTTTAAATGGTAGATTGGATTTAACCCAAGCTGAAAGCATAGCTGATTTGGTGGGTGCTAAATCTCCCCAAGCAGCACAAACAGCACTAGCGGGTTTGCAGGGGAAATTGGCTCAACCGATTAGATCCCTACGGAATCAGTGCTTAGACATTTTAGCAGAGATAGAAGCCAGAATTGACTTTGAGGAGGACTTACCTCCCCTAGACCAGGAAAGAATAATTACTCAAATTAATCAAATTAGTGTGGAAATTGTTAGATTATTGAGCACTAAAGAGAAAGGTGAATTATTAAGAAGCGGTTTAAAAGTTGCTATTGTTGGTCGTCCCAATGTGGGAAAATCTAGTTTGTTAAATGCTTGGAGTCAATGCGATCGCGCTATAGTGACTGATTTACCGGGTACCACCCGGGATATAGTAGAGTCCCAGTTAGTGGTGGGGGGAATACCCATTCAAGTTTTGGATACTGCGGGAATTAGGGAAACAGTAGATCAGGTGGAAAAAATTGGGGTTGAGCGTTCCCGTCAAGCTGCTAACAGTGCGGATTTAGTATTATTGACCATTGATGCTACAGCAGGTTGGCAAAGTGGAGATGAAGAAATTTATCAACAAGTAAAACACCGTCCATTGATCCTAGTTATCAACAAAATTGATCTAGTGGAAGATTTAGGGGGTATATGTAGTCCAAACATAGAGAAAGCGGTGAAAACTGCTGCTGCTCAAAACCGAGGAATTGAAGATTTAGAGCAAGCGATTCTAGAAGTAGTACAAACTCAAAAGATTGTAGCTGGGGATCTAGACCTAGCTATTAATCAAAGACAAGCAGCAGCTCTAATACAAGCCCAAATGGATCTAGCACAAGTGCAAAAGACAATTGTAGACCAATTACCCCTGGATTTTTGGACCATTGATTTAAGAGGAGCAATTCACGCACTGGGAGAAATTACCGGAGAAGAAGTAACCGAATCATTATTGGACCGCATCTTTAGTAGGTTCTGTATTGGGAAATAGAGGATAAGGAGAGTTTTTATCCCAATCAGCATTATCTAACTTAGCACCCTGTAAATTAGCTTGGCGTAAATTTGTATAAAATAGCATAGTGCCCCGCAGATCTGCACCTTCTAAGTTCGCATCACTTAGGTCAGCATAGCTTAAATCGCATCCGCGCAAATTAGCCCTACTTAGATTGGCACTGCTCAAATCGGCATAACTTAAATCAGAACCCTTTAAATCCAGATTATGCAAATCAGCTTCCCTTAGTTGTGCATTTTGGAAATATCTGATTCCCCCCGTGTAACTTTTCACCAGTTCGTCAGGACTATTGATTGGACGTGGAGTACTTACTTCGGACATATAAAAGCCTCACATTTATAACTTTATGAAGATTTTGGTTTAATTTATTAATTTTTGCGGATGTTTCCTCACAAGTTCCTCAAATTTTCCCAGTAGTCTTAAGGTAAATCAAAAATCAATCAGGAGAATTTAGAATTTCTGATTGTTGACTACCTTATAATCGCAATTTTATCACATTCAGGAAAACTTAGGGGGTGCAAAATGTATCAACACTTAGAAATACCGGTAGGCGATTCAAATCTCTCTATGTCCTGCATACGGAATCACTCATGTACACCATCAGATGTTAAAACATTTAATTCAGTTGACTTTGGATCAAAAATAGTCACCGGTAATTGTTTTCCCACAGATAAAACACAAACAACTGCTAATATATAATTTTCCCTCCTTAGGATGAAACAAAATGGATCTTTTAATTTACCAATACATCTAATTGCATTATATATTCCATGAATGCCAGAACTTCTCAAATATTGGGTCACATTCACTCACTAGAAACCTGTGGTACAGTGGATGGGCCAGGTATAAGATTTGTCATTTTCACCCAAGGCTGCCTATTAAGATGTTTGTATTGTCACAATCCTGACACCCGTGACATGAAAACAGGAAAAGAAATAACTGTAGGAGAACTAGTCACAGAAATAGAAAAATATAGGTCCTACATGAAATTTACTGGTGGGGGAGTTACCATTAGTGGTGGTGAACCCTTATTACAACCGGAATTTGTCCGAGAGGTTTTTCGTCAGTGTCAAAAATTAAACATTCATACTGCCTTAGATACTTCTGGATTTCCCGATTTAACCACCTCCAAGTCCGTACTAGAATTTGTAGACCTAGTTTTATTAGACATCAAGTCTTTTGATCCTAACACCTATCTTCATGTTACGGGAGTTTCCATCGAACCAACCTTGAGATTTGCGGAATATTTACAAGAGATTAATAAGCCAACATGGATAAGATTTGTTCTAGTTCCCCATGTGACAGATGGTCATGAAAACGTCCGTCAACTAGCAAAGTATGTATCCCAACTAACCAATGTGGAAAAAGTAGAAATTTTACCTTTTCACAAATTAGGTGAATACAAATGGCATGAACTAGGATATCACTATGAACTGGGGAATACTATTCCTCCTAGTCTGGAAGAAATAGAGAAAGTCAAAGATATTTTCAAGCACTATGGAGTTAAAGTGGAATGAATCGGATTTTTAAAAACAAATCAAGGAACTGACACCCATTTTTCCATACCTAAGTTGACAACCTATATAGCTCATAAATTTACTAAAGTTACCACCATGTATACAACTCAAAAAACTACAAACCCAGTCAAAACTTCAGAAGATCTACAAATTCTCATTCAAGAGGTTAAAACAGCTCAAGCCAAATATGCCGAATATAGCCAAGAACAGGTAGATCACATTTTTAAACAAGCTGCTCGTGCTGCTAATGCGGGGAGAATACCCCTGGCCAAAATGGCAGTAGAAGAGACAGGAATGGGGGTTGTAGAAGATAAAGTAATTAAGAACCACTTTGCCTCCGAATATATCTACAACAAATACAAAAATGAAAAAACCTGTGGCATTATCGAAGATGATAAACAGTTTGGAATTCAGCGAATTGCCGAACCTGTGGGCATATTAGCAGGGATTGTACCCACTACCAACCCCACCTCAACTGCTATTTTTAAAGCCTTACTGGCTCTTAAAACCCGTAATGGGATAATCTTTTCACCCCATCCTCGTGCCAAAAAATGCACAATTGAAGCGGCCAAAATAGTTCTGGATGCTGCAGTAGCAGCTGGAGCTCCTGCAGGAATTATTGGATGGATTGATGAACCAACAGTAGCATTATCACAACAGTTAATGCAGCATCCCCAGATAAATTTAATTCTGGCCACTGGTGGACCTGCAATGGTGCGTGCAGCTTATTCTTCAGGTCATGCTTCCTTGGGTGTGGGTTCCGGTAATACCCCAGCGGTAATTGATGAAACTGCCCATATTAAAATGGCGGTCTCTTCAATTTTGATTAGCAAGACTTTTGACAATGGCATGATTTGTGCTAGCGAGCAATCCGTAATAGTTTTAGATGATGTTTACGAAGATGTGCGACAAGAATTTTTCAGCCGTGGTGCTTACTTCTTAAATGACCTAGAAAAGCAAAAAATTAGAGATTTAATTTTCATTAACGGTCGGTTAAATCCAGAAATAGTTGGTCAATCTGTAGCCAAATTGGCTCAAATGTCTGGACTAGATATAGCTAAAGAAGCTAAGGTTCTAATTACAGAAGTAGATGAAGTGGGCACCCAGGAACCATTATCTTATGAGAAACTTTCCCCCATTTTAGCTATGTACCGAGCCAAAAATTTTCTGGAAGCTGTAACTATAGCTGAAAAATTAATTGAGTTCGCTGGACTGGGACACACCTCTGTCCTTTATACAGCACCAGAAAGACGAGATAGAATTACAGAATTTGAAAATACCCTGCGCACTAGTCGAGTGTTAGTTAATACACCTTCATCCCAGGGTGCAATTGGTGACTTATATAACTTTCGTCTTGATCCCTCCCTTACTTTGGGTTGTGGTAGTTGGGGAAACAATTCCGTTAGTGATAATGTGGGTCCCCGTCACCTGATCAACATCAAAACTGTAACGGAAAGACGGGAGAATATGTTATGGTTTCGGGTTCCTCCAAAAGTATATTTCAAATATGGCTGTTTACCAGTTGCACTAGGGGACTTAAGAGGGAAAAGTCGGGCTTTGATTATTACAGATCAACCATTATTTGAATTGGGCATCGCAACTAAAGTCACCAGTGTACTGGAAGAAATTGGCATTAAAACCCAGGTGTTTTATGATGTGGAACCTGATCCATCTTTAACTACGATTCATAAAGGACTAGGTCAAACTAATGGTTTTCAACCAGATGTAATTATTGCAGTTGGTGGTGGTTCCCCAATGGATGCAGCTAAGGTGATCTGGTTAATGTATGAACATCCAGAAACGGAATTTGATGGTTTAGCGATGCGGTTTATGGATATTCGCAAACGAGTCTATGAACTACCCAGTTTGGGACAAAAAGCCATATTTGTCGCCATTCCGACCACATCAGGAACCGGTTCAGAAGTGACACCGTTTGCAGTGGTGACGGATGATCGGACGGGAATCAAATATCCTTTAGCTGATTATGCGCTAACACCTAATATGGCAATTGTGGATCCGGAATTAGTGCTCAATATGCCTAAATCACTAACAGCTTATGGTGGAATTGACGCGCTGACCCATGCCCTTGAATCCTATGTTTCTATCTGCGCTTCTGAATACACTAAGGGATTGGCTTTAGAAGCAATTCGACTACTGTTTAAATACTTACCATTTGCTTATAAAAATGGAGGTAAAGATACTAAAGCTAGAGAAAAAGTTCATTATGCAGCTACAATAGCTGGCATGTCGTTTGCAAATGCTTTTTTGGGCATATGTCATTCCCTTGCCCATCAACTAGGTGCCCGGTTCCATGTTCCCCATGGGTTGGCTAATGCTTTGATGATTTCCCATGTGATTCGCTACAATGCAACCGATGCACCTTTTAAACAGGCTATTTTTCCCCAATATGAATATCCAAATGCCAAGTGGCGCTATGCCAAAATTGCAGACCACTTACATTTGGGAGGTGCTACGGAAGATGAGAAGGTAGATCTATTAATTGCTGCTGTGGAAAAACTGAAACAGGATGTGGAGATTCCAGCAACTATTAAGGATGTGATTAAAACCGATGAAAAAACTTTCTACGAGAAATTAGAAATAATGGCTGAGCAAGCATTTGATGATCAATGTACAGGTGCTAATCCCCGTTATCCACTGATTAGTGATTTACAGGATTTGTATATCAAGGCCTATTGGGGAAATTTGGGTCAATAAATAAAGAAGGGAAATGGGGAATATGTGAGAATTGAATTAGATGACATTGGAGGTAATTATGATAGCAAATGTAGAACATTCAACGCAAAATATATCCGACAGTAATTTACATCCACAGTGGCAAGATTTTTGTGGTGGTAACTGGAATGAACAAATTAATGTTCGGGATTTTATTCAATGTAATTATCAACCCTATACGGGAGATGATAGCTTTTTAACTGCTCCAACTGAACGCACTCAGAAATTATGGACTATGGTCTGTGATTTGATGAAATTAGAGCGAGAAAAAGGAATCTTAGATGCTGATACTAAAGTGCCATCAAATATTGTTTCTCATGCTCCCGGTTATATTGATTCTCATCTAGAGCAGATTGTGGGGTTACAAACGGAAAAACCCCTAAAACGAGCTATTATGCCTTTTGGTGGTATTCGGGTGGTAAAAAACTCCTTAGAATCCTACGGTTATCACCTTGATGCTCAAACGGAAGAAACATTCACAAAATATCGTAAAACCCATAATGATGGTGTTTTTGACGGTTACACCCAAGAAATGAAATTGGCTAGACATTCTGGGATTATTACTGGATTACCAGATGCTTATGGGAGAGGAAGAATTATTGGTGATTATCGTCGGGTAGCATTGTATGGAGTTGATCGGTTAATTCTGGATAAAAAAGAACAGTTAGCCTCATTAGAATCAGATGATATGCTAGAGTCTACAATTAGACTACATGAGGAACTTGTTGAGCAAATTCGAGCCTTAACAGAATTGAAAGTTATGGCTAATAGCCACGGATTTGATATTAGTTTACCTGCTGCTAGTGCTAAGGAAGCTGTACAGTGGACATACTTTGCTTATTTGGGTGCTGTTAAAGAACAAAATGGTGCAGCTATGTCCTTGGGTAGGGTTTCTACATTCCTAGATATCTACTTTCAGCGCGATTTAAAAAATGGGATTCTGACAGAATCTGAAGCTCAGGAAATCATCGATCATTTTGTAATTAAACTGCGGATGGTAAGGTTTTTAAGAACGCCTGAATATAATCAATTATTCTCCGGTGATCCCACCTGGGTGACAGAATGTATTGGTGGAATGGGTGAAGATGGTAGGACTCTGGTGACAAAAACTAGTTTCCGATTTCTCCACACCTTATCTAATTTAGGCACTGCACCAGAACCAAATTTAACTATCTTGTGGTCACAGGATTTGCCGATTAACTTTAAACATTTTTGCACCAAAGTATCTATCAATAGTAGTTCCATTCAGTACGAAAATGATGATCTCATGCGCCCAGAATATGGGGATGATTATGGCATTGCTTGTTGTGTTTCTGCCATGAGAATTGGTAAACAAATGCAATTTTTTGGAGCCCGTGCCAACTTAGCAAAGGCTTTATTATATGCTATCAATGGTGGTAAAGATGAAAAAACTGGGCAGTTAATTGTTGCAGGTTTTGATGCTATTACTTCAGAATATTTAGATTACTCAGAAGTAGTAGCTAAGTTTGACAAAATCATGGACTGGTTAGCTAGGTTATATGTAAATACCCTCAATGTCATTCACTATATGCACGATAAATACTGTTATGAACGTTTGGAAATGGCGTTACATGATCGTGATGTTTATCGAACCTTGGCTTGTGGAATTGCTGGCTTATCCGTAGTAGTAGATTCCCTTTCAGCAATTAAATATGCCAAAGTCAAGGTAATTCGAGATGAAAAAGGCTTGGCAATAGATTATGCTATTGAGGGGAATTATCCTCAGTTTGGTAATAATGACCATCAAGTTGACGAAATAGCTGTCAATCTTGTTCGCAGTTTTATGGATAAACTGCGTCAACAAAAAACCTATCGTCAAGCAGTACCAACCCAATCAATTTTGACCATTACCTCCAATGTGGTTTATGGCAAAATAACTGGTAACACCCCTGATGGGAGAAAAGCTGGCGAACCTTTTGCTCCCGGAGCAAATCCCCTACATGGTAGAGATACAAAAGGAGCGATCGCATCTTTAGAATCGGTAGCCAAACTTCCTTATCAACATGCTCAAGATGGAATTTCTTACACATTTTCCATTGTTCCTGATGCTTTAGGCAAAAATTCCCAAGACAAAATTAATAATCTTTGTGGAATGTTGGATGCTTATTTCTACAATGGTGGTCATCACATCAATGTCAACGTTCTTGACCAAGACATACTTGTTGATGCTATGGAACATCCAGAAAAATATCCTCAACTGACAATTCGCGTTTCTGGATATGCTGTAAATTTCATTAAGTTAACTCGGGAACAGCAATTAGATGTGATTAAACGGACATTCCACAAAAGCATTTAACATCCAACAATTCTGATAAAAAAGGTAAAAACTATGGGAACCGCAATAGTCATTGGTTATGGTAACGAATTATTTGGTGATGACGGAATAGGACCACTAATAGCCAAAGTGATACAAAGGTGGCGTTTACCATGCGTCCAATCACTTGCGGTTCACCAGTTAACACCTGAACTAGCTGAACCCATAGCTAATTCTCGATTAGCAATTTTTGTAGACACTTGTATTAATTCCCTGTATAATCAGGTTCAGGTACAATCACTATTGCCATCACCGCTGAATTCCACTCACACCCATAGCAGTGATCCACAATCTCTACTAACTTTATCTCAATTTCTCTATGGTAATTGTCCTTCCGCGTGGTTAGTCATAGTCCCAGGGGAAAAATTTCAATTGGGTGACCCTATTTCACCCCTGGGAAAAAAGGCCATAGGGATCGCCCTCAATAAAATCACTCAAAAACTAGACAAATTGGTTCATTGATTGAGGTGAATACATGTTAAAAAACAAGGAGCAGTCATGGAAGCATCTATCCCCTTGAGATTAGATAAAGCATCTGATATATTGCGCACAGAGAAAACCAGTGCACTAGATGGGATCTTTGCACCCCAAACCGTAGCAGTTATTGGTGCAAGTGAAAAACCTGGGAGCGTGGGTAGAACCTTGTTATGGAATTTAATTACCAATCCCTTCAATGGTACAGTTTTCCCCATTAATCCCCATCGTCATAGTGTACTGGGTATAAAAGCCTATCCAACAATTTCTGATATTTCCGAAAAAATTGACCTAGCTGTAATTGCTACTCCTGCACCCACAGTGCCAAAAATTATTGCCGACTGTGTGCAAGCAGGAATCAAAGGAGCAATTATTATTTCTGCTGGTTTTAAGGAAGCAGGTGAAAAAGGAATTGCTTTAGAGAAAGAAATATTATCTGTAGCACAGGGAGGAAAGATCAGAATTATTGGACCAAACTGTTTAGGAATGATGAATCCCATTTCTGGTTTAAACGCTACCTTTGCTAGTAAAATGGCCCAACCAGGGAGTGTGGGTTTTCTGAGTCAAAGTGGTGCATTATGTACATCAATTTTGGACTGGAGTTTACAGGAAAATGTAGGTTTTAGCGCCTTTGTTTCCCTAGGTTCAATGTTAGATATTAGTTGGGGAGACTTAATTTATTATCTAGGAGACGATCCCCACACTAAAAGTATAGTTATTTATATGGAATCAATTGGTAATGCTCGTTCTTTTTTATCAGCAGCACGGGAAGTAGCATTAACCAAACCAATTATAGTAATTAAAGCAGGTCGTACAGCAGCAGCAGCAAAAGCAGCAGCTTCCCATACGGGGTCATTAGCAGGAAGTGATGCGGTTTTAGATGCAGCATTCAAAAGATGTGGAGTATTAAGGGTTAATAGTATTTCTGATTTATTTGATATGTCAGAAGTATTAGCAAAACAACCTTATCCTCAAGGTCCTAGATTAACCATTCTCACCAATGCGGGTGGACCGGGAGTATTAGCGACGGACTCATTGATAGAAAGTGGGGGAGAACTAGCAGCAATTTCTCCCCAAACTATGGAAAATTTAAATCATATATTACCTCCCCAATGGAGTCATAATAACCCCATAGATATTTTGGGAGATGCGGATCCACAACGTTATACAAAAGCCTTAGAAATTGCCAGTAAGGATACCAATAGTGATGGTTTATTAGTAATTTTGACTCCTCAAGCTATGACTGATCCCACCAAGATTGCTGAGGAATTAAAGCCCTATTCTCAAATGCAGGACAAACCTATTTTAGCCAGTTGGATGGGTGGAGAGGATATTGCAGAAGGGCAAAAAATTCTCAACCTTGAGGGTATTCCCACATATTCCTATCCTGATACTGCTGCTAGGATATTTAGTTATATGTGGCGCTATAGTTATAACTTAAAGGGGATTTATGAAACTCCCGTATTACCCGCATTGGAATGTGATAGTAATACTCGCAACTGTGGTTTAGTGACAACTATTATTACAGAAGCTAGAAAGGCGGGAAGAACAATTTTAACTGAATTTGAATCCAAGGAAATTTTAGCAGCTTATGGCATTCCAGTAGTGGGAGGAACCATTGCCAAAAGTGCACAAGAAGCGATAGAATGGGCGGAAAAAATTGGCTATCCTGTAGTATTAAAATTGTATTCCCATACAATTACCCATAAAACGGATGTGGGGGGAGTTCAGTTAAATTTAAGAAATGCTGAATCAGTAAAAAAAGCCTATCATTTTATAGAAACCTCAGTTTTAGAAAAAGCTAGACCAGAGGATTTTTTAGGTGTAACCGTACAACCCATGGTCAAAACTAATGGGTATGAATTAATTATTGGTAGTAGTCTGGATCCCCAATTTGGTCCAGTATTATTATTTGGCACCGGAGGACAATTGGTAGAAGTCTTTCAAGATAGTTCTATTGCTCTACCACCCCTAAATACCACCCTAGCACGTCGGATGATGGAGCAGACTAAAATTTATCAAGCTTTAAGGGGGGTCAGGGGTAGACAAAGTATTGATATGCAAGCTTTAGAGGAACTGTTAGTAGTCTTTAGTCATTTGGTAGTAGAACAACCGTGGATTAAAGAAATAGATATTAATCCTTTATTAGCAATTCCCCCCACACCCGATCATCCAGGTGGTTTAATCGCATTAGATGGCAGAATAGTATTACATCCAGCTGAGATGGAAGAGCAGCAATTACCTAAATTAGCAATCCGTCCCTATCCCCATCAATATGTGTCTAATTGGAGATTGAAAAATGGTAGGGAGGTGATTATTCGTCCTATTCGTCCTGAGGATGAACCATTGATGGTCAAATTTCATCACACATTATCGGAAGAAACTATTTATTTTCGTTATTTTCATCTAATCAAATTAAGTCAAAGAGTTACCCATGAAAGACTGACCAGGATCTGTTTTATTGATTATGACCGGGAAATGGCCTTAATTGCTGAACAGGAAGACCCACATACTCAACAGAAGGAAATTTTAGCAGTAGGAAGATTAAGTAAATTACATGGTAGTAATAGTGCGGAATTTGCCATGCTGGTCACTGATGGTTACCAGCGCAACGGGTTAGGTACAGAAATTCTCACAAGGTTAATGGAAATAGCCAAGAATGAGAAAATATCTGTGATTTTTGCTGAGATCCTAGCAGAAAATATAGCCATGCAGAAGGTATGTCAAAACTTGGGTTTTGAGATTTTTCCAACTGAGGATGGAACCATCTTGAAAGCAGAAATCTATCTATAACTGGGTGGGTGGAATTAAATATAAGATGAACGTAGGTTGGGTTGAAGTATGAAACCCAACACCCGCATGGGTCTCGTTCCTCCACCCATCCTACAAATAATTGTGCCTCCCTAATTACTAAGATCTGACATCGAGGTTGGAAATTGAGGAGCTCGCTTTTGGGATTTATTTTGATTTACGGAACTAATCCCAGATTTAATAAAGTTCACAAATACTTGTTTAACTTTTTCATATTCCTCCAATTTTATTGGTTTAAATCCATGAGCAAATAATGAGTTATTCCTCACTTCTAGAGCATCGATAATTCTATTTGAATGTTCCATATATATTTTACCCATAGGATCGTTAAGTTCACTTAGAAGTTCATAACTACTCCGTAAACCTATCTGGATTTTCCCCTTGGTTAGAGAACGTTTTTCCGAATATTTGTCCCGTAAATTTTCCGGTATTTTCTCAATATTAACCTCTTCTGTTTTTAGATCATATTCTTTTAATAAACGAATTTGAGCCAATAATTCCAAAGCACGATAAAGCCTACCTACAGCATCATCATAACGTTCTTGTTTGGCACGCCTTTCTGCATTTAATATTAAATCTTCAACTATTTCATAACCGTGTCCCTCAGTGGTATTAGTAGCATCATATTTATCATCTATTTGTTTTCTGCTCCTAATTACTCGCTTGAGAAATATAACTAGATCTTTGATTACAGGATTTTTCATTTGAGGTTCTAGTAAATTTAATGCTTCTCTATGTTCAAATTTATCCCATTTATCTAAACCTAAGCAACTAGTATGTAAAAGTCTAATTTCGTACTTCTTGTCAGTTGGTAACTCCCAGGATATTAGTAGTCGGTTTACTTCAGCAATAATAGCTGGGTAGTTATATTGATCCAATAAAATTGGTAAAAATTTCTTAATAGTCTGATCTGCAACTATAGGTCCTATACTAGTTTTTTGTGTACCTTCACCTCGTTCAACTCTATTAATGTTTGTGCGAAGAGCTGTGGTTACGTACAGTTCAAGTTCATAGTAAATAGATGCTATTGCTAGACCTATGGACATAGATTTAGTACCACCTGTATAATCGGCTTTTATTACAGTATTTGAGATATTCTTCTTCAAATTCTGAACATATAATGCCACCTCACGATAGCATTCTTGTAGGTTATCAGGATCTTTTATGACAATTAGATCCCTATCCGGTTGAAATTTGTCACCTAATTCTAGTTGCGTCGGAATATTTGGTAGTCTTTGCGAATTTTCTAGAATTTTTACCTGGCTACCTACTACTTGAGATTTACTATCTTCAGAACAAATAAAAACTACTCTGTCAGGTTTCAGCATCTTAATAGCCGTAACAATAGGTTGATGAGATCCACCGACTGTAACTAATAAAATTTCTGTCTGCATTGCATTTTCACCTTAAGTATCGAAAGTTAAATCTCTAATAAATCCCGCAATTATTCGGATTTATAAGTCTTCATAGTATATCTTATATTACAAATGTGTTTCTAATGTCAAGTTTATTTTACACCGAATAAGTACCAGAAAAGGCTTTGATTAAAACATCATAAATATAGTTTAGCTACCAAGGGATAGCACAAGGTAAATAGTCAACCCCCATGGGGAAAAAAATCGGTGCGCGGGTACATAACCTGAAGACTGTCCGTGGGGGAGACCGGGAATCAATTCCCTTACCCGACAGCTCAAGTCGGTTAAAACCGACTAGTTTTGTCATGTTGTAGATTGGGTTGAGAAAATCCAATCTACAAAACTGAAAAAAATTTCTACCCAAATCTAAACTTGGGTAGGTTTAGGTAAGTTTATAACAGCAGTCTGTCACTATGGACTTACACTTGCAAATCAGGTTTAGATAGTTGTTTGATTTTTGTTAAATAATGATGAATTTGAGGATGGGTTGGGTCAATACCCAAATCAATAGCTTTTGCTACGATCACTGCATCTTCCCAATTTTCTTGATCAGCCAAAGCAATTAAAGCTGTAACAGAAGCACGTCCACCTGCGCCACAGTGAAAATATATTGGAGTTGGCAGATCAACTATCTCTGTCAGTAAGTGATCTATCTTCTCTCCATTAGACGAATTAGATTCTAAAGGTAAGTTGACATACTCCAGACTGTTGCTTTTCGATAGTTCTTGTTCATTGCTTAGAGACCCTGTTTCATCAGGCGATCGCAAATTTACAATAGATTTAACTCCCTGACGAGCAAGCTGGGCTAAATCCTCTGGTGAAGGTTGTGCCCCCACCCAAAATTTTTCACTAATTTGCCGAAAATTACTCATTAAACCACTAAAAGTTGATAGAGTTTTCGATTTTTTATTGTAGCATCGCTGAACAATGGCCGATCCCCCGTCAATCTTCTATCCCATTGATCAAGCTAAAACGTATTGCTAATTACTACTTCCTCATATGGCAATTGACCACCACGGGATTGAGCTGGTTTGATCGTAATCATCATTGTAATAACTCGATTTACTTTTGTAAACTACAGTAAGTTGTGAAAGG
This sequence comes from Cylindrospermopsis curvispora GIHE-G1, assembly GCF_014489415.1. Lineage (NCBI taxonomy): Bacteria > Bacillati > Cyanobacteriota > Cyanophyceae > Nostocales > Aphanizomenonaceae > Raphidiopsis > Raphidiopsis curvispora. The sequence continues at coordinate 1,345,741 of NZ_CP060822.1, forward strand.
ATTTGACTAATCTTGTCTCAAGGGGTGCAACTATTCCCGTTTATGGCAATATTTAAGGGGAGCGATCGCATGGTTACATTGACATATTGGGGATAAAATGTCAATATATAGAAAGTCGGTTAAACCCGCCCTGGGATGCTTCATCTCTCGCTTATAAAGATAATAATTTTGCAATTTCCTACTTCTCCGTAAGTTAACTACTATTCTATGAATTATCAAACAGTTAAAGAACAATTACAAGCGTTAATTGAATCACTACGTGAGTCACTGACTAAACAGAACGGTGGTCAGCCCATGGGTGCCCCAATTACTAATATAAAGATAGAGGAGAATCAAGCATTCCGAATGGAGGAGTTGACGGTTGAACTAGAAAGACTGAATCCCAATCCTCAACCCCTGCGCAATGCTATTAATCTACTTAATGGAGCTTGGAAGTTAGAATACTCCACAGCTAGGGAAATTAGGGTTTTAGATTCTCTCCCCCTGGGACTACAGGTAGGTCAGGTATTTCAGGTGATTAACGTAGCACAAGCAGAATTTTTCAATCTTGCTAAGGTGAAACACCCATGGAAAATTGTCTCTGGTGGTGTTAAGGTAACAGCTAGATTTGAAGCAGATTTGGATAACTCTGGTTTACCTAATCAACGTATCAATGTCTATTTTGATAAACGTTATTTAGCCATTGATGAAATTTTGGGTATTAGCACTCCCATGCTCAACCCATTGAACGTTGCACCCGCTAATAATCCTAAAGGAAGAGTTCCCAGTCTGGATATTACTTACCTGGATGAAAATTTCCGAATTGGTAGGGGAGGTGATCAAGGTCTATTTATTTTACAAAAGACCAATGATATCCAGAATATCAATTTTTGACCTGTTGTCAAGCAAGATCTTGTAATTTCCTTTGCAGTTTTTCCCAGGTCATACCCACCAAATTGGGTACTACAATGTGGGCACTCCCTACCCTTTCCGGTGATCCTATTCCTACTACCCACATACCCGCAGCTAGGGCTGCGTCTATACCTAATGCTGCATCTTCAAATACTACACATTGTCGCGGAATAACTCCTAATTGTTGAGCTGCAAATAGAAACAAATCAGGTGCTGGTTTTGGTTTGCTTACATTATAACCATCTGTAATAGAATCGATTTCTTCCCCAATTCCTAGTTTCTCTACAAGTAATCGAGCATTTTTGCTAGAGGAACCTAAAGCTATTTTTAAACCCACCCGACGTAGATCATCTATTAGGTATTTGACTCCCGGGAGTAAGTTGTCAGGGGTAATATTTTGTATGAGTTGAATATAATATCTATTTCTGCGATCCATCATCTCCCTTAATTGTAATTCTGAATATTGGCGATCGCCTATTATGGAAATTAAAAAATCCCAATCGGAGATTCCTAGCAGACTTTCATGAATTTCCCGGTTAAAAGGTATTTTTTCCCCATTGGCTAATTTTTGCCAAGACTGGTAGTGATATTCATAGGTGTCTATCAACACTCCATCCAAATCAAAAATAATCCCCCCTATGGGACGAGATTTTTTTTGAGTAACTATTCCTGAGTGTAAATCAAAACTATGCCATTTACCATGCCAGTATAATTTAAACTGTAATCTTGTCCAACCTGGGGGTAAATGGGGATAAGCGACGGGTTGATCATCGATAAATTGAATACCTCCAAAACCAAAAACTACAGCTTGCCAAACAGCACCTGCGCTAGCGCCATGAATACCATCTATGGTATTTCCCATAACTTCTTCTAAACCTAACATTGCTGTTTGCATAAACCTTTGATATACTTGATTGGGTTTAGCCAAGTCCTCTGCTAAAACATGGTAGCGATAATTTAGTAGATTACGAGCTATGATTGGTTGGGTAAAGATCAGAAATGGCAAGATAAAAATTTCTGTGTCCCAAAAAACATGACTGTGATGGAAAAAAGTGGAAATGGTTTTAGCTGGTATGCTGACTTTATCATCGTAACGAGAAACAGCAATTAGCATTTGAAAAAGATTATAACGGACAGCAAAAGCTGCTTTACTATCCCCCTCAATCAAAATATCACTTTGTTGCCAAATTTGATTCCATTCTTGTTGATTAGCATTACGTAGGGTAACGTAGTCTGGAAGATAATAGAGTTTAGACTTTGCAGCTAATAGTGGATCTGGAACATCTCTTGAGGTAAATAGGGTGATAATCTTCTCAATGGTGATGGTCTGATTTGGTGAGCACCTAAAAGTTGCACTAATACTGGGATAACTAGGAGCACCATTGACTTGCGAATGGCCCTCTACTCCCAAAAGACTAATTTTTCCCGCTATTCCTATATCAAGTCGACTTTGACGATTACGACTGTGTAACCAGAATCCCTGGTCTAGCTTTCCTTGCTCTAGTCCTTCCCAATGATTAAATCCCCTGTTTTCTGGATACCCATTAATCCCACTTTGCAATTCAATTCTACCATAAAAGTCTAAGAAAGTTAAAATGCAACGTTGACACAGTACATGCTGATCTGCCATGCTAGCAAATCTTTCAAAATAGATATCTATAGTCTTACCACTGGGACTGCGCCATTGCAAAGAACGACTCAGAATTCCGTGACGCAAATCAAGTTCCCGATTGTACTGTAGTATTTTACCTTGATCTAGACCAAAGCGATCGCCCTCAATTGTAATTACTAATGGTAGACAATCTGGACAGTTAGCCATTTCTGTGTGAACCGGATCATAAAACTCATGAATAAAGGTAGCAGGTGAAGCACGGGGATAACCTTCTTCAAAACTACCTCGTGTCCCTAAGTACCCATTACCAATAGTGAAAATAGTTTCTCTAGTATGTAGTTGTTCTGGTCTAAAATTAGTTTCAATTAAAATCCAATCTGTGTAGATAAAATCTTGATTTTTTTCCATTTTTTAGTCAAAAACTGCTTTTTTAGGATCATTATATTCAGGAGCAATAAAATTCAAATAGTGAACGTTTTTGCCAACAAAATCACTGATATGCTGAATATATAGAAGCTTTCTATTTAAGTGGGGAGGCACAATTATTTGTAGGATGGGTTAGCGGTAGGTAACCCATGCGGGTGTTGGGTTTCATACTTCAACCCAACCTACGTTGATCTTATATTTAATTCCGCTCACCCACTTACATTGAGTCAATGTAAATAAATTATTAAAGTAATTGCATCTGACTCAAGTATGAAAATATTACTTCCTCAAATAATTCTTGAAGTATAAGCTTGAGGATTGTGACTTTTGATATAATTTGCCAGAGTGGCTAAAAAAAACCAAAAAACATAGTATTCTACATATCATCACAATTGTTTTCCTATTAAATCAAGACTTCTCTTGGATGGCTAAATCTTTCAGGTAAAAATTTAGATCCCATATCCGACCAAAATAATATCAGGGCTATTATGAACTACTCAACTTCCTCCACTAGTAATTTCGAAATTCCGATTACCCCAGAAGAACTCAATCACATACTTACTGCTATTTCCAATGGTAGATATTCTTGGGCTTGTGTCCTTATTTTAAGATCTATGGGTTACAATCCGCTTCACTATATACCTCAGCGTACCTATAGTCGAATCGCTAAAGAAAACAACCCAGTGGTCAGCACAGCTATTCCCACCCCACAAGAAGCATTGGAGACAATCAATAGTCATTCTTAACAATCTCCGGTAAAAACCTATGAAATCTTTTGGTGCGAAACCCGTATAGAATCCATTTAGGCTATCGCACTGATTTTACATTAAATTACTCTCTATCCTCACAAGTTCCTCAACTTTTTCCCATATCCTAAAAGGGAGTCTGGGAATATTAATGCCTGCACAGTATTATCTATATCTATTAATCACGTATGTTTACTAGTGTTTACTAAAGTCAATAATCAATTAGGTTAGGGAATTATGCCCAAAAATAAAGGTAAAAATCAAATCCACGCCATAATAGATGGTAACGAAGCAGTTGCTAGAGTTACTTATCCACTAAATGAGGTGATTGCCATCTATCCAATTACACCATCTTCACCCATGGCCGAATCCTCCGATGGATGGATGAGTGATAACCGACCAAATGTTTGGGGGGTTGTGCCCACGGTAGTACAGTTACAAAGTGAAGGTGGTGTTGCGGGTGCAGTACATGGAGCTTTACAAACCGGTTCCCTGACCACCACATTTACCGCTTCCCAGGGATTAATGTTAATGATCCCCAATATGTATAAAATTGCTGGTGAACTTACCTCCACAGTATTCCACGTCGCAGCGCGATCGCTCGCAGCGCAAGCACTATCAATTTTTGGAGATCATAGCGATGTCATGGCCACCAGAAGCACTGGTTTTGCCATGTTATGTGCAGCATCAGTGCAAGAAGCACAGGATTTGGCAGTGATTTCTACCCGCACTAGTTTAGAGTCTCGCATACCATTTCTACACTTTTTTGATGGTTTTCGTACTTCCCATGAGGTAAATAAAATAGAAATCCTCACCAATGAGGAGTTAAAAAGTTTCATTCCCATAGAGTTAGTTATAGCCCACCGTAAAAGAGCTTTAACACCTGATAATCCAGTATTAAGGGGAACTGCCCAAAATCCTGATGTTTACTTTCAAGCAAGGGAAACAGTGAATCCATTTTACTTAGCTTGTCCCGACATTACCCAAAGAGTAATGGATGAGTTTGGTCAAATGACAGGTCGTCAATATCAACTGTTTGAATACCATGGAGATCCACAAGCTGAGAGAATAATTGTCCTTATGGGTTCAGGTTGTGAAACAGTCCATGAAACAGTGGACTATCTCAATCAACAGGGAGAAAAAGTGGGTGTGGTTAAAGTAAGACTATATAGACCTTTTGACACCCAGAGGTTTATTGATGCTCTACCAGAAACCACCCTAAGTATGGCAGTTTTAGATAGAACTAAGGAACCGGGAGCAATTGGTGAACCTCTATATATAGATGTTATTACAGCATTAAGGGAAGCTAAACTCCATAAAATTCAGGTGGTAGGTGGTAGATATGGGTTATCATCAAAAGAATTTACACCTGCTATGGTAAAAGCTGTTTTTGACCATTTACTTCCTACAGTCAATGATTCAAGTCAGAATATATCCACTAATACATATCCTAAGAACCATTTTACAGTTGGTATCAGGGATGATGTGACCCATAGTAGTTTAGGATATGATCCTGAATTTAACATTGAAGCGGATAGTATTGTGAGAGCCATATTCTATGGTTTGGGTGCTGATGGTACAGTTGGTGCTAACAAAAACTCAATTAAAATTATTGGCGAGGAAACTGACAATTATGCCCAGGGCTACTTCGTCTATGATTCTAAAAAATCTGGATCAGTTACCGTTTCTCATTTACGATTTGGTTCTCAACCAATTCGTGCCACTTATTTAATTACCAAAGCTAATTTCCTAGCCTGTCATCAATGGGAATTTGTGGAAAAATTCCCCCTATTGAAAGACCTGGTTCCCGGTGGGACATTTCTCCTCAATTCACCATATAACCCAGAAGAAGTATGGGATAAATTACCCACCTCTTTACAAGCAGAAATTATCAATAAACAAATCAAATTCTATGTAATTAATGCCTACAAAGTTGCCAGAGAATCAGGTATGGGTGGATATATTAACACCGTCATGCAGGTCTGTTTCTTTGGTGTTTCTGGTGTTTTACCTAGGGAAGAAGCCATAGAAAAGATTAAAAAATCTATTCGCAAAACCTACGGTAAAAAGGGTGAAGAAATTGTGGCCATGAATATCCAAGCGGTGGATAAAACCCTAGACAATTTACACCAAATTACCCCAAAAGCAAAAACAGCATTAACCACCTCCCCCTTACAATCACCCATACCCGAGCACGCACCCATATTCGTTAAAGATGTGCTAAGCAAAATGATAGCTCGAGAAGGGGATGATTTACCAGTTAGTTGTTTACCTGTAGATGGTACATATCCCACGGGAACATCAAAATGGGAAAAACGCAACATTGCCGAGGAAATACCAGTTTGGGATCCCCAAGTTTGTATTCAATGTGGTAAATGTGTCATGGTCTGTCCTCATGGCGTAATTCGGAGTAAGGTTTATCAACCCGAACAACTAGTAAATGCACCTCCTACTTTCAAAACCGCCAATGCTAAAGAACACCATTGGCATGAATTGAAATTTACCATTCAGGTTGCAGCAGAAGACTGTACAGGTTGTGCTTTGTGCGTTGATGTGTGTCCAGCCAAAAATAAAGCCCAACCTAAGAAAAAAGCCATTAATATGGCACAGCAAAGACCATTAAGAGAACAGGAACGGGAAAATTGGGATTTCTTCTTGAATTTACCCAATCCAGACCGTAGGGACTTGAATTTGCATCATATTAATCAACAACAAATGCAAGAACCCCTATTTGAGTTCTCAGGTGCTTGTGCAGGATGTGGTGAAACACCTTATATTAAATTAGTGAGTCAATTATTTGGCGATCGCATGGTTGTGGCTAATGCGACGGGTTGTTCATCTATCTATGGTGGTAATTTACCCACCACACCTTGGACAAAAAACTCCGAGGGAAGAGGTCCAGCTTGGTCGAATAGTCTATTTGAAGATAATGCGGAATTTGGTCTAGGTTTTCGGGTTTCCATAAATAAACAACAGGAAACAGCAGCTTATTTACTGCAACAATTAGCATCCCATATAGGGGAAAATTTAGTTAGTGAAATTCTCAACTGTGAACAAAAAACCGAAGCGGATATTTACGAACAAAGAGAACGGGTGTCAGTTCTCAAACAAAGACTGGAGGAACTAGGGGAATCTGAAATCAGCAACCAGATCAAAAATCTCCAATCCCTAGCTGACTACCTGGTGAAAAAGAGTGTGTGGATTATTGGAGGTGACGGTTGGGCCTATGATATTGGTTACGGTGGATTAGATCATGTTATTGCTAGTGGAACTAATGTAAATATTTTAGTATTAGACACAGAAGTTTATTCTAATACTGGTGGACAAATGTCCAAATCTACCCCCAAAGGTGCAGTAGCTAAATTTGCTGCGGGAGGTAAAGCAGCAGCTAAAAAAGATCTAGGTTTAATGGCCATGAACTATGGTAATGTTTACGTTGCTAGTGTGGCCATGGGAGCAAGAGATGAACACACATTAAGGGCATTTTTAGAAGCAGAAGCTTACGATGGACCGTCCCTAATTATTGCCTACAGTCATTGTATTGCTCATGGTATTAATATGAGTACAGCCATGCAAAATCAAAAAGTTGCTGTGGATTCAGGAAGATGGTTATTATATCGTTATCATCCTGACCGATTGCTACAGGGATTAAACCCCCTACAGCTGGATTCTCGCCACCCCAGAATACCTGTGGAAAATTCCATGTATATGGAAAATAGGTTCAAAATGCTCACCAAAATTAACCCTGGACGAGCTAAGGATTTACTCCAATCCGCTCAAGAGGATGTGAATACTCGCTGGCAAATGTATCAGTATTTAGCTGCTAGAAAATTCTCAGAACAACAAGAATAACACATACCCATTATGAACCTGACTACCAACTATCTAGGAATGGAATTAAAATCACCCCTTGTACCTTCTGCTTCTCCTCTTTCTCAAGAGGTGGATAACATCAAATTGATGGAAGATGCGGGTGCGGGTGCTGTGGTCATGCACTCACTGTTTGAAGAACAGTTGACTTTGGAAAAATATGAACTCCATCATCATCTTACCTATGGAACGGAAAGTTTTGCAGAAGCATTGACCTATTTTCCTGAACCAGCAGATTTTCGCGTTGGACCACAAGAATATTTAGAACATATTCGCACAGCTAAGGAGCAAGTCAATATTCCCATCATTGCCAGTTTAAACGGTTTCTCTCCTGGTGGGTGGACAGAATATGGCCAACTGATGGAGCAAGCAGGAGCATCTGCACTGGAATTAAATATCTACTATGTTCCTACCAATCCAGATTTAACCAGTGCGGAAGTAGAACAGAATTATATTGATATTCTCCAGTCAGTCAAAAAATCGGTGACAATTCCCGTTTCCGTCAAACTCAGTCCCTATTTTACTAATACTGCTAATATGGCAAAACGTTTAGACCGTGCTGGAGCTGATGGACTGGTCTTATTTAATCGGTTTTATCAACCCGACATTAATTTAGAAACCCTAGAGGTTGAACCCCAGGTTCTTTTAAGTACGCCCCAAGCCATGCGGTTACCCCTGCGCTGGATAGGGATCCTCTATGGTCATATTCACGGTAGTCTTGCTGCAACTAGTGGTATTCACAATGCTCAGGATATCATTAAAATGCTTATGGTTGGTGCAAGTACAACCATGCTCTGCTCTGTAATTTTGCGAAATGGAATTAATTATCTTAAATCATTACAGCAGGATGTAATTAAATGGATGGAAACCCACGAATACGAATCCGTTAGACAAATGCAAGGTACCATGAGTCAGCTCAACTGTCCCGATCCTACCGCTTTTGAAAGGGCTCAATATATGAAAGTTTTGCAAAGTTATCAACCGGAATCGGAAAAAAAAGATACAAATCTCAACGCAGATAGGTTAGTTGGTCACAGATAATAGGTCACTGGTATTAAGAAATTTAAGGTAGTTGGTAATATGAAACGCATTGGCATCCTCACAAGTGGTGGAGACTGTCCGGGGTTAAATTGTGTGATTCGCGCAGTCGTAAGTCATGCCATACTAACGTATAATTGGGAGGTGGTTGGCATTCCTTATGCTACCCAAGGGTTACAGCAAAGACAAACTATCCCCTTAAGTATACATGGTTGGAATTTACGGGGAATAGATCCTTTATTGAATATGGGGGGGACAATTTTAGGTAGTATCAACGAGGGAGATACCCTTGCTGCTGCTGGGGAAATTTTGTCCGGTTATGAAGCTTTGGGTTTGGATGCTCTAATTGCTGTAGGTGGAGATGGGAGTTTAAAAATCATCCATGAATTAGCTACTATGGGAAATTGGCATTTAGTTGGTATTCCTAAAACTATTGATAATGATGTGGCTTTGACCGAACGTTCTATAGGTTTTGACACAGCAGTTAATACTATTGTGGATGCCATTAACCGTCTCACATTTACTGCTGCTAGTCATGATAGGGTAATGATTGTAGAGGTTATGGGACGCACTGCTGGTCATTTAGCTCTCCATTCTGGGATTGCTGGTGGTGCGGATGTAATCTTAATTCCGGAAATACCATATACCATTCAGGGTATTTGTGACCATTTGAAGGAACTTCGAGATACTTGGAAAAGGAAATTTGCCATTGTGGTGGTTGCTGAAGGTGCTACACTCTGTTCAGAAGATTTAAATAATGGTCATAGGGTGACTGTGGAGAATATACCAGATGCTAACATTGGATCTGCCAAATGTGGTCGTGGTCAATATGTTGCAGCACAAATTTCCAATTTTGCCCATGGTTTCGATACCAGGGTTTCTGTACTAGGTCATATTCAAAGGGGTGGTATTCCCTCAGCTCTAGACCGTCTGGTTGCTACCGCTTTTGGTAAAACCGCAGTGGATTTAGTTGCTCAAGGGAAAAATCATCAAATGTTGGCCTGGCAAAATGGCAAAGTTACAAGTATTCCCATCGAAAGTTCTTTGAATCAAAGTCCTCAGCTTGTAGATCCAAAATCAGATTTGGTAGAGATTGCTCATGCTTTAGGTATATATGTAGGACTTACTGAAAAAATGACTAAGGTTTTAGTTTAGGAAATTCATGGGGGAGGAATCTCCCCTAATCACCATGCTCATACTACTTAACAAATCGCTGGCACTATAGGGTTTTAGCAAAACTCCTTGTATTTTCATGTTAGCAGATTTTGGAATTGCTTCTATAGTGGATATTCCACTGCAAGCAATTATCTTCACCAATGGATTAATTTTTTTCATGGCTTGAATAGTAGCGATGCCATCTATCTTGGGCATCATTATGTCCATTAAAACTACACTGATATCTTGTTTATATTGACCATAAATGGCGATCGCCTCCATACCATTACTAGCAGTGAGGGTGTCATAATTGTGGGTTTCTAAAATCATCCTAGTCACATCCCGAATTTGTGGTTCATCATCCACTATTAAAATCAATTCCCCTCTTCCTATTTCTGTGGGCAATTCTTGTGGAAGGGGGGGGTGTGGAGCTTCTATGGATGGTAGAAACACTTCAAATTTACTTCCTTGTCCCTGTTGGGTATAAAATTGCAGGTGACCATTATGCTTTTGAATAATTCTAGAGACTATGGATAAACCTATGCCAGATCCCACACCATTTTGTTTAGTGGTAAAAAATGGTTCAAAAATCTTATCTGCTACTGCTTGTGACATTCCTATTCCCGTATCAATGATGGTAATGAGAATATAGTGTCCCTCTTGTAATTTTTCATTTATCAAATTATCCCGATCAATAAAAGTATTTTCCGCTGCTATAGTTAGCACTCCTCCCGATGGCATAGCATTGAGAGCATTAACCACTAAATTTATCATTATCTGATACAATTCGGTACTATCTCCAAACACGGTGGCCAGATTATTAGCTATTTTAGTTTTCAACTTAATAGACTTAGGAAAAGTGTGTTTAGCAAGGTTAACAATTTCTAAAATTAGGTGTTTAATTTGCACAATTGTCCATTCATTACTTGCTCCCCTGGCAAAAGAGAAAACTTGTTTAACCAAGGAAGAAGCTCGTGTGGCATTGTCCTCAATCATGGTCAACAATTGGGGATGGGTAATATGGTCTTGCAGAGATTTACGTTTGAGCAGTTGAGCTGAGCCTAAAATAGGTGTCAATATATTATTTAAATCGTGGGCAATACCACAAGCTAAAGTGCCAATGCTTTCTAGTCTCTGGGTACGTAAAAATTGCTCTTCTAGTTGTTTTTTATCTGTGATGTCTGTATCCACAATCAAAATAGATTTTGGTTGCCCATCTCCATCAAACATGAGTGTCCAACGACTCTCAACTGTCACCTCTTCTCCGGATTTCTTGTATTTGTGTAATACTCCTTGCCAACTTCCCGATCTAACCACAGCTTTTAGAGCAATTACTTCTTGTTTCATCGCTGTTTTTTGAGAAAATAAATCCCTCAGATGTTTGCCTATGGCTTCCTCTTTAGTCCAACCATATATCCTGCGCGCTCCCTGATTCCAAAATAATATCTCAGTCTGAAAATCTCTCACAAAAATAGCATCAGTGGCAATATCTAGTAGAGCTGCTTGTTCATAGAGTTTTTGTTCTTTTTGTTTGTAGGCGGATATATCTTGCACTGTGCCAATCATGCGGGTAGCTTCCCCTTTTTCGTTACAGAAAACCTGTGCCGTGCTAGTTAACCAGTGTAAACTACCATCGGGCCAAATAGCACGAAATTCAATGGTAAATCCGCTTTTTTTATCCAGGGCTATCGTTAATTTATTACTTAAAACTTCTGCGTCTTCTGGATGAATTAACTTGAGTAAATCTTCATAACAGGATGGAGATATAGTACCTCTTGGCAGTCCGTACATTGGCCCAACACTTTCAGACCACATATAGTCCTTAGTGATTAAGTTACAATCCCATATACCCATTTTGGCAACTTCTAGGGCTAAGGTCAGTCTCGTTTCACTTTCTCGTAGTGCTATTTCTGTTTTTTGATGTTGTCTGATTTCTGCTTGCAAGGTTTGATTCAGTTGCACCAATTCTTCTGTACGTTTTGCTACTCTCTGTTCCAAATCCTCCGCTGCTCTGGTCAACACTTCCTCGGCTTTTTTGCGATCGCTAATATTGTTAATTAACCAGATCCAACTATGTTCTTTTTTATGGGGATCGTATATGCCAACTATTTTCACACTAGCTGGAAAAAGTTTTCCTTTTCTTGGTTGCAGGTAAATTTCTTGCTCTAGTGATTCTTGTTGTGGTTGAAAATCTGCTATTTGGCAAGTGAATTGCTGACGATATTTTGGAGCAATAAAGACTATGATTGGTTTACCTATTAGGTATTGTTTTTCTACGGAAAGTAAGGTTGATGCGGTTCGGTTGGCATTTTTAATTATGCCCACTTTGTCAGTTACCAAGTAACAATAGGGTGTAAGTTCAAATAATTGATGATAGCGGTTTCTTTCCAATTCAGCTAACTCATGGGCAATTACTAATTGTTGATTTTGTTGTCTGAGTTCTTCTTCTATAATTTGTAATTCTTCTATGGTTTGCTGGAATTCTTCTTGAATATTGACTTGCTCTGTTAATCTCTGGATACCATTGGCATCTTTTCCAGGATCCAGTTGTTTCCACAACACACGTTGTCTGATAATTCCTACAACTTTACCCTGATCATCTATTACTGGTAAATGATCTATTTCATTCCTGCTAAAGGTTGATACTAAAGTTCCAATATTTAGTACATTTGATATATTTGACAGTTTGAGTGTGGTGACTGGTTGGGTCATCACTTCTACAATTTTCGTTTCAGCAAGATTCCTACCACTAGCAACTACTCTGGCCAAATCTGTTAAAGTGAATATTCCTAACAACTTTTTGTCTGTTTCGATTAAAACGTAGCTAGTTACCTCCTGTTTCGTGTTACTCTCTGAATCCCAATTTCCAGACTGAGGAAATTGGGATCCAGGATGTCCATGGTTCCGTTTCTGGTTCATTAAAACAATTGCGTCTAATACGGAAGTGTCAGGACTGACCCATAAGGGCTGAGGATCGATAACCTGATACACATCTAAATCCGTATCCCTGGTAGAATCTAAACTTATCTGCTCAATTCGCTGGTCCTGGGAAAAATCGGGAGGTGGATACATTGGGAGATAAGAACAAAGGAAGGAGGATGTTTTTTTCCCAGATATCCCTAAATTCTGGAGAAATTTAGGGATCTGGATTCACCGATACTTTTTTGCTAAATAGTGCTAACAAATACATAAGTTGAGATTTTCTCCCAACCAACTGGACTCCTTAGAGGTCACTTAAAGTCGGGATTCTCACTTGATCATTCTGTTTCTATAGTGTAGCACAAGTTGGCAAGTTATTCACAAGCTAATTACCTTCTGCTGATGCAATCTCTAACATGGTTTTAATTACAGAATCAGGGTTAAGACTGATAGAATCAATGCCCAACTCCACCAAAAACCTGGCAAACTCTGGATAGTCGCTGGGAGCTTGACCACAAATACCAATTTTTCGATTACACTCCTTAGCAGTGGCGATCGCTTTTCTAATGGTACGTTTTACTGCTTCATTACGTTCATCAAACAAATGGGCAACCAACTCAGAATCCCTATCTAGTCCCAGAGTTAACTGAGTCAGGTCGTTAGACCCAATGGAAAAACCATCAAAAACTTGACTATATTCATCCGCGAGCATCACATTACTGGGTAGTTCGCACATCACATAGACTTCTAAACCATTCTCTCCACGAACCAAACCATGTTTTGCCATTTCTTCCAACACCCGTCTTCCCTCTTGGGGGGTGCGACAGAAGGGAACCATGAGTATTACATTGGTTAGACCCATATTATCTCGCACTCGCTTCATGGCCTCACATTCCAGTGCGAAACCTTCCCGGTAACGGGGATCGTAGTACCGGGAAGCACCACGCCACCCAATCATGGGGTTTTCTTCCTTGGGTTCAAATTGTCTACCACCTAAAAGATTAGCATACTCATTGCTCTTGAAGTCAGATAACCTAACTATTACCGGTTTAGGGTAGAATGCAGCAGCAATTGTGCCAATACCTGCGGCCAATTTGGTAATGAAAAATTCCGCTTTGTTCTCATATTGGGCAGTTAATTCCCCTATCTTATGTTTGGTCAGTTCATCTTCTAGTTCGTCAAAGTGTAACAGTGCTAATGGATGAGCTTTGATGTGGTTAGCAATAATAAATTCCATCCTAGCTAAACCCACCCCATCATTGGGAATAGCAGTTAAACCCAAAGCTTCCTCTGGGTTACCCACATTCATCATAATTTTGGTGCGGGTACGAGGTAAATTATCCAAAGGTAATTCTTGGATGGCAAAGTTTAATAATCCTGCGTAGACCTTACCTGTTTCACCTTCAGCACAACTGATGGTAATTTCCTGTCCAGTTTTCAAAACTGTTGTCGCATTTCCACAACCAACTATAGCTGGAATGCCCATTTCCCTGGCGATAATTGCCGCATGACAGGTTCTACCACCGGAATTGGTCACGATGGCACTGGCCTTCTTCATAATCGGTTCCCAATCCGGATCAGTACGATTAGTGACTAACACTTCTCCGGATTGAAACATTCCAATCTGATGAACGTCAAGAATTACTCTAGCTTGACCCTGACCAATCATTTCCCCCACACTACGTCCTGTTAATAAGACATCACCCCTTTCTTGTAATTGGTAACTTCTAAGAACAGTTTTAGATTTTTGTGATTGTACGGTTTCAGGTCTCGCTTGCACGATAAATAGTTCTCCCGTAATGCCATCTTTTGCCCATTCTATGTCCATGGGTGTTGTAGTACCACGCACCTGGGAATAATGGTCTTCAATAATGCAGGCCCAATTTCCTAATTGTAATATTTCATCGTCGTTCAAAGCAAATTTATTCCTCTGTGCTGCAGATACGGAAACGTTTTTGGTGAGTTTGGTTCCACCTAAATCGTAGACCATTTTAATTTCTTTGCTTCCCAAACGTTTTTGCAGAATGGGTTTATACCCCTGTTTTAAGGTGGGTTTAAATACTAAGTATTCATCTGGATTAACAGCACCTTGCACCACATTCTCACCTAGTCCATAAGCTGCAGTAATTAAAGCTGCGTCTTTGAAACCGGTCTCCGTATCAATGGAGAACATCACTCCAGAACTTGCTAGATCTGAACGTACCATTTTTTGCACCCCTACTGATAGAGCAACCTCAAAGTGGTCAAACCCCTTCAGTTGTCTATAAGAAACTGCTCGATCCGTAAAGATGGAGGCAAAACATCTATGGCAAGCATCCAAAACACCTTTAATTCCATGAACATTTAGGTAGGTTTCTTGTTGACCTGCAAAACTAGCATCAGGTAAATCCTCAGCGGTTGCGCTAGAACGTACTGCAACATCAAGATTAGCACCATATTCTTGACACAGGGTCTGATAGGAACGGGCGATCGCCTCTTGTAATTCTACGGGGAATGGGGTTTCTAGCATCAGGGATCTAGCTTGTTTACCACATTGGTGTAAATTTTCAACATCATCTACATCCAAATTAGCAAAAATGCTTCTGAGTTTAGTTTCGAGTCCTGCAGTCGCGATAAAATATCTGTAAGCATAAGCGGTAGTGGCAAATCCCGTGGGAACTTTCACCCCTTGTTTAGTTAACTGTTGGATCATTTCCCCTAGGGAAGCATTTTTACCCCCCACAAAAGGAATATCCGCAATGCCAACGGTATTAAATGGAAGAACTAATGCTCTTTCTTTATTCAGTTGAGTAGTTTCTTGATTGGTTTGGATTTGTTGCATCATGATCTTGATTCCCTAGAAAACTACGAATATGTCAATTTAGCAGTGTTGATTTAGTGCTTCTGCGTTTTTATCTTGACAATTTCTTTTATACAAAAAAAACTTGAGGAACTTTTAAGCTTCTCCGGTCTAAAGACATGGAGATTTCTGAAGAGTCCATAAACGAACTTTCTGAGGCTGGCTTAAACAGCCTCTACTGATTCCGCTAAGATCAATTCCTAGCATCACCGCTACTTTTTTCAAAATATTAGCAGCACCATTACAGTCCGCATTAATTTTGAACCCATCAGAAGTTTGATATACTCCGCGACTAACTCGTTTCCCGCTTGCTTCCCACCCTTCGGGTTTTTCACCGAATTTAGGTATATTGTCGCAATCAAAAAACGATGATTGAGAAGTGTATGATTCTTCTGTTTCAATAAAATCTATTCCGTATTGTTTACATAATTGAGCAATACGGTCTTTTAATCTTGCTGTGGGAATTTGGACAAACTTCTGATTGTTTTTAGACCCCAAATCAATACTATCTTTTTGTCCTTTATTCCATCCAAAAACAATAGCACCAATCTTATTTTCAATACAGTGGTTAACGACTATTCTTGCAGCTTTGTTAACTGCATCACGCATTTGTCGGTTTCTTTTTTCGGTAATAGCAGCTAATCTGTTAGACCAAAAACCCTGGGGTTTATCACTTTTAAGTTTAGCTACTGATTTGTTGTACCACTGATTTAAACTTTTTAAATGAAGTCCATCAACAATAAATGATGTTCCCAGATTAGAAACACAAGTTAACCAGTTATTTAACCCGTGGTCAATCCCTAAAACATTATTTCTATCAACATCAGATTTTATTTCATCTACCTGATAGACAAATTCTGCATAAAATTGTCTATTTCTAGGTAAAATACGTACTTCTCTGATTGATTTGAAGTCAAGGTTAGATGGCATTGGTAGACAAAAAGAATCTATCCCAAACCATGCCTTAACTTTTGTTCCCAAAGGAAACCTAATCATCCCATCAATTAACTTTAATGACCTGCCCGTAAAAGTAGCTACAGTCATAACACTTTTACAGTAATTAGGTAATTTTGGTTTTTGGGAAACTTCGCCCTTTTTTGCAGCTTTTACTAGCTCAATGTACGATTTAAAGGATTCAGCTACACTGGTTAGTATTTGTTGAGAAGTATCAGAATACAATGCCTGATAATGAACGTTTTTCTGATAAGTTCCTAGTTGTTTATGCAAATCTGCTCTACTAGGAATATAACCAGTTTTAAAGTACATCTGCCTAGAATAGTAAACGCCACAATTTGTCAGCTTTTTAGCTTCTGTGCAGAGGTACTCCAATATGGCTGTTATTGATTTATCGGACTTGATAAGAACTTGTTGGCATCCGTACATTGTTCGACCTTCAATGTTTGTTGATTTCAAAAGTATAGTTGAGATATGATTTACTTGTCAATAGCAGCCACAAAACAATATGAAGACAACACTGGAATACAGAATAGGAAATCACTCAAAAGGTAATGCAGTAGTGCATCTTGTGTAGATACCTAAACGCCTTCGACAGATAATTTACGAACTAGCCAAAGAAAAAGACTGGGATATCCTCGCTCTTGAGGTTGCTCCAGACCATGTTCATTTATTTGTAGAACATCAACCATGCTATAAATCAAGTGGTTAAAGCTTTTAAAGGACGGTCATCTTGCTTGTTAAGACGAAAATTTCCTGAATTACTTAAACTTCCTAGCCTATGGACTAATAGTTATTTTTATTCCACTGCTGGACAGGTTTCAGCAGATGTTATTAAAAGGTATATTGAAGATCCGCATCACGGTTCAATATCAAGGCGAATAAATTCGCTGTTGGCACTTCCTGTCTAAAGCCAAGTGGCTTCCGTGCCGGCGATTTTCTTGTGAGGAAAAAATTTATCTCAATTATCTCAACTTTGAGAACCGGTCATAATTAAAACCACTCCCTCTATTTTTTTATCAATCAGAGGGGTTAGACCTACATAACACTCAATAATTTTACCTCGACGATTGGTAGATTCTACGCGCACTTCTTGGAAATCTGTCTTCCCCGAGAGAATATCTAAAATGGGCGCTCGCAATTCCTCTACGGGTAAACTAATATCCAGACTAAATAGAGATTTATTGATTACCTCATCATAACGCAGTCCCCATAAGTCTTCTACCAATTCGTTCCAGTTTAAAATGCTAAAGTTTTTGTCAATAACTACTATGCCTTTTTGTAAACTCTTGAAAATGCAATTGATAAAAACATTGTTTCGGTTCAGTTCTAAAGTACGTTCGCTTAATTCTTGATTAATAGTTTGCAGCTCCTCATTGGCAGAATGCAATTCTTCATTCATAGTCTCTAGTTCTTGATTAGTGGACTGTAATTCCTCATTAGTAGTTTCCAGCTCTTCATTGGTAGATTGCAGTTCCTCATTGGTCGTTTCTAATTCTTCATTAGTAGATTGCAGTTCCTCATTGGTCGTTTCTAATTCTTGACGAGAACGTTGTAATGCTTCCTGTAGCTCCACATAACGGGTAACGTCATTAAAAGCAATGCTCACTCCTAATAGACTCAAATCATCCTCTTGTAAGGGTGTAATTAACACATCAAAATACTGTTGTTCCGAATTGGGAACATAGCGTTCTATACTGTTTAAAGTAATGGGACGACGCTCATTATATGCTCGCTCAATTAAAGAACGCAATTCTATGGGACGATAGGAAAGCTCCAACTCATAAAACTGACGCTCTAAATCCATTTTTGACAAGCCAAATAAATTGCGAGCTGCTTCATTAATAATGATTAATAAACCATTGATATCAATCACTATTTCTGCTACGGGTGCTGACTCAAAAGCTAAATCTCGCAGACGAATGTTTTGAGATAACTGACGACTGGATTCGTCATCTACCGAGTTGGCCATAACTAGCAGGCGATCGCGTATATTTGTTGATGATAACTTAGTAAATAATCTATTTTTTATGTCTACAGGCATAAATAAACTAGAATACATTAACAACATTTCTGCTTTTCCTAAAAACAGATAACCAGTATCATTCAAGGCGAAATGAAACCTAGCCATAATACGACCCTGAATCTCAGAGTTAAAATACATTAACGTATTACGACATACTAATAGGTCTAGGCGAGAAATAGGAGCATCAATAAATAAATTGTGCCTGCCAAAAATCACAGAACGGCGTAAATCCTGACGGAAAATATAATTACTTCCCGTTAAATCAAAATACTTATCACGGAATTTTCTAGGTACGGATTCAACACTTTTAACAGGGAATAATGCCTGTCGAGCCTGATTAAGAGCTTCTTCATCTATATCTGTAGCATAAATTTTTACTCGCTGACGAAAATCTTCTGCACCCAGATTTTCAGCCATCAGTATAGCTAGGGTATAAGCTTCTTCCCCGGAAGCACAACCAGCACACCATATACGAATTTGTTCATTCTTTTTTTTGCTTTTAATAATATTAGGGATCACTTGATTTCCCAAGTAATCCCAAGCTGAAACGTCCCGAAAAAAATCAGTTACATTGATTAAAATGGTATTAAACAGATTATTAAATTCTTCTGGATCAACTTCCAGATAGTCCATATAGTCTATAAAATTATCTATATTTAGTGCTTGAATGCGTTTAGTTACTCTCCGGACTAAGGTAGATCGTTTATAACCGGTAAAGTCAAAACCTCGGTTTTGTCTAATGTAAGTGAGCAACCTTTCAAAACAAGGATCTTTTTGTTCAAGATTCATTTCTCAAAAATCACTGAAGGTTCGTTACTAATGGATTTTAGCAGTTGTATGGCTGCAGAGGTACGAGATAAACCAAGAAGCCTACTCATCAACTTTATCCATAGTGCTTTGGCTAAAGCTATATTATGGCAAGAATTGTCTCAAATTTAAAGCCCTCCTGATAGGATGCTGACTTAATTGACAATTATTGGCATGCAAAATATCTGGAACATTGGTTTCATGGTAAAGATATTCAAAAAGCTATGCAACGCCAGAAATCCAAATACATTAGTCTAGACAATTTTTTTGATTGGGCGTTGAATTACCTTGATATTAATCCGTACCCGATTTGATTGAATTACGCAATAGAATTAGCTCTCTTTAACCAGTATTTTCCCTGTGGTTAATACTGGTTAAAAAACCGGTGTAACTAAAGCAACTTCATGGTTTTGGTAATTACCTGTAAACTTTCTTCAAACAAAGCTTCACGACCCCAACGTTGCACTTGTTGACTTAATAAGAACTCTGGTTTTTGTTCTGCAAGGGAATTAACCTGTTGAAACAATCCAGCACTTTGGGCTCCACCCTGAGTTTCCATTCTCATACATCCGCCAGTTTCCGTGCAAATCACTGTACCACAATTAGCTTCAGGATTAGAAGAACTCAATCGTAGAGCAATTAAATCACCTATGATTTCACCAATATCAGCAACTGGAACACCCGCCAACTCAGCTGCTATTTGTCTTTGATCCTTAGATACAAAAACAATATTGGTAATGTCATAGTCCCCCGATTCCTTCTGATAAGAAACCGGTTCCCATTCTAAACGACTGGCTAACCAACCCAAAAATAATAAGGCTTGAGCGGGATTGCCCTTTTCATAATCAATATTCACCCGATCAACTTGCCTTAAAGCTGCCCTACGTTGAGGCGCATCATAAGCTTCAGCGGTTAGTTCCTGCCATGCAGAAAGTCTCCGCCAATTTAAGTCAGCCAGTGGTACACCCGTATCTGCCAAATCCTGTAGAGTCAATAAATCCTTTTCGGGAGAATTAAAGTTACAGGAATCAACAATTACATTATTACAAACTGCTGCTAATCTCTTAAATAGGGGGTTTTGGGAGTCAGGAGTAGCTTTCCACCATAAAAATTTGGGCAATCCGCCAATTAATAAGGCTGGGATCATACCACCAATTCGTTCCAGCGCTGTGGTAGTTCCCGTGAGGGTGATATATTCACAACAAACCAGGGTGCTGGAACTTTGTTTTTGAATTGGACAATAAGCAGAAACCTGTGCTTTTACCCCTTCATCTTCCCCTGCGATGGGACATAAAGTAATAATTCGACAAGGGTTACGCAAGGCGATTTCATCAGCAATGGTGGGACTGGTAGGACTGTGAGTATAACCCATGGCCGCACCATGACTGTCTCCGTGTTCTCCACTATGCTGAAGTTTGAAATATTCTTCCCGTAATACAGTAATGGTTTCTGGTGTGGGAATACCAGTTTCCAACAGTCCGTGTTTTTTCTGAACCTCTCGAATAGAAGTTTTGGTGTGAGGTCCCAAAATACCATCAATCGGACCAGTATAAAAACCAGTTGCTGCCAATAGATATTGGGTTTCTTCTGGCTCATACACCACTAGAGTAAACGTGGTAGCACGGATAGCTGCTGGTAAAGTTCCATTTTCACCCTGAATACCGTAACTTTGCCAAATCTGAGCCAGTTCATTTTCAATATCCGTCACGGAAATGTCTTTAGGTGCTTGCAGGGAATAAATTGTAGAAGTTTCAGTTACCATATTTTTGCACTTGTCTGTTTGGATTTGCGATTCTATAGTCTGCGCCAACGACGACCATCTTGATTAATCAGTAATTCCGCTTCTGCTGGTTCCCAAGTACCTGCTTCGTATTGAGGCACAGTGTCAGGATCCGATGGTAAATCCCATACGGAAAGCGCAGGTGTTACTACACGCCAAGCTGCCTCCACTTCATCTGAACGAGTAAATAGGGTTTGATCCCCCATCATACAGTCTAAAAAGAGTCGGTCATAAGCATCTGATGTGGCTTCTATACCAAAAGAACCGTAAGTGAAATCCATATCCACAGAACGAGTGCGGAAATCTCCACCGGGCATTTTTACGTCAAAACGTAGGGAAATACCCTCATTGGGTTGGATCCGCATGGTTAAAATATTAGCATTTGCTTGTAAGGCCGCAGAAGGGAACATTCTGGAAGGAACTTCCCGAAAATGAATAGAAATTTCACTCACTTTTTTGGGCATCCTTTTACCAGTTCGCAGGTAAAAAGGTACTCCTTGCCATCTCCAGTTATCCACCACAAATTTCATGGCTACGTAAGTAGGTGTTGTTGACTTAGGATCCACCCCCGGTTCTTCCCGATAACCAGCAACTGGTTGTCCTTTCATCCACCCCCCACTATATTGTCCCCGAATAGCAGAACGGGATAAGTTATTCACATCAGCCAATCTAGTAGCTTGTAATACCTTTACTTTTTCCGTACGAATACTATCTGCATCCATGGAATTAGGCGCTTCCATAGCTGTCAAACAATAAAGCTGCATCAGGTGATTTTGCAGCATATCCCGTAAGGCTCCAGAGTTTTCGTAGTATCCTGCCCGATCTTCCACACCTACGGTTTCAGCAACGGTGATTTGCACATGATCCACAAATTGCCTATTCCACAGGGGTTCAAAGATAGCATTGGCAAATCGGAACACTAGCAAATTTTGAACGGTTTCTTTGCCCAAATAGTGGTCGATACGGTAGACCTGGTTCTCTTTACAAACCTTTTGTACTACTTGGTTCAGGCTTTGTGCTGATGCTAAATCTCTACCAAAGGGTTTTTCAATGACTAAACGGTGTTTGTATGGGTCTTCTAACATTCCCGCTCCCCCCAATTGCTTAATTGCTTCTGGGAAAAAATTGGGAGCAACCGAAAGGTAAAACATCCGATTCCCCCTTGTTCCCCGTTGGGGGTCAAGTTCGGCAAGGAAATTTTTCAGTTTTTGATAACTTTCTGGGTTGTCTATATCACCTGCACAGTAGAATAAACCTTGACAAAAGTCCTGCCAAAGCTCTCCTAATTCGACTTTAGGATGGGCTTCTCGCATACCTTTTTCCATCTGTTCCCGAAAATAGTTATGACTCCAGTCGCGACGGGCCACACCCACAATGGTGGTTTCTGGGGGAATGCGTCTTTCTCGACGGAGTTTGAACAGAGCAGGAACGAGTTTACGCCAGGTTAAATCACCGGAAGCACCAAAAATCACAATAATTTGGGGTTCTGCCATCCCCTGTTGTTGTAACCCAACGCGCAAGGGATTTTCTAACAAACTGACCATAGGGGTTTGAGGGTTGAGATTTTTAATTTGACATCAGGTAATGCTTAATGTAATGGTTACACCAACCAGATTTCCTGGCCGTACCCTTCCATTAACAATACCTATACTGGTGACAATATCTTGATTTTCTCTTTTAAAGAGTTCATGCGGGACTGGAATAGTTTTAGGTCCCTATCAACTTTCATAGTTTCTAGGTTAGGACTTGGCAACTTTCTCTGCTAAATCCTTGCCTAAAAATGACTCCACTTTGGCTACATCCTCTTTACTACCTATAATTAGCGGTGTTCGTTGGTGTAATTTGGTTGGCACTAAGTCTAAAATGTCTATTTTTCCATTACTAGCACGACCTCCCGCTTGTTCTATGAGAAATGCTAAGGGTGCATTTTCATATAATAATCTTAACTTACCTTCTGGTTTTTGTAATGTCCCAGGATACAGAAATACACCACCTTGTACTAGTATCCGATGAATATCACTAACCATAGCCCCACTATAACGTGCTGTGTAGCCTTCCGTGCGGTGAACGTAGCGAATATATTCCCTAAATGGTTCTTCCCACTGCCAAAAGTTTCCTTCGTTTACACTATATACCGGACCATGTTGGGGAATTTTTACTTTTTCTTCTGTGAGAATAAACTCTCCTAAACTGGGATCTAAAGTGAAAAAATGTACCCCTTTGCCTATGCTATATACCAACATAGTACTGGGTCCGTATAGTATATATCCAGCTGCTAGTTGTTTTCTACCATGGTTTAAGAGGTCTTTTGCTTCACCGTCTAAATCTGTTCCTTCTTGTTGTCGAATGGAAAAAATTGAACCTAAGCTCAAGTTGATGTCGGTGTTAGATGAACCATCAATGGGATCATACAATAGGGTATAACGTCCAATTGGACAGTTTTCTGGAATATAATAGGGTTTTTCCATTTCCTCGGAAGCAAGACGGCAAACTAGTCCACTTTGCTTGAAGACGGATATGAATACTTCGTTGGCATAAATATCCATCTTTTTGACGGTTTCACCCTGGATATTGGTTTCTCCCGTAAAACCCAAAACATCTTCCATTAGACCTGCACGGGTGAATCTACGGGCGATTAGTTTACCCGCTAAAGCAATGCGATTCATTAGGGCACTTAAGTCTTGGGCCTGGGAGTCAAAGCTTTCCATCTGTTGCAAAACATGACGAGACAGGGTTGTACAATCTCTGTCCAAGGTTTTATCTGTGGATGGTTCTGGGTTTGCTTTCATTTGTGTCATTTCCTATAGCCTGCTTGGGAGTATTGTTTGATCGCAATCTTCTTGTTTTGATGATCTCTCTTCCAATTCCATTCTTTTGGTTTTGATGCGCTACCTTTAACTCTCATTATAGTTTATGGCTCTGGCCACCTGCAAGGGGACCGTACCTAAAACCTCTGTCCACCACTCACTATTAGTTGGCTTGCAGGTTTCTCTAACCAGTCAATTGTATCTTACTTTAAAGTATAAAAAGTATAAAATATGCTTGTTATTTCAGAAGAATTTAATGCTGCTCCCTTTGTCCAAAATTGTCTACTTATGGACAATTTTGGACAACTTTTTAGAGGGGGAATTATCCGCTCTATAGGATCTACCCAAAGCTAGTCAGACCTTTATCTGGGTAGAAATTTCCTTTCAGCTTTTAGCCCCAGTTTTGATCCCAGTGCCATTTTTGCCTGCTACATCCTCCGGTAGTTCCACGCCAAAAACACGAGCAAAAGCCTTTTCTACTTTATAACCAGAATCAATAGACTCTAAAGGATCTTTACGTAGACGATGACGTAAGCACAACGTAATGACTCGACGAATATCTTCAACTGTAACTTCTGTCCGTATTTCAAATGCAGTTAAAGCCTTAGCTGCACGATTAGTTACAATGTCACCTCTTAATCCATCCACATCTAACTGTGAACAAACCTCGGAAATTTTGACTCGCAGGTCATAATCAATATTCACCCTTGGTAACAGTTCCTGTGCACTGACAATTTGCTTCTGTAATGACTCTTGCTGAAATTGATAATTGTCTAAAAACTGAGCCGGATTTTGATCAAATTCTGAGCGTTGTTCCACAATTTGCACCCGCAAAGCAGGTTCTTTGACAGTGTGAATTTCTGCGTGCATGCCAAACCGGTCAAGTAGCTGGGGACGCAGTTCCCCTTCTTCTGGGTTTCCCGAACCAACCAATACAAATCGTGCTGGATGACGAATGGAAATACCTTCCCGTTCCACCGTATTCCAACCACTAGCAGCAGAATCAAGCAATACATCAACCAAATGGTCATCTAGTAGGTTGACTTCATCCACATACAGAATACCTCTATTAGCTTTAGCTAATAAACCCGGTTCAAAAGCTTTCACACCTTCGGACAAGGCTTTTTCAATGTCAATGGTGCCACAAACCCGGTCTTCTGTTGCACCCAGTGGTAGATCCACCATTTGCACCTTTTTATGAGCAATGGCAATTTCTAAGCCTTGGGCTACTTGTTGACGCACTTCATCACTCATTAAATCTGGATCACTAGGATCACTGTTAAAGGGATCATTAGCCACTACAGGAATCTCTGGCAATAAATCCGCTAAAGCCCGAATTGTGGTAGATTTACCAGTACCGCGATCGCCCATAATCATTACGCCACCGATTTTAGGGTCAATTACATTTAGCAACAGGGCTAGTTTCATTTCTTCCTGACCAACAATGGCTGTGAATGGGAAGACTACGCGGCGTGTACTTGTCTTAGATTGAGCAGTTGAAGTCACTAAAAATTACCTTAACAATATTTTTTTCGATTACAACTCCCTATTTTGCCATGTTTAGAGGCGATTGAGATCTTTATTGACAACTCCCCTGTCTAAAGACGCAGGGGATTCACAACAAACCTAAGAAAGGTGCGATTCCGAGTATTAAATTTTTCTTAATTTATGGATCTGTAGTTTCCTATCTACGGTATTTTGACTATGTCAATTGACACTATCTGGGAGAACCCGTTATGAGGTACGCTGCTTTCTGGCCAAGATTTTTGGCCTGGCTTATTGATTCCATAATACTATCAATTATAGGATCGTTGTTGGGATTTGTTCTGGGCAAAAAAGCTGGTGCTATTGCGATTGTTGTTAGTATAGTAGCGAACTGGCTGTACTTTGCAATCTTCGAGAGTTCTGACAAGCAAGCAACTTTAGGAAAGCAGGCTTTAGGTATAGTTGTGACCGATATGAACGGCGAGCCAATTTCCTTTGCTAGAGCGACTGGCAGGTATTTTGCTAAATTTCTCTCAGGACTGGTTCTTCTGATAGGCTATATAATGGCAGCCTTCACGGAGAAAAAACAGGCCCTACATGATATGCTTGCTGGCACTTTGGTAATTAAACCATAATACCAGGATTAATGGGTAAAAATTCTAGCTCGCCTCCGCATTCTTATGGGTGCTAATCCCCTACCATAATATTGAGCCTCCCTGGTTTTGGAAACCGGGGAGGCGCCTTATTCGCTTTTACTCGTCTTCAGCAAAAATGAAGCGATATAACTCACTAGAGTCAGGTTCAGGACTCTCCTGGGCAAAACGGACTGCATCCTCAATTAAACTCTGTATTTTCTTCTCAATCTGTTTTAAATCTGATTCTACCGCTAAATTATGCTCCACTAAATAGGCACCTAACTTTTTAATGGGATCGCGAGAAAACCAAAATTCTTTTTCTTCTTTACTACGCAACTCATCAGGATCAGCTAGGGAGTGACCACGGAAACGATAGGTAAGGGCCTCAATTAAAGTTGGTCCCTCCCCTGCACGGGCTCTAGCTACTGCTTCTTGGGCAACTTGACGCACTGCTAAAACATCCATGCCATCTACTTCTACTCCTACCATGTTAAACACACTGGCTTTTTTGTAAATTTCTGGATCCGAAGTTGCCCGTTCGTGCGCCATACCAATTGCCCACTTGTTATTTTCTACCACAAACAGAATTGGCAGTTTCCACAGTGCTGCCATATTTAGGGTCTCGAAAAATTGACCGTTGTTTGCAGCTCCATCACCAAAGAAACAAGCGGTTACTTGATCCGCTTTTTGATCTCCTAACACTTCTCGACGGTATTTACTTTGAAAGGCTGCTCCTGATGCTACCGGAATACCTTCCGCCACAAAAGCATAACCACCCAGTAACCGATGCTCAGCAGAAAACATGTGCATGGAACCACCACGCCCTTTGCTACATCCTGTGGCCTTGCCAAACAATTCTGCCATTACTTCCCTAGCTGGCACACCTGCACTCAAAGCATGGACGTGATCACGATAGGTACTGGAAACAAAGTCCTCACCAGGACGCATTGCACCCCTGATTATACCACTGGAAACTGCTTCCTGTCCATTATATAAATGGACAAACCCAAACATTTTTCCCCGATAGTACATTTCTGCGCATTTATCTTCAAAATAGCGTCCTAGTACCATGTCCTCGTATAGTCCCAGCCCATCTTCTTTAGTGATTTGGACTGTAGCGGTGTCAAATTTGGGTAACGTGCGTTCTTGAACCATTATTGTAAATTGTTCCTATCGTAAAAGATAATCTGCTATAAAACAGATGGTTGGTGAATTTTCCACTGACTCCTATTATATTGGCTGTATTACAGGAAAACTAACTAATAAATCACAAGAACATCACTTATGCAATTACTAGCTGGAGATATAGGTGGTACTGGAACTCGACTCAGATTAGTGGAGTTTTCCCCATCCCTGGGTTTACGCACCTTATATGAGGACAATTATCGTAGTGGAGATTTTGATGATTTAGTACCAATTGTAATTCGCTTTTTAGAGGCGGGACAAACTGCTACAGGAACCATATTTGCCCCAGAAAGGGCCTGTTTTGCGATCGCAGGTCCTGTGGTAAACAATAAGGTGAAGTTAACTAATCTCTCCTGGTTTTTGGAGGGGGAAAGACTGGCACAGGAACTGAATATACCCACAGTGTCTCTGATTAATGATTTTGCAGCTGTGGGTTATGGCATTTTAGGTTTACAAAGCCAGGATTTAATTACGCTACAAGATGTCCCACCCCAACCCGGTGCACCAATAGGAGTAATTGGAGCGGGGACAGGTTTAGGAGAAGCATTTTTAATTCAACAAGGTGAAAATTATCAGGTTTTTGCCACAGAGGGTGGTCATGGAGACTTTGCTCCCAGGAATGAATTAGAATTTAGACTATTACAATATATTCTCAATAAGTATGGGATTGCTCGCTCCTCCATAGAAAGGGTGGTTTCCGGGTTAGGGATAATTTCCATTTACCAGTTCCTCAGAGATACAACCCAAGAAGCGGAAAACCCAGAAATCGCTCAAGTTGTCACAAACTGGGAAAACGGTCAGGGAGGATCTGATCCAGGAGCTGCTATTGGCACTGCAGCGCTCAATAACAGCGATCGCCTGTCCATAGAAACAATGAGAATATTTGTCAGTTGTTATGGTGCGGAAGCCCACAATTTTGCTTTAAAACTATTACCCTATGGAGGATTATATATTGCTGGTGGTATAGCTCCTAGGAATTTACCTCTGATGCAAAATGGCAACTTCCTGAAAAATTTTGTTGAGGGGGGTACTATGACCTCCCTACTCCAAAATATCCCAGTACACATAATTGTCAACGAACAGGTGGGACTAATAGGTGCTGCTTTGTTTGCATCCAGACTTTGAGGTTATGGTTTTTCGGGATGGAAGCCAAGGAACTACCGCTGAAGTAGATTCCTTCTCAACCAACCCTGTATGCAGGTTTTATTAATGTTGGGAACCAGTATGTACCGTCTTAACCCACTTGAGGTGTTTAGGACGCAGTGACACCCTAGCCGTAGTGCTACTCATAACCACTAACCAGTGCAACATATAAATGCTGCCACGAATAGTTTGTAAAAGTAGCGTAAAGTAATTAGAGTTTTTCTGATCTTGTCGAGTGCGCTTTAAACCAGAGAACATGCCAATAAAAGACATAGTTACAGATAAACCGGTAATGGGCGCTAATATAGGGGGACGATGGCGAATCAGAGACATAAGTAAATCCGGTACTGCTGCTGTGGGTATAATATACATAATCAGCATAAAAATCAGTAAATCAAGGGTTTTACCTGCTCTCATGCGACCCTTGAGGATGAGATCCCAGTAATCTAAATAACGCTGGTATCCACCCTCAGCCCAACGACTGCGTTGATGCCAAAGGGCCACTACATTGGTCACACCTTCTTCCAGTACAGGTGGATAGAACATACATTCTATATCCCAACCAGTTAGATTTAAGCGAATAGTTAAATCCAAATCATCAGTGATAGTTTCCTCATTCCACCCACCACAGCTATTGAGAGCTTCCCGACGCACAAACTGACCATTACCCCGCAATTCACCCAAGCCACCAATAGCAGTGCGTTGTTGTTGGAACCAGGTATCAACAGCCATTTCCGCCATTTGTCCCTTAGTCCAAAAATTTTCCTTAGCATTGGCGATCGCCTTTCTCACTTGTACAGCACCGACCTTTTCTCGTTGAAAAGTAGGTATAACCTGTACCAATAAGTCCGAATTAACTTGAGCATCAGCATCAAACACGGCAATAATTTCACCCTTAGTCATGGGTAAAACCTGATTTAACGCCCCAGATTTTCCACCGGTAGCATTAGCATCTCGGCGAAAGACATTGAGTTGTTTATAATCTTGCTGTAGTTGTGCTAGTATCTCAGAAGTTTTGTCTGTGCTATGGTCATCAATAATCCAGACCTCATATTCGCCATGGGGATATTCCAGACTACAAAGATTGTGCACCAATCTAGCAATAACTGACTGTTCGTTTTTAGCTGAGACTAAGACCGATACAGAGGGTAAATCTCCTTGTATGTGCTTATGGTGGTGGCGGGGTCTGACAAAAATAATTCTGAGAGCATGAACACCCAAGATGGTGGTGAGGCCCAGAATAAAAACAAAACCCCAGGAAACTAAATGTAAAGCAATAGTTCCCCCCCAAACCATAGTTAGGACCAAGATGGCCTTAGGTCTGCGTCCTTGAAAGCGGGATGAAGAGCAAATATCCTTAATCCCATTTTTGGATTTCCCCTGGGCTGAAAGGTCAGATAGCAGGGAGTCTAGACCATCAGAATTTGCTGTATATGAGTCCTGATCTGTCCAGGAATTCGCTGGCATAGTTATTTTGCTCGCAACACCGTTATTTATGTTAAGTTTACCAATTACTGGAAGAATTAGGGGAGTGGTTGAAATTTTCAGCAAAAATGTGTATAGTGTTAGTTTACACTGAAAAAATGTGGCACCCATCCAGAGTTTGCATCATGATCAACAAATTAGTCAACACCAACATTAAGAGTTCCCACGTTTTACCAACCCCCAGTCAAGTTAAAGAAAAACTACCTTTAACCAAATCCGCTGAGCACACGATTTTACAGTATAGAGAAGAACTAGAGAATATTTTAGATTTTCAAGACAGCAGAAAATTCATTGTAGTTGGCCCCTGTTCTATTCATGATCCACAAGCTGCTATAGAATATGCAGAAAAGTTAAAACTCCTAGCACATAAAGTCCATGATAAGTTGCTATTAATCATGCGGGTTTACTTTGAAAAGCCCAGAACTACTGTTGGATGGAAGGGACTAATTAACGACCCAGACATGGATGATTCCTTCAAAGTAGAAAAGGGAATTTTAATTGCCCGTAGTTTGCTATTAAAACTAGCAGAATTAGGACTACCCACAGCAACGGAAGCATTAGATCCAATTATTCCCCAATATATTAGCGAACTAGTGAGTTGGTCAGCAATTGGAGCAAGAACAACAGAATCACAGACCCACCGAGAAATGGCCAGTGGTCTTTCCATGCCAGTAGGTTTTAAAAATGGCACAGACGGCAATATTAATGTGGCCTTGAATGCTCTCAAATCTGCCCAGAGCACTCACCATTTTTTAGGCATTAATCAAAAAGGACAGGTCAGTGTATTTGAAACCCGAGGCAATTCCCATGGTCATGTAATTTTGCGAGGGGGCACTAAACCCAACTATGATCCACATAATGTGAGATTGGTAGAAGAGCAGTTGAAAACAGCAGGTTTACCATCAAGAATCGTTATTGATTGTAGTCATGGTAATACCAATAAAGACTATAGATTGCAATCTCGGGTCTTAGAAAGTGCTATTGGGCAAATAGTTGATGGTAATACCTCTATTGTGGGTATGATGCTGGAATCAAATTTATATGAAGGTAATCAGCCAATCAATGGTAACCGGGAGGGGTTAAAGTATGGTGTCTCTGTAACTGACCAATGTATTAGTTGGGAGGAAACGGAAAAAATTATTTTAGCTGCTCATGCTCAACTGGGGAGAGGTTAACAAATCCTACAGTCCTTAAAGCACTAAAAGTTTTTAATTACCAAAAATATCCCCAAGAATATGCGATTCTGCATAATAATATTGCGATCGCCTATCTTGCTATACCTATATCATCACAGGGAGGAAATAAACATGATAGACCTGTTCAACGATCCGGGAGTTAGAGTATTTATATCTAGCCTAAATACGGATATCAATTGGGCAACAATCTCTACTTGGTTAGTGATTGCTGTCATTTTATCTATGGTTGGTGGTGCCCTGGGGGGAATGATGATTGCAGGTAAAGATTTAGGTTTTAAATTCGCAGCCATAATTGGCAGTTTGTTCGCACCTGCTGGGGTAATTCCCACTTTGATATTAGGATTACTACTATTAAACTTTCTGGGTAATTATTAGGAGTAAATATGTTAGAATTAGGTTGGTTTTCGCTCAAACTATTGTGCAAAGGTAAATTATTTCGCGATCCCCTATATTTTACTCGTCAAACTATCATTGCTTCCAGTTTCGGTGTGGTATTATTAGTGCTATTAGCACAGACTTCAATTCCCCTATGTATTCCTATTACCATTAGCAGTTTAACTACTGGTATGATAATGCCTTTTCTGTTGAAAGATTTCCGGATGAAATGATTTCTGGGGGGATAATAATTCCCCCGGGTAACCCTAAGTTTCCATTTCGGTGTAGGTTTGAACGCTGCTTCTTTCTCTCCACAGGGTTAAAAGGGTACTGGCAATAAAAATGCTGGAATACACACCCGCCCCAAAACCAATAATCAAGGCTAGGGAAAAATACTTCAACGTTTCCCCACCAAATATAAAAATAGCCACCAATGATAACATGGTAGTTAGGGTGGTATTTATTGATCTAGTTAAGGTTTGATCTACTGCATCATCCACAATCTTATCAATGGGTATGTGGGGACTGTTTTTGAGGTTTTCCCTAATCCGGTCATAAATTACAACCGTATCGTTAACAGAAAATCCCGTAATTGTCAGCAATGCTACGATAAATAAACTATCTACTTCTATACCAAAAACTAAACCAAAAATGGAAAATATACCCACTGTAATCAAAATATCATGCAAGAGGGCAATTATGGCAAAAACTGCATAGTCCCATTGAAATCTCAAAGCTAGGTAAATTGTAATCCCAATAAAAGAAACTATTAAAGCAATAATTCCAGACCTGAACAGTTCTCCACCTAGGGTTGGACCCACATCGTCAATTTGGTTTTTTTGTGGGTCAAAAACACCAACTTTTTGGCTCAGGGCACTTTGTAATCTAAGGCGCTGATCCGTATCTAAGTTTTTTGTTCTAATGGTGATGCCATTTTGCTCACCATTGTCGGAAATCAGCTGTATGCTACTTTCCCCTAAATCCTGCTCTTTGGCAACTTCCCGCACCACGTTAATATCTATGGGTCGATCGCAGTTATTAGGTTGTTTACAATCCCTCACTAGTTGTAATCTGGTACCACCAATGAAATCTAATCCAGGACGTAAAGGAGCTTTAATAGTGGGTGTTTGCCAAGAAATCACCATGGATATAATTCCACTGATAATAATCACTAATGAAACAACCCACCAGATATTTCGCCACTTGTTAACATGTAATCTCATTTGACTATCTCGGTTCTATCTGCTAATTTAGGAACATACAACGCTAACTTCCGCCAAGCTGGAAAGGATATAGCTAAAAACATAAGAGTGCGACTACAGGTAATGGCGGTAAACATGCTAACCGCAACTCCTAATGCTAAAGTGAGGGCAAATCCTTTTACCAATCCAGAACCCAACCAAAATAGTGCTGCGCAGGCAATCCAGGTGGTAACATTACTATCTAAAATGCTGGAAAATGCCCGGTAAAAACCAGATTCCACAGACCTATATAGAGTTTTACCAGCTCTTAACTCCTCTCGGGTACGCTCAAAAATTAGTACATTAGCATCTACCGCCATACCAATACTCAGGATAAAACCTGCTATACCCGGTAGGGTAAGGGTGACTCCTAATAGACAAAATGTGGCCCAGGTTAAGATGGCGTAGATGATTAGGGAAATATCCGCAATCAATCCCGGTAATCTGTAGTATGAAACCATAAATACTAAAACCAGGGTTAAACCTCCAATACCAGCATAGATACTACTCTGAATACTATCTTGACCTAGGGTAGCACCTACTGTCCTTCTTTCGGCAATTTCCACCGGTACGGGTAAGGCTCCTCCCCTTAATTGTACACCTAGATTATTTGCTTCTTCCGCTTGAAACCTTCCCGTAATAATTGCTGATCCACCAGTGATACCAGTGGCTGCAAACTCTGCCCCTACAGTAGGAGAGCTAATTAACTCATTGTCTAAAAAAATACCAATTCCCCGTCCAGTCCCTGCCAATTGTTTGGTCAACTCGGCAAATAGGGCCCCACCTTCATTGTCAAAGCGCAGGGCCACGTTCCAATTGTTTCCTTGGGTAGGCTCTCCATAAGCATCTTTCAGGTATTTACCTGTTAGGGGTGGATCCGTGCTGGCAAATAACTCCGCGATCGCCTGATAGTTTTTCTTTAATTCCGCTTGATTTGCAGCAATGGCATTTTCATCTTTTCCCTTTCTTAAAGTCTCTTGTTTACTTTTTATATCCACTTGAGATACTCTTAAACTCTGTAATAAAGTTTCCGTATCTGGCTTTTGTAGACGAAACTCTAGTTGTGCTGTACCACCAAGTACCTTTTCCGCTTGTTGTGGGTCATTTACCCCGGGTAACTGGACCAGAATCTTATCTTTGCCCACGGTTTGAATGATCGGTTCAGAAACTCCTAAACCATTAATTCTCCCTTCTACAACCTTTTTAACTGCTTCCAGCTCCCTCTCTGTAATTTCTTTGATTTGCTCTGTTGGTTTCACCTGAATTGTTAACTGAGAACCCCCTTGCAGGTCTAATCCCAAGGGCACGGGAATTTTAACAATCACTACTATTGCTGCAATAAGTAAAATTACGATTAAGGCTAATACGGATTTGTATTTTTGCATAGGGATCTAAAATTAATTCACACTCATAAAAAAGGTAAGTAAGATTGAGTATCTTTGGTATTTACTGATACTCAATCTCAGCGGTTTATAACCGAAAGTTTAAGCTATTAAACCCGCAAAGCGACCATTTTTTCCACTGCTTCCACTACCTGTTCTGGTTGGACAATGGTTAACCTTTCTAGGTTACCGTTGTAAGGTGTGGGAATATCTTGGGAGGACAGACGCAATACAGGTGCATCTAGTTCATCAAACAATCTGTCATTGATAGAGGCGGTTAATTCTGCTCCAATTCCTCCTGTTCTCATACACTCTTCCACCACTATCACCCGGTGAGTTTTGCGAATTGATGCACCAATGGTGTCAAAGTCAAGAGGCTTCAAGGAAATTAAATCAATAACTTCTGGGTCATATCCCTGTTTTTCCAAAGTTTTCACTGCTTGCATTACATGATAACGCATCCGTGAATATGTGAGAATAGTTACATCTTTTCCTTTACGAACTATCTCCGCTTTATCTAGGGGGAGGATGTATTCTTCCCTAGGCAAATCTTCTTTTAAGTTGTAAAGCAAAACGTGTTCAAAAAATAACACTGGATTATCATCCCGGATTGCTGCTTTTAATAGACCCTTAGCGTTATAGGGTGTGGAGCAGGCAACAATTTTTAAGCCTGGAACTGCTTGGAAGTAGGCTTCCAGTCTTTGGGAGTGTTCTGCTCCTAGTTGTCTACCCACGCCACCTGGACCACGAATAACCATGGGGATTTTAAAGTTACCACCGGATGTATACCGTAACATTCCCGCATTGTTGGAAATTTGGTTGAATGCTAGGAGCAAAAAGCCCATGTTCATACCTTCGATTATAGGTCTTAATCCCGTCATGGCTGCACCTACAGCTAATCCGGTAAAGCTATTTTCAGCGATGGGGGTATCCAAGACTCGCAGATCACCATACTTTTTACACAGGTCTTTGGTAACTTTATAGGAACCGCCGTAGTGTCCCACGTCCTCGCCTAGTACAAACACGCTAGGATCGCGGGACATTTCTTCGTCAATTGCTTCCCGCAGAGCGTTGAAAAATAGTGTTTCTGCCATTAGACCTTTATCAAAATTTATTCCTTTCAAATTCTATCGCGCCTACGTCTATAATAACGTCGGCGATTGCACTATTGATTTGTAATCATGGTCAATCTCGCATTGTATCGTCAATCTATCAATTTGTCAATCGGTCTGAGGTTGGTTGGCGTTCAATTGCCAGTTGAATCAATTGGTCAACCAGTTGGGGAAAGCTAATCCCTGTATTTGCCCAAAGTTGGGGATACATACTTGTGGATGTAAATCCTGGTAAGGTGTTAATTTCGTTGATTAATATTTGTCCGGTGGACTCCACGTAGAAGAAATCTACCCTGGCTAAACCAGCAGCATCAACTGCTGCAAAGGCTTTTAGGGACATTTCTTGAATTTGTTCAACTACTGTTTGTGGTAGGGGTGCGGGTATTAACAGGTCAGCTTTTCCCTGGGTATATTTGGTTTCATAATCGTAAAAGTCACTATTAAAAGTGATTTCACCAACTACAGAAGCTTGGGGATGGTCATTACCCAAAACTGCGCATTCTACTTCTCTAGCAACTACTCCAGCTTCAACTATAATCCTTCTATCATAGGTAGCAGCATTATCTAGGGCAGTTTCTAGTTCTTGACGGGAGCGTACTTTAGCAATACCTACGGATGAACCTAGGTTAGCTGGTTTAACAAAGCAAGGATAACCCAATGTGGTCTCAATTTGGTCGCACAGTTTAGGAAACACACAGGGATTTGACCAAACTTGTGATCTGGTAACGGTTTGGTATTGGACTTGGGGTAGCCCCGCTTGGGCAAAAGCTGTTTTCATGGCAATTTTATCCATTCCCATGGCTGACCCCAAAACTCCAGACCCGACAAAAGGTACTTGCATTAAGGTGAGTAACCCCTGAATGGTTCCATCCTCTCCATTAGGTCCATGGAGTATGGGAAACCACAGATCAATTTGGGGAGATTTCTGAGGAAATTGCCATAAATTGACCGTGGTAAGGGTATTTTCTTGGGCTGAACCCGATTCTAAGACTTTTCTAGCTATTTCCTCCCCTTGCCATACCCCGTCCTTTTGAATGTAAAATGGATACACCTCATATTTTTGGCTATTCTCTCCCGTAGTCAAGGCCTTGGCAATTGCTCCTGCTGAAACTATGGAAACTTCATGTTCTCCAGAACGTCCACCAAATAATAACCCCACCCTCAGTTTTGACATTTTCTTTTCCTCAAGAATCTCTCAACGTGATAGATTAACATATTGATTTGTTAATTTTTTCTCGCCAGTGTTAATCCATCTGCTATGGGGACTAGACTTAGGGTGATTCTTGAATCTTGGTGTACTTTTTGATTAAATGCACGAATTTTGCTGGTTTGGTTGTCTTGTATTTCTGGATCTGCTACTCTTCCTGACCAAAGCACATTATCCACCGCAATTAATCCACCAGGTCTAACTAGTTCTAGCGATCGCTCGTAATAATTTTCATAGTTCGCCTTATCTGCATCTATAAAGGCAAAATCAAAGGTTCCTCCTTCCCCTGCTGCTAATAGTTTATCTAGAGTTTCTAATGCTGGAGCTAGTTGTAGGTCAATTTTATCTGCTACTCCCGCCTTTTGCCAGTATATTCGAGCCATACTAGTGTACTCTTCACTGATATCACAGGCAATGATTTTGCCATCATCAGGTAAAGACAAAGCCACTACTAGGGAACTGTAACCTGTGAATACCCCTATATCTAAGGTTTTTTTTGCTCCTAAGATTTTAATTAGCAGTGCCATAAATTGTCCCTGCTCTGGGGAGATCTGCATCATGGACATTGGCAGCTTGGCA
Source organism: Cylindrospermopsis curvispora GIHE-G1 (assembly GCF_014489415.1). Taxonomy (NCBI): domain Bacteria; kingdom Bacillati; phylum Cyanobacteriota; class Cyanophyceae; order Nostocales; family Aphanizomenonaceae; genus Raphidiopsis; species Raphidiopsis curvispora. Next base: position 1,382,636 of record NZ_CP060822.1, read on the forward strand.
GTTTCTCGACGTAATTCGCTGAGAATATCCAGTTCGCGCAGGGAGTTTCTCAGGAGATAATTATATATATCCGTTCCTAAACCCAAGGTTTGATTTGTCATGGTATGGTATAAGGGTGATTTTTAGCCATTATATCTTCTGCGCACTGGGAGCAGAGCTGAATATGTTGAGAGATGTTGCGGTCATGCAAAAAGTTGATCTTCGTTCCCAGGTTTGAACTTATAATCTGTAAAGATAATCTAAAAAATGTTCTTGGAGAACCAGGTGTTATTATGTGATATCATCAGCGGTTTGTATTTAAGGGGGTAAAGATGAGTCGTCCAATTATTCTTGGTATTGTCGGTGATAGCGCTGCAGGAAAAACTACCCTCACTAGGGGTATAGCCCAGGTGCTAGGACCAGAAAATGTAACTCTCATCTGCACTGATGATTATCACCGGTATGACCGTCAGCAAAGGGCAGAAATTGGCATTACTGCTCTTCATCCAGACTGTAATTATCTGGACATTATGCAACAACACCTGGCTCTTCTGCGCACAGGACAGTCTATACTCAAACCGGTCTATAGTCATAAAACAGGAACCTTTGAACCACCTCAATACATTAAACCGAATAAGTTTGTCATTATTGAAGGGTTACTGGGCTATTCTACCCGTGCTGCACGTGACGCTTATGATGTCAAAGTCTATCTAGCTCCTCCAGAATCTCTACGAGCTGATTGGAAGATCAAAAGAGATACCCAAAAGCGGGGTTATACCCAAGAACAAGTGTTAGCAGAATTAGAAAAGCGGGAACCAGATTCGGAGCAGTTTATTCGTCCTCAACGTCAATGGTCTGACATTGTAGTTACCTTCTATCCCCCCAATGACAATGAAACGGAAAATGGTGGACATCTTAATGTGCGGTTAATCTTGCGCCCTACTATTCCCCATCCTGATTTTACTCAAATTCTTCATCCAGATAATGACGACTCAGAATCACCCGTGCGTTTGGGACTGGATAGGGATATGGGTAAACCAGTTGATGTGTTAGAAGTTGATGGACACGCCACTTTAGAACAGGTTAATAAAATAGAGCATGTTATGTGTAATGATATGCCATATCTTAAAAATGTGTGCGATCGCGAAATTAATCCTGAACTGGGTAAGATTGCTGGCACAACTGGGGAAACTTTGCAAAGTTATCCATTGGCAATAACACAATTGATAGTTACCTATCACATGTTGAAGGCGACCCAAGGGCATTCTTAAAGGAAGGAGCGAGGGTGTGATGAGACAAAAAGCCATACCAATTATCTAAGCCTGCACCAGTGGTAGCAGAAACTTGATAAACCCGAATGTGGGGATTAACCTTTTTCGCATAGTCAATACATTTTTCCACATCAAACTGTACATAGGGCAATAAATCTATTTTAGTCAGGATCATAACATCACTGAGACGAAAGATGTGGGGGTATTTCATGGGTTTATCTTCCCCTTCTGTAACTGAGAGAATGACAACCTTAGTCTGCTCCCCCAGGTCAAATAATGCGGGACAGACTAAATTGCCCACATTCTCTATCATCAATACAGAATCCAAGGGAGGTTGAAGTTCCTGTATTCCCCTTTCTATCATAGCTGCATCTAAATGACAACCTGTACCCGTATTTATTTGTATTACCTTGCAACCTGTGGATTGGATTTTTTGTGCATCGTTAGTGGTTTCCTGATCTCCTTCGATTACACTAATATTTAACTTGTGTTTTAAGTCATTAATTGTGCGAGTTAACAGAGTGGTTTTACCTGCACCTGGAGAACTCATCAGGTTTAGAGCTAGGATATTTCGCCCTTTAAACCACCCTCTATTTTGAGCAGCTATTAAATTATTTTTGCCTAAAATTTCCTGTTCTAGTGATATGGTTGTATGGTGAATTTTAGCATGAATATTTGCTGGAGATTGGTCATGTTGGTGAGCATGTTCAATTAGAGTTCCATCAGCTAGGGTATGGGTATGATAATCTCCATTGGGGGAATGGGGACTCATATTGGTAATTTTGGTTTCTTGATTGCCATCACATCCGCAGGTTACACACATAATTCCTCCACTTCTATTTCCCTAATTTTTAATTCTTCACCTGTAATTAAATCCAATCCTACACTACCACATTGACAGATTCCAAAAGGTTTATCTACCGTAAATGTGACCCCACATTGTTGACATCTGGCCATTCCAGGGACTTCTATAATTTCTAATTTTGCTCCTTCAACTATTGTACCCTGGGCACAGATATCGAAACAGAATTCTATAGCATCTGGCATTATGGCAGATAATTTACCTATTTCCAACGTCACCCGCTTAACCCGATGGTTGTGGGCATTTTCCTTAACTATGGCAATTATGTTACGAGTTATTCCTAATTCGTGCATATTTTATCCCAATATATCCCGAAGACTATTAGATTAACATATTCTCGGTAGCTGCTCTCCCACCAACATATCCACCATTCTTTCTGCACCAAAAACAGTTTTTAAAAAAACTATTCCAGGTAGTTGCTCAACTACTTGTCCAATAATTGCTGCTTGTTTTCCCAAGGGATGATCTTGCATGGTGGATAATACCAGTTCTGCTTGCTCCTGGGGAACAACAACCACTATTTTACCTTCGTTAGCTAAATACAATGGATCTAAACCAAGTATTTCACACATTCCACTCACCTCCTCTCTAATAGGAATGGTCTGTTCATTGATTTTTATCCCTAGATTTGCTGTTTGGGCAAATTCGTTTAATACGGTCGCTAAACCTCCCCTAGTTACATCTCTCATAGCATGAATATGAGGACAGACCTTGATAATTTCACCTACCAGTTCATGCAATGGTTGACTGTCGCTTTCTATATCTGTTTCTAATTCTAATTCTCCTCTAGCTATTAAAATTGCCGCACCATGATTCCCTATTTCTCCATTAATAATTACCATATCCCCCGGTTGAATATGGCGAGGTGAAATTTTAATTCCCTGGGGTATTATCCCTATCCCAGCAGTGTTAATAAATAATTTATCCGCACAACCACGATGCACTACCTTGGTGTCTCCTGTAACTATTTGCACTCCCGCTTTTTGAGCAGCATGTTGCATACTCCCCACTACTTTTCTTAATGTTTCTAATGGCAATCCCTCTTCTAAGATCATGCTACAACTTAAATATAGGGGTTTAGCACCCCCAACTGCCAGATCATTAATTGTGCCATTAACAGCTAAATCACCAATATTGCCACCGGGAAAAAACAAGGGATCTACCACGTAAGAATCGGTGGTAAATGCTAATCTATCTCCCAGTTTTCCCAGGGTTGATAAATCAAAACTTGCCTGATCTTCTAATTGTGATAAAATCTCATTATGGAAATTTTTCACAAATACATCATGAATTAAATCGCTCATGGCTTTACCACCACTACCATGGGATAGGTTAATATGGCTATCTTTAACTTGATGGGAGCGACGACCTACCTGTGCTATTTTTTGAAATAGGGGATTTTGATTTTTCTGATTTTTATCTATTGCCATACAATTGCTATATAAGAGCTGATAATCTGCCATATTTATAATATGCTGCACAAGCACCTTCAGAGGAAACCATACAAGTTCCTATGGGTGTTTCTGGTGTGCAAGCTGTGCCAAATACTTTACATTCCCAAGGTTTTAAAACTCCTTTAAGAATTTCTCCACATTGACAGGCTTTATGATCGGGCACTTTCAAATTGGGAATAGTAAATTTGGCTTCTGCATCAAATTGAGCATATTCGGGACGTATTTTCAAACCAGAATTAGGAATTTCTCCCAACCCCCGCCATTCAAATTTCTCGCGAACTGTAAAAACCTGATTCATGGCTTGAATGGCATTTTGATTTCCCCCTTTCTCAACTAACCGATTATATTGGTTTTCTACTTCACACCGATTTTCTTCTATTTGTTTTAATAACATCCATATAGATTGGAAAATATCCAATGGTTCAAATCCAGAAATGACAATCGGTTTATGATATCTTTCGGGAATAAACTCATATGGATCTGTTCCAATAACCATGCTTACATGACCTGGACCAACAAAACCATCTAGTTGTAAATCTGGATTTGCTAATAATGCTTCCAATGCTGGTATAACTAATACATGATTGGAAAATAAACTAAAGTTTCTAATGTTTTCTGCTGCTGCTTGTAATATGGTAAATGCAGTGCTAGGAGCAGTGGTTTCAAATCCTAAACCAAAAAATACTATCTCTTTTTCAGGGTTTTCCTTGGCAATCTTTAAACTATCCAGAGGAGAATAGACCATTCTAATATCTGCTCCCTCAGCTTTTGCTTGTAACAAGCTGGTTTTAGACCCTGGAACCCTCATAGCATCCCCAAAAGTAGTGAAAATAATCTGCTGGTTTTGGCAAAGGGCGATCGCATCATCTATTCTACCTTTTGGCATGACACATACCGGACATCCAGGTCCATGAATTAGTTCAATGTTATCTGGTAATATTTCCTCAATGCCATATTTAAAAATTCCATGGGTGTGTCCACCACATACTTCCATTATTTTGAGGTGTTTGTTTTTGTGGGAATTTCTTGAGATTTGAAGACTCAGTTGTGCAATTTCTTTTTGTAAACCTTGAGCTTTTTCGGGGTTACGGAATTCATCTACATATTTCATAATTTTACCAAGGTGTTATAAATTGCTCCTTTGCAGGTCTTTGGTATCACCATTGTTAGCAATTTCCTGTAAAAGGGCTAAGGTTTCTGCTGCTTCCTGTTCATTAATTCTGTTCATAGCAAAACCCACATGAACTAACACCCAATCTCCCAGACATTTTTCGGGTGGGTGTTCCTCATCAACAATACATGCTATATTGATTTGACGCTTAACTCCTCCAACCTTAACTATTGCTAGTTTATGTTCTGGATTGCTGATTTCTATTATTTGTCCAGGTATTCCTAAACACATATCTCTTTCTCGACCTAATTAGAGTTTACTAGAGTTTAACATACATCTTTGGAAAGAAAATGTGGCGTTGCACAATAATTGAGCTTCAATTATCTGATATCTAACGCTCTAGCTACGAATCACTGTAATGGTTCTTCCCTCTGGACTAATGGCCTGTTCCATACTAATCCTCTCACCCATGGGTGGTAATCCCGGACGGTGATCAAAAATTACTAACCAACCTCTATCTAATCCTAACCCACCCAGATATTTATCCAATTGGGTCAAACCCTTCGTTAACGGATCCGATTTTCCCCCCCAAACCTTTAACTCTATGCCCATCACTACCTTGCCATAGCGTAAACAAATATCCATTCTTCCAGAACCAACGGCATATTCCCGTTCTAAAGTGCCACCACCATTCACTACCCGATGTAAAAACGCCATCAAAACTAAATGGGGAGCAATTTCATGATAAGGCGCACTTTTGAGTAATGGTTCCCCATGTTGTCGCCAAAACTCTAGGAAAGCATTTAAGAGTTTGTCAGGATTTAAAGTATTATCAGTATTTAACCAAGTAGGTTGAATCTGGGGTAGACTATCCTGACTACCCTGGGACAAAACACGAGGAATCACCTCCTGGTAAATGGGATTGGCAATGGTTAGTCCTCCCAAGGGACTGCGCTTTACTAAACCTAAATCTAGCAAGAAACGGCGATCATCCTCTGGGGTATCTGGTAAGTCCGATCCAGCTAACATGGGTTGAATAATGGCTTTGACCCGATCTTCCCGTAAGCGCTCTGCCAAACTATCCAAATGGGTATCCTGGCGCTGAATCAGAACTTCTTTGGCTTGGTTAATTACTTCAGCGGTAATGGGTTGAGTAATATCTTTCACTAACACCTGAGTGGCTTGACGAGCTAGGGCGTTTACTAACCATGGTTGCCCATCGGTTAAATAAAATGTTTGTTTAATTGCTTCCGGGGTAAAAATTTGTCCTGTAGCTTGCGTATGTTGTAAGTAAAGTTCTTCCACCTCTGACAGAGTGAAATTACTTAAAGTCAAGGATTCCGCTTTGATATTGAAAGGACTTGACGTATTCAGTCGTTCACTTCCACCAGATTTAACCTTATAGTCCCGCACATCCCGCATACCAATTAACCCCACCGAATGGGGAAATCCCCGAGGACGACGGGGAAAACCTGAGCGTAATTGTCTTAAAATTAGGATTAAAGCTTCATCTGTTAGGGAATCGATTTCATCTAAAAAGATTACAAGAGGTCTTGGAGATTGTGCGGACCACTCACTTAAAGTTTTGCCTATTCCTGAGTCTGTTTCACGCTCTGGCCAATAGGATGGTTGTAGTTCTTTGGGTAAATAAAATTTGATTGCCTGTTTCCATTCTTCTAAAATAACCTGCTCCGCTTGCTGGGGATTATGGGAGAATACTGATCCCACTTCAACGGAAAGCATAACTGAGGTATATTTTCCACTATCAGTCAATTCTCGTGCTAAGGCTATCATAGCTGTAGTTTTGCCGACTTGTCGCGGCGCGTGAATTATAAAGTAGTTTTCTCCGTCAATTAGTGCTTTCAAATCCGGTAGTCGAGCTGTGGGAGAGAGCATATAGTGGATTTCGGATTTACAGGGTCCAGCAGTATTAAAGTATTTAGGCATAATTGTGAGCTATAATTTAGATTGATTCTTGGGTCGGAACGCTTAGTTAGGCATTTTGCCCACATCTAGCTGCAACAATCATAGCTTGTCCCAGAGATATTCCTCCATCATTTGGAGGTACTTTACTGTGAGTAAGAACTTCCATGCCCATATTTTGCAGTAATTTAGTTGTTTGCTGTAAAAGAATTCGGTTTTGAAATACTCCCCCGGTTAGTGCTACTTGATTGGTTTTATATTCTTGACTCAATTGTTTAACTGTTTCTATAATCAAATGGGCTAGAGTTAGGTGAAACTTGGCAGCTATTTCCCCTATTGCAACTTGTTGGTTTATATCTTCTAAGATTCCTTTCCACATGGGAGCTGTGTTTATATAGTACATTCCATTGAATTTTTCAATATTTTGATGTGATGGATAACTGGATATATCATTTAGTATTTCAGGACTGATGCTGGACTCCATTTCTATAGCTGCTTGTGCTTCGTAGGTACATTCTTCCCGACAAATCCCAATTGCTGCTGCTACCGCATCAAATAACCTACCTACAGATGATACAAGGGGTGAGTTAATATTTTTTTCCACCATTTGATCTAGCAATTTCAAAGGATGTTTTTGTAGAAACCGCACAATTTCTAGAGAGGGGTATTGCTCTTGAACCTCTTGCCAATTTAAAGCACTATTGAGGTGAGCATAAGTATTTCTCCAGGGTTGGTAAATAGACTGTTTCCCTCCTATCATAGGTACTGGTTTAAAGGTAGCCAGTCTTTGGCAATTAGAGTAATCAGCCAGGAAAAATTCTCCTCCCCAGAAATTACCATCTTCTCCATATCCTAAACCATCAAAAGCTACACCTAATACTGGCTGGCTATTTAAAGGTATTTTGTTTTCCCCTAGACAAGCTGCAATGTGAGCATGATGATGTGGAATTTCATAAAGTTGAATTTCATTACTGACTGCTAATTGTCTACCTAGTTTTGATGATAAATATTCCGGATGTTTATCAATGGCAATAATTGCTGGTTTATGGGCGAATAAATTGAGATATAAATTTAGGGTTTCTTGATAGGTAGCAAAAGCGGAGGCATTTTCTAAATCTCCTAAATGTTGTGATAAAATAGCCTCACCTGCTCTCAATAAACAAAAGGTGTTTTTCAATTCTCCACCCATGGCTAAAATAGGTGGCGTCTTTTCAAAACCTTGTGGTAAAATAATCGGTGCTGGTGCATATCCCCTAGCGCGTCTGAGAATTTGGATTTTTTGATTAACTACTCTCACTACTGAATCATCTAGTCGGTTAATAATATCTCGGTTATGTAATAAGAAATAATCAGCTATTGAACCTAACCTTTTTTTGGCATTTGAATTATCAATACATTGAGGTTCATCGGCAATATTACCGCTGGTGAGAACTATGGGAACATTCATTCTCCTGAGAATTAAATGATGTAGAGGGGTATAGGGTAACATGAAACCCAGAGTGTTTTGACCAGGTGCGATCGCCCTAGCTATGGGCTTCCCAATTTGGGATTTTACTGAGTTATGTGGCAAGTTATTTTGGGGATTAATTTTTAATAAAACAATTGGTGCAGCAGGACTAGTTAATAAATCTTTTTCTAAATCAGAAATCTGACAATATTGAGATATTATATTGATATCTCTAGCCATTAAAGCAAAAGGTTTATGATAACGTTTTTTTCGCTGTCGTAGTTTTTCAACCACAGTTTCCTGGGTAGCATCACAAGCTAAATGGAAACCACCTAAACCCTTAATAGCAACAATTTCACCTTTTTGTAATAAGGTACAAACTGCATCAACCTCATCTAACATAGAAAACATATCCCCAGTGATAGGTTGACCATCAGCACGTTCTAACCATGCACGGGGACCACAGTGAAAACAAGCTACAGGTTGAGCGTGAAAACGTCTATTATTTACATCTTCATATTCCCGGTTACACTCTCCACACATAGGAAAATCTACCATGCTAGTATTATTTCTATCGTAGGGAATGGCCTGCATAATACTTAACCGTGGTCCACAATGGGTACAGTTAGTAAAGGGATAGCGAAAATAACGACTAAAGGGATCAAAAATTTCCTTTTGACATTCAGAACAGGTTGCAGCATCGGGAACAATTTCCGTTTTCACTGGTGTTTCCATACTGGGAGCAATGATAAATTCTGTGAGTTCATCAGCACGGAAATCATTAGACCCACACAGTGGACTCCTGATTAGTTCATGAATTTGAGCTAGGGGTGGACACTGGTCATACAGTTGCTGCACAAAAGCAGTTATTTTTTCCTCACTCCCCACAATCCGGATTAAAACTCCATCCCCATCATTACATACATCTCCTTTTAAACCAGCATTTTTAGCCAAGCGGTAAACCGTGGGACGAAAACCTACACCCTGAACAGTACCCCTAACTCTTATTTGCTCTGTTCTCATGTTTTTACTGCAAAAGCATATTCATATTATATTCTAATAGGGTTGGTGGAATATTTGAGGGGAGGTTAGAAAATGCGATCGCCTTTATGAATGGGGTTGTCGATCCGAATATCAAATATTGATGGTTGAAAGAAGACCTTATATGGGCACACAGATTTCTATGATGAAAATATATCATTGTCAAGTCAAGTAGTCAACCCCCCAATGGAAAATTTTCTGGCGCGTAATAAGTACCCAGGCAAATTTAATTTTACATATTCATTGAAGAAATAATTTCTGTAAGGGTTATCTGTTAGGTCTTTTCAGTTATCAGTTCCCTCCCTGAACTGCGAAATTTATTTTGCACGACCACTTACATAGAGTTCGTGGAATATTAGGAGGGGTAAAAAATGCGATCGCTCTTATGAATGGGGTTGTCGATCCGAATATCAAATATTGATGGTTGAAAGAAGACCTTATATGGGCACACATACTCCCATGATGAAAATATATCATTGTCAAGTCAAGTAGTCAACTCCCCAATGGAAAATTTTTGGCGCGTAATACATATATAGGTTTGGTGGAATATTTGAGGGGAGGTTAGAAAATGCGATCGCTCTTATGAATGAGGTTGTCTATCCGAATATCAAATATTGGTGGTTGAAAAAAGACCTTATATGGGCACACAGATTTCCATGATGAAAATATATCATTGTCAAGTCAAGTAGTCAACCCCCCAATGGAAAATTTTCTGGCGCGTAATACGTAGGGTTCGTGGAATATTAGGAGCGGTAAAAAATGCGATCGCCTTTATGAATGGGGTTGTCGATCCGAATATCAAATATTGATGGTTGAAAGAAGACCTTATATGGGCACACATATTCCTATGATGAAAATATATCATTGTCAAGTCAAGTAGTCAACCCCCCAATGGAAAATTTTCTGGCGCGTAATAAGTACCCAGGCAAATTTAATTTTACATATTCATTGAAGAAATAATTTCTGTAAGGGTTATCTGTTAGGTCTTTTCAGTTATCAGTTCCCTCCCTGAACTGCGAAATTTATTTTGCACGACCACTTACATAGAGTTCGTGGAATATTAGGAGGGGTAAAAAATGCGATCGCCTTTATGAATGGGGTTGTCGATCCGAATATCAAATATTGATGGTTGAAAGAAGACCTTATATGGGCACACATATTCCTATGATGAAAATATATCATTGTCAAGTCAAGTAGTCAACCCCCCAATGGAAAATTTTCTGGCGCGTAATACATAGAGTTCGTGGAATATTAGGAGGGGTAAAAAATGCGATCGCTCTTATGAATGGAGTTGTCGATCCGAATATCAAATATTGGTGGTTGAAAAAAGACCTTATATGGGCACACAGATTCCCATGATGAAAATATATCATTGTCAAGTCAAGTAGTCAACCCCCCAATGGAAAATTTTCTGGCGCGTAATACATAGGGTTCGTGGAATATTAGGAGGGGTAAAAAATGCGATCGCTCTTATGAATGGAGTTGTCGATCCGAATATCAAATATTGGTGGTTGAAAAAAGACCTTATATGGGCACACAGATTCCCATGATGAAAATATATCATTGTCAAGTCAAGTAGTCAACCCCCCAATGGAAAATTTTCTGGCGCGTAATACATAGGGTTGATGGAATATTCGGAGGGGGGACTAAAAAATGCGATCGCCTTTATGAATGAGGTTGTCTATCCGAATATCAAATATTGGTGGTTGAAAAAAGACCTTATATGGGCACACAGATTCCCATGATGAAAATATATCATTGTCAAGTCAAGCAGTCAACCCCCCAATGGAAAATTTTCTGGCGCGTAATACATAGGGTTCGTGGAATATTAGGAGCGGTAAAAAATGCGATCGCTCTTATGAATAGGGTTGTCGATCCGAATATCAAATATTGATGGTTGAAAAAAGACCTTATATGGGCACACAGATTCCCATGATGAAAATATATCATTGTCAAGTCAAGTAGTCAACCCCCCAATGGAAAATTTTCTGGCGCGTAATACATAGAGTTCGTGGAATATTAGGAGGGGTAAAAAATGCGATCGCCTTTATGAATGAGGTTGTCTATCCGAATATCAAATATTGATGGTTGAAAAAAGACCTTATATGGGCACACAGATTCCCATGGTGAAAATATATCATTGTCAAGTCAAGTAGTCAACCCCCACAATGGAAAATTTTTGGCGCGTAATACATATATAAGGTTGGTGGAATATTTGAGGGGGGGTTAGAAAATGCGATCGCTCTTATGAATGGGGTTGTCTATCCGAATATCAAATATTGGTGGTTGAAAAAAGACCTTGTATGGGCACACAGATTTCCATGATGAAAATATATCATTGTCAAGTCAAGTAGTCAACCCCCCAATGAAAAATTTTCTGGCGCATAATACAGGGTTGGTGGAATATTTGAGGGGAGGTTAGAAAATGCGATCGCTCTTATGAATGAGGTTGTCTATCCGAATATCAAATATTGGTGGTTGAAAAAAGACCTTATATGGGCAAACAGACTCCCATGATGAAAATATATCATTGTCAAGTCAAGTAGTCAACCCCCCAATGGAAAATTTTCTGGCGCGTAATACATAGGGTTCGTGGAATATTTGAGGGGAGGTTAAAAAATGCGATCGCCCTTATGAACTGGTTGTCTATCCGAATATCAAATACTGGTGGAATATTTGGAGGGGGGACTAAAAAATGCGATCGCTCTTATGAACTGGTTGTCCATCCGGGAATATGAGATGTTGATGGAATATTCGGAGGGGGGATTAAAAAATGCGATCGCCTTTATGAATGAGGTTGTCTATCCGAATATCAAATATTGGTGGTTGAAAAAAGACCTTATATGGGCGCACAGATTCCCACGATGAAAATATATCATTGTCAAGTCAAGTAGTCAACCCCCCAATGAAAAATTTTCTGGCGCATAATACAGGGTTGGTGGAATATTTGAGGGGAGGTTAGAAAATGCAATCGCTCTTATGAATGGGGTTGTCTATCCGAATATCAAATATTGGTGGTTGAAAAAAGACCTTGTATGGGCACACAGATTCCCACGATGAAAATATATCATTGTCAAGTCAAGTAGTCAACCCCCCAATGGAAAATTTTCTGGCGCGTAATACATATATAGGGTTGATGGAATATTCGGAGGGGGGACTAAAAAATGCGATCGCTCTTATGAATGGGGTTGTCGATCCGAATATCAAATATTGGTGGTTGAAAAAAGACCTTATATGGGCACACAGATTTCCATGATGAAAATATATCATTGTCAAGTCAAGTAGTCAACTCCCCAATGGAAAATTTTTGGCGCGTAATACATATATAGGTTTGGTGGAATATTTGAGGGGAGGTTAGAAAATGCGATCGCTCTTATGAATGAGGTTGTCTATCCGAATATCAAATATTGGTGGTTAAAAAAAGACCTTATATGGGCACACAGATTCCCACTATGAAAATATATCATTGTCAAGTCAACTAGTCAACCCCCCAATGAAAAATTTTCTGGCGCGTAATACATATACAGGGTTGGTGGAATATTTGAGGGGAGGTTAGAAAATGCGATCGCTCTTATGAACGGGATTGTCTATCCGGGAATATGAGATGTTGGTGGAATATTCGGAGGGGGGACTAAAAAATGCGATCGCTCTTATGAACTGGTTGTCTATCCAGGAATATGAGATGTTGATGGAATATTCGGAGGGGGGATTAAAAAATGCGATCGCCTTTATGAATGGGGTTGTCTATCCGAATATCAAATATTGGTGGTTGAAAAAAGACCTTATATGGGCACACAGATTCCCATGGTGAAAATATATCATTGTCAAGTCAAGTAGTCAACCCCCCAATGGAAAATTTTCTGGCGCGTAATACATAGGGTTCGTGGAATATTAGGAGGGGTAAAAAATGCGATCGCCTTTATGAATGGGGTTGTCTATCCGAATATCAAATATTAGTGGTTGAAAAAAGACCTTATATGGGCACACAGGTTTCCATGATGAAAATATATCATTGTCAAGTCAAGTAGTCAACCCCCCAATGGAAAATTTTCTGGCGCGTAATACGTAGGGTTCGTGGAATATTCGGAGGGGTAAAAAATGCGATCGCCTTTATGAATGGGGTTGTCTATCCGAATATCAAATATTGGTGGTTGAAAAAAGACCTTATATGGGCACACAGATTTCCATGATGAAAATATATCATTGTCAAGTCAAGTAGTCAACCCCCCAATGGAAAATTTTCTGGCGCGTAATACGTAGGGTTCGTGGAATATTAGGAGGGGTAAAAAATGCGATCGCCTTTATGAACTGGTTGTCTATCCGAATATCAAATATTGGTGGTTAAAAAAAGACCTTATATGGGCACACAGATTCCCATTATGAAAATATATCATTGTCAAGTCAAGTAGTCAACTCCCCAATGGAAAATTTTTGGCGCGTAATACATATATAGGTTTGGTGGAATATTTGGAGGGGGGACTAAAAAATGCGATCGCTCTTATGAATGAGGTTGTCTATCCGAATATCAAATATTGGTGGTTGAAAAAAGACCTTATATGGGCAAACAGACTCCCATGATGAAAATATATCATTGTCAAGTCAAGTAGTCAACCCCCCAATGGAAAATTTTCTGGCGCGTAATACATATATAGGGTTGATGGAATATTTGAGGGGAGGTTAAAAAATGCGATCGCCCTTATGAACTGGTTGTCTATCCGAATATCAAATACTGGTGGAATATTTGGAGGGGGGACTAAAAAATGCGATCGCTCTTATGAACTGGTTGTCCATCCGGGAATATGAGATGTTGATGGAATATTCGGAGGGGGGATTAAAAAGTGCGATCGCTCTTATGAATGAGGTTGTCTATCCGAATATCAAATATTGGTGGTTGAAAAAAGACCTTGTATGGGCACACAGATTCCCATGATGAAAATATATCATTGTCAAGTCAAGTAGTCAACCCCCCAATGGAAAATTTTCTGGCGCGTAATACATAGGGTTCGTGGAATATTAGGAGGGGTAAAAAATGCGATCGCCTTTATGAATGGGGTTGTCTATCCGAATATCAAATATTGGTGGTTGAAAAAAGACCTTATATGGGCACACAGATTCCCATCATGAAAATATATCATTGTCAAGTCAAGTAGTCAACCCCCCAATGGAAAATTTTCTGGCGCGTAATACATATATAGGTTTGGTGGAATATTAGGAGGGGTAAAAAATGCGATCGCCTTTATGAACTGGTTGTCTATCCGAATATCAAATATTGGTGGTTAAAAAAAGACCTTATATGGGCACACAGATTCCCATTATGAAAATATATCATTGTCAAGTCAAGTAGTCAACCCCCCAATGGAAAATTTTCTGGCGCGTAATACATATTAGGGTTCGTGGAATATTCGGAGGTGGGGTTTAGAAAATGCGATCGCCTTTATGAATGAGGTTGTCTATCCGAATATCAAATATTGGTGGTTGAAAAAAGACCTTGTATGGGCACACAGATTCCCAGTATTAAAATATATCATTGTCAAGTCAAGTAGTCAACCCCCCAATGAAAAATTTTCTGGCGCATAATACAGGGTTGGTGGAATATTTGAGGGGAGGTTAGAAAATGCAATCGCTCTTATGAATGGGGTTGTCTATCCGAATATCAAATATTGGTGGTTGAAAAAAGACCTTGTATGGGCACACAGATTCCCATTATGAAAATATATCATTGTCAAGTCAAGTAGTCAACCCCCCAATGGAAAATTTTCTGGCGCGTAATACATATATAGGGTTGATGGAATATTCGGAGGGGGGACTAAAAAATGCGATCGCTCTTATGAATGGGGTTGTCTATCCGAATATCAAATATTGGTGGTTGAAAAAAGACCTTATATGGGCACACAGATTTCCATGATGAAAATATATCATTGTGAAGTCAAGTAGTCAACCCCCCCAATGGAAAATTTTTGGAGACTAATATATATGTAGGGTTGGTGGAATATTCGGAGGGGGGACTAAAAAATGCGATCGCTCTTATGAATGGGGTTGTCTATCCGAATATCAAATATTGGTGGTTGAAAAAAGACCTTGTATGGGCACACAGATTCCCATTATGAAAATATATCATTGTCAAGTCAAGTAGTCAACCCCCCAATGAAAAATTTTCTGGCGCATAATACAGGGTTGGTGGAATATTTGAGGGGAGGTTAGAAAATGCGATCGCTCTTATGAATGAGGTTGTCTATCCGAATATCAAATATTGGTGGTTGAAAAAAGACCTTGTATGGGCACACAGATTCCCATCATGAAAATATATCATTGTCAAGTCAAGTAGTCAACCCCCCAATGAAAAATTTTCTGGCGCATAATACAGGGTTGGTGGAATATTTGGAGGGGGGACTAAAAAATGCGATCGCTCTTATGAACTGGTTGTCCATCCGGGAATATGAGATGTTGATGGAATATTCGGAGGGGGGATTAAAAAATGCGATCGCCCTTATGAACTGGTTGTCTATCCAGGAATATGAGATGTTGATGGAATATTCGGAGGGGGGATTAAAAAATGCGATCGCCCTTATGAACTGGTTGTCTATCCAGGAATATGAGATGTTAATGGAATATTTGAGGGGAGGTTAGAAAATGCGATCGCTCTTATGAATGGGGTTGTCTATCCGAATATCAAATATTGGTGGTTGAAAAAAGACCTTATATGGGCACACAGATTCCTATGATGAAAATATATCATTGTCAAGTCAAGTAGTCAACCCCCACAATGGAAAATTTTTGGCGCGTAATACATATATAAGGTTGGTGGAATATTTGAGGGGGGGTTAGAAAATGCGATCGCTCTTATGAATGGAGTTGTCGATCCGAATATCAAATATTGGTGGTTGAAAAAAGACCTTATATGGGCGCACAGATTCCCATGATGAAAATATATCATTGTCAAGTCAAGTAGTCAACCCCCCAATGGAAAATTTTCTGGCGCGTAATACATAGGGTTCGTGGAATATTAGGAGGGGTAAAAAATGCGATCGCCTTTATGAATGAGGTTGTCGATCCGAATATCAAATATTGGTGGTTGAAAAAAGACCTTATATGGGCGCACAGATTCCCACGATGAAAATATATCATTGTCAAGTCAAGTAGTCAACTCCCCAATGGAAAATTTTTGGCGCGTAATACATATATAGGTTTGGTGGAATATTTGAGGGGAGGTTAGAAAATGCGATCGCTCTTATGAATGAGGTTGTCTATCCGAATATCAAATATTGGTGGTTAAAAAAAGACCTTATATGGGCACACAGATTCCCACTATGAAAATATATCATTGTCAAGTCAACTAGTCAACCCCCCAATGAAAAATTTTCTGGCGCGTAATACATATACAGGGTTGGTGGAATATTTGAGGGGAGGTTAGAAAATGCGATCGCTCTTATGAACGGGATTGTCTATCCGGGAATATGAGATGTTGGTGGAATATTCGGAGGGGGGACTAAAAAATGCGATCGCCTTTATGAACGGGGTTGTCGATCCGAATATCAAATATTGGTGATTGAAAAAAGACCTTATATGGGCACACAGATTTCGATTATGAAAATATATCATTGTCAAGTCAAGTAGTCAACTCCCCAATGGAAAATTTTTGGAGACTAATATATATGTAGGGTTGGTGGAATATTCGGAGGGGGGACTAAAAAATGCGATCGCTCTTATGAATGGGGTTGTCTATCCGAATATCAAATATTGGTGGTTGAAAAAAGACCTTATATGGGCACACAGATTTCCATGATGAAAATATATCATTGTGAAGTCAAGTAGTCAACCCCCCCAATGGAAAATTTTTGGAGACTAATATATATGTAGGGTTGGTGGAATATTCGGAGGGGGGACTAAAAAATGCGATCGCTCTTATGAATGGGGTTGTCTATCCGAATATCAAATATTGGTGGTTGAAAAAAGACCTTGTATGGGCACACAGATTCCCATTATGAAAATATATCATTGTCAAGTCAAGTAGTCAACCCCCCAATGAAAAATTTTCTGGCGCATAATACAGGGTTGGTGGAATATTTGAGGGGAGGTTAGAAAATGCGATCGCTCTTATGAATGAGGTTGTCTATCCGAATATCAAATATTGGTGGTTGAAAAAAGACCTTGTATGGGCACACAGATTCCCATCATGAAAATATATCATTGTCAAGTCAAGTAGTCAACCCCCCAATGAAAAATTTTCTGGCGCATAATACAGGGTTGGTGGAATATTTGGAGGGGGGACTAAAAAATGCGATCGCTCTTATGAACTGGTTGTCCATCCGGGAATATGAGATGTTGATGGAATATTCGGAGGGGGGATTAAAAAATGCGATCGCCCTTATGAACTGGTTGTCTATCCAGGAATATGAGATGTTGATGGAATATTCGGAGGGGGGATTAAAAAATGCGATCGCCCTTATGAACTGGTTGTCTATCCAGGAATATGAGATGTTAATGGAATATTTGAGGGGAGGTTAGAAAATGCGATCGCCTTTATGAACGGGGTTGTCGATCCGAATATCAAATATTGGTGGTTGAAAAAAGACCTTATATGGGCACACAGATATCCATGATGAAAATATATCATTGTCAAGTCAACTAGTCAACCCCCCAATGGAAAATTTTTAGAGACTAATACATATACAGGGTTGGTGGAATATTTGAGGGGAGGTGAAAAGACCACATTAAGTAGGGAGGCGCAATTATTTGTAGGATGGGTCGGGTAACGAGACCCATGGGGGCGTTGGGTTTCATACTTCAACCCAACCTACGTTCATCTAAGATTTAATTCCACCCACCCACTTAGATAGCGTCGAGGAGGAATAATAATGGCTTAATGCCAAACGTAGATAAGTACAAATAGAATAATCCAAATAACATCCACAAAGTGCCAAAACAAAGAGGTTGAGTTTACCCCAAAGTGACCATTATCATAATTACCGGGAAGAAAAGAGCGCATGAGAATTATCAACTGCAATAGAATACCTGTGAGAACGTGTAAACCGTGAAATCCCGTTAATAAATAAAACATGCCACCGAATGTACCGGAAGTAAAGCCAAATTCTAGTTGACTCCACTCCACATATTGACCATATAAGAAATAGGTACCCATAGCCATTGTGGCTAATAAGTATAATCGAAATCCAGCTAAATCATGTTTTTGTAAACGTCTTTCAGCCAAATAAATTACAAAACTACTAGAAACCAGAATTATTGTGTTAATTGTGGGAGTTACTATTTCCAGTCCTTCTACCCCATCAGGAAGCCAATTGGAATTGGTAGTTTTATAGACGATATAACCAGCAAAAAAACTCAGAAATATGACACTTTCCGATAGTAGAAAAACAATAAAACCAAACATTTTACTGCCTTCTTCATCATGACCATGTTGAGATTGAATAGGATTGTTGAGCGAGCTTTCCATGATAGTTCTCCTTAGATAATGATAATGGAAATAGTTTTTTTCAAGAAAAGAAAGAGGCGTTTTCGCCCCTTCTAGGTGAGGTAATATTTACTCAACCATGCTAGAATTCTCCAGATTAGCAGTTAATGGTTCCGACTTACCATAACCGTATGGTTCACTAATAATGATAGGAATTTCTTCAAAATTTTCTACCGATGGAGGTGAAGAAATTAGCCATTCTAAACCTATAGCTCGCCAGGGATTAGGTGGAGCTTTCTCACCGTCTAACCAAGAAACTAAAATGTTGAAAATAAATGGTAAAGTGGACATTCCTAACAGAAATGCTCCCAGACTAGCCAAAATATTCCAAAATGTGTACTCTGGTGCGTAGGAAGCAACTCTTCTTAACATCCCCTGCAAACCCAGAGGATGCATAGGTAAAAAGTTTAAATTTGTGCCAATAAATGCCAACCAAAAATGCACCCTTCCCCAACCCTCATTAAACATTCTTCCAGTCATTTTGGGGAACCAATGATAAATAGCAGCATACATTCCCATGGTTACTGTTCCATAGAGTACATAATGGAAATGTCCCACTACAAAATAGGTATTATTCACATGAACATCGATGGGAACGGAGGAGAGCATAATCCCGGTAATTCCAGCAAAAACAAACATGATTAAACCACCCAGCGCAAACAACATAGGAGTGGTTAATTTAATTTTGCCTCCCCAAATCGTTCCCACCCAAGCAAATACCTTAATTCCCGTAGGAACGGAGACAAACATAGTAGTCAGCATGAATAATAACCGCATCCAACCAGGAGTTCCACTCACATACATGTGGTGTACCCAAACAATAGCGCTGACTACCGCAATCAACATGGAAGAAATAGCTACTACCTTATATCCAAATAATGGCTTGCGGGAATAAACTGGAAAGATTTCTGAGAAAATGCCAAATATTGGGAGAATAATCACATAAACTGCAGGATGGGAGTAAAACCAGAAATAATGTTGAAACATGACTGGATTACCACCATTAATAGGATTAAAAAATCCCGTTCCCACTGTTAAATCAAACAATAACATTACTGCTCCAGCTGTTAAAGCAGGGAGTCCAAATAATTGAATAATTTGAGCACTAAAAACTGCCCAAACAAACAAAGGCATTTTAAAAAACCCCATTCCTGGGGCACGCATTTTGACAATGGTGGTGACAAAGTTCACTGCGCCCATAATTGAGGAAACACCAGAAATAGCTACAGCTAATAACCAAAGAACTTGACCATTAATTAAGTTCCCAGTAGGATTTTGTAAACTGACTGGGGGATAAGCCCACCAACCAGCTTGAGCAGGTCCACCGGGAACTGCAAAGCTGGACATGAGTAAAATTCCCACCACAGGAACCATCCAGAAAGCAGCTGCATTTAGACGGGGAAATGCCATATCCCTCGCACCAATCATGATGGGTACGAGATAGTTTGCTAGACCTACAAGGGAGGGAAATGTCCATAGGAACAGCATCACTGTTCCGTGCATGGTAAACATCCCATTATAAACCGTGCGATCTATTAAATCAGATTCGGGAGTAACTAGTTCTCCCCGCAAAATCATGGCGAAAATTCCACCTACAAGAAAGAAAATAAAGGAGGTTACTAGATATTGAATACCTATGACTTTATGGTCTGTACTAAAGGTGAAATATGTTTTCCAGTGAGTTGGTGTTGGGTGGTGATTTGATTCACTACCAAAATTAAGTGATATGTTAGTCATGATTTTAGATGTTACATTTTACAGATTGGATATTAGCTGAACTTAAAGATGACTATCACCCACAAAATTGACCACTGGAGGTGGAGCAGGTGGAACGGTTTTCCAACCCAGTTGGATATTTTGATTGTGGGTCTGAGCATATTCTGTAGCTGCTTGATTGGGAGCAGCAATGGGACTTTGACTAGCTGCTTTCTTTAACCAGTTTTCATAATCTTCTGGTGCTTGGACTATTACTTTTGCTTCCATAGTCGCAAAGTAAGTACCACTATATTGGGAGTCGGTAAGACTATATTTGCCAATGAGAGTTGGGGTAAATTCAAAGTCTATAGTTTTACCCGGGACAATGTCTTGTTTAAGTCGAAACGCTGGAATGTAAAAACCATGGAGTACATCTTCTGATTGTAGTGCTAAATGTACACGTTGATTACTGGGTAAATGTAATTCTGTACTGGTAATCCCCTGTTGAGGATAGCTAAATATCCAGGCCCATTGTTTAGCAACTACATCTATTCTTTCTAAAGGTTCACCTAGACTTGTTGCTGTCGGTTCTTGCTCTTTTTTCCCCAAACTAAGTTGGATAGGAAGAGGATTATGTAAGTGCAATAAGTGATCAGGTCCTTGGATTCCTATGGTTTCATACACTTGATAACTATAGGTTGCTATCCATAGGACTAACATGATGGGAATGGCAGTCCAAATAATTTCTAGGGTGATGTTTCCTTCAATATGTGGACCATCCGTAAAGTCATAGATTCTAGCTCTATGAAACAGGACAGAATATAAAATAGCTGCTGTAACTCCTAGAAAAATAAAGGCTCCTATAGTTACTAAAAAACTGAATAGATTATCTATAAAATGTGACTCAGCTGCAGCTTGCGGTGGTAACCAAGAATAGGATTGTTTACCAATGAAGATGCTCAGGAAGGTGATGACCAATCCTACGGTCATCACGAGAAAAATATTCACAATTAACCGGGTATTCATAGTTATGTCTGGGTGAATTTGCTAAGAGAAAATGGGCAAGTACATGGGGAATCAGAATGGGAGTTAATTAGTATTTTGCTACTTAATTATTTGCCCAACACACTGTTGACATCTTTCCCCATTCTCAACAAATTGTCTGCCGTATTATGTACACCAAATTCTGCTGCTAATTGGGCTCCTAGAGTTCCATGTGCATACATAATTACCATGATCAAAACTCCGGCAAAAATATAACTCCAACCTACCTGCATATCGGCATCTTTATAGGTTATATAACGTTGCCATCCTCTCCAAAAGGTCATTCCCACCATTAAGGCTAATAAGAAAACACCACCTACACCATGCCACATCATGGTTTCCATAGCTTGCATTCCCCAAGAACTCTTGAGGTTCACTGGTGGAGTAGCTAATAACATTTCATAAAAACCCGCAGCAACTGTAAAAAATGTAATTACAGATGAAGCTACCATGTTGTACCAACCAACTTCAAATAATTGGGCTCGGTTGACAGTTAAACCCAGAGATTTAAACAAAAAGTGGTCTATGGGAAATAGAACAGCTACTAAATCGAAAATCACTCCAATGATAAACAGTCCTAAGGTTAGGTGAACTAGATTTGGATGAATAGGGATTGTGTAGGGTAATCCGTTGGCTCCCATTTGAGCACTTACTTGATCAATTAGTTCTGAATTCATTTCAAGATTCCATCCTTTACTGCTTCCACAACTGGTACTGTATGAATGCCATAAACCCATACCAGTTCATCACCTAGATATACTTGAAAACCTACTAGTATGGTGACCAGTAATCCCACAGCTAAATAGTGCACTGGCAATTTTTGTGGATTACGCGCACGCAGTACATAACGCCAAGCTGTAATTGCAGCTAAAATTCCTGACAGTGACCAACCAATTAGGGTATGGTAGTTTAAAACTGATTTCACAATATTGTAGGGTTTGGCTAAACCAGCTTCAAACTGACCGAAAATAATGGCTATGAAAATAGAAACTGTAGCTACAAACAAGTTCCAAAATCCCACTTCATAAAATCTGGTTTTTCCTGTGAAAAAGCCAACTGCATCACAAAAAAATGCAAATAATATCATGGCAATTACAAAGTGAACCACAATCGGATGGAGCGGATCTGGATAGGGTAAATTGTGGTCGTTCAATGAGGTTAAGTACTCAAACATTAATTTCTCCTCTTTATTAGATGCTCCTTCAATCAAGTCCAGTATTTACAGCTGGCACCAATTTTCGCTGAGCTATATTCATCAGTCACTACCAGATTTTCATATTCTTGTGCTTTTATTCTGTTCATCTAGTGTTACTTTTAGATTGATTGGCTAGTGATTTTTCAGCATTTTGTGGTTACAAGTCATGATTATTAGACACCTTTGCATTGTGTAACTTTTTGTCCTGTAATTTTTTAAAAATACCTTGATTCAGAACGCTCAGGATAGGTTTAATGACTAAAAATGACTGCTGGATAAGCGTTCTGGCTTACCTAGTTTAAGTGGGTGGGTGGAATTAAATATAAGATGAATTTAGGTTGGGTTGAAGTATGAAACCCAACGCCCGCACGGGTTACCCTACCCCTAACCCATCCTACAAATAATTCTGCCCCCCTACTTAACTTATAACTCGGTCAAAACTAAACCTTTGACACAATGGTAGATACCAAGAAGCCATGATATTCAACTTCACTTGATGTAGCTATTATGAAATACAAAGAAAATATTTTGATGTCTAGTATTTTACATTTAAGAATTATTGCTTTGTTTGGTAAAGTATAGTTTTGGTAGCTTCGAACCTAATGCTGGGAATAGGATTGGGTAGGTCTCCCTAACACATCAAGCAAAAAGGTCTATACTCGCAAAATTGCTAAAAATGTACATTCCCAAACCAGTCGCGGTTGAGCGTAGCACAACAAGTTTTTTCGCGTTTTTTCTAATTCTTGAATAATCTGTGGTTTATGTGTTTTTTGCCAATAATACTGTTGTAAGTATTCAATTAACCATAGCTGTCCTTCCGTATCTAGTTCCCGATCAATTCTTTTACCCAATTCCAAGGCGTGTAAGTATGAGGTGGGCAATTTTTTTACTTCCTGGAGTAATTCACTATTAATGCTTTGTAGTTGTTGGTGAGCCAAAATAGCACTTCCTGGACTCCCAGCAGCTAAGTTTAAGATTTCTGGGTGTTGTAAAATGTCTAGATTTCCTGTTCTGGTTAACACCTGAGTTAAACTACTACTGTCTAACCTATAAAAGGGAATTTTTTGGCACCGGGACACCAATGTGGGTAGGATGGACTCGGGACTGGGTGCAATTAAAATTAAAGTTGCTCTTCCTGGTTCCTCTAAAGTTTTTAGCAGAGCATTAGCAGCAGACTCAGCCATAGCCTCCGCTTGCTCTATTACTACCACGCTACGCACAGACTCTAAGGGAGGACGGGATAAAAATTGAGAGATTTCCCTAATTTGCTCCAATCTAATTACCGGTGGTGCTTTACGCTTAACCTTCTTTTCTGCTGCTTGTGCTGCGGTTAGTCTTTCTCCTTGATATTGATAGGTGGGTTCTACCCAGAATAAGTCTGGGTGATTTCTTTGACTAACACGGTTTTTTAAAACAGACAATTGTTCACCATCTCTAGAACCAGCAAACAGTAGTTGGATAAAACACGTTGCTGCTAAACTTCTCCCTACCCCATCCGTCCCCGCAAATAAGTAAGCTGGTGCAATGCGGTTTTGTTTAACGGATGCAGTTAATAGTTCTATGGCTTGTTGCTGTCCTATCAGTTCTTCAAACATGATAACGGATTGGTGTCTAAGCAGTGGTGTTCACCAACGATTTTACAAACAAATTGTCAATTATAATTTTCCTGATGTTTTCCTGGACTAATTCCCGTTCTCCATTGCCATCCACCCGAATCATCTTCGATGGATGGTTTTTAGCTATTTCATTATATCCCTTTTGCACACGATGGTGAAATTCTATTGTTTCTTGCTCCATTCTATCTAGTTCTGCTTGACCACGTTTACGACTCAGTCCTATCTCTACATCTATATCTAACCAAATGGTTAGGTCACTTTCTAAACCTCCAGTAGCAATCTGATTAAGTTGATCAATTATATTCATATTCAATCCCCTGCCATATCCCTGATAAGCAACAGTGGAATTTGTATAGCGATCGCACAGAATATATTTCCCAGTTGCTAAATTTGGTTTAATAATACTGCTAACATGTTGTGAGCGGTCTGCTGTATATAATAGCAGCTCTGCCATTTCGTCCAGTGGTTGGTGGTAGGATGTTTCCAGCAACAACTTTCTTAAATTTTGTCCCAGGTGTGTTCCCCCTGGTTCGCGAGTTAGCAAAAAAGAGATTCCTAGGGTTTGTAACCACTGTGCCAACATTTGCATTTGAGTGGTTTTACCTGATCCTTCCACTCCCTCAAAGACAATTAATTTACCTATCATACTTATAATATTTGTGGTCTGAAAACGACCACATTATATATCTAGGAAGAATACTTAGGAAAGGGTCGGACCACCGCCTTGGTAGTGGGTTTATGTATATCATAATGAAAAAGGCCTGGTTGTTCACCAAGCCTGTATATATACCAAGTGTTTACCATGCTTATTAATTTACATTGATAAAAATATAATCTCATCTTCCTAAAGTATAGCTTTAGCCAAAATGCTATAGACGGGGTCTATAGCTAAAAGTGAGTTGGCTATATGTTGAAAAATTAAGTTTGTAAACTTCCATTGGATAGATGAAATAGCAGAAAATAGGGTCTAGACTTAGCGATATATGGTAAACACCTGGTATATATAAGAGGCTTGGATTGTATTCAAGCCTTTTTCATAGATTTTTATTACTCGGATGGTGTTGGGTTTTCTTATTAAACTCAACGCTAAAATCATCATGGTCCTCAATATCTTCACAAGAAAATCGCCGAAAGGCACGGAAGCCACTTGGCTTTAGACAGGAAGTGCCAACGGCGAGTTTATTCGCCTTGATATTTAACCGTGATGCGGATCTTCAATATACCTTTTAATAACATCTGCTGAAACCTGTCCAGCAGTGGAATAAAAATAACTATTAGTCCATAGGCTAGGAAGTTTAAGTAATTCAGGAAATTTTCGTCTTAACAAGCAAGATGACCGTCCTTTGATGGGTTCAAAATTAATGCGGACTGTAATGGTGCTGCTAATATTTTGAAAAAAGTAGCGGTGATGCTAGGAATTGATCTTAGCGGAATCAGTAGAGGCTGTTTAAGCCAGCCTCAGAAAGTTCGTTTATGGACTCTTCAGAAATCTCCGTGTCTTTAGACCGGAGAAGCTTAATACTCTGATAATAGGATTGGAAACCGGATGTTTGGAGAAATCCTATGGGAAATTGGGAACCAATATCTGTGGGAAACTGGGAACCAATATCTGTGGGAAATTGGGAACCAAGATCAAAGGGAAATAAATTTATAGGAAAGGGGAAAGGAGAAGGTGAGGGTGGAAGAGGTTGATTGGGTTGTGGAGGTTTGGTGCTATTTTCCGCTGTGCTAACAATAATTTCTCGCACTTGACTTTCTGTTAAATTGGGGTTGGCACTTAACATTAATGCGATCGCTCCAGCAACATGGGGAGTAGCCATAGAAGTACCAGTATAATTGGCATATTTATTGTTAGGAACTGTGGAGTAAATATCCTCACCGGGAGCGGTGACATATTTAATTTCTTGGGAACCAGAACGGTTGGAAAAATTAGTGGTTTTATTATTTATATCTACTGCGCCCACTGCAAGTCCTGAATTATACGCATAACGAGCAGGATAAGATGGTATAGAATTGCCGTCATTCCCAGCAGCCATAACTACGATTACATTCTTACTAGCAGCATATTCAAGAGCTGATTTTAAACCATCACTACCAGAACCTCCTCCTAAACTCATATTAATAATGCGAGCACCATTATCAGTAGCGTAACGGATACCTTGGATGATACTGGTATAAGATCCCGAACCTTTTTCATCTAAAACTTTCACGGGCATAATTTGAGAATTATAGGCAATACCAGTTACACCAATACCATTATTTTCACCTGCAATAGTCCCAGAAACATGAGTTCCATGACCATTATCGTCGAGAACATTATTGTTATTACTTTGAAAATTCCACCCTCTAATATCGTCAATATAACCATTGCCATCATCATCTATACCATTCCCTGCAATTTCTTTGGGATTGAACCAAATATTATCATTTAAATCTTGGTGATTATAGTCTACTCCAGTGTCTAAAACAGCAACAATAATTCCCTGACCTGTATAACCATTTTGCCAAGCTGTAGGAGCATTAATCATATCCGCACCCCAATTGTTTCCTCCTATTTGAGGTGCTTTAGGATAGGGAGTTTGACCTACTGCCATACTCACTGCGTTCCCCGCATTTATTAATCCATATCCATTATTAGTACTATAGTTGTTTGTGGTAACACTTTCTTGACTTTCTTGCTCTAATATGAGATGGCTATGGCCTGCTGAAATTACAGAGGTTTCTAAAGGAGTTTGTAATTGTGGAATTACCAACTTTTCATCTTGCATATTAAGTTGACTGTCACTAAAACTGGTTGCCGTAACATCTAATCTCATGGATTTTTTATCCTCAATAATTGGACCTTGCTAAATAAAACCAAAAGCCAGATAAATCAAAGTTTTGAGGTTTATCAAAAAGAAGATAGGTGCCAATTTTTAAAAAGGGGTGTGATAAAAATTCCATGTTTTAACTAAGGTAAATCAACAAGGTTTGGAGACAAGATATTGTCCTTTTATTGAAAACTTTAAATTGTTAATCTTGGTTAAAGACTACCAAAGTTTTATGAAGATAAAAAGCCAGATAGGCTACTAATCAAGAAATTGTTAAGTTAATATGACACTGGCAATATTGTATTGATTATTGCTTTATGATATATTTTTATTATTCTTAATATGTATATGATTACATGAACCAAGTAATTTGGATTGCTAGACATGCTAACAGACTTGACTTTGTCAACCCTGACTGGTTTCTGACAGCAGAAAAGCGTTATGATCCCCCTTTATCAGATGATGGTATAATTCAGGCACAGCAACTGGCAAAACGGTTAAAAGGGGAAAGAATAAAGCATATTTTTGCCTCTCCTTTTTTGCGGACCGTACAAACGGCCAATGCAGTAGCGGAAATCTTGGATTTAGATATCAAATTGGAGACAGGACTCAGTGAGTGGTTAAATCCAGAGTGGATGACAGAAGAACCAGAAAAACTGTCAACTTTGGAACTGGTCAAATTATTTCCCAGAATAGATAGGAGTTATACACCTCGGATTGCTGCAAAATACCCTGAAACCCATGAACAGGTGAGATATCGTTCAGGACAGACTGCCAGGTGTTTGGCAGCGGAATTTTGGCCTCATGATATCTTGTTAGTCGCACATGGAGCTTCTGTGTTGGGTGCTGCTATGGGGTTTGTGGGAGATCTGGCCAAAACTGAAGTGAAGGCTAAATTATGCTCCTTGGTTAAATTAGTGCATCGGGAATCACAATGGTTCTTGGAACTCAAGGGAGATACTTCCCATTTGGAAGAAATACCCGGACTGCAACCAGAATACTCCAGCTTATGGCAACGACCAACGTCATAGCCCAAAAGGGATTCTAAACTACTTGGGCGAGCCCCTCTAGTAACTTCTCTCTATCATGTTTAAATGTTGACCTTCAATTATAGGCTTTTGGCAATGGATGCGCGATCGCTCATGTTTATTTGTTAATCATAACAAAAGTTATTTATTCGACAATTTTTGAGCGATCGCTCTGCCCACTGGGGTTGGCTGTGCTAACTTTAAGATAAGCTTGCCCAAATCCCACAGAGAGCACATTCTTTCGTTTGGTGTGTTTTGCAGTTGGTTTTATGCTATATTGCAGTTGTGTTGTTTTATCAACTACTACATAATTTGACCGAATCTTTGAACTAACATAAACATATAACTGAATTCCCCCTTATGACTCCCCTAATTAATCAAGCTTTGAGTCTGGTCTACACTCAGCTTTCTTATTTTTCTGAGTCCAGCAACTATTACCAGGTACTGTCTACTGCTTTTGGCAATAACTATGACCGTGACATTGCGGAAAAGTTAAAGTTACATTGGCAACAGGTTAATTTTACGCAAATTCCTCAGATTGAGATTCTGGATGGTGGCATTCTTGGTAGTGCTTATGGGGCTTATGCACGAGAGACAAATAAGATTTACTTATCAAGGAATTTTGTTACTAATAATACTGCGGAAGTTATTGGTCGGGTGATTTTGGAGGAAGTTGGGCATTTTGTTGATGGTCAGCTTAATGTTGAGGATAGTGAGGGAGATGAGGGGGCGATTTTTGCTGAGTTGGTGGTAGGTAATAGTTTGGATGATCAGGCTTTACGGAAACTCAGGACTGAGAGCGATTTTGGTATCATTACTCTCAATGGTCAGCAGGTTGATGTTGAATTGTTCAACATTCCTACCCTTACTGGTGTTGGAGCAGGTTCTGTAGCCTGGGCGGATTACGACAAGGATGGAGATCAGGATTTCCTGTTAACTGGTGTATCATCACAAAATGTTCTAATAACCAAACTATATAAAAACACAGGTAATGGGTTTATAGAAGATACTAATGTTTCCCTTCCCGGTGTTAGCGAAGGTTATGTAGCCTGGGCGGATTACGACAAGGATGGAGATCAGGATTTCCTACTAACTGGTTTTTCATTAGGTGGTTCAATAGCCAAACTGTATGAAAACACGGGTAATGGGTTTAAAGAGGATACTAATGTTTCCCTTCCCGGTGTTGGATTTAGTTCAGTAGCCTGGGCGGATTACGACAAGGATGGAGATCAGGATTTTCTACTAACTGGTTTTTCATTAGAGACATCTTCGAAAATAGCCAAACTGTATGAAAACACGGGTAATGGGTTTGAAGAGGATACTAATGTTTCCCTTCCCGGTGTTACCGGAGGTTCTGTAGCTTGGGCGGATTACGACGGGGATGGGGATCAGGATTTCCTGTTAACTGGTTCTTCATCATCAGGTGATATTGCCAAACTATATAAAAACACAGGTAATGGGTTTGAAGATACTAACGTTTCCCTTCCCGGTGTTGGATTTAGTTCAGTAGCTTGGGCGGATTACGACGGGGATGAGGATCAGGATTTCCTGTTAACTGGTTTGTCATCATCAGGTGATATTGCCAAACTGTATAAAAACACAGGTAATGGGTTTGAAGATACTAACGTCTCTCTTCCCGGCGTTAGATTTAGTTCAGTAGCTTGGGCGGATTACGACAAGGATGGAGCTCAGGATTTCCTCTTAACTGGTTCTTCATCATCAGGTGATATTGCCAAACTATATAAAAACACAGGTAATGGGTTTGAAGAGGATACTAACGTCTCTCTTCCCGGCGTTAGATTTAGTTCAGTAGCATGGGCGGATTACGACAAGGATGGAGCTCAGGATTTCCTCTTAACTGGCCTGGATGCTTCAAAACCCATAACTCTATTGGTATCTCGGAGAATCAATGATGTGACCCTAGCTGTTTCTCCTACCACGGTCACAGCTGTTTCTCCTACCACGGTCACAGAAGATGGAAATAATAACCTAGTCTACACCTTCACCCGCACTGGAGTTATTAGTAATGCCCTAACCGTTAACTATACCATTGGAGGTACAGCAACTAATGGTACTGACTACAATAATGTTGGCACAAGCGTCACCTTTGCTGCTGGGTCGTCCACCGCTACAGTTACAGTTGACCCAACCGCTGACACCACGGTAGAAAGTGATGAAACAGTCATTTTAACCCTAGCTAGTGGTACTGGTTACACCATTGGAACCACAAGTGGAGTCACAGGAACCATTACTAATGATGATACTCAGGTCACCCTAGCTGTTTCTCCTACCAGTGTTGCGGAAGATGGCAATAATAACCTAGTCTACACCTTTACCCGCACTGGAGTTATTAGTAATGCCCTAACAGTTAATTACACTATTGGAGGCACAGCAACTAATGGTACTGACTACAATAATGTTGGCACAAGCGTCACCTTTGCTGCTGGGTCGTCCACCGCTACAGTTACAGTTGACCCAACTGATGACACCACGGTAGAAAGTGATGAAACAGTCATTTTAACCCTAGCTAGTGGTACTGGTTACACCATTGGAACCACAAGTGGAGTCACAGGAACCATTACTAATGATGATACTCAGGTCACCCTAGCTGTTTCTCCTACCACGGTCACAGAAGATGGCAATAATAACCTAGTCTATACCTTTACCCGCACTGGAGTTATTAGTAATGCCCTAACAGTTAATTACACTATTGGAGGCACAGCAACTAATGGTACTGACTACAATAATGGTACTGACTACAATAATGTTGGCACAAGCGTCACCTTTGCTGCTGGGTCGTCCACCGCTACAGTTACAGTTGACCCAACCGATGACACCACAGCAGAAGCAGATGAAACAGTCATCTTCACCCTAGCTAATGGTACTGGTTACACCATTGAAACCACAAGTGAAGTCAAAGGAACCATTGTCGATGATGATACCGCTGGAACCTATTATAGTTCGGTCTTATGGTTCGACTATGACAACGACTTTAGTAAAGAGGAATTTCTCCTAACGGGTTATACTCTGAATATAGGAAGCATTTCTCAAGTTCACAAATATAATAACCAACAATCTTATAAAGCTGAACCTTTTGGCGAAAAAGGTCTTTTCGCAGGATCGGTGGCATTATCATCAGATAGAAATTACCTACTTCTCACAGGTGCAACTAAATTTGACACAACTAAATTTGGCAACCGATCTGCATCAGAACCGACTTCTAAACTTTATAAAAAGACAGGTAGTGGGTTTAAGGAGGATACTAACGTTTCCCTTCCCGGTGTGTATTACAGTTCTGTAGCTTGGGCTGATTATGACCAAGACGGAGACCAAGATTTCCTACTAACTGGTTTGTCATCATCAGATGTTCCAACAGCCAAGCTTTATAAAAACACAGGTAGTGGTTTTGAAGAAGATGAAAATATTTCCCTTCCCGGTGTGTATTATAGTTCTGTAGCTTGGTCTAATGATGGAAAATATCTACTTTTGACTGGTGAGTCAGTATCGGGTCCAATTTCCAAAGTTTATGAAAACAAATTTGTGGGTAACACTAGACGACTGGTTGCAGTTGATATTAGTAATTTTCCAAATGTAAAAAATGGTTCAGTAGCCTGGGGAGACCAATATTTCCTAATAACCGGTTTGTCATCAAATAATAGTCCAATTTCCAAAGTTTATAAAAACACAGGTAATGGTTTTGAAGAGAAGACACCAAAAGACCTTCCCGGTGTTAGAGATAGTTCTGTAGCCTGGGCTGATTATGACAAGGATGGAGACCAAGATTTCGTGCTAACTGGTTTTGGGGAAACGGGTCCGATTTCTAAACTGTATAAAAACACAAATGGTAAGTTTGAAGATGATGCTATCCTTTCTATTCCTGGAGTTTACTACAGTTCCGTGAACTGGAATAAAAATGGGGACTTGGTGTTAACTGGTCTATCAAGTTTGGGTCCAATTACTAAAGTGTACAAAAACATATATGGTAGCAATACCAAAGGCTTTACTGAAACAATACCTGAACCAAAACCAAATAGTAAACCAGATGTTACATTGTCTCTCTCACAACGTACGGTAAAAGAAGGGGAAGACCTTACTTTTACTTTTACTTTTACCAGAAGAGGAGACATAACACAAGAGTTAAAAGTGACCTATAGAATAGGTGGAACAGCAGGAAAAGATGATTATGACATTGTCTCTAATCAGAGTAGTAGTATAACTATTCCAGCGAACCAACAAATAAAGGAAATTCAAATTAAGACAAAACCCGATGTCCTGGTTGAGGGTCTTGAAACTTTAGAATTGAGTTTGGAAACAAGCAATGACTATACTGTTGGCACAACCAACCCTGTTCAAGGATTTATTCAAGATACGAACGTTTCTAGTAATCCCCCCACTCTTGATCCCAAGGCAATTACAGGCGAAAAATTAAAAACATACCCAGAGCAGCTTACACAAGGAGCAGATTTATCTAAACTAAGCTACCAATTTTTGGACTACAACTCTCCTACTGTCAGAGCAAAACTAGACAGCGCCCTAAATCTCACAAATTCCGTCTTCACCAACTTCTTGGGACTCTATGAAGTAGATGATCCTAACACCGGAGCTGTGAATGGTTTTTTCCCTGGAGACTCTGATTATGCGAAAGCTGCTCTGAGCAGAAGAGTAGGTTTTAGTATTAAAGCGGGGGGGTCGGCCACCAATATTACTACCAATGGTGTTTTTGCTAAAAACCCAACTCCAGAGGGAAATCCATCAACAATTAATGATGTTAGATACCTTGCTCCTTTCTTAATTGCTAACATTGGCAGTAGAGATGTTACTGACGAAATTGGAAAAATTATAGATCGCAGTAATAGCTCTGCTGAATATCAAGACAAATCTGTTGCCTACTTTAGCTTTGGCGCAGCAAATCCAGGTGGTATGAGTCAAATTAAGCACTTTGGTAACGGTATCTTTGGCTTTGAAGATTTACCCCTAAATGTCAGTGATAGAGACTTCAACGACACCGTGTTCTCCTTTGGTTAAGTTAACATAACTTAACAAGATTTTCTCCCCCAATTCTATAAAATATGCTACACTGTTACTGGGGGAGTATTTGCTTAGGGGAGAAACCTCACACGAGTGTCCACAAGAGTCCGTCATAGTTATTTTTGCCAGTTTTAATCAGTCATTGTTAATCCAGGATGTAAAAATCATGAAATTAAGATCACTCTGCACTGCTTTAGGAATCAGCGCCCTGACCCTAACTGCAACCGCAGTACCCACTTTTAGCCAGGATGTTGGTAATATTTCCGGTGACGTTACCTTCTCTTGCAAGGTATCCGCAGTGGATAGAAATGGTAGTCAAGCTCCCGCAACCGTGGCTTGGATTCCCCAACGGAAAAAGTATGTGTACATTATTAATTGGAAAAGTGAAGGTTTCAAACAATGGACCCCTCAGAAACGCTGCGAGGTGGTTTCTGGGAAGTTCCAGAAGTTTCAAGAGTCGGGTCAACTACAGTATTTGGCAACTGGTGTAAATAATGGTTCCTCTGTAATTTGCGCTGTGCAGTCACAAGAAGAACTTTGCAATAACAACAACCAATTGTTTACCTTGAGATCTAGTAGTGATTCTGCTCAAGTTCTAGACCGCATGGGTAATATCTTGGTTGGCGCAAGTTCTCAACCTATTGTGCAAAGTGCTAATAATCGCAAGTTCCTGAATATGTCTAGTTTCTTACAACAAGCACCTGATATGGGTCTTGAAAAGTAAGTATGTTTTGTTCCCAGGTTCACTCTGGGAACAAATTAATTGTTGATTGACGGTCGGATGTAATTCCCTAGGCGTATTTTTTCCTGTGTAATACTATGAAGCCTTACTTCACTATTATTTCTTCTTTGCTTTTACTATTCTCCCCTGGTCTGACTTTGGCTGGTCTAACACAAGTTCCTAGTCCTATAGATCAAAGTCAATCTGTGAACTGTAATCCAGAAAAGGAGGGGGAGGATGGTGCTTATTCTCCTCAACAACAAGAAGCTATCCTCCGTCAAATTACGGTTAAGGTAATTGGCGATAATAATGGGGGTTCGGGAACTCTTTTGGCTCGTCAAGGTAATAACTATCTGGTGGCTTCTAATTCCCATACTCTGGTGGGTGCTAATCTAAATAATATTCGTGTGGAAACAATTGATGGTCAGGTATATCCTGCTCAAATAATTCCTAATGTCAATTTTCAGGAAAATAATCTGGATTTAACTATCCTAAAATTTACTTCCAATAAAACCTATTGTTTGCCCAAAATCGCCAATAATGAGATTAATAAACAACTACCAATTATAGCTGCTGGTTATTCCGGTGGGGATAATTCTTTTATCTCCAAAGAGGGAATGGTGGAAAAAATTACTGAACTGGTTTTTAAAAAGGGCTATGAAATTGGTTACACCAGTGATATCGAACAGGGAATGAGTGGTGGTCCCATTATTAATAGGGATGGGGAATTAGTTGGTATTAATGCTATGGCTCCCTATCCAGTGTTAAATCATGCCTATGTATATGCAGATGGCAAACGTCCTACTTTTTCTGAGCTGCGAGAATTGCGTAAGCTAAGCTGGGGAATTACTCTGAAAACGGTTTTAGCTCAAATTGAACCGGAACTGATGGTTGCATATAGATTGCCCATACCCAGGATTAAACAGATTGTTCCCGAATCTAAATTAGTAGGTTGGTTACAAGAAGTAGAAGCAAAGGCTAAAAAAATTACTGTTAAAATTGACAGCAGCAGTGAATCTAATGGTTCAGGGGTAATTATTGCCAAAGAGGGGGATGTTTATACTGTTTTGACTGCTAACCATGTGGTTTGTGAAAGACAATTAGTTGCCCAACCCTGTGGAAATTTTAACTATAAGTTAATGACCCATGATGGTAATGTATATCCTATAGATAAAAGCACTATTCAATTTCAACCAGGGGTGGATTTAGCAGTAGTTAAATTTAACAGTCGAGAAAATTATCCCGTAGCTACCCTAGCCAATTATAACCCCACCACTGATGATTATGTGTTTACCACAGGTTACCCTAAATTAAAGGAAAAATCCGATTGGCGTTTTAGTTTGGGTCAGGTTTACAGTAAGGAAAGAGGACTATTAACTACTACTAGTCAGCTAGATTTACCTAACAGTAGTGCGGGTGGATTAAACAGTGTGACCCAGAGTGCTGCTTCTTTGGCTGGAGGATATGAGTTGGTTTATACTACTATCACCTTCGGTGGTATGAGTGGGGGGCCAGTGTTAGATTCCCAGGGAAGGGTGATTGGTATTCACGGCAAATCTGAGGGGGAACACGCATACGATGCAATAACTGGTGATAGTGGTACTAGTGATGGAAATAAGGTGCAAATAGGTAATAGTCTGGGTATTCCTACTAGTACGTTTTTGGCTGTGGCTAGTCGGATAAATGTTCAGCCCCAAATTTTAGAAACTACTCCCCCTCCACAATTGACTGCTACGGAGGTGGAATCTATTAGAAATGCAATCCTATCTGTGGATGTAACTAAGACTAATACCAGCGCTAGTCAATGGTTAGAACGGGGAAATCAACTGTGGCGCTTACGTCGTTATAATGACTCTATACAGGCTTTTGAACAGGCAATTGAGCAAAAACCTGATTTTGTTTATCTTGGCTATTATGGTAAGGGTCTAGGACATTATGGCAATAAACAGTATGAAGAGGCGATAACTGCTTTTAAACAAGTTCTGGAAAGTAGACCAGATTTTGTCCCAGCCCGGTTTTATTTGAGTGTAATTTATCGAGAATTGAAGCAACTAGATTTGGCTTTAACAGAAGTTGATCAAGCAATTAAGTTACAACCTAATGACTCTCGTCTGTATAATCAAAAGTTCTTGATTCTCATGGATGCTAAAAGATATGCTCAAGCAGAAGAATCAATAACTAAAGCTATTGAAATCAATCCTATTGCTCCTTTTTACAATAATCGCGGGGTTGTTTACAGTCGTAATAAAAAGTGGGAGTTAGCTCTGGTTGACTTTAAGAGGGCTTTAGAAGGTAATCCCCAATATGCTCACGCCTATGCCAATGGCGCATTTGTCTACTACAACAAGGGTATATGGAATTCAGTTATATCCAGCTACACCAAAGCTATAGAGATTGACCCCCAATACCCACTATACTATAACAATAGGGGAGTTGCTTACTACAACAATGAACAGTGGCAATTGGCTTTGAATGACTTTAGCAAGGTGGTTACCTTAGAACCTCGTTATGCACGAGGCTATAAGCATCTTGGGGAGGTGTATGCTCAATTTGGTGATATCCAAAAAGCACGGGAAAACTTGCAGCAAGCAGCAAGACTATTTCAAGACCAAAGGAGGAATGCTGACTATAGGGAAACCGTCAGTATTCTTCAAGGATTTTAGTCCTGAATATACCATAATCCCAAAAACTATTTTCCAAACCCAATCAACCAAATTACTAACCCAGACCATGAAAAATTCCCTGTATCTACCCATGATATTAGCTACTCTGTGTGTAGCTACCCCTGCTTGGGGAGAAGAGATATGTGACCACCATACCCAAGATAGCAATGCTCAGGGGAAACAAGTCTCAGGAAAAGCAGCTGACTTGATTATTACCCAGTCCCCAGGGGTGCAACCTGATGGTTCTAGTTTGGCTCAAACTAATGAATCCTCTACACAGGAGATTAGGTTAGATCAGGATGCTGTAATTGACCCTTCTCAAAGTTATAGGTTACCTGTAAATAATTATTGGTATGTAAGTGGTAGTTCAGGACTGTTTAGCTCTCAAAGTGATATTCCCATCAAGGTGACCAGAAACATAACTGGTCAAGTACCAGGAGACCTCAGTTTAGTTTCTCCCTTTCGATTTAATGTAGCGGGAGGTTACCAGTGGAAACTTTTTCGAACTGAACTGGAATTGGGTTACACCTCTACTGTTATCAATGGTATTAAATACAAGGTTAATAATAGTTCTCAACCTTTGGAGGGCAATATAGATAGGGTAACAGTCCTTCTCAATGGCTACTATGATGTCTTTACCGGTTCCAGATTACGTCCTTACCTTGGTGCTGGTGTGGGTGTTGGTTTCAATGGGGGTAATATCAAACAACCTCAATCCGGTGATTCATTTACCGTAAGTGGTACTTCCCTATCCTATCAGTTGAAATTGGGAGTTCAATATGAAATTGCCAAGAAACGCAGTGTTTTTGTAGATGTCAAATACCTGAATGTTGGTGGTTATAATAGTAAACCAAATGTTAATGACGTATCTGACATTGAACTGGGATCTGCCAATTCCTATGGACTGAGCATTGGTTATAAGCAAGGTTTCTAGTTGATGTCATATTTAAAAACGCAATTTCCCTAATGATAAAACAAAACAGTGTTATTATCTCCGTTGCAATATCAATAGCTCTCACTGCAACAACAGCCATAAGGACAAGGTCACAAACTATAGAAGAGACTTTAAAAGCAACCACGGTTCAAGTCAATATATATGGTAGTGGTACTAATTTACCAGGCGGATCTGGTGTCATTATTGATAAAAAGGGTGACACTTACACCGTGCTCACGGCCAATCATGTTGTGTGTGAAGACATATCTACAACACAGGTTAATTGCGCTAGGGACTTACGTTATACAATTGGCACTTACACTGGACAAGAATATCCGGTCAATATTAAAACCCGTCGGATATTTCAACAGCATAGAACTAAAGACCCGGATTTAGCTACGGTGACTTTTGAAGCTAAGGAAGATTACCCAGTTGCTCAGTTAGGTAATTCCGATGAGGTGCAAATTGGCACGGATATTATTGTCACCGGGTTTCCTAGTATTTTTGGCAAGCGGGGAACTGGGAGAAACTATACTGCTACCGTGGGAAAGGTGGTCAGTAAAAATCCTGACGCATTGGAGGGTTACAGTTTAGTGTACAATGCTAACACGTTTATTGGCAACAGTGGTGGTCCGGTATTTGATAGTAATGGTCAGGTGATTGCTATTCATGGACTAGCAGATGCAACAGGATCAGGGGAAAACCCCTCCCCAATAAAAACTGGGTTCAATGCGGGAATTCCCATCAATACCTTTTTGTCCCTGCAATTGGGAGCTGATGGTGAACCCCTTATATGTAATCTAAAGCAAAACACTGAGCAAGTGTACTCAGAAAACCAATTACAAACCATGATCAATCAAATTACTGTGAAGGTAATTGGTAATCAAAACAGTGGTTCGGGAACAATTGTCGGCAAAAATCAAGACCGCTATCTACTATTAACTAATTCCCATGTTTTGTCAGGCTTAGATATAAGTAAGTTAAGAGTCCGCACCCATGATGCTAAGGTATATCCTGCTAAAGCATTAAATATTTTTAATCGTCTGGACTTAGCAGTACTGGAATTTACTTCTAAGCGACCTTACTGTACACCCAAGAGAGTTAGTCCTCGCAATCCTGCTAAAAGTGCAGGAATTTTGGCAGCTGGATATCCTAATTTGCGCGATAAAATAGTATTTAGACCTGGAGAAGTGGAAGAAATTATTTCTCAACCTAGTTTTAAAGATGGTTATGAAATTGGTTACACCAGTGAAATCGACCAGGGTATGAGTGGTGGACCCATTCTCAATTTTCGCGGACATCTTATAGGTATTAACGGAAGAAGTTCCTATCCCATTAGCAATTGGTATGTTTACACTAATGGAGACCGTCCCACAGACCGAGAAATTGAGCAGTTTAGAAAATTGAGTTGGGGTTTACCCATAAGGGTTTTTCTGTCCACAGCTGAACCTCAAATGATTGCAGATTACAATTTATCTTTGTCGCTTGGCAATTAAGTGGTCGTGCAAAATAAATTTCGCAGTTCAGGGAGGGTTGGCTGCTGTTCGACAATTTCTGGACATAGCTAGACATTCCTTGTTTAATTTGGTCGGTTTGACCAGTCCTTAGTAATGTGTTCCTCGACAATGAAAAACAGGCTTGTCATGGTAGTTCAGAGGGCTTTCTAAGATGTCTCGCCTTTTGTTGAAGTTACCGACAGAGCTACAAACTGGAGTTAATTTGTAGGTGTCATGACCTGTCTTTCGTAGCCAACCTTACCTGATGGTAGGTAACTCTTTTTTATGGCGGAGTCATGCACGCTCACCCCACCTACCCAGATATTAACAATCTGGGTAGGTTTGGGTAGACATTAATGAGCGGAACTGATATTCGCAATCTCCCAAAGGGAGTGCTTTGCAATCGCATTTATGTCCCGTGGGTGTGTTGGGCTTTCTCAACCCAACCTATAATATGACAAGGTTAGTCGGGTTTAACCGACTTGAGCTTTGAGACCGGGAATTGATTGTCTCCCCCACGGACAGTCTCCAGGTATGGATTAATTCAAACAATCACGGATGATTGGCGATCTCCCATAGGGAGTGCTTTCAGTACTCCAGTTTTTAAAAACCGCCAAGGGTATTCTGGTGCAGGTAATAGTTTATTCGAGTGCAGTAATATCAATACCCTTAGCTTTTAATTGTGATAGCAAGGTTTGATACTTTATTTGTTCCTGCTCTTTGAGAAGTCTTTCACGTTCTGCACGTTGAGTTTCCTGCTCTTTAAGAAACCTTTCATGTTCCACACGTTGAGTTTCCTGCTCTTTGAGAAGTCTTTCACGTTCCGCACGTTGAGTTTCCTGCTCTTTGAGAAGTCTTTCACGTTCCGCACGTTGAGTTTCCTGCTCTTTAAGCAGTCTTTCATGTTCTGCACGTTGAGTTTCCTGCTCTTTGAGAAATCTTTCTTGTTCTTTAAGCAATTTTTCACGTTCTGCACGTTGAGTTTCCTGCTCTTTGAGAAATCTTTCCTGCTCTTTAAGCAGTCTTTCATGTTCCGCACGTTGAGTTTCCTGCTCTTTGAGAAATCTTTCTTGTTCTGCATAATTACTCAATTCTACAGGACTAAGAAACCTACTCCCATCCGGATAATAGATGACTAATTCATCTTGGGTCATGTCAAATCTTATTTTCAATCTTGGACTAGTCCAAGTAGTAAAATTCTCAATTTCTTTAAATGAATTATTTTCCTTAATGGATACTTTTAGACTAATCCTATCTGGGTCATATACATAATACTCCTCCACTCCATATTTCAGATAAAAGAGCTTTTTTTTATCCATTTCATCCTGAGTATTACCGGGAGATAAAATTTCAAAAACCACCTGGGGAGGAATATTATCCTCCTCCCACTGTCGATAAGACCCCCGATATCCCTTGGGTCTACCAAACACTACCATGGTGTCAGGAGCCAGTTTAATTTTGTTACTACC
This sequence comes from Cylindrospermopsis curvispora GIHE-G1, assembly GCF_014489415.1. Lineage (NCBI taxonomy): Bacteria > Bacillati > Cyanobacteriota > Cyanophyceae > Nostocales > Aphanizomenonaceae > Raphidiopsis > Raphidiopsis curvispora. Next base: position 1,422,892 of record NZ_CP060822.1, read on the forward strand.
CTTCACTGGATACCAAAATAAGTCCCCAGCCACAAACACATCCGCATTAGACTTAAATAGTATTTCTAAATTTTCCTTAATTTTGACAATCCATGTAAATTGTCTAGTGTTATCCGCCATAGGTTTGTTATCACTTTCTGGGTAGACAATTTCAGACGTCTCCACACCCTGATTAATCTCAGATTTTATCACCCCCAGTTGAGTTTTTGGTGGAATTTGCCTCACCATGTCTATACCTCCCATTCACTTTGGTACTGACTCTATCGGTTTAATTTAATATAACATGGTTTGTCTAGGGGTGTTGAGTTTAATCAACCCAACTTACAATATGACAAAACTAATCGGTTTAAAACCAACTTTCGCTTTGAGACCGGGAATTGATTGTCTCCCCCACGGACAGTCTCCAGGTGTGGATTAATTCAAACAATCACGGGTAATTGGCGATCTCCCATAGGGAGTGCTTTTATTACTCTAGTTTTTAAAAACCCCCAAGGGTATTCGAGTGCAGGTAATAGTTTATTCGAGTGCAGTAATATCAATACCCTTAGCTTTTAATTGCGCTAGTAAAGTTTGATACTTTATTTGTTCCTGCTCTTTGAGAAGTCTTTCACGTTCTGCACGTTGAGTTTCCTGCTCTTTAAGAAACCTTTCATGTTCCACACGTTGAGTTTCCTGCTCTTTGAGAAGTCTTTCACGTTCCGCACGTTGAGTTTCCTGCTCTTTGAGAAGTCTTTCACGTTCCGCACGTTGAGTTTCCTGCTCTTTAAGCAGTCTTTCATGTTCTGCACGTTGAGTTTCCTGCTCTTTGAGAAATCTTTCTTGTTCTTTAAGCAATTTTTCACGTTCTGCACGTTGAGTTTCCTGCTCTTTGAGAAATCTTTCTTGTTCTGCATAATTACTCAATTCTACAGGACTAAGAAACCTACTCCCATCCGGATAATAGATGACTAATTCATCTTGGGTCATGTCAAATCTTATTTTCAATCTTGGACTAGTCCAAGTAGTAAAATTCTCAATTTCTTTAAATGAATTATTTTCCTTAATGGATACTTTTAGACTAATCCCATCTGGGTCATACACATAATACTCCTCCACTCCATATTTCAGATAAAAGAGCTTTTTTTTATCCATTTCATCTTGAGTATTACCGGGAGATAAAATTTCAAAAACCACCTGGGGAGGAATATTATCCTCCTCCCACTGTCGATAAGACCCCCGATATCCCTTGGGTCTCCCAAACACTACCATGGTGTCAGGAGCCAGTTTAATTTTGTTACTACCCTTCACTGGATACCAAAATAAGTCCCCAGCCACAAACACATCCGCATTAGACTTAAATAGTATTTCTAAATTTTCCTTAATTTTGACAATCCATGTAAATTGTCTAGTGTTATCCGCCATAGGTTTGTTATCACTTTCTGGGTAGACAATTTCAGACGTCTCCACACCCTGATTAATCTCAGATTTTATCACCCCCAGTTGAGTTTTTGGTGGAATTTGCCTCACCATGTCTATACCTCCCATTCACTTTGGTACTGACTCTATCGGTTTAATTTAATATAACATGGTTTGTCTAGGGGTGTTGAGTTTAATCAACCCAACTTACAATATGACAAAACTAATCGGTTTAAAACCAACTTTCGCTTTGAGACCGGGAATTGATTGTCTCCCCCACGGACAGTCTCCAGGTGTGGATTAATTCAAACAATCACGGGTAATTGGCGATCTCCCATAGGGAGTGCTTTTATTACTCTAGTTTTTAAAAACCCCCAAGGGTATTCGAGTGCAGGTAATAGTTTATTCGAGTGCAGTAATATCAATACCCTTAGCTTTTAATTGCGCTAGTAAAGTTTGATACTTTATTTGTTCCTGCTCTTTGAGAAGTCTTTCACGTTCTGCACGTTGAGTTTCCTGCTCTTTAAGAAACCTTTCATGTTCCACACGTTGAGTTTCCTGCTCTTTGAGAAGTCTTTCACGTTCCGCACGTTGAGTTTCCTGCTCTTTGAGAAGTCTTTCACGTTCCGCACGTTGAGTTTCCTGCTCTTTAAGCAGTCTTTCATGTTCTGCACGTTGAGTTTCCTGCTCTTTGAGAAATCTTTCTTGTTCTTTAAGCAATTTTTCACGTTCTGCACGTTGAGTTTCCTGCTCTTTGAGAAATCTTTCTTGTTCTGCATAATTACTCAATTCTACAGGACTAAGAAACCTACTCCCATCCGGATAATAGATGACTAATTCATCTTGGGTCATGTCAAATCTTATTTTCAATCTTGGACTAGTCCAAGTAGTAAAATTCTCAATTTCTTTAAATGAATTATTTTCCTTAATGGATACTTTTAGACTAATCCCATCTGGGTCATACACATAATACTCCTCCACTCCATATTTCAGATAAAAGAGCTTTTTTTTATCCATTTCATCTTGAGTATTACCGGGAGATAAAATTTCAAAAACCACCTGGGGAGGAATATTATCCTCCTCCCACTGTCGATAAGACCCCCGATATCCCTTGGGTCTCCCAAACACTACCATGGTGTCAGGAGCCAGTTTAATTTTGTTACTACCCTTCACTGGATACCAAAATAAGTCCCCAGCCACAAACACATCCGCATTAGACTTAAATAGTATTTCTAAATTTTCCTTAATTTTGACAATCCATGTAAATTGTCTAGTGTTATCCGCCATAGGTTTGTTATCACTTTCTGGGTAGACAATTTCAGACGTCTCCACACCCTGATTAATCTCAGATTTTATCACCCCCAGTTGAGTTTTTGGTGGAATTTGCCTCACCATGTCTATACCTCCCATTCACTTTGGTACTGACTCTATCGGTTTAATTTAATATAACATGGTTTGTCTAGGGGTGTTGAGTTTAATCAACCCAACTTACAATATGACAAAACTAATCGGTTTAAAACCAACTTTCGCTTTGAGACCGGGAATTGATTGTCTCCCCCACGGACAGTCTCCAGGTATGGATTAATTCAAACAATCACGGATGATTGGCGATCTCCCATAGGGAGTGCTTTTAGTACTCCAGTTTTTAAAAACCCCCAAGGGTATTCTGGTGCAGGTAATAGTTTATTCGAGTGCAGTAATATCAATACCCTTAGCTTTTAATTGTGATAGCAAGGTTTGATACTTTATTTGTTCCTGCTCTTTGAGAAGTCTTTCACGTTCCGCACGTTGAGTTTCCTGCTCTTTAAGCAGTCTTTCACGTTCCGCACGTTGAGTTTCCTGCTCTTTGAGAAGTCTTTCACGTTCCGCACGTTGAGTTTCCTGCTCTTTGAGAAATCTTTCTTGTTCTTTAAGCAGTTTTTCACGTTCTGCACGTTGAGTTTCCTGCTCTTTGAGAAGTCTTTCACGTTCTGCACGTTGAGTTTCCTGCTCTTTGAGAAGTCTTTCACGTTCTGCACGTTGAGTTTCCTGCTCTTTGAGAAATCTTTCTTGTTCTGCATAATTACTCAATTCTACAGGACTAAGAAACCTACTCCCATCCGGATAATAGATGACTAATTCATCTTGGGTCATGTCAAATCTTATTTTCAATCTTGGACTGGTCCAAGTAGTAAAATTCTCAATTTCTTTAAATGAATTATTTTCCTTAATGGATACTTGTAGAATAATCCTATCTGGGTCATATACATAATACTCCTCCACTCCATATTTCAGATAAAAGAGCTTTTTTTTATCCATTTCATCTTGAGTATTACCGGGAGATAAAATTTCAAAAACCACCTGGGGAGGAATATTATCCTCCTCCCACTGTCGATAAGACCCCCGATATCCCTTGGGTCTACCAAACACCACCATGGTGTCAGGAGCCAGTTTAATTTTGTTACTACCCTTCACTGGATACCAAAATAAGTCCCCAGCCACAAACACATCCGCATTAGACTTAAATAGTATTTCTAAATTTTCCTTAATTTTGACAATCCATGTAAATTGTCTAGTGTTATCCGCCATAGGTTTGTTATCACTTTCTGGGTAGACAATTTCAGACGTCTCCACACCCTGATTAATCTCAGATTTTATCACCCCCAGTTGAGTTTTTGGTGGAATTTGCCTCACCATGTCTATACCTCCCATTCACTTTGGTACTGACTCTATCGGTTTAATTTAATATAACATGGTTTGTCTAGGGGTGTTGAGTTTAATCAACCCAACTTACAATATGACAAAACTAATCGGTTTAAAACCAACTTTCGCTTTGAGACCGGGAATTGATTGTCTCCCCCACGGACAGTCTCCAGGTATGGATTAATTCAAACAATCACGGATGATTGGTGATCTCCCATAGGGAGTGCTTTTAGTACTCCAGTTTTTAAAAACCCCCAAGGGTATTCTGGTGCAGGTAATAGTTTATTCGAGTGCAGTAATATCAATACCCTTAGCTTTTAATTGTGATAGCAAGGTTTGATACTTTATTTGTTCCTGCTCTTTGAGAAGTCTTTCACGTTCCGCACGTTGAGTTTCCTGCTCTTTGAGAAATCTTTCTTGTTCTTTAAGCAGTTTTTCACGTTCTGCACGTTGAGTTTCCTGCTCTTTGAGAAGTCTTTCACGTTCTGCACGTTGAGTTTCCTGCTCTTTGAGAAGTCTTTCACGTTCTGCACGTTGAGTTTCCTGCTCTTTGAGAAATCTTTCTTGTTCTGCATAATTACTCAATTCTACAGGACTAAGAAACCTACTCCCATCCGGATAATAGATGACTAATTCATCTTGGGTCATGTCAAATCTTATTTTCAATCTTGGACTAGTCCAAGTAGTAAAATTCTCAATTTCTTTAAATGAATTATTTTCCTTAATGGATACTTTTAGACTAATCCTATCTGGGTCATATACATAATACTCCTCCACTCCATATTTCAGATAAAAGATCTTTTTTTTATCCATTTCATCTTGAGTATTACCGGGAGATAAAATTTCAAAAACCACCTGGGGAGGAATATTATCCTCCTCCCATTGTCGATAAGACCCCCGATATCCCTTGGGTCTACCAAACACCACCATGGTGTCAGGAGCCAGTTTAATTTTGTTACTACCCTTCACTGGATACCAAAATAAGTCCCCAGCCACAAACACATCCGCATTAGACTTAAATAGTATTTCTAAATTTTCCTTAATTTTGACAATCCATGTAAATTGTCTAGTGTTATCCGCCATAGGTTTGTTATCACTTTCTGGGTAGACAATTTCAGACGTCTCCACACCCTGATTAATCTCAGATTTTATCACCCCCAGTTGAGTTTTTGGTGGAATTTGCCTCACCATGTCTATACCTCCCATTCACTTTGGTACTGACTCTATCGGTTTAATTTAATATAACATGGTTTGTCTAGGGGTGTTGAGTTTAATCAACCCAACTTACAATATGACAAAACTAATCGGTTTAAAACCGACTTTCGCTTTGAGACCGGGAATTGATTGTCTCCCCCACGGACAGTCTCCAGGTATGGATTAATTCAAACAATCACGGGTAATTGGCGATCTCCCATAGGGAGTGCTTTTAGTACTCCAGTTTTTAAAAACCCCCAAGGGTATTCTGGTGCAGGTAATAGTTTATTCGAGTGCAGTAATATCAATACCCTTAGCTTTTAATTGTGATAGCAAGGTTTGATACTTTATTTGTTCCTGCTCTTTGAGAAGTCTTTCACGTTCCGCACGTTGAGTTTCCTGCTCTTTAAGCAATTTTTCACGTTCTGCACGTTGAGTTTCCTGCTCTTTGAGAAATCTTTCTTGTTCTGCATAATTACTCAATTCTACAGGACTAAGAAACCTACTCCCATCCGGATAATAGATGACTAATTCATCTTGGGTCATGTCAAATCTTATTTTCAATCTTGGACTAGTCCAAGTAGTAAAATTCTCAATTTCTTTAAATGAATTATTTTCCTTAATGGATACTTTTAGACTAATCCCATCTGGGTCATACACATAATACTCCTCCACTCCATATTTCAGATAAAAGAGCTTTTTTTTATCCATTTCATCTTGAGTATTACCGGGAGATAAAATTTCAAAAACCACCTGGGGAGGAATATTATCCTCCTCCCACTGTCGATAAGACCCCCGATATCCCTTGGGTCTCCCAAGCACTACCATGGTGTCAGGAGCCAGTTTAATTTTGTTACTACCCTTCACTGGATACCAAAATAAGTCCCCAGCCACAAACACATCCGCATTAGACTTAAATAGTATTTCTAAATTTTCCTTAATTTTGACAATCCATGTAAATTGTCTAGTGTTATCCGCCATAGGTTTGTTATCACTTTCTGGGTAGACAATTTCAGACGTCTCCACACCCTGATTAATCTCAGATTTTATCACCCCCAGTTGAGTTTTTGGTGGAATTTGCCTCACCATGTCTATACCTCCCATTCACTTTGGTACTGACTCTATCGGTTTAATTTAATATAACATGGTTTGTCTAGGGGTGTTGAGTTTAATCAACCCAACTTACAATATGACAAAACTAATCGGTTTAAAACCGACTTTCGCTTTGAGACCGGGAATTGATTGTCTCCCCCACGGACAGTCTCCAGGTATGGATTAATTCAAACAATCACGGATGATTGGCGATCTCCCATAGGGAGTGCTTTTAGTACTCCAGTTTTTAAAAACCCCCAAGGGTATTCTGGTGCAGGTAATAGTTTATTCGAGTGCAGTAATATCAATACCCTTAGCTTTTAATTGTGATAGCAAGGTTTGATACTTTATTTGTTCCTGCTCTTTGAGAAGTCTTTCACGTTCCGCACGTTGAGTTTCCTGCTCTTTAAGCAGTCTTTCACGTTCCGCACGTTGAGTTTCCTGCTCTTTAAGCAGTCTTTCATGTTCTGCACGTTGAGTTTCCTGCTCTTTGAGAAATCTTTCTTGTTCTTTAAGCAGTTTTTCACGTTCTGCACGTTGAGTTTCCTGCTCTTTGAGAAGTCTTTCACGTTCTGCACGTTGAGTTTCCTGCTCTTTGAGAAATCTTTCTTGTTCTTTAAGCAATTTTTCACGTTCTGCACGTTGAGTTTCCTGCTCTTTGAGAAATCTTTCTTGTTCTGCATAATTACTCAATTCTACAGGACTAAGAAACCTACTCCCATCCGGATAATAGATGACTAATTCATCTTGGGTCGTGTCAAATCTTATTTTCAATCTTGGACTAGTCCAAGTAGTAAAATTCTCAATTTCTTTAAATGAATTATTTTCCTTAATGGATACTTGTAGAATAATCCTATCTGGGTCATATACATAATACTCCTCCACTCCATATTTCAGATAAAAGAGCTTTTTTTTATCCATTTCATCCTGAGTATTACCGGGAGATAAAATTTCAAAAACCACCTGGGGAGGAATATTATCCTCCTCCCACTGTCGATAAGACCCCCGATATCCCTTGGGTCTACCAAACACTACCATGGTGTCAGGAGCCAGTTTAATTTTGTTACTACCCTTCACTGGATACCAAAATAAGTCCCCAGCCACAAACACATCCGCATTAGACTTAAATAGTATTTCTAAATTTTCCTTAATTTTGACAATCCATGTAAATTGTCTAGTGTTATCCGCCATAGGTTTGTTATCACTTTCTGGGTAGACAATTTCAGACGTCTCCACACCCTGATTAATCTCAGATTTTATCACCCCCAGTTGAGTTTTTGGTGGAATTTGCCTCACCATGTCTATACCTCCCATTCACTTTGGTACTGACTCTATCGGTTTAATTTAATATAACATGGTTTGTCTAGGGGTGTTGAGTTTAATCAACCCAACTTACAATATGACAAAACTAATCGGTTTAAAACCAACTTTCGCTTTGAGACCGGGAATTGATTGTCTCCCCCACGGACAGTCTCCAGGTATGGATTAATTCAAACAATCACGGGTAATTGGCGATCTCCCATAGGGAGTGCTTTTAGTACTCCAGTTTTTAAAAACCCCCAAGGGTATTCTGGTGCAGGTAATAGTTTATTCGAGTGCAGTAATATCAATACCCTTAGCTTTTAATTGTGATAGCAAGGTTTGATACTTTATTTGTTCCTGCTCTTTGAGAAGTCTTTCACGTTCCGCACGTTGAGTTTCCTGCTCTTTAAGCAGTCTTTCACGTTCCGCACGTTGAGTTTCCTGCTCTTTAAGCAGTCTTTCATGTTCTGCACGTTGAGTTTCCTGCTCTTTGAGAAATCTTTCTTGTTCTTTAAGCAGTTTTTCACGTTCTGCACGTTGAGTTTCCTGCTCTTTGAGAAATCTTTCTTGTTCTGCATAATTACTCAATTCTACAGGACTAAGAAACCTACTCCCATCCGGATAATAGATGACTAATTCATCTTGGGTCATGTCAAATCTTATTTTCAATCTTGGACTAGTCCAAGTAGTAAAATTCTCAATTTCTTTAAATGAATTATTTTCCTTAATGGATACTTTTAGACTAATCCTATCTGGGTCATATACATAATACTCCTCCACTCCATATTTCAGATAAAAGAGCTTTTTTTTATCCATTTCATCTTGAGTATTACCGGGAGATAAAATTTCAAAAACCACCTGGGGAGGAATATTATCCTCCTCCCACTGTCGATAAGACCCCCGATATCCCTTGGGTCTACCAAACACCACCATGGTGTCAGGAGCCAGTTTAATTTTGTTACTACCCTTCACTGGATACCAAAATAAGTCCCCAGCCACAAACACATCCGCATTAGACTTAAATAGTATTTCTAAATTTTCCTTAATTTTGACAATCCATGTAAATTGTCTAGTGTTATCCGCCATAGGTTTGTTATCACTTTCTGGGTAGACAATTTCAGACGTCTCCACACCCTGATTAATCTCAGATTTTATCACCCCCAGTTGAGTTTTTGGTGGAATTTGCCTCACCATGTCTATACCTCCCATTCACTTTGGTACTGACTCTATCGGTTTAATTTAATATAACATGGTTTGTCTAGGGGTGTTGAGTTTAATCAACCCAACTTACAATATGACAAAACTAATCGGTTTAAAACCAACTTTCGCTTTGAGACCGGGAATTGATTGTCTCCCCCACGGACAGTCTCCAGGTATGGATTAATTCAAACAATCACGGATGATTGGCGATCTCCCATAGGGAGTGCTTTTAGTACTCCAGTTTTTAAAAACCCCCAAGGGTATTCTGGTGCAGGTAATAGTTTATTCGAGTGCAGTAATATCAATACCCTTAGCTTTTAATTGTGATAGCAAGGTTTGATACTTTATTTGTTCCTGCTCTTTGAGAAGTCTTTCACGTTCCGCACGTTGAGTTTCCTGCTCTTTAAGCAGTCTTTCACGTTCTGCACGTTGAGTTTCCTGCTCTTTGAGAAGTCTTTCACGTTCTGCACGTTGAGTTTCCTGCTCTTTGAGAAATCTTTCTTGTTCTTTAAGCAGTTTTTTTTCACGTTCTGCACGTTGAGTTTCCTGCTCTTTGAGAAATCTTTCTTGTTCTGCATAATTACTCAATTCTACAGGACTAAGAAACCTACTCCCATCCGGATAATAGATGACTAATTCATCTTGGGTCATGTCAAATCTTATTTTCAATCTTGGACTAGTCCAAGTAGTAAAATTCTCAATTTCTTTAAATGAATTATTTTCCTTAATGGATACTTTTAGACTAATCCTATCTGGGTCATATACATAATACTCCTCCACTCCATATTTCAGATAAAAGAGCTTTTTTTTATCCATTTCATCTTGAGTATTACCGGGAGATAAAATTTCAAAAACCACCTGGGGAGGAATATTATCCTCCTCCCACTGTCGATAAGACCCCCGATATCCCTTGGGTCTACCAAACACTACCATGGTGTCAGGAGCCAGTTTAATTTTGTTACTACCCTTCACTGGATACCAAAATAAGTCCCCAGCCACAAACACATCCGCATTAGACTTAAATAGTATTTCTAAATTTTCCTTAATTTTGACAATCCATGTAAATTGTCTAGTGTTATCCGCCATAGGTTTGTTATCACTTTCTGGGTAGACAATTTCAGACGTCTCCACACCCTGATTAATCTCAGATTTTATCACCCCCAGTTGAGTTTTTGGTGGAATTTGCCTCACCATGTCTATACCTCCCATTCACTTTGGTACTGACTCTATCGGTTTAATTTAATATAACATGGTTTGTCTAGGGGTGTTGAGTTTAATCAACCCAACTTACAATATGACAAAACTAATCGGTTTAAAACCAACTTTCGCTTTGAGACCGGGAATTGATTGTCTCCCCCACGGACAGTCTCCAGGTATGGATTAATTCAAACAATCACGGATGATTGGCGATCTCCCATAGGGAGTGCTTTTAGTACTCCAGTTTTTAAAAACCCCCAAGGGTATTCCGGTGCAGGTAATAGTTTATTCGAGTGCAGTAATATCAATACCCTTAGCTTTTAATTGTGATAGCAAGGTTTGATACTTTATTTGTTCCTGCTCTTTGAGAAGTCTTTCACGTTCCGCACGTTGAGTTTCCTGCTCTTTAAGCAGTCTTTCACGTTCTGCACGTTGAGTTTCCTGCTCTTTGAGAAGTCTTTCACGTTCTGCACGTTGAGTTTCCTGCTCTTTGAGAAATCTTTCTTGTTCTTTAAGCAGTTTTTCACGTTCTGCACGTTGAGTTTCCTGCTCTTTGAGAAGTCTTTCACGTTCTGCACGTTGAGTTTCCTGCTCTTTGAGAAATCTTTCTTGTTCTGCATAATTACTCAATTCTACAGGACTAAGAAACCTACTCCCATCCGGATAATAGATGACTAATTCATCTTGGGTCATGTCAAATCTTATTTTCAATCTTGGACTAGTCCAAGTAGTAAAATTCTCAATTTCTTTAAATGAATTATTTTCCTTAATGGATACTTTTAGACTAATCCTATCTGGGTCATATACATAATACTCCTCCACTCCATATTTCAGATAAAAGAGCTTTTTTTTATCCATTTCATCTTGAGTATTACCGGGAGATAAAATTTCAAAAACCACCTGGGGAGGAATATTATCCTCCTCCCACTGTCGATAAGACCCCCGATATCCCTTGGGTCTACCAAACACCACCATGGTGTCAGGAGCCAGTTTAATTTTGTTACTACCCTTCACTGGATACCAAAATAAGTCCCCAGCCACAAACACATCCGCATTAGACTTAAATAGTATTTCTAAATTTTCCTTAATTTTGACAATCCATGTAAATTGTCTAGTGTTATCCGCCATAGGTTTGTTATCACTTTCTGGGTAGACAATTTCAGACGTCTCCACACCCTGATTAATCTCAGATTTTATCACCCCCAGTTGAGTTTTTGGTGGAATTTGCCTCACCATGTCTATACCTCCCATTCACTTTGGTACTGACTCTATCGGTTTAATTTAATATAACATGGTTTGTCTAGGGGTGTTGAGTTTAATCAACCCAACTTACAATATGACAAAACTAATCGGTTTAAAACCAACTTTCGCTTTGAGACCGGGAATTGATTGTCTCCCCCACGGACAGTCTCCAGGTATGGATTAATTCAAACAATCACGGGTAATTGGCGATCTCCCATAGGGAGTGCTTTTAGTACTCCAGTTTTTAAAAACCCCCAAGGGTATTCTGGTGCAGGTAATAGTTTATTCGAGTGCAGTAATATCAATACCCTTAGCTTTTAATTGTGATAGCAAGGTTTGATACTTTATTTGTTCCTGCTCTTTGAGAAGTCTTTCACGTTCCGCACGTTGAGTTTCCTGCTCTTTAAGCAGTCTTTCATGTTCTGCACGTTGAGTTTCCTGCTCTTTAAGAAGTCTTTCACGTTCCGCACGTTGAGTTTCCTGCTCTTTAAGCAGTTTTTCACGTTCTGCACGTTGAGTTTCCTGCTCTTTAAGCAGTCTTTCATGTTCTGCACGTTGAGTTTCCTGCTCTTTGAGAAATCTTTCTTGTTCTGCATAATTACTCAATTCTACAGGACTAAGAAACCTACTCCCATCCGGATAATAGATGACTAATTCATCTTGGGTCATGTCAAATCTTATTTTCAATCTTGGACTGGTCCAAGTAGTAAAATTCTCAATTTCTTTAAATGAATTATTTTCCTTAATGGATACTTGTAGAATAATCCTATCTGGGTCATATACATAATACTCCTCCACTCCATATTTCAGATAAAAGAGCTTTTTTTTATCCATTTCATCTTGAGTATTACCGGGAGATAAAATTTCAAAAACCACCTGGGGAGGAATATTATCCTCCTCCCACTGTCGATAAGACCCCCGATATCCCTTGGGTCTACCAAACACCACCATGGTGTCAGGAGCCAGTTTAATTTTGTTACTACCCTTCACTGGATACCAAAATAAGTCCCCAGCCACAAACACATCCGCATTAGACTTAAATAGTATTTCTAAATTTTCCTTAATTTTGACAATCCATGTAAATTGTCTAGTGTTATCCGCCATAGGTTTGTTATCACTTTCTGGGTAGACAATTTCAGACGTCTCCACACCCTGATTAATCTCAGATTTTATCACCCCCAGTTGAGTTTTTGGTGGAATTTGCCTCACCATGTCTATACCTCCCATTCACTTTGGTACTGACTCAATCGGTTTAATTTAATATAACATGGTTTGTCTAGGGGTGTTGAGTTTAATCAACCCAACTTACAATATGACAAAACTAATCGGTTTAAAACCGACTTTCGCTTTGAGACCGGGAATTGATTGTCTCCCCCACGGACAGTCTCCAGGTATGGATTAATTCAAACAATCACGGGTAATTGGCGATCTCCCATAGGGAGTGCTTTTAGTACTCCAGTTTTTAAAAACCCCCAAGGGTATTCTGGTGCAGGTAATAGTTTATTCGAGTGCAGTAATATCAATACCCTTAGCTTTTAATTGTGATAGCAAGGTTTGATACTTTATTTGTTCCTGCTCTTTGAGAAGTCTTTCACGTTCCGCACGTTGAGTTTCCTGCTCTTTGAGAAATCTTTCTTGTTCTTTAAGCAGTTTTTCACGTTCTGCACGTTGAGTTTCCTGCTCTTTGAGAAGTCTTTCATGTTCTGCACGTTGAGTTTCCTGCTCTTTGAGAAATCTTTCTTGTTCTTTAAGCAATTTTTCACGTTCTGCACGTTGAGTTTCCTGCTCTTTGAGAAATCTTTCTTGTTCTGCATAATTACTCAATTCTACAGGACTAAGAAACCTACTCCCATCCGGATAATAGATGACTAATTCATCTTGGGTCATGTCAAATCTTATTTTCAATCTTGGACTGGTCCAAGTAGTAAAATTCTCAATTTCTTTAAATGAATTATTTTCCTTAATGGATACTTGTAGAATAATCCTATCTGGGTCATATACATAATACTCCTCCACTCCATATTTCAGATAAAAGAGCTTTTTTTTATCCATTTCATCTTGAGTATTACCGGGAGATAAAATTTCAAAAACCACCTGGGGAGGAATATTATCCTCCTCCCACTGTCGATAAGACCCCCGATATCCCTTGGGTCTACCAAACACCACCATGGTGTCAGGAGCCAGTTTAATTTTGTTACTACCCTTCACTGGATACCAAAATAAGTCCCCAGCCACAAACACATCCGCATTAGACTTAAATAGTATTTCTAAATTTTCCTTAATTTTGACAATCCATGTAAATTGTCTAGTGTTATCCGCCATAGGTTTGTTATCACTTTCTGGGTAGACAATTTCAGACGTCTCCACACCCTGATTAATCTCAGATTTTATCACCCCCAGTTGAGTTTTTGGTGGAATTTGCCTCACCATGTCTATACCTCCCATTCACTTTGGTACTGACTCTATCGGTTTAATTTAATATAACATGGTTTGTCTAGGGGTGTTGAGTTTAATCAACCCAACTCACAATATGACAAAACTAATCGGTTTAAAACCAACTTTCGCTTTGAGACCGGGAATTGATTGTCTCCCCCACGGACAGTCTCCAGGTATGGATTAATTCAAACAATCACGGGTAATTGGCGATCTCCCATAGGGAGTGCTTTCAGTACTCCAGTTTTTAAAAACCCCCAAGGGTATTCTGGTGCAGGTAATAGTTTATTCGAGTGCAGTAATATCAATACCCTTAGCTTTTAATTGTGATAGCAAGGTTTGATACTTTATTTGTTCCTGCTCTTTGAGAAGTCTTTCACGTTCCGCACGTTGAGTTTCCTGCTCTTTGAGAAATCTTTCTTGTTCTTTAAGCAGTTTTTCATGTTCTGCACGTTGAGTTTCCTGCTCTTTAAGCAGTCTTTCATGTTCCGCACGTTGAGTTTCCTGCTCTTTAAGCAGTCTTTCACGTTCCGCACGTTGAGTTTCCTGCTCTTTAAGCAATTTTTCACGTTCCGCACGTTGAGTTTCCTGCTCTTTGAGAAATCTTTCTTGTTCTGCATAATTACTCAATTCTACAGGACTAAGAAACCTACTCCCATCCGGATAATAGATAACTAATTCATCTTGGGTCGTGTCAAATCTTATTTTCAATCTTGGACTAGTCCAAGTAGTAAAATTCTCAATTTCTTTAAATGAATTATTTTCCTTAATGGATACTTTTAGAATAATCCTATCTGGGTCATATACATAATACTCCTCCACTCCATATTTCAGATAAAAGAGCTTTTTTTTATCCATTTCATCTTGAGTATTACCGGGAGATAAAATTTCAAAAACCACCTGGGGAGGAATATTATCCTCCTCCCACTGTCGATAAGACCCCCGATATCCCTTGGGTCTACCAAACACCACCATGGTGTCAGGAGCCAGTTTAATTTTGTTACTACCCTTCACTGGATACCAAAATAAGTCCCCAGCCACAAACACATCCGCATTAGACTTAAATAGTATTTCTAAATTTTCCTTAATTTTGACAATCCATGTAAATTGTCTAGTGTTATCCGCCATAGGTTTGTTATCACTTTCTGGGTAGACAATTTCAGACGTCTCCACACCCTGATTAATCTCAGATTTTATCACCCCCAGTTGAGTTTTTGGTGGAATTTGCCTCACCATGTCTATACCTCCCATTCACTTTGGTACTGACTCTATCGGTTTAATTTAATATAACATGGTTTGTCTAGGGGTGTTGAGTTTAATCAACCCAACTCACAATATGACAAAACTAATCGGTTTAAAACCAACTTTCGCTTTGAGACCGGGAATTGATTGTCTCCCCCACGGACAGTCTCCAGGTATGGATTAATTCAAACAATCACGGGTAATTGGCGATCTCCCATAGGGAGTGCTTTCAGTACTCCAGTTTTTAAAAACCGCCAAGGGTATTCTGGTGCAGGTAATAGTTTATTCGAGTGCAGTAATATCAATACCCTTAGCTTTTAATTGTGATAGCAAGGTTTGATACTTTATTTGTTCCTGCTCTTTGAGAAGTCTTTCACGTTCCGCACGTTGAGTTTCCTGCTCTTTGAGAAATCTTTCTTGTTCTTTAAGCAGTTTTTCATGTTCTGCACGTTGAGTTTCCTGCTCTTTAAGCAGTCTTTCATGTTCCGCACGTTGAGTTTCCTGCTCTTTAAGCAGTCTTTCACGTTCCGCACGTTGAGTTTCCTGCTCTTTAAGCAATTTTTCACGTTCCGCACGTTGAGTTTCCTGCTCTTTGAGAAATCTTTCTTGTTCTGCATAATTACTCAATTCTACAGGACTAAGAAACCTACTCCCATCCGGATAATAGATAACTAATTCATCTTGGGTCGTGTCAAATCTTATTTTCAATCTTGGACTAGTCCAAGTAGTAAAATTCTCAATTTCTTTAAATGAATTATTTTCCTTAATGGATACTTTTAGAATAATCCTATCTGGGTCATATACATAATACTCCTCCACTCCATATTTCAGATAAAAGAGCTTTTTTTTATCCATTTCATCTTGAGTATTACCGGGAGATAAAATTTCAAAAACCACCTGGGGAGGAATATTATCCTCCTCCCACTGTCGATAAGACCCCCGATATCCCTTGGGTCTACCAAACACCACCATGGTGTCAGGAGCCAGTTTAATTTTGTTACTACCCTTCACTGGATACCAAAATAAGTCCCCAGCCACAAACACATCCGCATTAGACTTAAATAGTATTTCTAAATTTTCCTTAATTTTGACAATCCATGTAAATTGTCTAGTGTTATCCGCCATAGGTTTGTTATCACTTTCTGGGTAGACAATTTCAGACGTCTCCACACCCTGATTAATCTCAGATTTTATCACCCCCAGTTGAGTTTTTGGTGGAATTTGCCTCACCATGTCTATACCTCCCATTCACTTTGGTACTGACTCTATCGGTTTAATTTAATATAACATGGTTTGTCTAGGGGTGTTGAGTTTAATCAACCCAACTTACAATATGACAAAACTAATCGGTTTAAAACCGACTTTCGCTTTGAGACCGGGAATTGATTGTCTCCCCCACGGACAGTCTCCAGGTATGGATTAATTCAAACAATCACGGGTAATTGGCGATCGCTCATAGGGAGTGCTTCGCAATCGCATTTATGTCTCGTGGGTGTGTTGGGCTTTCTCAACCCAACCTATAATATGACAAGACTAGTCGGGTTTAACCGACTTTCGCTTTGAGACCGGGAATTGATTCCCGGTCTCCCCCACAGACAGTCTCTCTACAAGTTACTGAGTACCTCTTTCACCACTGCTAGGGTTTGGTCTATGTCCTCTTCTGTATGAGCTAAAGAAGTGAAGCCAGCTTCAAATTGGGAAGGAGCTAGATAAATACCACGTTCCAACATGGCCCGATAAAACCTACCAAATTTAGCTGTGTCTGATTTTTTGGCATCCTCATAATTATGCACGGGACCTGATGTGAAAAATAGACCAAACATGGCGCTGATACTACCACCACACACACTGTGTCCCGCTTCCTTGGCAATTGTTAGCATTCCATTGACTAATTTCTGGGTGATTCTCTCTAAATAATCGTAGGTTCCCGGTTTCTGTAATAGTTCTAATGTTTTAATTCCAGCAGTCATAGCTAGAGGATTTCCAGACAGGGTTCCTGCTTGATAGACTGGACCTGCTGGAGCAATCATGGACATAATTTCTCGACGACCTCCATAAGCTCCTACAGGTAATCCCCCACCTATCACTTTCCCTAGGGTGGTTAAATCAGGGGTAATGCCAAATTTTGCCTGGGCACCACCATAAGCAATTCGGAACCCGGTCATTACTTCGTCAAATACTAGTAATGCTCCATTTTCTTGGGTAATTTCTCTTAACCCTTCTAAAAACCCCGCGTCGGGAGCAATAAACCCAGCATTCCCTACTACTGGTTCTAAAATTACTCCAGCTATTTCTCCTGGGTTTTGTTGAAATAGTGCTTTGACCGCTTCTAAATCATTAAAAGGGGCTGTTAATGTACCTTTAGTGGCAGATTTTGGCACTCCTGGTGAATCTGGTAACCCTAGGGTGGCTACTCCTGAACCTGCTTTGACTAAAAACATGTCCGCATGGCCATGGTAACATCCTTCAAATTTGATGATTTTTTCCCTATTGGTGTAAGCTCGCATTAGTCTCAGCACTGCCATGCAAGCTTCTGTGCCAGAATTAACGAATCTTACCATTTCAATACTGGGCACAGCATCAATTACCATTTCTGCTAAGATATTTTCTAGCACACAGGGAGCGCCAAAACTTGTACCTTTCTCTAGGGCTTCGTGCAGGGCAGTAATTACTTCTGGATTGGCGTGTCCACAAATGGCTGGACCCCATGTGCCTACATAGTCAATGTATTTATTACCATCCACATCCCAAATATGAGCACCTTTAACCCTATCAAATACTATTGGTTGCCCACCAACTGATTTAAAGGCGCGTACGGGTGAGCTAACTCCTCCTGGCATTAAATTTTGAGCTGCTGCAAAGATTTCTTGGGATTTTGTGGTTTTAATAGTGGTGTTTATCAAGGTGATCTCCTATAGAGAGTAATTAATTTCAGGTTCTATGAAAGAATAGGATAAGTTTATCCTATTGTTTTATCCCATATTTTGATATGGTTTGATTATTGAGATGATTCTTAAATAAAGTCCCTCGCACATTATGCTATCCCCCCAATCTCTATCTTTAGAATCCTCTATCCCGGTGGAAAAAATTCGCTATGACCAACATGGTCTCGTACCGGCAATTATCCAAGACTATCTTGACGGTACTGTGTTAATGATGGCTTGGATGAACCAGGAATCTTTACAACGAACTTTAACTACGGGAGAAACCTGGTTTTGGAGTCGTTCCCGTCAAGAATTTTGGCACAAGGGCGCTACTTCTGGTCATATTCAAAGGGTGAAAACTGCTCGCTATGATTGTGATAGTGATGCTCTATTATTTACTGTGGAACAGATCGGTGATATCGCTTGTCATACCGGGGAACGTAGTTGTTTTCATCAGCTGGATGACGCCAAAATTATTCCCCCTCCCCCAGATTCCCTATCCCAGCTTTTTCACGTGATATGCGATCGCCGGGATTATCCTACTGAAGGTTCTTACACCTGTAAGTTATTAGCAGGGGGCGATAATAAAATTTTAAAGAAGATAGGTGAAGAAAGTGCGGAGGTAGTCATGGCTTTTAAAGATAATGACCCAGATGCGATCGCTGGTGAAGTTGCGGACTTGTTTTATCATACTCTTGTGGCTTTGGCCCATCACCAAGTAGATTTAAGATTAGTTTATCGCAAGCTACAAGAGCGGAGGAAGTAGGGGGAGATAATTTACAATGAGTCAAAAACGAATTTTAGTCACGGGTGCCAGTGGTTGTATTGGTCACTACATTAGTGAAACACTAATAGAAAACACCAATCATCAGCTCTATTTGCTGGTGAGGAATCCTAGCAAGCTACAAGTTAATACTGATATGCGTCCAGGTGTGACCATATTACAGGGCGACATGGGGGAAATTAGTAGTTTTGCCAATTTACTCAAAACCATTGACACAGCGGTTTTAACAGCCACTTCCTGGGGGGGAAATAATATCTTTGATATTAATGTGAATAAAACCATAGAACTAATGAATCTATTAAATCCTGACAGGTGTGAGCAGGTAATTTATTTTTCCACTGCCAGTGTTTTGAACCATGAAAATCAACCTTTAAAAGAAGCTGGGGAAATTGGCACTGATTATATTAGCTCCAAATACAAGTGTTTGCATAAAATTGAGGATTTAGAGATTTTCCCCAAAATCACCACAGTATTCCCCACCCTAGTACTGGGAGGAGATGAAAACAAACCCTACTCTCACCTGACCTCTGGTATTCATGAGGTGACAAAATATATGAATATGATTCGGTTTTTAAAAACCGATGGCAGTTTTCACTTCATCCACGGTAAAGACATTGCCAAGGTTGTAGAGCATTTGATTGATCACCCACCACAAACAGGAGACCCCAGAAGACTAGTTTTAGGTCAAGCACCATTAACAGTAAATCAAGCCATAGAAGAGGTGTGTGAATACCTAAACAAAAAGATTTACTTTCGCATTCCCCTTTCCCTAGCTTTAGCAGATGTAATCATTAAACTCTTTAGAATTCAAATGGCCGCCTGGGACAGATTCTGCATGAAGTATAGGCATTTTACCTATAATAATCCCATTAACCCGGCAATTTTCGACCTACCCAACTATTGTCCCACCATGACCGATGTTCTCAAAACCAGCGGAGTCAGCAAAGGTTGAGGAATGTTGAGTTTTATAAAGATATAAGAGGGAACCGTAAGCTGGGGATGATAAGCTAAACATGAAATATAAAAGTGACTTAGGATGAAGTGTTAAATGGGTGTTTCCTCAACGGTTCCTCTCCTGCTCCGAGCTGCACGCGGTGAAAAGGTAGATCGTCCCCCCGTCTGGATGATGCGTCAAGCGGGACGTTACATGAAAGCTTATAGAGATCTGCGGGAGAAATATCCTTCCTTTCGGGAACGCTCAGAAATTCCTGAAGTGGCCATTGAAGTCTCCCTCCAACCCTGGAGAGCTTTCCAACCCGATGGAGTAATTTTATTTTCCGACATTGTCACTCCCCTACCTGGAATGGGTATTGACATGGATATTGCGGAAGGAAAAGGGCCAATTATTTTTTCGCCCATTCGCACTCAACAACAAGTTGATGAATTACACCCACTAGATCCGGAAACCGCTTTACCTTTTATTCGTCAGATTCTAGGAGCGTTACGTCAGGAAGTAGGTAGTGCATCAACTGTACTAGGCTTTGTTGGCGCACCCTGGACTTTAGCAGCTTATGCAGTGGAAGGAAAAGGCTCTAAAACCTATTCTGTAATTAAGAATATGGCTTTCTCAGATTCTAATATTCTCCATCAGTTATTAGACAAGTTGGCAGAGTCTATAGCCGTATATGTCCGCTACCAAATAGATTGTGGCGCTCAAGTAGTACAGATGTTCGATTCTTGGGCGGGACAATTAAGTCCCCAAGATTATGATACCTTTGCCTTACCTTACCAAAAAAAGGTGTTTGAGCTAGTGAAAAGGACTCATCCAGACACACCCCTAATTCTGTTAGTTACGGGTAGTGCAGGACTGTTGGAAAGGATGGCCACCTCCGGTGCGGATATTCTCACCATTGACTGGACTGTGGATATGGCAGATGCACGTAGAAGATTGGGTAATAACGTTAAGGTGCAGGGAAATTTAGATCCGGGTGTGTTATTTGGGTCAAAGCAGTTTATCCGAGAGAGAATTTTAGACACAGTTCGCAAAGCTGGCAATTGGGGACACATACTTAATTTGGGACACGGAGTGTTACCAGAAACACCAGAAGAGAATGTGGCTTTTTTCTTTGAGACTGCCAAAAACCTTCATGTTCCGGTGTAGTTTCCATTTTGGTTGGCAATTTAGGGGGAGGACATGTCTCCCCAAATTACCTCCAAACGTTCCTGAGCTTGTTTTAAAGCAACTTCAGCTGAGGATTTGCCCAATAATGTTTGCTCAATTGCTCTACCTAAATTTTCCGAGATACGACTAAAACCAGCTATAGTGGGAAGGGAACCAGCTAGGGGAATTTGGTCTAAGAATACCTTTAACCAGGGTCTGGTTTGGAGATAGTTTTGATATTCAGGACTATTTAAAGATTTGATATTGACGGGTAAAAAACCGGTTCCTATGGACCATGGGGTTTGAAATTCTTGACTGACAATAAACTCCAGGAATTTAAGAGCAGCTTGTTGTTTTTCTGAAGTGGTCTTCATCATAAATATATTACCCGTACCAGTTACCGTTGCTGGGGTAGTGTGGATGGGGATGGGGAACGCATTAAAGGGTACGGGAGATTTTGTAATATAAGACCATGGTCCAGTAATTTGCATGGCCACCCGACCAGCGAAAAAAGCATCTTCCTCATAACCTCTTTCTGGTGGAGATAGGGTTGCTACACCTGTTTGTAATAGTTGTTGCCAAAATTTGATTGCGGTAATAGCAGCAGGGTTGTTGAGATTTGGATAGTTGTCCGTCATGATTCCCCCCCCTGCACTTAATACAAAGGGAAACCAAGTGAAAACAGTCCATCCCCCTTTACCTAGAGGTAATAATATGCCATACTGTTCTGGGCGTCCGTCCCCATTTTTATCTAGGGTTAATTTTTGGGCAACTGCTATTAATTCTTCCCAGGTTTTAGGAGTTTGGGTGATACCAGCAGCTTCAAATAAATCCGGACGATAAAAAATGCCAACGTTGCTATTCCAAAATGGTAATGACCACAATTTGCCATTTAGTTTTAACTCCTCTAACAAGTTAGGAAATACCTCAGATTTATGTGGAAACTCATTCCACCATTGGTCTAGAGGAGTTACCGCATCTAGTTCTACAATTTGTCCAGTAATTCCAGGGTTATAAACCAAAAGATCGGGAGTGGCGTTACCAACTACAGAGGTTAATATTTTAGGTAATGCCATATCTGATCCCAAAATAAACAACGAATCAACTTGAATATTTGGGTGAGTTTGATTGAATTTGGTCACTAGTTTTTGAAAAACATCCCGATTCGCTGGTGGGTTAATTCCTTGCCATAAAGTTAGATGGGTAATATGGTTTTTTTGAGGTATGTTGTTTTGACAACCACTCAATATTGCCAAGGAACATAAACTCAATAAGCATAACAGTATGGAAATCTGGCGACTTAATTGCCACCTATTCAGCTGTAGTAGTGGTTTGATCATCACTTTAACATACATGTTGTTTATGAAGTTTTTTTCACGCTTGCGGGGTCGCGGTTTAAGATAAAGAATGCAGGATTTTATCAGTATACTCTAAACGTGTGGTTAGGTAATTTGGTAGGTACGTATCATCACTATCAATAAATGTGATATACTTTCCGAAGCAAGCCTGGATCCCAACGTTTTTGGCATAAGGTAATTTCCGATTTTGATGTTTTAGATAACGTATATTGCCATATTTTAATAGATATTCATTGATTATGGTAAAAGTTTCATCCTCACTACCATCATCAACAACTAAAAGTTCCCAATTGTGATGTGTTTGATTTATTACACTTTCAACACAGTTTACCAAGTATTTGGCGCGATTAAATGTACATAGAATAATACTGATTTCTGGTTTGAGATCAAATTTGATGGGACTCATAGTTCTGGTGAGTGGTTAAGGTTGGCGATCGCTCAAAACTTCCTGTATACTCAAAGTTGGTATATTAGGTGGTAATTGACAAACGGTAAAGTCTTGGTCAAGAATACCACTTAATTACCATGGAGTCAATATGATGACACTTTTCAACGAACCTCTTGAACTGCAAACACTTCCTAACTGCTCGAAAAATTATGAAATCTAATCAGCATATTTGTCATTTAGTTTTAAGTAATATTGGGGGAGCGCCCAAATTTCTACTCAGTCTCAAGCTGGTTATAAAGTCTCCACAATAGTATTGACTGATTTGGATTTACAATGGATAGTTGATTTTAAAGCTGCTGAAAAACTCATAATTATGAAAGTTGCCGGCAATTTATTTTATATTGGTGGAGTAATGCATCAAATATGGATAGCTATAAAATTAAGTAAAGTAATTGCCGAATTAAAGCCGGATATTATTGTTTGCCATACTGCATTTATTACGAAACTTTTTTATCTTTCTCAATTGATTCCAAGAAGTGTAAAAATCCCCTATATCAGTTATCTTCATACTGATTTCATTTCTGAATTACAGGGTGAAAGCAAAAACAACTCATTGATAGGAATATTTCAAAATTTATCTATAGGTGTTGATAATCGGATTAGTTTGAGTAGTCTTCAGCAAGCCAGCGGATTAGTATTTGTTTGTAAAAGTCTCTATGAAAGATTATTAAATCTGGGATTAAATCCCCGTCAAGTGGAAGTATGCTATAACCCTGCTATACCTGATACAAATAATCAGCCATTAAATTCCACAGCTGAGCTATGGTTAAAGAGTCCCTAGATCATGGGGGAAAAATTATTTTGAATTGGTATTTCTTTAAAGGTTTCAATCAAGAATTTCCTTTTCATCATGATGATCCCCAATTGCTAAATAGGTTTTTCCGGACTTTGCAAACTAAATTTATAGAAGTTTTTCACCCCTATCCTATGAATGCTCGTTGTTATCAAAAATGGTCCTAACTCAGAGAATTTCTAATGTTCCTTGCACCGCATCTAATCTTGCTCGTACTCCCACAGGTAAAGCAGCATTGGGACTGTCATGACCAAAAGGTAGGTCAGAAACAATAGGTATACCTAAATCAGATAGGCGATCGCACAAAACTTCGTGTATAGTCAAACTTGGTATATTAGGGGGTGGTTCACAATTGGTAAACCCTCCCAAAGCAACACCTCTGACTTGACCAAGAATACCACTTAATCGCCATTGAGTCAACATTCTGTCAATTCGATAAGGTGCTTCAGTAACATCCTCCAAAGCTAATATTACACCATCCATTGGTGGTAAAAGGGGTGTTCCTAAAAGATGGGTAGCTACAGTCAAATTTCCGGGAAGTAATATTCCTGTTACCTGACCACCTCCCCAACCTTTCCCCTGTAATTCCCGAATAGCTCTACCCTCTACCCAGTCAAATAACCTTTCAATTGACCATGGTGGTTCATCACATAAAGTAGTCAGCACAGGTGCATGTACACCAGAAATTCCCCCTTTATATAGACTCCACAACAGAACGGTAATATCAGAGAATCCAACTAGCCATTTTGGGTCTGGTGGATTTTGTTCCCAGTGCCAACTTTCCAAAATACGAGCAGTACCAAAACCCCCCCTAGCACAAATAATTCCGCGACATTGGGGATCTTGCCATGCTGCACACAACTGGTGACGACGGTGGTCATCAGTGCCCGCGAGATAGCCATGTCGGTTTTCTATGTTGTCACTAATTTGAACATTATAACCACGGTCTCGCCAAATTTTCACACCCTTTTCAAAAGCTGTAATTTCTCTGAGTCCACCACTGGGAGCAATCACACGTAATAGATCCCCCGGTTTCAGGGGAGATGGTAATAAAGTTGGAACAATCTTAGAGGAGTTTACATTGTGCATAGTGTCTCAATAGATGATCACATAAAACCAAAGCTACCATTCCATCTACCATAGGTACTGCACGGGGTAAAACACAAGGATCATGTCTTCCCTTTCCCGCTAAGACGGTTTCTTCCCCTTCCTTGGTGACTGTTTTTTGTTCCTTTCTAATAGTCGCAGTTGGTTTAAAAGCAACCCTTAAAATAATATTTTCACCATTAGAAATTCCCCCTTGAATTCCACCCGAACGGTTAGTAACAGTTCTAATATCACCATGGGGATCTATATAAAATTCATCATTATGTTCAAAACCCGTTAATAAAGTTCCTGCAAAGCCAGAACCAATCTCAAAACCTTTACTAGCAGGTAGAGACATAACAGCTTTGGCTAAATCAGCTTCCAACTTGTCAAAAACCGGTTCTCCTAAACCTTTGGGAACGTTGCGCACCACACACTCCACCACCCCACCAATGGAATTACCATCCCTACCGGTTTTCTCAATTAGTTCTATCATTTGGGGGGCAATTTCTGCGTCAGGACAACGGACAATATTGCTCTCCACGTCTGTTAGAGTGACAGTATTAGAGTCAACAGTTCCCTCCAAATCTTTAATACGTTTAACGTAAGCAATAATTTCCACACCTGCTACCTGACGCAAAATCTTCTTGGCGATCGCCCCTGCTGCTACCCTACCGATGGTTTCACGTGCGGAAGACCTACCACCACCCTGCCAATTTCTGAATCCATATTTAGCGTCGTAGGTAGCATCCGCGTGGGAGGGACGGTATTTTTCAGACATTTCGTCATAATCCTGGGAGCGGGTATCTTTATTCCTCACCAGAATGGCAATTGGTGTTCCTAGGGTCTTACCCTCAAATACCCCGGATAAAATTTCACAGCTGTCTGCTTCTTTGCGGGGTGTGGTGATTTTACTTTGTCCTGGTCTTCTTCTATCCAGTTCAAATTGAATTTCTGCGGGAGAAATCTCCAGTCTAGGAGGACAACCATCAATTATAACTCCCACACCTCCACCGTGAGATTCACCAAATGTCGTAATTCGGAAAAGATGACCAAATGTGCTACCCATGTTATTGAGAAAATACTTTCTCAACCAATTGTACCACTTCTCTCAATATACAAGGTTGGGTTGAGGAGCGAAAGTGGTACTGATTCCTTTTGGAGAGTGGAACTAGTTGGCGATCGCCTGTATGGTTAAATAGCGTACAATGGCATGATTACCCATATCTTCTCTTTAATCCAAACAACGGAAATAATCCCAGGTCTTACCATAGTCTTCTATCCTATCACCTTCTGAATTAGTAGATCTGGTAAGAGATGAAGTTCAAAAAATGGTTCAAAATTATCGAGAAAAATAACTCATGACATCTAAATACTGTAATATTATAAGAACAGGTTCTAAGATGTCGCCAGGCGTTGATCACGAACGTATTGTGTTCTCTCTTTACATTTGTGATATCTATAGGTGCGATCGCCTGTCTGATAAAACTGAAAAACACAATTTTTCCCGTTTTGCATCTACCCCAGGGTAGATTGTTAGCAAGAGTAATAAAAGCCAGCTCCCTATGGGAGTGCTTCGCGATCGCCCATCTGAGAAAAACTACTGTTATCAAATCAGTTTGCTAATATTCCAGGTTGAGTTTCCTTTCGGAAACTCAACGTGAGATATAAATGCGATTGCCAAGCACCCACTACACAAGATGACTCTGATATATCTCTAACTCATGGGAAGACCCACGAGTTAAGTAGAAAACTAATTAATCACAATATGTCTTACCAGAATACTCATCACTTCCCCAGAATTACCAGTTGGCGTCAGATCACTCCAATCAGTTGCATTGGCATAACCAAGCACGTGTAGATAGTGAATCGTACTAATTACCGTCTTTTTCGACCCGATCAACAGATGTTTTAGTGGTTCCCGGTGACTAGCTTGTGAAACCACCCTAGAGTCAACCACTCCAGTATCATCAATGCTGCTGATGAAATTTCTAATTTGTGCCATAATTTATTTGCCTCTATTTTGGGGTGTAAGGTGATCGAGACTTCCTGTTAAGAAATAGAGATCACCTTACTTTTTTCTAATTATAAAACTACTTGAACAGACATGCAATAGGTTTACACAAAATAATTAATAATTTTTGTAAAGTCTTGCGACTTGTCAAGCATAAATGCAAAACGCAAGAATCTCGCACTCACTCAGTTGCAGTAAAAGTAATGCGATCGCACGTCTTGTCTGTTATCGCAAAAGATTACCCAACCCAGCCAACAGTAAGTTGGCTTGATAAAACCCAATTTACATTACACTGTATTGGAATCCGCTCAAAAATATCTATGTACCCGCGCGCCGATTTTTTTTAATGTGGGGGGTTGATTATTTACCTTTGGATGTGATACCTTGATAATAGAAATCTGTGCAATTTTTTTAAAAATGCCAATACTCCATTATTACACTACTATACTACCATATTTCCAGCCCTTTAATCATAAAAAAACTTATCTTGCTTGCCGCGAAACATAATTTTTTCTTATTGTTTATCAGGCGATTGCAAAGCACGCCCTATGGGAGATCGCGAGAGGACTCGTAGGTTGGGTTGAGGAACGAAACCCAACACACCCACGGGATATAAACACTCGCCATGGTAGCAATTACCCGTTATTGTTTGAATTAATCCACACCTGGAGACTGTCCGTGGGGGAGACCGGGAATCAATTCCCGGTCTCAAAGCTCAAGTCGGTTAAAACCGACTAGTTTCGTCACGTTGTAAGTTGGCTTGATAAAACCCAATTTACATTACACTGTATTGGAATCCGCTCAAAAATATCTATGTACCCGCGCGCCGATTTTTTTCAATATGGGGGGTTGATTATTTACCTTTGGATGTGATACCTTGATAAACCTTAGCCTGTATTGTGAGAGCTTATTCTTTTCTGTATATGTATGTTATTCTAGCAGATTAAGTACCTATTTTACATTTAAGTATTTCAATATCTATAACTTGGTCATATTCTTTTTTATGAATTTTTTTGCTTGTGATGTCAATTTTTACTGTTGAGATGAACTCTTTAAAATCTGCGTTCATAGTTAGTTTGTTGATTGTCTCCCAGTCAAGTACTTCACGATACTTTGCAGGAAAAATAATTTCAGATGAGTGAGGGTCTTCAATATTTAATTGGATTACTCCAATTCCAAATGATGTTGAAAGTCGAGAAAGTTCGCTTCTAAATTCTTCTTCTTCGGAAACTTCAGCTGCGACTAAATAACTTTCGTTTGCCCAAGATGAGTTTGAAACTGTCTGGAAGAAACTCTCTCTTAAATTTCCAAAACTTAGTTCACGTTTAAGTTCAAATGATAAAAACCGGATTGAAATATTGCCTATTGATGAACTTAATTCATAAACCTCTTGTTTCCAGTCCTCAAGTGAAAAATAACAGCCAACAATGTCAGGGTGAACCCACTCGCCAAATTCTTTTTTTGAAGATTGGTAATGGTTAATTGTTTTGGTGTAACAATTTAAATGGTAGTAAGCGTAATAAGTCAAATATGGATGAAGGTCTTTTTCTAAAAAGTCAAACGGTGATTAATCTAAAAACTAGTGATAGGTCCAATACCTACCGTAATAGAATCCTTACTTTAATTTAGCATACTATACGCAAACCCTATCCGAACTACTGTGTTGGTATAAAGCTATAAGTAAAATCTATTAAGTGCGATCTCCCGCAGGGAGTGCTTCGCAATCGCTCATAGCATACCATTGTGGTATATACTTGATTTGCATTTATAGATTTTTTGAGGTAAATCAATATGTTATTTATTTTTCCAAAAACAGTTCATAATTAAGTATAACTACTATAGTAGTTATAATCTTATATAAGTTAGTATTATTCTACATAAGATTTTGGATACAAAGGTATTTTTCTATGTCAAATTTCAAGTTTTCCAAAAGTCATAATCCTGAACTAGATGCTGCACGAATACAGCATGATAGCTTACCCAAAACTGAATATGGTAAAGGTGAGAAATTGTCAAAAGAAAAGCTGGAGCAAGATAAAAAGAAAAGTTATGAGAAAAGTTACCGATTGGGACAGCTTTTATATTCCGCTGTACAGGAACATTACTCTTACTTAGAACAAGCCAAATTTCTTGATAGTCTTATAAAAGTGATAACACATCTTGGTGATAACGCCAGGATATTTCCTGATATGGACTATGATGATATTTGGTATACAGATTACTATGACCTCATAGAATTGGCTAA
The DNA here is from genome assembly GCF_014489415.1 of Cylindrospermopsis curvispora GIHE-G1. Taxonomy (NCBI): domain Bacteria; kingdom Bacillati; phylum Cyanobacteriota; class Cyanophyceae; order Nostocales; family Aphanizomenonaceae; genus Raphidiopsis; species Raphidiopsis curvispora. The sequence continues at coordinate 1,451,624 of NZ_CP060822.1, forward strand.
AGATATGGGTCTAGGAGATTATACCTTACCTCACTGGCCTGAAGAATCAAACCCATTTCATCGCTATTTAGAACTAACGACTTCTGATTTAGTTCAAATAACTCTGATTTTTGTAAAAGAGGCTGTAATTGACGAATATAAGTTTGGAGCAGATTTGAATAGTTAGATCCAGTATTTATTCAGAGAAATTTTGGTTCTTGCGCCTGTTTTATGGAGAATTAATAGAAAAGTGCCAGTGTAATAAACTGCGTAAACGAAAATTAATGTCGAAATTCTTACATCAATACCTGTATGGTTTAATCTTGTAAATAAGTCCCGCATACTTGTTAAACTATTATCCAAGGCATAAGCCAACCAACACTCAACATAAAGACGGCTGTTCAAAACTGGATAATCATTTTTTGGTAACGGTCTGAGGATGTCCTTGACAATCTTGGGGAATGAATTTATGATCATTATCAAATCAATATTTTGATATAGGTTGCCCAAATTTTAATATATTTTGGGCAATTTTTATCACAAATTTCTTAACATTTAACACTTGTGGTAATTTACCAAAACTACTATATGCAAAATCTATCCGAACTACTGTCCTCAAGGCAATCTCTATGAAATGCGATCGCACGATGAATTCACAAGAAAATCGCCGAAAGGCACGGAAGCCACTTGGCTTTAGACAGGAAGTGCCAACGGCGAATTTATTCGCCTTGATATTTAACCGTGATGCGGATCTTCAATATACCTTTTAATAACATCTGCTGAAACCTGTCCAGCAGTGGAATAAAAATAACTATTAGTCCATAGGCTAGGAAGTTTAAGTAATTCAGGAAATTTTCGTCTTAACAAGCAAGATGACCGTCCTTTAAAAGCTTTAACCACTTGATTTATAGCAACATCTGGTTGATGTTCTACAAATAAATGAATATGGTGCAACCTCAAGAGCGAGGATATCCCAGTCTTTTTCTTTGGCTAGTTCGTAAATTATCTGTCGAAGACATTTAGCTATCTCTCCAGATAATACCTTTTTTCGGCGTTTAGGTATCCATACAAGATGCACTACTGCATTACCTTTTGAGTGATTTCCTATTCTGTATTCCAGTGTTGTCTTCATATTGTTTCGTGGCTGCTATTGACAAGTAAATCATATCTCAACTATACTTTTGAAATCAACAAACATTGAAGGTCGAACAATGTACGGATGCCAACAAGTTCTTATCAAGTCCGATAAATCAATAACAGCCATATTGGAGTACCTCTGCACAGAAGCTAAAAAGCTGACAAATTGTGGCGTTTACTATTCTAGGCAGATGTACTTTAAAACTGGTTATATTCCTAGTAGAGCAGATTTGCATAAACAACTAGAAACTTATCAGAAAAACGTTCATTTGTTTCTAATCTGGGAACATCATTTATTGTTGATGGACTTCATTTAAAAAGTTTAAATCAGTGGTACAACAAATCAGTAGCTAAACTTAAAAGTGATAAACCGCAGGGTTTTTGGTCTAACAGATTAGCTGCTATTACCGAAAAAAGAAACCGACAAATGCGTGATGCAGTTAACAAAGCTGCAAGAATAGTCGTTAACCACTGTATTGAAAATAAGATTGGTGCTATTGTTTTTGGATGGAATAAAGGACAAAAAGATAGTATTGATTTGGGGTCTAAAAACAATCAGAAGTTTGTCCAAATTCCCACAGCAAGATTAAAAGACCGTATTGCTCAATTATGTAAACAATACGGAATAGATTTTATTGAAACAGAAGAATCATACACTTCTCAATCATCGTTTTTTGATTGCGACAATATACCTAAATTCGGTGAAAAACCCGAAGGGTGGGAAGCAAGCGGGAAACGAGTTAGTCGTGGAGTATATGAAACTTCTGATGGGTTCAAAATTAATGCGGACTGTAATGGTGCTGCTAATATTTTGAAAAAAGTAGCGGTGATGCTAGGAATTGATCTTAGCGGAATCAGTAGAGACTGTTTAAGCCAGCCTCAGAAAGTTCGTTTATGGACTCTTCAGAAATCTCCGTGTCTTTAGACCGGAGAAGCTTAATGCTCAGGGAGAATTTGACCTTGATGTAGTTTAGCCACCATTTCAGCACGAGCAGAAACACCCAACTTTTTAAACATTCTTTTAAGTGACTGCTTAACCGTATTTTGACTAATCCAAAGTTGGCTGGCAATTTCCCCATTTGTTAACCCCTGGGCAACTAATTCAGCAATTTCTAACTCCCTAGCAGTTAAAGGACATTCAGTAATGGGCTTGACCATATTCCACTTGGCTTGGAGAGTGGCAATTTTTGCTGATAAATGGATACATAAAGCACTTAAATCAGCTAAATCATTATTGTTAAAGGGAGGACTGCCAGGATCTCGGGCAAAATTAAGAGTTCCCACCAGTCTACCATCACAAACTATGGGACCTGTCATCACGTGTTCATGGCGAGTACAAAAGTTTTTCCAGTCTTCCGGAGCCAAGACTAACAGTTCATGGGTAGGTGCATGACGTTCTACAACATAACTCCCCACAGGATTGGCCTCCAAACAAACCGCAGGAATTTCTGGAATTTCTATTCCCGTCAAGAACTGCTGTTCAATAAAGGAAATACCCCAATGGTGCACACCAAAATGTAAGCTAATAGTTTCCATAAGAGCTTGTTGTAATTCCTGCTCGGTTTCAACATGGGCTATTGCTTCAAAAATAGAGTGGAGTGTTTTAGCCATAAAAGTACCCAGTTGGGGACTATGCGAACCTAAAGATTAACTATATTCTAATATTATAAATCACAAAAAGCTATTATTCAGCCAGAGGACAAGCATCATGACAGTCACTCAAATCTCTGCCCAAGAACTTTTCCGGGCTGCATATCAAAATCGTTATACCTGGGATGAAAATTTCCCCGGTTACACAGCAGATATCACTTATAAATATGAGGGCCAGGAATTCACTGGCAAAATTCGTATTGATGCCAATTTCAAATGGGAAGTTACTCAAGTAGAAGATGAAGCTGCCAAAAAGGCAATTGACAGCCAAACTTGGGAAATTGCTGTCCATCGGGTACGGCGCACTTTTGCCCAAACTCATGGAGAAAACACCTTTACCTATGGTGAGAAGGACTCCACTGGTGCAGTGGAAATTATTGTTGGCGGAAAATCAGCTGGTGATAAATATAAAGTTCGCAATGATGTAGTTAGTCTTGTTCACCGTCATATTCACGGAGTTGTTGTGACTATTAACACTTTCAGTATTCACGAAACGGAAGCGGGATATCTATCTCATACTTATGATTCTGTGTATCACGATCCCAAAACTGGAGAGCAAAAAGGTGGTCGTAGTGAGTTTACGGATGAATATGAAAAAGTAGGCAATTATTACATTCTCAACCGTCGAGAAATCCGTACGGAAACCTCAGCAGGTATGTCAATTCAAGAATTTGTTTTTGCTAATCTGGAGTTACTGGGTTAGACGGGAATTTGTGGCCGTGGTGACTTGCGGCCATAATACCTAACCTTTGAAAATCTAAATATCTAGATATTTAGATAATAAACCAATAAAAACTCCGGGGGTTTCTAAATGGGGTAAAATGCCTGTATCAAGCACCTGCTGAAAATCTTTAATTGCCATTTTATTTAAACTGCCTAATCTCCTCCCTAAACTAATATCAGTAAACTGCGCTTGTTCACCCCAAAAAAATACGGTAGGCACTTGTAACTGGGGAATATATAAACTCAGATCAAAATAAAGATTCCCCTTCAAGAAGGATAGGGCTGAATATTTACCATTTCTCTTTTGTGCAGAAGTTAAATAAGCCTGCACTATCTCTTGTGACAATCTTTGGGACTTGACAAATAGGAAGTTCTCCAAAAAGTTGCTCACAGCTAGTTCATTTTCTGCGCCTAACCCATAAATCAAATTGTCAACAAAGGGTAAGTTAATCAGTGGAAGTGGTAATCTCCTGGTCGCACCTTGACCAAAATCGTTAAAACCCGCAGGACAAACTAAAAATAATTGGTCAAAGGTTTGTGGTTCAGAAATGGCAATGCGGATCATCAAAGCTGCTGTTAAAGACGAAGCAACTACCGTTATAGTATCCACGCAAGTCTGGTGAATAAACTCCTTAATGGTAGTCAAATAATCCACAATTTGATAGTCTCTGACAGGATGATCGGAATCTCCCCAACCAATTAAATCTGGTGCCAAAATGCGATATTTATGGGCAAAAGCTGGATAAACCTTAGACCACTCAAAAGCGGAAGCACCACCGCCAAAGTTATGCAAGAATAGTAAAGGTGGTAATTTGTCGATTTCCCCCACATCCCAGGGTTCACTGGTCTGGGTGTAGTAGACCATACTACCCAAAGAAGTGTCAACTTGTTTTTTACCAAAGCCACACGGATGGAATTCTAACATAAACCATAATCTCCCAAAATCAGTCGGTTTTCAACCGAAATCCTAATTAGAAATATTGTCTCGACTAATAGGTACAAGTTGATGGAGGTTATCACCATGAATATGGTAAGCTGCACCAAAACCAATTACAAACCTTCCTCCCGTTGGAGTCAACTGAAAAACTCGAAAATCAGCTAAACCTTTTAGAACCTCTATAATTGTGCCAAATCTTGCCTGAAATTGATCGACTACTTCTTGCCATTTGCTGGATTCTCTTTCCAGTAAACTGGCTCTACAATCAAAATTTAAACGCCGACGGGCGAAAATATTGGCACTTTTACCCTCATCCTCAATAAATAAAACACTCACATCTGGACGAGACTCAATATTAATAGTATGGATAGATAAACCACTTACATATATATAAATGGTTTTTAATTCATCCATAACAAAGGGAGCATAGCTAGCATTAGGAATCCCCTGGTCACTGACCGTACCAATGATAATGCTGGCGAATTGCTCATGAAAGTCCTCATAGTCAGATTGAATTTTTGCCCAATCGCTCATAGATGTAGTCCTATCTATCGGTTGCATTGCATTATAGAATATTAAGTAGGGAGGCACAATTATTTGTAGGATGGGTTTCGTTTTATATGGGAGAGAAAATTGCCCGGTTCCTGTAAAAGTAATCTAAAGTTGCCAGAGGAAAGATCATGTAGTATGATATGTTATAAATATAGTATATAATACAGATAATTGAGTTGTTAATCATTATGAATGACAAAAAACGTAATCAATGGGATTTGTGTAGATTCATTAAAACTCTTACTTATTTTGAGGTATTTCCCCTCCTGAACTGGATACAAAAGATTCTACAAAATCGTCCTATAAACCAACAAGATCAACCAACAGGGAGAATACAAATGGGTGTAATTTTAGTAGCGGGTGCAACGGGTGGTGTGGGTAAAAGGGTGGTAAAAAAATTACTAACCCAAGGTTATAGGGTGCGGTGTTTGGTCAGGGATATAGAGAAAGCAAGGGAAATTTTGGGCAATGAAGCAGATCTGGTGGTGGGAGATATTACAAAACCAGAAAGTCTCAATGATTTAGTCATGAGTAATATTGAAGGTGTAGTTTGTTGTACAGCAGTGCGAGTACAACCAGTGGAGGGAGACACGCCAGATAGGGCAAAATATAATCAGGGGGTGAAATTCTATCAACCGGAAATAGTGGGAGACACACCAGAAAACGTAGAATATAAAGGAGTAAAAAATTTAATAGTAGCTGCAAAAAGATATTTACCAACCACTGGAGAAAAAATCATCTTTGATTTTACCCAACCATCATCAGATCTCAAAAATATTTGGGGAGCATTAGATGACGTGGTTATGGGTGGGGTGAGTTCCAGCAATTTTTATCTATTAGAGAAAACTGCGGTTTTTAATGGCAATGTTTCCACAGCAAATTCGGGAGGTTTTGCTTCCGTAAGAACTAAAAACTTTTCCCCCGCAATTAACTTATCAGGTTTTACGGGGATCAGATTAAGAGTTAAAGGTGATGGACAACGTTATAAAATCTTTCTAAGAACAGAAACAGCCTGGGATGGCATAGGTTATAGCTACTCCTTCGATACCATAGCAAATACATGGATAGATGTTAACATTCCTTTTGTCAATTTAGTGCCGGTTTTTAGAGCTAAAACAGTGAAAGATTGCCCCAAAATTGATGAAAGTAAAATCCGTTCTGTGCAGTTAATGTTAAGTAAATTTGAATATGATGGTGAGCTAAATCCTAAATTTACTCCCGGTGGATTTACCCTAGAATTAGAATCTATTAAGGCCTATGGTGGTGAGGGTGTGTCCCAATTCGTGTTGGTTAGTTCTGCAGGTGTAACTCGTCCAGGGAGACCAGGAATTAATTTAGAAGAAGAGCCACCAGCAGTGAGATTAAATGACCAACTGGGAGGTATTTTAACCTGGAAGTTAAAAGGAGAAGATAGTTTAAGAGACAGCCAAATACCCTATACAATTATTAGACCCTGTGCTTTAACCGAAGATAGGGGAGGAAAAGAATTAATAGTAGACCAAGGTGATAATATTCGCGGTAAAATTAGTCGAGATGATGTGGCAGAAATTTGCGTTCAATCATTACAACAACCACAAGCTAAAAATATTACCTTTGAGGTAAAACAAGGGGAAAATAATGTTGTCTATCTCAACTGGGGACAATTGTTCTCCCAATTACAACCGGAGAGAATTAATCGCTAATAAAACAAATTCAATCTTTGACTGCTTACAGAAACAATTATTTTGATAGCTACTTACATAATACGAGCAGAACAATAGTTAATCTACTGAAAGCTCACAGACTCCCCATGCAAGATTAATTGACCAGATAACTTACAAATGTCAATTAGCAGGAATCAAATTTAAGTAGGGAGGCACAATTATTTGTAGGATGGGTTTCGTTCTTCAACCCATCCTACGTTCATCTTATATTTAATTCCACCCACCCACTTAAGGGATAAATAATAAGAAAAAATTATATTTATGGGGGGTTGAGATAAGTTTTTTTATGGTCAAGGGGGTAGAAATGTGGTACTATAAGAGTTAAATAATGGAGTGGTGGAATTTTTTTTAAAATTGCACAGATTTCCATTATCAGAATATCACGCCCAAGAGTCAATAGTCAACCCCCATTGGGAAAAAAATCGGTGCGCCGTAGATCCTCAACAAAAGCGCTTTTTGACTGTGATATACAAATTATAATAAATGCAGTTTGAATTGAGGAAAGAAACCCAACATCATCATCTCAACAAATTTCTACAAGAGTCTTCTATTCCTAGAGGAACAGGAGTATGAAAGCTGCCAATTGTCTATTGTCTTGATTTTTTGTTAAAAATAGTTTATATATAAACCGGATTCGAGATCAGGACGACTTATAGAATGACCTCCGAACAGACAATTAGACGTTCCGATATATTAAACACCCAAGTCATCACCCGTGATAATGGCAAAAGGTTAGGTATCGTGAGTCAGGTGTGGGTAGACATTGATCAGAGAGAGGTTGTGGCCTTTGGGTTACGAGACAGCCTGATTTCTATCTCTAGTCTACCTCGCCAAATGTATCTCAGTAGTATCAACCAGATCGGTGATGTGATTTTGGTTGAAAATGAAGATGTCATTGAGGACATCGATGTAGAAGCTCTCAGTAACTTGATTAACTGGGAAGTGATTACAGAAACTGGAGAAGTATTAGGTAGAGTAAGAAGCTTTAAGTTCAGTGGTGAAAGTGGTAAAATATCTTCTATAGTTATCGCTTCCCTGGGATTACCCCAAATTCCAGAACAACTGTTAAGTACCTACGAAATTTCTATAGATGAAGTAGTCAGCACCGGGCCCAATAGACTGATTGTATTTGAGGGTGCGGAAGAAAGAGTTAACCAGCTGAGCGTGGGAGTTTTAGAACGTCTGGGTATTGGTAAAGCACCTTGGGAAAAAGACTCGGAGGAAGAATATGGCTATTCTGCACCACGAGCTGTTTCTCCCGCTAATCAATTACCCAGTGGAGTACCTTTGGAACCACCTAAACCTAAGATTCGTGCTCCCCAACCGGTAGCGCGGGAGGAAGAGTGGACCCAAGACTATGTAGAAGAGGAAATCACACCTCAGCGCGAGGTTATGCAAGCTCGTGCCTACGAGTCTATACAATATGAGGAGGAAGAAGAAGATAATTGGAGTGAAACAACTGGTAAAGACAGGTATCAGTCATCAGTCACCCCAAAACCTACACCTCAATCCTACAACAAAACCTATGCCCAACAGTATGAGGATGATGAAGATGTGGAAGGTGACGCTTGGGATGATGTGCCCAAACCGGTGAACATTCCCAAAAAGGTTAAGGAAAGACAGGTGGAATACGAGGAGGAAAGCTAACCGGAAGAAGATATTTTACCGTTTTGTTTCTTAAACCGCGATTCGTCCCCCGATTTATTGGGGGAGCGTCAATTCTAGGATGTTTTAGGGAGAAACCACAGAGTTTGCCATCTTTACTAAACCGCTTAGACTACCCGCTTTTAATCCAATGGTGTACTGTACTCCTTTCTCTATCCATATCAGGTTAGCATCAGAGCAGTTGGCACCACATTTAAAGTCTTCAAAATAAGCCTTTTTGTTGTTGTTTAGGTTTACTTCTTTTCCTACAGGTTTGGGGGTATTACTACTAAGTAGCTCTGCACTAATAGCACCAAAACGACAAGCTGTTCCCCCACTACAATCGGGAGTGAATCCTAGTAGGATTTGGTATTTGTTTCTGGTTACTGTTTCCACAATTGAGTAAAGTGGGGGCTCATTTTTCCCAATAGGAATATGGGTTGGTAATAGAATCTTGATTTGGGTGGTTTTCTTTAATTTAGATAGAATTGGTTGAAAAACCGGATTGACCTGGGAGTTTTTGCCCTGAGTTGGCTGTTTTGCTATTATCTGGTACTGGTCGATTCCCAGAGCTGGGGTGACCCTGACAAAGTTAGTACCGGTGAGCAGTAAAAACAAGGTACTGATATGCTTGATTGGAAATTTGGAATTCATGCCCAGATTAAAAATAAGGATACTTGAGCTATGCTATAGCTATACTATCATGCTAGTGGGTGGGTGGAATTAAATATAAGATGAACGTAGGATGGGTTTCGTATTAAACTCATCCTACAAATAATTGTACATCCCTACTTATATGAAATTGGTTAGATTTTTAAAAAATATCCCAGTCTCCCATGAGAAAAATGTGTTAAAAACCCGTCAGAAATCTATAATATCCAAGGATTGTTCGATTTCCATATCTAAAATTATGGCTTGGGTTTCTTTATATTTTCCTAAACTACCATCTTGCCAATATATATCCGCCGCTTTTTTAAAATCTTCACTCGCTGTCTGTTTATTTCCCATAATTAACCAGCAGTTCCCTCTATAATAATAAGCATCACCGTAATTGGGTTCAGTTTTGATAACCATGGTAAAATCATCCACTGCTGCTTCATATATTCCCCTATTAAAATAGGTTTTACCCCGTTGATAATAGGCATCTACATAATTAATATTCAGAGCGATCGCCTGATTATAGTTTTCTACTGCTTCTTCATATTCTCCCAGCTGATAGAGATGATCAGCTCGGTTTTTATAAATAACCTCGTCATGGTGTTTGATGTTAAATAATTCTCCCAAATCTCCTGGTTTTTCTGATATTGGCTGATCTAATAGATCAGGATGAATACTAACTGCTTGACTATAGTCTTCTATTGCTCCTTGATAGTCTCCTATTAAATAACGAGCTTCGGCTCGATTTTTGTAGTTAATTGCCAATTCGGGGTTAATAGAGATCGCCTGGCTAAAATCTTCTATGGCGCTGTGATAATTACGTGACTTATAATGGGCTAAACCTCTTTTATTATAAGCATTGCTATGATTTAAGTTGGCACTGATTACCTGGTTATAGTTGGAAATTGCCATATCATAATCACCTAATTGATAATAGGCTAAACCAAGTTTATAATAGGCATGAATATCAATATTATCAGTATATTTATGGCTGAGATTAAATCCAGGTTGGACTTCCCCCTGGTAATAACTATTTTTTTTATTGTTTTGTAATGCTTGACTATAATTACTGATTGCCACAATATAGTCACCATTATCAAAATGTTTATCCCCCAATTTCACATAAAACTCCACCACATCTCCCCCCATATCTGGTGCGTGCTTTTGTAAGTTGTGTAAATTATGTGAGTTGTCTAAACCATTTGTATTAGATGAAATTACTTCCTGAGGAATGCCATTACTAGTCATGGCTGGTAAATCTTCTAAATATGCTAATAAACCTCCACCATATAACAACTGATCAATACCAAACGAAATTCTGCCAGTTTTTAACTTAATCATTTTGGTGGGGAGAAACCCAGCTAAAAAAAGATGATATGCTAATTGAGCTTCTGTCACCTCCTCCCGAATTAAAATACAAACAATAACTGCATTTTTTTCTACCTCTTGGGAACTCACAGACCATCTTACCTTATCAAAATCCCCATGACGAGATTTAACTTCTATCCCAATCCAGGGATGTGCAGTGACAGTAAAATCACTTTTACCATCGCCACCTAAACGCTTTTCATAATCAACCTCAGTGATAAAATCTGCCAATCTTTCTTTAACGACTTCTTCACCTAATTTACCTTTGAGATTACTAATAAACACATCGCGTACCGTAGAGGTACGCTTATACTTTTCCGCCATGGACCAGCAAAATTCTCTCAGAGATTTCAGTCTTTGTCCAGAAATAATGGTTAATTCACTATGACTTCCTGGTATTTCACAATTTAATAAACAACCAGAATTTAATCTTTTAATAAAATCTGACTGTAGGGATCTCAATAAATTAATCCAATCCATATCCTCCTAAACGGAAATCCTTTCTCCAGGTTTAGGTTCAATTACCTGTGTAGATAAACTATTTAATTCTAATAACTCCTTAAACTCTGCCACGGTCCCCTTTGCTTGTAATACTTTACTTAATAGCCCATCAAAGAACACATCTCCACCAGCAGCGGTAGGGAGCATAATTTGGGGTTTTAACAATTTGGCAACTTCCAAAGCACTATTCATACCTTTAATTACTGGACCTAGGAGAGGTAAGGATAAGTTAATTATAGGTGTGATCACTACATCCACTGGACTCAATTCTTCAAGTGCGGATGAATGATAGCCATGTGGTTCATAGTATAGACCCACGTTGTTGGATATATTTCGGATCACATAACCATTTTCTCTGACATTGGGTCCCACAGGAGAGCCAGGAAGGGCTTTAATTTCTAATTGGTCTTTTAAAGTGTCCTCTAAGGTGAAACTTTCACCATGATGGAGAGTCTTCACTTGATGATATCCCAATTTCTCTACCACCTTAGCTGCTTGGGGGGAACCCAGAACAGGTATATGTCTATCTAACTGTCTAAGAGTCGGTGGATGAGCATGATCTTCCAATCCTTGAGACAACAAAATTAAGTCTATATTGTTTGGTATGGGACGATCCTGGAGGCGATAACTTTTGAATAACCAATCTACATTATTAAAGGTTAAATCCCCTACCAACCAGGGATCTAAAAGAATATGCCACCCTCCAATTTCTAATAGCCAACTGTTACTGTCAAGCCAGGTAAAATACATACTTTCCACTGTAGTTTTAAATAGGTTAAGATGTTTATATCACCCATACATTATAATACTTATTTGCCAAGGATTGGTTCCCCACTCCTAAAAACTATCTTTTTTACCCAGGGTTTGTAACACCTTTTCCACATTATCTAAATTACCAACTATCCGACGAACAGGATGGGGCCAAATCTTAACTAATGTGGGTGTGGCTGAAACTTGATCTATTTCCGCTTGCTCCGGATGTGTTAAAACATCAATTACCTTGAGAGTGTAAGGAACCCCTAAGTACTCTTCTAATAATTCATGTAGTTTCTCTAAAATTCTTTCAGTGGTCATATTATGACCAGCAACAAATAAACGTAAAACATAAACTTCATGATTGTGTGTTATCTGTTTTTGATTGACATGCTTCTGTGAATACGGCATGGACATACTATCTAAACGCACGATCAAATCGTGGTCCTCCCATAATTGGGGAAAGGTTGAACGATAACTCTCTATTACCATGGGATCACATACATCCTCTCGCCAAGGTGACCTTTGCCACACTTCATTTCCTGTCCCAAAAATTGCCCCCAATAATGGCTGATAGCTTATTACCGCAGGATAAGCCTCCGCAAATGTCTGTATTTTTTGTGTCCGTGGATTTAACCAATGATCAATTGTAGCTGTATAACAAGGAACTAAAAAATGGGGAGGTTCTGATAGATTCAGTATTTCCTGCAGGACCCCACACAAATGCAAATGCCATCGCCTCTGTTTACTCGGATCAATACAGTAAATTAAATCTCCCCCAGGTGTAAACAAGGCAATCCCTTTAAACACTTGGGGTAAAGATGGTTTGTCTATATTTGTACCTACGTTATAAATACTCATTAAATTTAGTCAATACTTGTTGCTTGTTATTAACACTGGTCACTATAAAGTCAATGCAGAGCATTTATTTTTATGGAACCGGGTTACCTGGATTATAGGTCACTACTAGCCTTTTATTTCCCATTTCAATTATGAGAGATAAGGAGACTTTTGTTAAGAAATATTAAGCAAGTTGGGAGACAGATTTTGGGTAAGATCCATGGACATTGCTATTCACAAAGTTATATATCCAGGGATATATGGGGAATTGGAAGTATTGGACCAAATCCGATTTGGGCATCAAATTCATGATTACGAAAAATTAAGTGTAAAGATTAATAAAGAAATGCTCATCTTTTTCTTCAGGTTCTATATACTGAAATTCAACTTTAAAACCTTGCTGTGTAATTTAGGAGGAAAGATCATGGTTGTGGCTCAAAGCTCTAATCAAGGGAAGATGTACTCCTTGTTAATGATGAAAAGCTTTTTGATTTGGACTTTCACATTAGCAGTGTGCTTGTTAGTAGTAGGTTTTCCACTAGTTGTAGTCATGGCTACAGTAGGTTGCTTACTCTCTATTGTTTTGCAATCTGTTATGCCTGCGAGCGCTGTTTTACTCGTAGCAGGTGCTTTAGTAATTTTCAATGTTGTGACAGTTTTAATCGTGGCAGGTGTCTTGACTGCTAAGAGTGTTCATCCCAAAGAAGTTAAGTGGTTAAGTTGGCTATATGGTGATGCGGAAAGGGTACAAACCACCGTTTATGCTTCTTGTCCTTTAACTTGTGAGATCAAATGATTAATATAAATTTGACATGTCAATTGATAGCGGTAGCTACCTGTGGGGAGGATAGGCGATCGCCTACCCGAATCTCATCCTAGCCATGAACTCTGTTTATATAGTTCTGGTTAGAGCTAGGACTTGATAGGTCAAATTTAACAAACAGTCCATCTGCCCGGTTAAGCCGGGTTTTTTCGTGTTTAAGAGAAGGGAAAAAATTTTGTTTTGATGAATGGGAATGATTTGGGATAGAATTATAACTGCTGTATTATTTCATGACCAATAATTCGATAAGTAATGACTAAAAAAATTGGCATTGTTTTAGGTACTCGTCCTGAAGCAATTAAACTAGCACCAGTAATTCAGATATTTAAAACTGCTGTGGACTTAGAAGTGGAAGTAATTCTTACGGGACAGCATAAGGAAATGGTCGCACAAGTGATGGAGCTGTTTAATCTGAAAGCGGATTGGGATCTAGAGATTATGCAGCCTAAACAGTCTCTTAATGATATTACATGTAGGAGTTTGCAAGGTTTAGAGAATTTATACAAAAAGTTAAATATAGACTTAGTGATTGTTCAGGGAGATACAACAACTGCCTTTGCAGCAGCTTTAGGAGCTTTTTACCAGCAAATTCCCGTAGGTCATTTGGAAGCAGGGTTGAGAACTGAGGATCTGTTTAATCCCTATCCAGAAGAAGCTAACAGAAGATTAATTTCTCAAATTAGTCAATTACATTTTGCACCCACCTCCTTAGCGGTGACCAATTTACAGAATTCCGGTGTTTTAGGAGAAATCCACCTGACTGGTAACACCGTAATTGATGCGTTGTTGAACGTAGCAAAAACCAACCCAGCTTGTGATATAATCGGTTTAAAGTGGGGAGAATATCGAACTATTTTAGCCACAGTTCACCGACGAGAAAATTGGGGGGAACCACTAGAAGCAATTGCTCAAGGTTTTCTAGAAATTTTAGATCGGTTTTCCGACACAGCTTTATTATTACCACTACATAAAAATCCTACTGTTAGAGAGCCATTACAACAAATACTAAGTAAACACCCCCGGATTTTTTTAACAGAACCATTAGATTATGGGGAGTTAGTAGGAGCAATAGGGCGCTCTTACTTATTGTTGACAGACTCTGGTGGACTGCAAGAAGAAGCTCCCAGTCTTGGTAAACCCGTGTTAGTGCTTAGGGATACTACAGAAAGACCAGAAGCGGTAACAGCGGGTACAGCTAAATTAGTTGGAACACAAACAGATAGAATTGTAACTGCTGCTAGTGAGTTGTTAGGCGATAGGCAAGCATATTTATCAATGGCAAATGCTATTAACCCTTTTGGGGACGGTCACGCAGCGGAGCGAATCTTGAAAATTGTTCGCAACTATTTAGGGCTGACCGTGGACGGAGTGTGATATTAGTTGTGATTATCAGTAGTCACTGTCAGCTACACAAATGCCTTTACACTTAATTCCATTAGTAGCAGTACGTTTACAATGGGGACAAAGAATTTTTTCCTCTTGATGACTGGGTAGGTTGTTTTTATCAGGTTTGCTTTCATCCTTTCCCACGATTTTGTTCATAATTATGAAACCATTTGTGGATGTTGATATTTTTACTGAACAGATTCTGGAGTGGTTTCGGGCGTAATTTCAGGAGTGGGGGTTTCTATGGGTTCTGGTGCGGGAGGATTTTCTATGGTAAGAGAAAATTCGTAGTCTTCAGGTTTTGATGCTGTGGAAACTAGAACAAATTCATAAAATCCACTTTCTGGTAATATTTGGGAGAGTTGACGTAATTTTGAATCTTCCAAGAATTTTGTCTTACCAGATGGAGAATAAATTGACAGTAAAACCTCCGTGTTTGCATCCAGTTGCACCTGCATATTTTGGTCTTTAACCAGTTTGGCAATGAAAACTTTGCCTACTCGGGGATCTAGAGTTCCCCTAACCATTTTAGTTGTATTGCCAGGATCCAATACTATTTTTTCCCAGGCCGTGTTTTCCATGATGTCATTGAGTCTATCGTTGGCAAATCCCTGCCAAACTTGACCCAGAGGTTTGGTGAGAAAATTCTTACCCTTCTGCTCAGGGAAAATATGGAAGAAGGCAGCATCAGCTAGGTCATATAAAGCCTTACTACTAATGTTTCTGCTGTTAATTACCATTTGCCATTTTTGTCGAGTGGATGATGTATAAGTTCCTAGCTGTCTACGTGAGTTTTCGGTGAGCATGGCAAGTTTTTCCACAACTTCCATGGCAGTTTTATCCCATTCTTCCCGTAAACTTTCATCCTCCGGTTCGCTGCTAAGAGTCCTTCCTGTTAGACTGGGGTTTTTTTCCCAAAATACCTGATTCACCAAATTGGTAAAGAACCTGGAATTGATGTTTAGTTCTTCTAGGCGATCGCGCAGTTTTTGCTTACGTTGTTTTTCTTCTGGGGAGTAGTTAGCGGTGGGATTTACAGATGGTGTAGTTGTGGGTGTGGGAGATGTGACATTAGAGGTACTAATTGGCTGATAACGATTATTAAACCCCCACCATAATAGTCCTGCACTGGTGAACATAGCCATAGTAACCATCATTATGTTAGTTGTAGTCCAAACACCTGTGGTTTCAGGTGTGGAGGTAATGGGTGTAGATGGTTGGGGAGGAGAAATTGCCATTGTTTGACTGGTGAGGGACTGGGAGGTAGGAGAACTCACCCTTTGGTAGTTAAGAGCATCTAAAACCTGACTAGCTGTTTGATAGCGATCGCCTGGTTTATAGGAGAGCATGCGGTCTAAAACTTGACCTAGGAGTGGACTGAGTCTAACTTCTCGTCGCCATTGCCACTGTAAGGTTTGAGTATCAATTATTTCCTGGGGCATTTTACCTGTAAGTAATACTAAAACAGTTACAGCTAAAGCATATAGGTCGCTATGAGGGTAAACTAAACCTGTTTGCATTTGTTCAGGTGGTGCGAATCCCACTTTTCCTAATAAGGTGCCACTAGGAGTATTTTGACCGGATTGGTAATACTGAGAAGCCAGATTGGCAGCAACTTGTTTGACTCCTCCGAAATCAATTAGTACTGGTAACTGATCGGAACTTCTCAAGATTAAGTTATCAGGGGAAATATCTCGATGAATCACCCCCATGCTGTGAATATATTGCAAAACTGGCAGAATTTGTTCTAAGAGTTGACGAACTGCAGTTTCGGAAAATTTTAGCCCCTGTTGTTGTTGAGTATTGAGTAAAGAGCTATAGGTTGTTCCTTGAACGTAGTCCTGGACTAAAAATAGATATTCCTTTCCCTCTAGATGAATGGGCAATAATTCCCGAAACCGGGGTATTTGAGGGTGTTCCAACTTATAAAGTACGGTAGCTTCCCTTTCAAAGAGTTCTTGAGCTTTTTGAATAGCATCCGGGGTTTGGACCACAGGAGAAAATTCTTTTAAAACGCAATACTCGCGAAATCGGTTCATATCCTCAGCTAGGTAGGTACGTCCAAATCCCCCCTGTCCTAGTTGGCGTATAATAACATAGCGATCGCTCAGAGTTTTTCCTAGAAGATTTGTGTTCATGGATGAATAATTTGGGACTGGTATTTTGTTATCCATCCCCACCCGGGGGATGGGGTTTTTTATACTACTGCATTGACATTAATGAAATTTTCGATTAGAGCATAGACATCATGACGACTGAGTTTTTCCTTACCATTAGCTAGTGCATCCAGAGTACCATGGGCCAAAGCTAGGGGAATTTGACAGAATTGTAAAGCAGGTCCAGGAGGAAGACCATTAGTGTAACTATCCGCTAAAGCTAGATGACGACGAGCGTACTGTTGAAGATCCTGATGATTCCAACCATCTGGGAAAAAATTCACCCCACGGGTTAAATCTTCACTATTATTACGTAGGATATTTACCGCTTGTAAACCTCGACCAAAGGCGATCGCTTCCATGCGGTTAGTCGTGGTTCCGTCATACCATGACCATAAATCTGAGAGTAACAAACCCACTGCACCTGCAACTCCAAAGGTGTAACGATCCAGGTCGTATTCATTCCTAATTTGCCAATTTATTTGTGACCAGTAAGCCATTCTATCGGCCATAGCTGCTGTTGCATCCCAAATACGAGGTGCAATGCTTTCTGGTGCTAAAATTGCCCATTCCCTGATCCTGAGACTGACCTCAGGTAGGGAGTCTTCATAACCCTTAAATCCTGGAGAAAAAGCATCCACTGCAAAACCATCCACTCCTGCTTGTAGAGTTTGGCTAATGTTTTGTAGTATGATAACCTTACTATGATTTTCCAGGGTTGGATGGTCCTCAATTTCGTCAATAGCACGCATACACAAGTATGCTGATGCCACAGCTTCTTGCAGTCCTGATGGCATAATGCTAATTGGAATATAAAAGGTTCTACTAGTTTCTTTGAGAATTTGTAAAGCATCCCGACGTAAATCCATCACTCCACTCCTGTGTTAAGTTTCACACCACAATCTAGTATTTTATGTTTTGGGTGGGAAATTTTGTATTCCCACCCTGTTCCCTGTTCCCTAATAGTCTACACTGAGAGGAAAATTCCTGTAATAATGAGAATGTTAGTTATCTTTACTTAGTGTTTTATATGCCTTTAAAAGCAGTTCTGTTCGATTTTAATGGAGTAATTATTAAAGACGAATCAATACATTTAAAACTGATAGATGAAATTCTGGTGGAAGAAAATTTACAACCCCAAAAGCCAGATGAACGTTTGAGATGCTTGGGAAGGAGCGATCGCGCTTGTTTTGAGGAGTTATTAAAGCGTCGTGGAAGGGTAGTCACTCAAGATTATTTAACCCAACTGCTGCGAAATAAAGCAAACAAATATATTAAAGAACTAGAGGGTCTGGAACAGTTACCCCTCTATTCTGGAATAGAGGATTTAATTATGCAGGCCCGGTCTCAAAATTTGCCCGTGGGTCTGGTTAGTGGTGCCCTGGGTCGAGAAATAGAGTTGGTTTTGGAACGTGCCAACATAAGAGAATATTTTCAGGTGATCATTGCAGGTGATGACATCGCTACTAGTAAACCTCAACCGGAAGGGTATTTATTAGCCGTGGATAGACTTAATCAAATATATTCTGATATAAATGTTGATTTAAGTTTACAACCTGAAAACTGTTTAGCTTTGGAAGATACTCTAGCTGGAATAGAAGCGGCTAAACGCGCTAGAATGAAGGTTGTGGGAATTGCTAATACTTACCCCTTTCACATCTTGCAGCGTCAAGCTAACTGGACAGTAGACCATGTAATGGATTTGGAGTGGGAACGGGTGTGGGAAACTTTTGAGCAGAAAGATTTGAAAAATGGAGAAACAGCGTGTTAGAATGGGATGGGTTAGGGGAATTAGCTCAGTTGGTAGAGTGCTGCGATCGCACCGCAGAGGTCAGGGGTTCGAGTCTCCTATTCTCCATCTGTACATTCGCACATTAAATGTCGCATTTCGCAAATTAAAGTAACTTTTGTGCTGTTAAGGTAGCAAGTATCACTGATAATGATACTGAATGATATGTATTACTCTATTTAATATTTCCATTTCATGTTTGAATGTAAAAATAAAAAATATGTTATTATTGCCAATTTGAAATAATATTGCTATTATATATATACACCCTACTCCTTGTGAAGTCTCAAGTTCCACTTGGGATACGCCCAAAAGCAATCCTGATAAGGATCTGTTACGGGCATAGCAAGAGCGGGGTTTAATTTTTCAGACTAGATTTTGTTTTGCTAGGATCTATACTAAAGTCTTCAGGTTTGAACAACCAGTGACGATAGGGATGATGCCATCTATTTGTTGTGTCTCCACGTATAGATGTACTAACTCCAACGTTTAGGCGTGGATATATTTTGCTGATACGCTGGTAAATATGTAGATATAGTTTCTCTTTGGCAATTGTGCGTTTAGCTCGACATCTTGCTCCGTCTGGTTTTTCCTTGTGTTTGTTGTTGAGACGAAACTGCATTGCTCCTAAAACTACATCCAAACATTGTAATACTGCATGGTCGTGTGATACACGCACTACAACAATCCTATTTGCCCAGGATTTTGGGGATATGAGCAAAACAGACAGAATTAGATCTTGTTATCAACATTGCTGTCTGTTATATGTCAATGTTTAATTTGCGAAATCAGGTTTTGCGACATACAATATGCGAATTAGGTAATTTTGTCTTTTCTTCTATGAATTCGAGTGCGATCGCTCCACTTACCTGACCCGTTCTCCCCGAAAAGTAAGGTTTTGGATACGAGTATCAAATGCTGGACTAACATCAGTAACTCCATAGGCCTTAGTGCTAAAGCGATCGCCAAGATACTCAGCTAAAACATCCTGTTCCGTACCAGGAAGGGCAAAGGTAAATTTGCCGGGAGCCAAAGTTAAAGCAGTATCAACCTTGCCATTGCCATTGACATCAACCGTTTCACCACGCAAATCCACTCGGTTGGCTAGGCTTGCGTTTTGCTTAACAAAGGTGGGAAAAGGATAACTGTCACCACCACGGATAAGAGTGGCACTATTACCCACTAAAAATTTTAGTGTTACCATTCTAAAGCTGCGGTTGGCATCTCCAACTAACACACCATCTTTCACAATGATGTCTACCAATGAGCCATCTTCTTTCACAACCGCCAAATTACGAACCCGCTCACCTTGTCTACTCACTTCACCAGTCTTACTATTAAACTGAATCGATGTTTTGGTAGGATCAAAGCTAAAGTTTAACCCAGATATCTGGGGAAATTGTCCTGGGGTTGTACCTGGGGCAGTACCCGCTACTGCATGCTCAATTATGTGCTGTAATTGTTTGGCAGTAACCGTAATTAGTGATAGATCATAGTTAAAAGGCAGGGAGTTCTCAATGTCTAACTGAGACACATCACCCTCCTTTTTATTTGGTGCTAAAGGGTTGGGCTGGGTTGGTAGCTTAACAAAATCATCTTTACTGATTGCTCCTGCACCTGTGCCAATGGCACCGATATTGTCTCGGATAGCACCGCCATTTTTCAGGGAGATAACTACGCTGGGATCTATCTGCTTGGCATACCAAAGATTGGCATCAGCGGTCAAGTTGCCCAAGTTGGTTTCTTGGGTGCGCACATCCTCACGAGTACCGTTAAGAAACACACTGGCTTTGCCCACAATTAAGTTGTCTTTACTAGCAAGAAGGTTTTTGATCCCATCAGCGATCGCTACCACATTTGGGTTAGCTACAGCACGAGGATCAACATCACTGCCATAGACGCGATCAACTCCTGCATCATCTGTAGCATAAGCTCCATTAATTGCGCTATCCAGTTTGTTAACCTGAATCACCCCATCCTGGTCAAATTCAGCCACTAAACGCCCGACGTACTTGTAATTAGCATCTGTACTGACCACCAAAATAGGCTTACCATCTGCGCCTGTCTTGACAATGGGATAATCGCCCTTGCTGCTGTCACCTGTTCTCAGCCCATCATTGGCATCAGACAGAATAGTATGGTTCCCCCCCGCGATGATGATATCCACATCTCTCAATCGCTTCGCCAATTCATCCCGCTCAATAGTCAACTGCTGCATGTGAGCTAAGAAGATAGTCTTGTTAATACCCTGTGCTTTTAGTATATCTACAGAAGTCTGAATTTCCGCAGCTAATGCGTCATAGTCAATGGGGTTAGCTGGCTTAACTATAGTGCTACCACTTGAAGAAATATTTGCCAAAGTTGGTGTAGTTGCACCTACAATGCCAATTCTTTGGTCGTCAGCAGTGCCAGTAATACCATCAATACCCGCAACATTAATGATGGTACTTTTAGCAATCTTACCCTTAATAGAGCTGGCATCAGCGGTATTTTGGTTAGCGGCCAGGTCAGTTGCACTGAGGTTGCCCGCTGTAATTTCAGGGCTAAAATCCAGGTTAGTACTCAAATAGGGGAAGTTGGTCCCTGGGTTACCGCTTCCTGTCCTGAGAATATCACGCACTTGTCTCACACCCAGGTCAAACTCATGGTTGCCCAATGCGGAAGCTTGAATGCCAATCTCATTCAGAATGCTAATATCACCACGTCCAATCATTGGAGCAGTGCTAGAGGCTAATCCGCCTACATTATTCAACCTGGTATCGCTGGAAGCATTGAAAAATGGGCCTGAGATGTAGTTATCACCAGAGGAGAGAATCAATGTGTTGGTTTTGTATTTAGGATCATCCTTGAGTTTATTGACAACAGCTGAGAAGCCAATTGCATCGGTAAGAGCGGGAATCCCACCCTCAAAGTCGGAACCATGGAGAACTTGTAGGGTGAAGTTTCCTGTACTAGGAGTAGCTGATACAGTTTTGAAAGCAGTACTACTGTTATCAAATTTATTATATTCAGTTTTCACATATTCTGAGAGGGTTGTATTGTTACGAATAACCCCCAGATCTTGGGATCTTAGGGTAGCCAATTGACTGTCAATAATGGAGGGAAGTAAACCTTCTGGTCTCATTAGTAATTGCAGTAGTAACATTACTACTAGTTGGGTTAAAGAGGATAACTGTAAACTCTTCATCTGATTCAACATTAGTATCTCCTGACACATTTAACATAATAATTTTGGTCATTATCTATTAACAGAAAGAGTTTACCTCAGATCTCTTGGTCTCTCAATACACATCTCCGAAAAAGAATCAAAGTGTGATGAAATAACATGAAATGGTATTTTTTAGCAACTTATTATGAGCAACATATCTGAATATATTCAGAATAATCCTCATGAATCACAGCGTTTATTGGGGCTCCGACCTAAAAGTTCACAAACGACCCCATGCTTTGATTAGTATGTCGTATCAGATGACAATTAATTTGTCAGGTGATTAAATAATATGGTATATTTTAACAAGCCCTAGGAATAGGTAATTAAACTGTAAGTTGAATCCTATATGTCCATATTTTGGCGTAAAGTGCTACAATTCCCTCAAACCTACCTACTGCTGACGGCCATCGCCCTTGGCTTAAGTATCTTTTTCCATGGGGTAGGTGTGCGCCCCCTGAGTCTAGGTTTGGCCAGTGCTATTACTGCGGGCATGATACTTGCTTGGTTGCATCCTTTACAGTCACAAATCAGTGCCAATGAGGTAAACCTTCTTGATACCGACAATTTTCAGCAATGGGTGCAAAAAATCGGTAGTGATCTAGGTAATAGATCCGCTGCGGATTGGCAAAAGGCACAAACCTATGCTATTAAAAGTCATCAACTGTGTCAAGCAATTGTTGCGCAAGAAAGCATTTTAACGACGGAAGTATTAGAAACCCTATACACAGTGTTGAATCTATCTGAGCAGGTGATTCATGCCATTTTAGCCTTAGAGCAAGTGAAAACTGATCGCTATCGCACTCTTGCGAGAAATCACCTTCAAACTAGTTTAGAACGCCTAAAAAATACTCACAATAATTTGCAACAAATTCAAGATCAAATACTGTTATCTTCCTTAGACAGGAATACAGTAAATACTGAACTTCCCTTGTTTTTAAAAACGCTGATCCAAGAAAATCGTTCTGCTGTGAAAACCATTATTCAAGATTCCACTCTAGCGCAGGAAAATGAATCATGAAAAAGAAAATATTTACACTTTTCTTCCTCTTAGGACTAGGTTTGGTATTACTAGGTTCTTGCTCCAATATTACCAAGATTAGCTCCTTTGAACAAGCGGTTGAAGTTCTGCAAAAAAATGTCTTGCCACAAATTTCCGTAAAAGACCAATTAGTTACCGATGCAATTGCCCAGAGCTACTCCGTTAAATCCGTACAAGAACCCCTACCATCTTTGGATAAATACCCCATTTATGGTCCGCCCAAAACCACAGGTGCTGAAAATGTTTACCTGGAAATTTTTAGTTCCGCAGATAAAGCTAATGCTCAAAAAGAAGATGAAAGGTGGCTAATTGATGTCGTGGATCAATTCAATGCTAAAAATTTGAAAACTTCTTCTGGGAAATTAATTCAGGTAGGTGTTCGCAATATTCCTTCCGGTATTGCTCAACGCATGATCGAAGCTAAGATAGTTGAACCCACTGGTTATACTCCTTCCAATGAATTGTGGATTGCTATGTTGAAAAATGCAGGAGTTGAGGTTGATATGGTCACCCCTAAACTCTTGGCAAACCAGCCTGGTTTTATTTTAAATCAACAAGTCAAACAAGAAATTTTCGGATCACAAACAGTTACTTTCGATCAATTACTAGATGCGATCGTGGCGGGCAAGCTATCAGTGGGTTATACCAATCCCTATACCAGTTCTAGCGGATTAAATCTCCTGTACACAATTTTTTGGCGTGGAGCAGGTCGTCAACAGGATGATCAACCTTTAACCACCTTAGATTTACAATCCCCAAAAGTCAATTCTTTATTTCAAGCTTTTCAAAAACAAGTTTTAGTAACAGGATTGACTACATTGGAACTAAAGGATATTGCCATAAGAGATCCTAAAAAATTATCTGTTTTTGTAAGTGAAGGGTTGACCTTTAACGCATTGAAAAAAGTTCCTGAATTTGCTAACTCAACTTTTATTCCCTTTGGGGTTCCCCATAATAATCCCTTAGTTAAATTTAAGTGGACGACACAAGAGCAACAGGATGGATTAGAACAATTTGCTAAATTTGCCCAATCTGAAACGATGCAAAATTTAGCACCTCGTATGCCCGCAGAAGTTGCACAATATCTGGCGCAAAAACAGGTTCCTCCTATTCCTTCCGGCAAGGTTTTAAGTTTAGGACAAACATTTTGGAAAACACAAAAAGATGTGGGAAAAACAGTTTATTTAATGGCAGTTATTGACACCAGTGGATCCATGTCTGGAAAGCCTTTAGAGTCGGTTAAAAATGGCTTACGTATTGCTACCCAACAGATTAATCCAGGCAATTATGTGGGCTTAGTTACCTATGGAGATCAGCCCGTTAATTTAGTCAAACTAGCCCCCTTTGATGACCTTCAGCACAAACGTTTTTTGGCAGCAATAGATAATTTGCAAGCAGACGGTGCCACGGCAATGTATGATGGCATGATGGTGGCTTTATCGGAACTGGTGCAACAAAAGAAAACCAATCCTAATGGTAAGTTTTATTTGTTATTACTGACCGATGGTCAAACCAATCAGGGGTTGAACTTTGAAGAAGTAAAAGAGATTATTGAATACAGTGGTGTGCGGGTTTATCCCATTGCATACGGTGAAGTCAATGAAGCAGAATTAAATGCGATCGCAGCTTTGCGGGAATCTACGGTAAAAAAGGGAACCCCTGAAAATGTGCAAGAGCTGCTGAAGGGATTATTCCAAGTCAATTTATAGGGTTTATGATATGATTTAGTGTTTACCAATAGGAGTGTTTGAATGAAAAGCGTCCTCAACCGCAGATTAATTAGCATTGTTCTCACTGGTTGGACCGGTCTTTTAATTTCTGGGTTGGTGCTGACCTATGTATTAGCAACGCCTAGTATTACAGTGATTATAGATCGTAGCTATTGTCCTTCGGATCAATGGCAAACCCAAGTGGTTATTCCCTACCGGGACCTGTACCAAAAATATGAGAATAAACAGTTAAAAATTGAGTCCGTTACTCTATTTAGTGATCTTGGTCAAGAATCCTCCAAAACAATTCCCACACCAGAAGAAATTGCTCTCCTAAACACCTATGGAAAGTTAAGTGGCGATCGCCAAAAGTCCTTAGAAAAACTGTCCCAGACGGGAGAGATACTACGGTGCTCATGATCTAACCTCGACCCCGGGATGTGACACTACTCAAATAAATAGAATTTAATACTCACCCCTACCTCCAGTATGGTCTTGCTGGTAACTCAGATCCCCCCTAGCTTAACTAAAGGGTGACAAGAGTTTGATTAAGAAGCATTAGGATACCAGAGAATTATTTGCTCTTCCGGTTTGGATGTGGGGCCCAAAACTTTTACCTTCTTTTCTCGACACAATAGGTCAATTAAATTTTGGATACTAGCTGCTTGAGTCTCAGGAAACTCCCTAAGTATAATGTCAATTAAAGTTTTTACTGCAATACATTGGTTAATTTTAACTAAATTAAACAAGAAACCTTTGACAACTTCTAAATTTGCCTCACGGTTTTCACTGGTGTGTGGATTTGAGGTTTTACTAACAATCCCCAAAGCTTGTAATAAGTCACACCCGTGTAAAACTTTTGACCTTTGCACCAAATCTTCTAACTCTGGTAAACCAATTGTTTTACCACCAATTAGTAAATCTTGAGATTTAGCAGAATTCACCAAACTTTGATAAGTTGCTAAAAAATGAATTCCAGTCAAACTAGACCTAATATGAAGGTTGTGTGTATTTACAAATATCTGTCGATAAATTTGGTTACCAGATGATTCAGGGTTACCCACATTTCCACTACGAATTAAGTAAAGTGTTTCACAGGCCTTTTTCTGAATAGCTGTTTGACAAGCACTCATAATATGATAAAAGCTATTCATATTATATTCCTCTGTCCAGACAACGCCAGTTTTTTGGTTATTTTGAGGATGGAGATAACTGAATGAATGGGTGGTATATTTGCCACTAATTAGTTTAGGTTGAATTTCAGGAACATCCATGGCACAGATGGCATATATGAGCATTTGAGTCAAATCAGATGATGACAATAAAGATATTTTGCTATATTTCTGCTGGTTTTTTTTATACTCTTGTTGCCATAATAATTCGAATTCCGATTGGTTTATATCCGGGTTATCTGAAGCTGAAAATGTACCATTTTGACCCTTAACATCTACTTTTTGGTTTTGGGAACTGCTATCCACAACCTTTACCGTCTTCTGGGGTGATAATTCCTCCTGCGCTGCACTATAATTCCCATTGAGGGAGAGCTTATATTCCTGATATTCCTTGCGACCCAAAACTAATGTACTTCTAGGTGTGGTTTTACCACCAGGGTAGTTTCTATCTAATATTTCTCGACTGAGGGGAAAAAGAGGAGATTCTGGTATGGGATAGGCCAATCTATGTAGTGGTTTGAGTTGACAAATCCACAGTGCTTCCGCCTGTTCCATGGTTATATTTTGTAACCTAATTTGTCTTTCAATTCCCGCTTTATCAGCAGGAAGAATACTGTTACGATTACGTTCCCATGTGTTATAAATAACACTAATAATGACTAGGAAATTCTTCAAATTATCACCATGAATGGTTGTATTAACATTCATAAAAGGCTGAATTTCCAAAGTACCCCCCGGTTGCTGAGGCATGGTATCAAGGTTATCAAAACATAAAACTATCGGTTGGGTTTGGGTAGAAATCTTACCAAAATTGGCTAAAATATTTTTGGCAGCTTCCTCTGTATCAATGCAGCTTTTAACTTGAATCAGCTTCATGGACTCTTCACTCAGGTCATCTCCCCTTAGCCATTCACACGCCAAATCATATAAATCTGGATTGGTCAGATCATGGAGTACACCAAAAAAAATATCAGGATGATAGATTCCTTTCTTATAAGTACTTTTGAGGTGTTTAACAAATTTTGGGCGATCGCCTCTTAGGAGTTGCCAAAAATTGGTATTGAATATTTTCTGTTTGACACCACTTTTAGTAAATGCACTGAGACTTTTTAGCCACAACATTAGCTGTGATTCTTGTTCTCCTTCGGGAACTTGAAGTAAACTATCAACGGTACGACGGAGGATATGTCGCCATATTTCACCACTACTGGTCCAATTACAAAAAACATAGGCAAAAAAGGCTTTGGAGTTCAACTTACGTTTCAGTCTACCCAGGAGATAACTTTTACCCGATCCAGAACTACCCCCCAACAAAACTGTCCGACTACGATGATCTTTGGCTACTAGGTCAAGTAGACTTTCAATTTCTATTATTGCTTCTTGGTGAATTGAGTCTACCATTACTGTGGAATCTTGTTCTTCCACCCAAAAATCAGTGGGCTTTAATTCGATTAAATCAAAGGGGTTAGTTTGGCGTTTGATAATGTCATTAATGTGTGTCATGAACGTCAAGATAAGGGTAAACAACTGAAAATGAGTAAATATACAGGTCTTAATTGACTATAATAAAAAACAATGGACCACCAATATTCTGGGGGATTCCCGCATCAATTTGATTTGAAGTATAGTTAGTTACTTCTTGTAGAGGATCAAAATCAATTTTGCTCGTCTTTTGCAATCTATATAATGCCCGATCTAGCTCATCTCTTGATAGGGGTGGTTGTAATTTCTCCCGCACATGAAAGATGGGCAAGTAATTTTCTGTACCCAGTTCTCGATCTAAATTTTCAATAGTTTGTAAAATTTCTTCGTCAGTTATTTCCCTAGGAATTACTGATTTTTTTTCCGTGGCATTCTTGCGCAAAAATTGTATGTACTCACCCAGCATGTCTAAACTGATTACAGCATGGGAACCTTTTTGTGGTATGTACTCATCACGTAAAAACTCAAGTCCTCTATCTGTGAGCCAAACTTGTGCTTTCGTCCTTTTTATCTTCTGTTCTACCTTTATCAAACCCCGCTGACTGAGGATTTTTAAAATTCTGTCTTTTTCATCGGACTTTAAAGATTTAATCTTAATTTTACTAACCTCTATTTTCTGACTGCTCTTAGCTATATTTTGTAGCACCTTTATTTCTTCAGGCGCTATAGGTAGTTGGGAAGATTCAATCTGTAATGCAGCTTTACCAGCAGGTAAGATCTGCGCTGAAACAATTTCTCTGGAGTAATCTACATATTCTCTCTTTTCTAATTCTTGACAAATTTTACTTTTTTCTTTTTTAAAAGATTTAAGCGCAGAAGAATTCCAATCAATTTGGTAATCCGAAGACGCCAGTAGCCTTAGCATAAACTTTAACTGGTTTGTGTTCATAGTTAATCTTATTTGTATGTCAGGTCTGAACAATATCAGGTATAGTTTTTAAAAATCATTTTACATTATATACACTTTTGGTAAATAAGGCCTATGAGTACAATTTATTAGTGGATAAAGAGAGAAGGGCGTAAACGGCATTAGGTTAGATACCATATAGCTCTTGACAAAGTACACCACTACTAAAGTGGGGATTTACCTGTTAGTCCGATTCACTATTTTAACAAAAATAGTTACGATCAACATCCAAAAATTTCGGGCCAAAAATTCTTCAACCTTCAACTTTTCCTTATCTTTAGATAACTAAATCTTAACATCTTGGAGTTAGCCTTGTGTGATTAGAGGTATTGCTATGTAGCAATTAATTTAATTGACAACTTCAACTGCTTCTAGCTCAACATAAACCCTAAACCTCAAGGTGAACAATGGCAAGTATTACAACAGTCCGTTTTTCCCAGTTCAATGCTTCCCTTAACCGTAATACTAGCAATCAGTTAGTTACAGATTTATCTAGCACTACTAATGCCCAGGCCAAATCAGTAGCGGAAATAATTCAGCGCGCTAACCCAGATGTACTGTTAATTAATGAATTTGATTACGTTCAAACCAATCCCACCCAAGCTATTCAACTTTTGCAACAGAATTATCTTGGTGTGAGTCAAAATGGAGCAACACCCATCACCTACCCGTACTTCTATATTGCTCCTTCTAATACTGGTATTGCTTCTGGATTTGACCTAAATAACAATGGTGCGGTGGTCACAACACCTGGTGCTGCTGGATATGGTGATGATTCCTTTGGATTTGGTAATTTCCCTGGGCAGTTTGGCATGTTATTACTGTCTAAGTATGAAATTGACACGGCAAATGTTCGCACCTTCCAAAACTTCTTATGGAAGGATATGCCAGGCAATTTATTAACTAATGACCCCACGGTAGATAATCCTGCTACTACCACAGTTAATGAAAATCTTGGTAGCTTTTATTCACCCGAAGAAATTGCCGTGCTACGTCTTTCTTCCAAAAGTCATTGGGATGTACCCATCAAGATTGGTAATCAAACCATTCACGTTCTAGTTAGTCACCCCACTCCACCCGTATTTGACGGTACAGAAGACCGTAATGGCAAACGTAATTACGATGAAATTAGATTTTGGAGTGACTATATAACTCCTGGTAAGGGGGACTATATCTATGATGACACGGGTAAAAAAGGTAGTTTAGCATCTGGGTCTAGTTTTGTCATTATGGGCGATGAAAATGCCGATCCCCAGGATGGAGACAGCTACAATCAGGCCATTTTGCAATTGCTCCAAAATCCTAATATTAATACCAATTTTATCCCTACCAGTTTAGGCGCTGTGCAACAGTCAACCTTACAGGGAGGAGCAAATGTTAATCACCGGAGCAACCCAGCTTTTGATACATCTGATTTTGCTGATACAACCCCCGGTAACTTACGTTCAGATTATGTTTTACCTTCTACGGATCTCAAAATTGCCAATTCAGCAGTTTTTTGGTCGGTTAATACTGACCCTAACTTTGCACTGGTAGGAACCTTTAATTCTAGCTTACCTGGTGGTTTTCCCAGCTCCGATCATCGCCTAGTACTGGCTGATATTCAAGTTGACCCAACCCCGGGAGGAAAGACAGTTCCCAATCTAAAGTTTGTGGGTCAAAAAACCTTTGTCACTGGTTTTATCCCCCCCGGTACTCCAGGAAAAGTTAATGGCACAGACACCCCCATGGGTGGTTTATCCGGTGTTGTCTATGATGTGGCTAAAGGTCTCTTTTATGCTATCTCTGATGACCGTTCCCAATTTGGTCCAGCTCGATTTTATACTTTTACCCTGAATCCTGCTACTAGTGACATCACCTTTACTAATGTTACTCCGATTACGGATACCAGTGGTAATTTATTCCCAGCCTTGAGTCTTGACCCAGAGGGTATTGCTCTCACTAGCAATGGAACTGTGTTTATTTCCTCTGAAGGTGAGGCTAATCCCTCAGCAGGTCGTGTCACCAACCCCTTTATTAAAGAGTTTGATTTGACTACAGGAAAGGAAATTAGAACCTTGCTTGTTCCCAGCAAGTTCTTACCTGTGGTTCAAGATACTAATGGTGACGGGGTCGTTAATACTGGTGATACTCAAACATCCGGGGTGCGCAATAACTTGGCTTTTGAAAGTTTGACTATTTCCCCTGACCAAACAACTCTATATACCGCCACGGAAAATGCCTTACTACAAGATGGCGATCGCACGTCCTTAACCGCTCCTAGTCGTTCTCGTGTTATTCAGTATAATTTAGTTACTGGACAACCGGAAAAAGAATATTTATACTTGGCAGATGCGATCGCCAAAGCACCTACAGGTGGTACAGCAGCAGATAGTGGGTTAGTGGACTTACTAGCGATTGACAATCGTGGTACTCTATTAGCCTTGGAAAGGTCTTTTGCGGTGGGACAAGGTAACACCATCAAGATCTACGAAGTGACTCTTCAAGGAGCAACGGATATCACTACAATTAATTCCTTGAGTGGAATAACTAGTGATCAACTAGCAGCGATTCAACCTGTACAAAAACGCCTGGTCCTCAACCTTGATACCCTAAATTTACCCAATAGTGATGGGAACCATCCTACGGGAACGGACAATATAGAAGGATTGAGCTTTGGCCCCCGATTAGCTGATGGTCGTCAGTCCATAGTATTGGTCAGTGACAATAATTTTGGTGCGACCCAATTTACCCAGATCCTCACTCTGGGTGGGGAGCTATTACCTACTGTAATTCCCACGGTAGAAACCCGCCCGGATTTATTTGATGATCCTACTTTACCAACATCTCAAAGAGCGGATGCGGATGACCCAGCCATTTACGTCAATAGTCAAGACCCCAGTAAGAGTATCATTTTAACAGCGGTGAAAAATGCTGGACTGCGAGTCTATGACCTAACGGGCAAATTATTACAGGAAATTAATCCTGGGTCAATTCGCTACAATAATATTGATCTCCAATATGGCTTCACTCTGGGTGGAGAAAAGATAGATATTGCGGTAGCAAGCGATCGCCAAAACGACAAGTTGGTGATTTTCAAAATTAATCCCCAGGGAACAGGTGGGAACTATTTAGAGAACATCACTGATAGTAGTGTCACTACTCTGTTTCAAGGCTTACCCTTTGTTGCTCCTTACTCATCATCATCCCGCAGCGCCTACGGAATAACTATTTACCGTAGCCTGGCAACTAAAGATTACTACGTGTTTGCTTCCCGTCGTCAAACGGGAGATGTGGCTCAATTTAAACTGATTGACAAAGGTAATGGCAAAGTAGGCTATGAACGAGTTAGAGAGTTTACCATTCCTGCTCCTAGTGATTCTACCCGTTCTGCTCAAACCGAGGGTATGGTAGCAGACCAGGAAATGGGCTTTGTTTACATTGGTCAGGAGGATGTGGGAATTTGGAAATTCGATGCAGAACCCAATGGTAGCAACGTTGGTAAACTGGTAGATAAGGTTAAATTTGAAGGTGGTCAAAACCTTACAGATGATGCGGAGGGTCTCACCATTTACTATGGCAAAAATGGCACCGGTTACCTATTAGCATCTAGCCAAGGTGATAACAGCTTTGCCGTTTACACCCGTGAAGGTAGCAATGATTTTCTGGGGAGATTTGCTGTTGGCAGTAATGGCGCAATTGATAGCGTGCAGGAGTCTGATGGTGCAGATGTGATTAATCTACCCCTAGGCGCTAATTTCCCCATGGGTTTATTTGTCACTCAAGATGGCAATAACGAACCCGCTAAAATTATTGATGGTGAGAACATCAACAGCAATTTTAAATTGGTCCCCTGGGAAAATATTGCCAATGGTTTCCCCACATCTTTAAAAATTGATACTACCACTTTCAATCCCCGCACTCCCATAGCCCAGTCCCTAGTTAATGGAGTTGCTAGCGGTGACACCACCCAAACTTCTACCATTCTCTGGACCCGCAGTCTTTTCACCGGACAGGTGACCTTTGAATATGGTACAACTCCAGACTTTAGTACCATAGTTGGCAAAAAGACAGTCAACGTAACCAATACTACTCAACCAGTTAAAGTATTAGTAGATGGACTTACACCGGGAACCAATTACTACTATCGGGTCAGCGATGTAAGTGGTGGAACTGCTACTGGTAAGTTTAGCACAGCAGCTACCTCCACAACTAGAGCTGGGTTGAAATTTGGAGTCTCGGGTGACTGGCGTGGTGAATTAGCGCCCTATCCAGCCATTAATAATGCGGATACAGCTAATTTGAAATTCTTTGTCCAACTGGGAGATACCATTTATGCTGACGTTCCCTCACCAGGACTCAAGGATAGCAAGGGAGTGGAAATACCTCAAGCTACTACCCTAGAAGACTATCGAGCTAAACACTCTGAAGTATACGGACTACGCTATGGACAAAATACCTGGGGAGACCTAAGAGCATCTACCTCCATTTTAACTACTATAGATGACCACGAGGTTTACAATGACTTTGCTGGTATGTCTCCTTCTGACACGGGTTTAACCAATGACAATCCCTTCTATGAAAATGGGTTGCAGGCTTTCCAAGAGTATAACCCCATTAGCGATCAGTTTTATAGTCAAACCGGTGATAGTAGAATTGATGGAGAAAGGAAACTCTATCGCTATAACACCTATGGTAGTGACGCAGCTACTTTTGTATTAGATGCTCGCTCTTTCCGAGATACGGAACTACCCCCCGTTACCAACCCAGGTGATTTAACTCAGGTTGGCAATTTCCTGGCCCAGTCTTTTAATCCCAATCGCACCCTGTTGGGAAGACCACAGGTGGAAGATCTCAAAAAAGACCTCCTGCGCGCAAGCAACAGCGGTATAACCTGGAAGTTTATCATGTTGTCAGGACCAATCCAAAACCTGGGTGTAGCAGCAGCAAGTGACCGCTACGAAGGATATGCAGCTGAAAGAACGGAACTTCTCAAGTTTATCGATGACAACAAAATTAAAAACGTTGTTTTTGTTACTGCTGATTTCCACGGTACAATAGTAAATAATCTCACCTATCAAACCGCACCCGGTCAAGCTCAAATTCCTACCAATACCTGGGAAATTATTACTGGTTCCGTAGCTTACGATGCTCCCTTTGGACCAACGGTGGCTGGTTTATTCCTCACACCACAGCAAAAGGCATTTTATGATTCCTTACCTACAACTAGTGATGGGGATAGTGTTGTCAATGACAAGGATGATTTCATTAAACAAGCTATCAACAATGGATTACAACCTTTTGGCTACGATCCAATAGGTTTAAACAACAACCTTTCTCAAGTTGATGGGTTAATTAACTCTAAGTTACTACAAGGAGACTATATTGCGACTCACACCTACGGTTGGACGGAATTTAACATCAACCCAACTACTCAAAAGCTAACGGTCACTACTTATGGAATCAAACCCTATACTGAAGCTGAGTTAGTTGCTGATCCTAATGCTATTATCAATCTGCAACCCCAAATTGTCAGTCAGTTTGAGGTGGAACCAAATGCCAATAATGTTCCCCAAGCATCCCAGTTGGTCTTTGGCACCACGGATCGTGATGTTGTGGTAATTCCTTCCCAAACTGATGGTATTAAAGACCTAATCTTTACCGGTTCTGGAAATGATGAGGTAGACACTACTCTCAATACCCCCTTGGAAGGTTTTCCCAGGGGCGAAAATACTATTCACACAGGTAGTGGCAAAGACGTTATATACGCAGGTAATGGCGATCGCATTTTTGGTGGTAGTGGGGATGATGAAATCTACGCTACAGATGCCAAGGACTATCGCCTTTCCGGTGGATCTGGTAATGACGTTTTTCACCTAGGTGTGAATGGTCGCGCTTTAGGTGGTGATGGAGATGATAAATTCTTTGTTAGCGAAGGTGGGGGCAATTTAATTTCCGGTGGTGCTGGTGCAGACCAGTTTTGGATCGCTACCGGTGATATCCCCAAAGTTGACAACAAAAACCTTGCCAATACCATTGTGGATTTTCAGATTGGTACTGATGTTTTGGGTATTAGCGGTCAAGTCCAGAGCTTTGGCTTTAAGGATCTAACCTTAACCAATAACGACATTATCATCAATGGCAACACTATAGCTAACTTAATTGGAGTAAATACTAGCACACTTACTGTCAGTAACTTCAGTTTTGTTTAGTCTTACTTAAACTACAGCGTCTAAAGCTATAGTTTAAGTTTAAAAACATCGATATTTCAGTTTATACTTGATATATACTGGAATATCGATCTGATTTGAAACCACAGATAAAAAATATAAAGAAAGTGATATAAAAAGGTAAGGACAAAAAACTCATAAACATTTATAAAACCAATGCCACTCATAAATACAGTTGATGTGACCATTTTCACCAAGTTTACTATTCCCCTGTTAGCCAGCTCTACCAATGAGTCGGTGGACAATACCATCGTGGTAGCAGCAGTTCTCCTCAGTTTAGTAGTTATTTACCTAGCTAGTAAGTTAGGGGGCGAACTGTCCAACAAATTAGGATTTCCACCGGTTCTGGGTGAATTAGTTGGAGGTGTGGTTGTTGGTACATCGGTTCTACACTTGCTAGTATTTCCAGAAGGTGGTACTGATAGCTCCAGTTCCTTGATTATGTCCTTCTTGCAAATTACCGCTGGGTTAACACCAGAAGCTACACCCGCAGTATTTGCTGCTCAATCAGAGGTGATTTCCGTTTTAGCAGAATTGGGTGTAATTATTCTTCTGTTTGAAATAGGGTTGGAGTCCAACTTAAAAGATTTGATGGAAGTTGGCATTCAAGCGTTTGTTGTCGCAGTGGTGGGAGTAGCTGTTCCCTTTGCAGCGGGTACTGCAGGGTTGATGATCATCTTTGGCATTGCTCCAGTACCTGCTATTTTTGCTGGTGCAGCTTTAACTGCTACTAGTATTGGTATTACCTCCAGAGTGCTTTCGGAAATTGGTAGGTTGAATTCCAAAGAAGGACAAATTATCCTTGGTGCAGCTGTCATAGATGATATCTTGGGCATTATCGTTTTGGCGGTGGTTGCTAGTTTAGCTAAAGATGGCGCAGTAGATCTGGGTAAAGTAATTTATTTAATAGCTAGCGCCACTGGATTTATTATTGGTGCCGTAATTTTAGGTAATATTTTTAACAAATCCTTCGTGGCGATCGCGGATATATTGAAGACCAGGGGGGGAGTGGTAATTCCCGCTTTTATTTTTGCGTTCATCATGTCCTACCTGGCGGACATCATTAACCTAGAAGCCATATTAGGAGCATTTGCAGCTGGATTAGTTTTAGAGGAAACAGAAAAGAGAAAGGAACTGCAAAAGCAAGTTATACCAATTGCGGACATGCTAGTGCCAATTTTCTTTGTAGCAGTGGGAGCGAAAACAGATTTAGTAGTGTTAAATCCAGCCATACCAACCAATAGAGAGGGATTGGTGATGGCTACTTTCCTGATTACAATAGCGATTATTGGTAAAGTAATTACAGGTTTAGCCGTTTTTGGTCAGCCAGGTATTAACCGTTTAGCCATTGGTGTAGGTATGATTCCCAGAGGTGAGGTAGGGTTAGTATTTGCGGGAGTTGGTGCAGCTAGTGGAGTGCTTTCCAAACCTTTAGGAGCAGCAATTATTATGATGGTAATTATCACTACCTTTTTAGCTCCTCCCCTGTTACGAGTTGTCTTTCCCCAAGGGGAATCTTCGGTTGGTTTAGATTCCACCTCAGAGGTATAGGGGAGAGGGGGAGATGGGGATCTCAATGCAGCAAAAAATCTAGAACGATGGTTTGAAGGAATTCAGATTCCGATTCGTTCGGATCAAACGGTAAGCTCTACCGAGATAGCTTGTGGAGTAGACAAACCTCTCAAGAATTATCTTGAGACTAGGATGAAACGGGAAGTAGGTAGTCCAGGTCTGTAAAGGTCTGAGTAGCTTTGGGGAGATCCTATAGAGCGGAAACTTATATTTGTATATTACCGTCCCGACATATAGCCTTAGCCAGGAGATGGTTATCTACAGACTTGGCAACTGCGACTTGGCAAAATTCTCAGATTGAGATATTGATTAAGTCTATAATGTTAAATATAGGAGAAGGGATTTGAGACTACACTACTTACTAACGGGAACAATTGGAACAGTTCTTTTACTGTCTTCACCTAGTTTGGCAGCTAAATTTGACTCTTGGCGGTTTGATGCTAACGAAAACAAGCTAGAAATTAGAACAACTAGCCCTGTCCAACCACAAGCCCAATTAGTTTTTAACCCTACGCGACTGGTGATTGATTTACCGAACACCAAATTTGGTCAACCCCAAGTTGCTCGACCCATAGGTGGTGGGATTCGTGCAGTTCGCATAGGACAGTTTGATCCCCAAACTACCCGTGTAGTAGTGGAATTCAATCCAGGTTATAGGGTTGACCCTCAAGCTATCAAGTTTACAACCGCCGCTGGTAGTCGCTGGATAGTACAACTACCAAAACTAGAGCGGGTATTCTCCAACACCCCACAGGATAACAACAATAGAGATGACAATTCCAATTATAATTTAGCAACTATAGATTCTCCCCAATCTCCACCAGAGTTTTCTTCAGCGGGAAAAACCCAAGTTGAAAAATTACAAACTACTGGGGATGGTTTCTTTATTCGCACTAGTGGTATTTCCCCCCAAGCTAGAATCAACCGCAGTGTTGACCGGACTACCATATTCATGAATATTGTGGGTGCGAGTTTGTCTCCACAATTAACAGCAAGAAGCATCTTGGTTAATCGCCATGGCGTTACTCGGGTTCAGCTGATCCAATTGCGAACTACACCCAGCACAGTGCAAGTTAGCTTGAAGGTTGATCCAAAAAGTCCCGATTGGGAAGTAAGCACTGTTGGTGATGGAGTGGTGATTTTACCAGTGAAGGGATTTGTTAACTCACGGGAGGGAGGTGAAACCCTAACCCCTAATTTTCCCGATGTTAATGACGTAGAAAATAATAATGAAACTGGGACTGACACCATTGAGTCGGTGCAGTTAAGCGACAATGGCACAGAGTTATTAATTAAAGGCGGTCAGAAATCATCTGTAACCACAGGTTGGGACAGAGGTTCCGCTATGTTTCGCATTAGTATTAATAATGCCAAATTAGCACCTCAAGCTCCCAGAGTCAATCTACCACCTAACAGTCCGGTATTGGGAGTACGTGTCCAGTCTGGGACATTAAACAATGTAATTATTCTAATACAACCAGCATCAGGAGTTCGCATTGGTCAACCTAATCGAACTAACAACGGCATGTTGTCCTTGCCAATCGAAAGGGTAAGATCGCCAATTGGCTTACCCCCCCTAGATCAGGGTGGAAGTAATCACTTACCAGATCCCAACGCCAAACCCGAAACCAATCCCCAACCTCGTCCTCGTCGCACTACCCCCAAGGGTAAATTGCTAGTCATGATTGATCCAGGACATGGTGGCAAAGATCCAGGAGCTATAGGGATTGCTGGAGTGCAGGAAAAAGATATTATTTTGCCCATTAGCCTAAGAATTGCTAAAATTCTGCAAGAAAATGGTGTAGAGACCGTATTGACCAGAGATGCTGACTACTTTGTCACCCTTCCTGGAAGGGTGGAAATGGCACAACGCACTGGAGCTGATATATTTGTTAGCATTCATGCTAACTCAGCAGGTCTTAATCGTCCTGAAGTCAGTGGATTAGAAACGTACTATTATAATAATGGTTTGGACTTAGCACAAACTGTTCACAACAAAATTTTACAAAGTGTCAATGTCAGGGATAGAAGAGTAAGGAAGGCAAGATTTTATGTCCTGAGAAAAAATTCTATCCCCTCGATTTTGGTAGAACTCGGTTATCTAACAGGAGAAGAGGATGTGGCTAATTTACAGAGGTCTACCTACCAAAATCAAATGGCCCAGGCCATTGCTCAGGGAATTCTCCAGTATTTAAAACAAAGATGAACTGGTATTCTATAGTAGTCCCTGAACCCATTTCCCTATGCACTCATATCCTGTTTTTGAAGGTAATTCCCAAGCATTTTCCATTCAGCAAATTCCCACCTCTCCCATTGGTGTGTTTGACAGTGGTGTAGGTGGGTTAACTATCCTGCGACAGGTTTATCAGCAACTACCCAATGAGTCGGTTATTTATTTTGGGGATACGGCCCATCTTCCCTATGGTGTCCGCTCCCAAAAGGAAATCTTAGCATATGTCAGGGAAATACTCAGTTGGATGGAACAACAAGGGGTGAAAATGGTGATTATGGCCTGTAACACCAGTTCCGCTCTCACTCTGGAAACGGTTCGTTTGGAATATAAATTCCCCATTTTGGGGATGATTTCGCCTGCTGCTAAGTTTGCTGTAAATGTAGGTAAACGCATTGGTGTGATTGCTACACCTGCTACAGCTAAAAGCAATGCCTATCGTCAGACAATAATGGAAGTTAAAGCTGATGTTCAGGTATGGCAAGTAAGTTGTCCCGAATTTGTTCCCTTAATCGAACAAAATCGCCTTGATGACCCCTACACTCTTGCAGTTGCTAAATCCTATCTGGAACCTTTATTGGCACAGGAAATAGACACTTTAATCTATGGATGTACTCATTATCCTTTACTTGAACCTATAATAAAGACTCTCATACCAAATCACATTCATCTGGTAGATCCTGCAGTTCATGTGGTTAGGGTCTGTCAGCGAGAGTTAGAAATACTAAACATCAAAAATCATCTCTTACCTATGCCCACTCGTTTTGTCGTTAGTGGGTCTCCTCAACAGTTTTCCCAATCGGGAACGCCATGGTTAGGTTATACTCCCTTGGTGGAGCAGGTGCAGTTTTCTGTTCCCTACTCTCTCCGTTAGAACATATTCTGATAGAACCTCTAACTAGGACGGATTTGGTTGATTTTTGTTGGTTGCCAACTACTATTGAGAAAGCAGTAACTGTTAGGTGTGTACCGTTATGACAACTAAAAAAAAATTTAATAGCTTTGAAGAAATGTTATCCGGTTCCGATGTACCCGTGCTGGTGGATTTTTACGCCGAATGGTGTGGTCCGTGTCAAATGATGGCTCCCATCTTGGAAAAGGTTAATACTCATTTCCAAGGTCAGCTAAGGGTTGTGAAAATCGATACTGAGAAATATTCTCAACTAGCTACCCAATATCGCATAGAAGCACTACCAACTCTCATCTTGTTTAAAAATGGTCAGCCAGTCCGTAAAATTGAGGGTGTAGTACAAGCACCTCAATTAATTGAACGTTTAAAAACTTTGATTTGATAGTTAAGGGATAATTGGGGGACTTAGGTCCTCTAATTATCTTCTAGCGTTTAAACAACACCATTCTTGACGCTGCCAAACTTGATCTACCACCCAACTGTTTTTTTCCAATGTGGTAATTACGGATGGAGACTGCTCTACTAAAATACCACTAAATATCCCCCAGGAACCGGATTTGACCAGGTCTGTCATTTGTGGAATTAACTCAATAATTACGTCAGCTAAGATGTTGCAAACTATGCCATCGAGGGGTTCAGTGAGGATTTCTGTTAGGGTATGTACACTACCTAGGGCACAGGTTAATTTTTCTGGATTGAGATGATTCAAAATACAATTACTATTGGTCGATTCTACTGCTAAAGGGTCATTATCTACCCCATAGACTTTTTTGGCGCCTAGTAGGAGTGCGCCTATGCCCAAAATACCTGAACCACAGCCAATATCTGCAATTACTTGGGGAGCAGTAATACTAGTATTACTGCTGTTTTGAGTTAAATATTTTTCTAAAGATTCCAGACACAATTGGGTGGTGGCGTGATTTCCCGTACCGAAAGCTACTCCCGGGTCAAGACGGATAACCAATTTAGATGTGGATGGGGGTATGGGTAGCCATGCAGGATTAATCAAAAACAGATTACCTATTTCCTGAGGGTGCCAATATTGCTTCCAACTGGTAGACCAGTCCTCTTCATTAATTTGATGCCAATTTAATTCGGGAGTAGGTAACCCAATGGCTGTTGAGTCTTCATGTAATAATGTTGATAAGTTAGTGAGATCTGATAATTGTGCCTGTAAGGTGGAGAGATAAGCTCTAATTAATAGAAACCTATCCTTTTTTTCCACAGCAACGCCCCGACAACCGAAGGTTTCCAACCGCCAAAAGATAGAATCTTCCAGGTCAGGTGTACATAAAATTTGGATTTCCCACCAGGTATTTGTCATTATGTTTTGGTTATTAGTAGTGTTCATATTCAATCCCCCACTTCCCCAACCCAAACCTATAGGGTTACTGTATAAGCATCCCGAATTCCAGAAACTTGTTTAATTTCTTCCAGAATACCATCTGGTAATGGGTCATCAATACTCAAAGCCATAACCGCATCACCTCGCACAATTTTTCTCCCCACTTGCATGCTGGCAA
Source organism: Cylindrospermopsis curvispora GIHE-G1 (assembly GCF_014489415.1). NCBI lineage: Bacteria > Bacillati > Cyanobacteriota > Cyanophyceae > Nostocales > Aphanizomenonaceae > Raphidiopsis > Raphidiopsis curvispora. The sequence continues at coordinate 1,492,186 of NZ_CP060822.1, forward strand.
TGTTGACATTGAAACTCCCCAATAAGGAACCCAATTTGCCAATAATTCCTGGCATGTCTCGGTGCAGGGTAAATAGCATATATTTGCTCGGTGGTACGTTAATGGGGAACCCATCTACATCTGTGAGGTGTATTTCCTTCTCTCCTAATAAAGCACCAGTGACAGAATGAGTTCCTAAGGTACCTGTAGCTTCTAAATGCAATGAACCGGCATAATCTCTGGCTGAAGCATCCCTAGTCTCAATGACTCGAATACCTCTTTCTTTGGCTTCTATGGTTGCATTAACATAGTTAACCCGTTCCCTTAATGCTTGATATAGTAGTCCTTTTAAGGCTGCTACTACTAAGGGTTGACTTTTGTTAGTAGCCAGATCTCCTTGGAGTTTAACATTCAGTGTTTCTATTCTTCCACCTGCTAATTGTCCTACCAGGTTACCTAGGGTTTCTGCTAACTGCATATAGGGTTTGAGCTCTTCTATAATGTCAGGCCCTAATCCGGGAATGTTTACCGCTGAGCGAGCTGGTAGTCCTAATAATACATCCCTAATTTGCTCCGCCACATCTATGGAGACATTCACCTGGGCTTCCGTAGTAGATGCACCTAAATGAGGCGTAAGAATTATTTCTTTGCCCAGGGATCTTAGGGGGGAATCTCCCAGGGGTTCAGACTGGAATACGTCTAGTGCAGCACCGGCGATTTTACCGTTTTTAATGGCATCCGCTAGGGCCAGCTCATCAATTATACCACCCCTAGCACAATTAATGATGCGGGTGGTGGGTTTCATTTTCCCTAGGGTTTTAGCATTAATTAAGTTGGTTGTTTCCGGTGTTTTGGGAATATGTAGGGTGATATAGTCCGCTTGTTGAAAAAGTAGGTCTAGATCTACTAGCTGACAACCGATTTGTTCGGCCCTTTCGGTGGAAATAAAAGGATCGTAGGCTAATAATTTCATGCCCATGGCTTTGGCCACATGGGCTACATGGGAACCTATTTTTCCTAATCCAACAACACCTAGGGTCTTTTTGTATATTTCTGCACCAACAAAGGTTTTTCTATCCCATTCTCCCTTTTTCAGGGAGGCATTAGCATCAGGAATATGACGAGATAAGGATAACATCATTGCCAGGGTATGTTCTGCTGCTGCAATGGTATTTCCTTCAGGGGAATTAACTACTACAATGCCTTTTCGAGTGGCAGTTGGCACATCTACATTATCCACACCTACACCAGCACGACCAATAATTTTTAATTGGGTACCAGCTTCGATAATTTCTTCTGTAACGCGGGTTCCCGAACGAATCATGAGTGCGTCATATTCACCAATTATTGCTACTAATTCGGCTGGTTTTAAGCCTGTTTTGACATCAACTGTAGCTACTTGAGAGAGAATATCAATACCAGCTTGATCAATTGGATCGGAAACAAGAACCTTAGACATAACTACGTAAACTAATGATGGCTAACAATTATAGGTTTCACCTGACCATTTGGTAAAGTGAGGGTTGAAAACATTTTATTTCAATTATAGAAAACGCTAGAAATTCTTGTGAAGTGGGAATAATTGTGTTACATTGGGGATGCAGTCTGTGATGGCTAATGACTATGCTGAAAGGTCTACTAAATCTCTTTTTGCAGAATAACTGTCCTCTTTGCCAACGTAATACACCAAACTTATTTTGTCCATACTGTAATCAACAATTGCAAAAAAGTTGTTTACACGACCCTAATTGCTCATCCCCCATACCTCTTTTTGCTTGGGGTAGCTACGGGGGAATATTAAAAAGGGCTATTATGATGATGAAATATGAAAACCGCCCAGAAATCGCGCTCTTTTTGGGCCAGCTCCTAGGAGGATCATGGTTGTTAAATTCTAGCTGTAAATATCAAGCTCCTGTAATTGTACCCATACCATTACACCCGGATAAAATGAAGATACGAGGTTTTAATCAATCTGAGCTTATTGCCAGAGGTTTTTGTGATGTGACAGGGCTCAGGTTAAAATCCCATGGACTAATTAGAATTAAACATACACAACCACAATTTGAAATATCAGCTGATAACAGGCAAAAGAACTTAATGGGTGCTTTTGATTTGGGCAAGGATCTTGTTAATCACTATCCTAATAAACCCATATTGCTGGTTGATGATATTTACACTACAGGAGCAACCGCTAATTCTGCTATACATACCCTCGATGGTTACGGAATAAATGTCATTGGTTGCGCTACTGTAGCTAAAGCTATTAAGCATAATCCATAGAATATATAATTTATTCATAACCTATTAACAAACTATGAACAGCTACTGTATGCCCTTTCTCAAAAAGGTACTTATTCTGCCCATAACTGTTTTATCAATAATTATTTACTCTCATCAGGCGATCGCCCAGAGTGGAAATAGGGATAATATATATAATCCCATTCTATTAAAGCTAGAAGGGGAGATTACAGATAAATTGACTCTAAAGGACATTCCCACGGGTCAAGGGGGATTTGCGCGTGATTATCAAGTCAACCTGAATAAGGGAGATAACCTAGTGATTGATGCGTCTTCGGAAAATTTCGATACAATTATCACACTTTTAGGTCCCAATGGTTTGACGGTAGGGGAAAATGATGATGGTCCAGATGGCACCAGTAATTCTCTGTTATTTGTCCGCATCACTGAAGCTGGGAAGTATATTATTAGAGTGAGGTCTTTTGGAGAAACTGGAGTTGGTAGCTTTAAACTCAAGGTGACAAAATTGTTGCCAGTTAAGTAAGTATTTATAAGGTAAATGTTTTTAAAAACAAGCGATCGCTGGAAGCAAAATCAAACCGCCCACTCCATAATATAATGAATTCACGTACACCATAATTAACAGTGTGGTTCTACATTAAATTGACGGTAAATGTTTTTAAAAACGAGCGATCGCTGTTTTGTAAGTAAAATCAAACCGCCCATCCTATAATACAATGAATTCACATACACCATAATTAACGGTGGGGTTTTGCATTAAGGTAAATGTTTTTAAAAACAGGCGATCGCAATTTTGAAGGCACAATACAATGAATTCACGTACACCATAATTAACGGTGGGGTTTTACATTAAGGTAAATGTTTTTAAAAATAGGCGATCGCCCAAACTGGAAATAGGGATAATATATCACAAAAGTTAACTACCCTGTAAGCAGAAGCATGACTCGCCGAACCGATTTTTACTAATCCAGTTTCTACTTCAAATTCTAGTTTACAATTATTCTTAATTCGTACCACAAAGTATTTGTCTTTTTGTACTAACTCCCGTATAAAATTTAGTCCTGCAAAACCTCTATCCATTACCCCAACTGCATCTTGAGGTAAATTAGACATCATTGATGAGCCAAATTTGTAATCATGATTATGTCCAAAATTTATCAAATTATCTTCTGGACTTCCCGTAGAAAGATTCAAGGAGCTAAACAATTTTACTTGATGATAACCTAAAACCCATAACAACTTACTTGTTAAAGTAATTATTGTTGAATCGATTGGACAAATTGCGTATTTATCATGTAGCTTTTTATAAGCTTTTTTTTGTACCAATTTATTCAATTGATGATAAATATTTTGGAATATCTCTTGATTCCTGTGTTTGTTAGCTTTGGAAAATGTCGAAATTCTTACATCAATACCTGTATGGTTTAATCTTGTAAATAAGTCCCGCATACTTGTTAAACTATTATCCAAGGCATAAGCCAACCAACACTCAACATAAAGACGGCTGTTCAAAACTGGATAATCATTTTTTGGTAAAGGTCTGAGGATATCCTTGACAATCTTGGGGAATGAATTTATGATCATTATCAAATCAATATTTTGATATGGGTTGCCCAAATTTTAATATATTTTGGGCAATTTTTATCACAACTTTCTTAACATTCAACACTTCTGATATAATCCCATTCTATTAAAGCTAGAAGGGGAGATTACAGATAAATTGACTCTAAAGGACATTCCCACGGGTCAAGGGGGATTTGCGCGTGATTATCAAGTCAACCTGAACAAGGGAGATAACCTAGTGATTGATGCGTCTTCGGAAAATTTCGATACAATTATCACACTTTTAGGTCCCAATGGTTTGACTGTAGGGGAAAATGATGATGGTCCAGATCGCACCAGTAATTCCCTGTTATTTGTCCGCATCACTGAAGCTGGGAAGTATATTATTAGAGTGAGGTCTTTTGGAGAAACTGGAGTTGGTGGCTTTAAACTCAAGGTGACAAAATTGTTGCCAGTTAAATAAATACTTATATCAAACCCCCCACCCTAGAATACATTGGAAAATTTGTATTGTTAAGTTATGTTACACTTGACGATTACCAGGAACTATACTATATTAATGTCGTAATCGTCCACGTGCGCTAGATAAGGTGTGATCCTAATGTTCAAAATCAAAGATTCTACCCCCCCCATAATTGCTAAAACCCTTGTTGTAGCTGGATTTGCAGCTTCGGTGTTGTTAAGTGCTGCCCCGGCAAAAGCCATTACGCTCCTTAATTTCCCTTTCCAGTTTCAGGATGTGACTGGTGGTACTAACGGGCTCGTCAAAGGAACATTAATCGGTTTACAGGAGGGTAATAACCCTGGTTCTGGTATTACAGCACAGGTTACAAGTAGTCCTAATAATCAAGGACTCGGTATTTACAACTTTCATTATGCTGCTAGCAATGCTTTTACCGTTACAGGTGGTATTATCACTTATGCTAATGCCAGTTTTAGCCAAGATGGTAACTATTTAAATTTAGGAACATATGGTAATGATGGATACTCGAACAGGCTTCAATTTTTCCGAGACGATTCCAACTCTACCACATCATTTACTGCAGATGGACTACCACTACATGTTACTCCTGTTCCTTTTGAATCAGATTCTGGAGCAGTATTAGCAGCATTAGGTATTTGTTTTGGTGCTAGTAAACTGTGGAAAAAACATTTAGCGAAAAAACGCATGGTAGGGAATGCCGTCATTGAGTCTTTAACTCACAACAATGTATAAAACCAAACCGCTTGCGAAGCATTTCCTAATTGACGGTAAATGTTTTTAAAAATAGGTGATCGCAGTTTTGAAAGTAAAACCGAACCGCCCATCCTATAATACAATGAATTCACGTATCCCATAATTAACAGTGGGGTTCCACATTAAGGTAAATGTTTTTAAAAACGGGCGATCGCAGTTTTGTAAGTAAAATCAAACCGCCCATCCTATAATACAATGAATTCACATACACCATAATTAACGGTGGGGTTTTGCATTAAGGTAAATGTTTTTAAAAATAGGCGATCGCTGTTTTGTAAGTAAAATCAAACCGCTCACCCCATAATACATGGAATGAGCGGTTATATAATAATAAACCTGGCATCGAGCTATTTTGACATAGGGCAACCCCCATACTATCGTCGCCGCAACAGCGTTTCACCTCTGAGTTCGGGAAGGGATCAGTGTGGTTCCACCGCACCATAGACACCAGGAAAACTTGTCGATTTCAAAGTTTCCACTTCAAAACCCTGAAGACTGCATATATTTTGATAAGAATGAATTACCTTTCGAGGTCAAGCCCTCGGTCTGTTAGGACTTCTCTGCTACATACATTACTGTACTTCCACATAAAGCCTATCAACGGGTCTTCTCCCCGTGACCTTACCTACTCTCGTAGTGAGAACACTCATCTTAAGGTGGGCTTCCCACTTAGATGCTTTCAGCGGTTATCCTCTCCGAACTTGGCTACCCAGCGTCTACTCCTGGCGGAATAACTGGTACACCAGCGGTTCGTTCCTCCCGGTCCTCTCGTACTAAGGAGGACTCCTCTCAATGTTCTTTCGCCTGCACCGGATATGGACCGAACTGTCTCACGACGTTCTGAACCCAGCTCACGTACCGCTTTAATGGGCGAACAGCCCAACCCTTGGGACGTACTTCCGCCCCAGGTTGCGATGAGCCGACATCGAGGTGCCAAACCTCCCCGTCGATGTGGACTCTTGGGGGAGATCAGCCTGTTATCCCTAGAGTAACTTTTATCCGTTGAGCGACGGCCATTCCATGCTGCGCCGTCGGATCACTAAGGCCGACTTTCGTCCCTGCTCGACTTGTTGGTCTTGCAGTCAAGCTCTCTTTTTGCCTTTACACTCGTCGCACGGTTTCCAAGCGTGCTGAGAGAACCTTTGCGCGCCTCCGTTACCTTTTAGGAGGCGACCGCCCCAGTCAAACTGCCCACCTGAAACTTTCCTCTCACCGGCTTACGGTGATGAGTTAGAATTCTAGCTTCGCCAGAGTGGTATCTCACCGTTAGCTCCCTTCCCCCCTCAAGGAGAAGTTCTTCGCTTCCCACCTATCCTGCGCAAGCCAAGCCCGAACACAATTCCAGGCTACAGTAAAGCTTCATAGGGTCTTTCTGTCCAGGTGCAGGTAGTCCGTATCTTCACAGACATTCCTATTTCGCCGAGTCTCTCTCTGAGACACCATCCAGATCGTTACGCCTTTCGTGCGGGTCGGAACTTACCCGACAAGGAATTTCGCTACCTTAGGACCGTTATAGTTACGGCCGCCGTTCACCGGGGCTTCGGTCGTCAGCTTCATGTTTCCACTGACCAACTTCCTTAACCTTCCGGCACTGGGCAGGCGTCAGCCCCCATACGTCCTCTTTCGAGTTGGCGGAGACCTGTGTTTTTGGTAAACAGTCGCCTGGATCTCTTCACTGCGACCTGCTTTTCAGCAGGCACCCCTTCTTCCTAAGTTACGGGGCCATTTTGCCGAGTTCCTTAGAGAGAGTTATCTCGCGCCCCTTGGTATTCTCAACCTCCCTACCTGTGTCGGTTTCGGGTACGGGTACTATATGTTCATCACAACCCTAGCTTTTCTTGGCACTTTCCTTCACCACTCGACCGTCGTAACGGTCTTCCCAATCCATTCAGGGCGTGGCTATCTTTCATGCGTCCCTAGTTCTGCTCCCATATTGTAGTCCGGGATTGTTGACCCGGTCTCCATCGACTACGCCTTTCGACCTCGCCTTAGGTCCCGACTAACCCAGAGTGGACGAACCTGCCTCTGGAACCCTTAGGGTTTCGGGGCATTGGATTCTCACCAATGTTTGCGCTACTCAAGCCGACATTCTCACTTCCGTCTCGTCCACAGCTGCTTGCCGCTACTGCTTCTCACTACTACGGAACGCTCCCCTACCGATTATTTCTAATCCCACAGCTTCGGTACATCACTTAGCCCCTTTCATTTTCGGCGCAGGATCGCTTGACTAGTGAGCTATTACGCACTCTTTCAAGGGTGGCTGCTTCTAGGCAAACCTCCTAGTTGTCTTTGCAACCCCACCTCCTTTTTCACTTAGTGATGATTTGGGGACCTTAGCTGGTGGTCTGGGCTGTTTCCCTCTTGACGATGAAGCTTATCCCCCACCGTCTCACTGGCAATGTGTTCCTTGGGTATTCTTAGTTTGCCTCGATTTGGTACCGGTCTCCCAGCCCGCACCGAAACAGTGCTTTACCCCCCAATTTTTTCATTACCGCTGCGCCTCAACACATTTCGGGGAGAACCAGCTAGCTCCTGGTTCGATTGGCATTTCACCCCTAACCACCGCTCATCCGCCGATTTTTCAACATCGGTCGGTTCGGACCTCCACTTGGTTTTACCCAAGCTTCATCCTGGCCATGGTTAGATCACCAGGGTTCGGGTCTATAAATACTGATTATCGCCCTTTTCAGACTCGGTTTCCCTTTGGCTCCAGCATTCCCGCTTTAACCTACCAGTACCTATAAGTCGCCGGCTCATTCTTCAACAGGCACGCGGTCATCCGTTTAATCGGACTCCCACTGCTTGTAAGCTCACGGTTTCATGTTCTTTTTCACTCCCCTCCCGGGGTTCTTTTCACCTTTCCCTCGCGGTACTTGTTCTCTATCGGTCACACAGTAGTATTTAGCCTTACGAGATGGTCCTCGCTGATTCATACGGGATTCCTCGTGCCCCGTACTACTCGGGATTCAGCTTCTATCCTTTGACTTTCGACTACAGGACTTTCACCCCCTCTGGTGCAGTATTTAGCTGCTTCGTCTAGTCTCTGGATTCGATGTTGCTGTCCCACTACCCCAAGAGGTATACCCCTTGGTTTAGGCTCTTCCCCTTTCGCTCACCACTACTCGGGGAATCTCTTTTGATTTCTTTTCCTCTGGCTACTAAGATGTTTCAATTCGCCAGGTTCGCTCTTTCCTGTCTATATATTCAACAGGCAGTGTTCAGGGTTGCCCCATTCGGATATTTCCGGCTCTCTGTTTGCTTCCAACTCCCCGGAACTTTTCGCAGGTAACCACGTCCTTCTTCGCCTCTGTGTGCCTAGGTATCCACCATGAGCCCTTATTAGCTTGACCACTTGGTTCTTCACTTGCTTCTATCTTTCGATTTCGGCTCTCTTATCTATCTATATGCAGTTTTCAAGGTTCTGGCTGGTTTCCACCAGCAGTCTAGGTCTTTCCTAGTTGCTAGTTTCTTCCTAATGTGGAGGTTAGCGGACTCGAACCGCTGACATCCTGCTTGCAAAGCAGGCGCTCTACCAGCTGAGCTAAACCCCCATTCAGGTGGGCCATCCTGGACTCGAACCAGGGACCTCACCCTTATCAGGGGTGCGCTCTAACCACCTGAGCTAATAGCCCTCTCGCGAACCAAATATTAGTTTGAAAGACTTCACAATCTTACGTCATCGACCTAGAGTAGACCATTTGATTCTCTATTCGCCTGCGGCTTTCGATTCCTCAATGGGTAGGTCTCCCTAAAAGGAGGTGATCCAGCCACACCTTCCGGTACGGCTACCTTGTTACGACTTCACCCCAGTCACCAGTCCTACCTTAGGCATCCCCCTCCTTTCGGTTGGGGTAATGACTTCGGGCGTGACCAACTTCCATGGTGTGACGGGCGGTGTGTACAAGGCCCGGGAACGAATTCACTGCAGTATGCTGACCTGCAATTACTAGCGATTCCTCCTTCACGAAGGCGAGTTGCAGCCTTCGATCTGAACTGAGCTACGGTTTCTGGATTCGCTTGCCATCCCTGGCTTGCTGCCCTCTGTCCGTAGCATTGTAGTACGTGTGTAGCCCAAGACGTAAGGGGCATGCTGACTTGACGTCATCCTCACCTTCCTCCGGTTTGTCACCGGCAGTCTCTCTAGAGTGCCCAACTTAATGCTGGCAACTAAAAACGAGGGTTGCGCTCGTTGCGGGACTTAACCCAACATCTCACGACACGAGCTGACGACAGCCATGCACCACCTGTCTCTGCGCTCCCTAAGGCACTCCCGGCTTTCACCGGAATTCGCAGGATGTCAAGTCTTGGTAAGGTTCTTCGCGTTGCATCGAATTAAACCACATACTCCACCGCTTGTGCGGGCCCCCGTCAATTCCTTTGAGTTTCACACTTGCGTGCGTACTCCCCAGGCGGGATACTTAACGCGTTAGCTCCGGCACGGCTCGGGTCGATACAAGCCACGCCTAGTATCCATCGTTTACGGCTAGGACTACTGGGGTATCTAATCCCATTCGCTCCCCTAGCTTTCGTCCCTCAGTGTCAGTTATGGTCTAGCAAAACGCTTTCGCCACCGGTGTTCTTCCTGATATCTACGCATTTCACCGCTACACCAGGAATTCCTTTTGCCCCTACCACACTCTAGTTCTGTAGTTTCCACCGCTTTTATTTGGTTAAGCCAAACTCTTTAACAGCAGACTTTCAGTTCCACCTGCAGACCCTTTACGCCCAATCATTCCGGATAACGCTTGCATCCTCCGTATTACCGCGGCTGCTGGCACGGAGTTAGCCGATGCTTATTCCTCAAGTACCGTCACTTTCTTCTTCCTTGAGAAAAGAGGTTTACGACCCAAGAGCCTTCCTCCCTCACGCGGTATTGCTCCGTCAGGCTTTCGCCCATTGCGGAAAATTCCCCACTGCTGCCTCCCGTAGGAGTCTGGGCCGTGTCTCAGTCCCAGTGTGGCTGATCATCCTCTCAGACCAGCTACTGATCGACGCCTTGGTGGTCCCTTACACCACCAACTAGCTAATCAGACGCGAGCTCATCTCCAGGCGATAAATCTTTCACCTCTCGGCACATCCGGTATTAGCAGTCGTTTCCAACTGTTATCCCCGACCTGGAGCCAGATTCTCACGCGTTACTCACCCGTCCGCCACTAGATGCCTAAGCATCCCGTTCGACTTGCATGTGTTAAGCATACCGCCAGCGTTCATCCTGAGCCAGGATCAAACTCTCCGTTTTGTTAAGTTTGTTTTTAGCTCTTTCTTTGACTGATTACCTCAGTCTGGTATTATTTTCTTGACTAGTAGATTGCTTTATACTGTCTTTCAAACTATATTATTTTCAAGGTTCGGGTGTACCTAGGAGCCGCTTTTTCTTGCGTCTCTCTCAGCCACTTATTCAATATATCGAACCTCTCTGGGAATGTCAACTACTTTTTTCACTTTTTTTGATTTTTTTTGGAAAAAAGTTTTTTGGCAAAATTTTAGGGGCTGAAACCTCCCTATAATACCGTCTTTGGGCAATAATGGTTTGGCAGTCGCCACCAAAACCACTAAAAGATAGTCACATTTTAGTTGCATTTATGGGTTTATAGGTGCTAAGACTCCTTTTGTCAAGCTAAAAAAAATCTAGGCGTGGAGGTTACAGTGAATTTTCAGTCAGTAATAGCAGCTCTACATCAATTTTGGGGACAGCGTGGTTGTTTAATTGCCCAACCCTATGACATGGAAAAAGGTGCGGGAACTAAAAACCCCCATACCTTTTTAAGGGCTTTAGGTCCTGAACCCTGGTCAGTAGCTTATGTTGAACCCTGTCGTCGTCCTACCGATGGGCGCTATGGTGAAAACCCTAATCGGTTTCAACACTATTATCAGTATCAAGTTTTAATTAAACCTTCACCGGATAATATCCAAGAGATTTATCTTGATTCTTTAAGGGTTTTGGGTATTCTTCCAGAAGACCACGATATTCGGTTTGTGGAGGACAATTGGGAGGATGCAACAGTTGGTGCGTGGGGCACCGGTTGGGAAGTTTGGTTGGATGGTATGGAAATTACCCAGTTTACCTATTTCCAACAATGTGGGGGGATTGATTGTCGTCCGGTTTCCATTGAGATTACTTATGGACTGGAAAGGTTGGCAATGTACCTCCAACAAGTGGAAGCTATCACCAAAATTCATTGGACAGACCACATCACCTATGGTGATGTTCATCTTCAAGGTGAGATTGAACAGTGTGTCTATAACTTTGAGGCCTCCAATCCCGAAATGTTGCTCAATCTCTTTCACATATATGAGCAGGAAGCATCTCAGCTTGCAGAAAAGAGTTTGGTTTTACCTACGTTGGATTATATTATCAAATGCTCCCACACTTTTAATTTGCTTGATGCTAGGGGGGTGATTTCTGTAACAGAACGAACTCGATATATTGCCCGAATTCGCCACCTAGCCAGGAAAGTAGCCCATTTATATGTGGAGCAACGCCAAAAACTGGGGTTCCCCCTGCTCAAAAATAATGGAGGTAGGGAAGGTTGATTATTTGTCTTGCTTATATTTTGGGTCTACTACTCAGTATTTTTCCCTGGGGGGGATTTTTTATTTTAGGATTTGGTGTGCTGGCGGCAATTTCTTTTCCCAGAGTTTTCCTGGCTGTGAGGAGGTTTTTTCCCTATCACATCAAATCTATTACTCAAGGGCAAAAAGGGGTAAACGCCCCCCTAACTCTACCTCATCCGCGAGTATGGTTAATAGCTGGCTTAGTCGGTTTAATAGCCAGCTTTTATTGTCAATTTCGCACTCCTCAACCGGGATCTCAAGACGTTAGTTCATTTATCTCCAGTGAAAATAATACTAATCAGGCCCAGTTGGTGGTTATTCGAGGTGAAGTTGTCAATACCCCCCGGTTGACTCGTAGTCAGCGAGGACAATTTTGGTTCCAGGCCAAACAACTGGATGAGGTAAAAAACGATCGCGGTCCTGCTGGTTTACCCAGGGTAGTAACTGGTAAATTATATGTGACAGTACCTATACTGCAAGCTACGGGTTTATATCCTGGTCAACAAGTCACTGTTACCGGAATGTTATATAAACCTAAACCAGCTGATAACCCTGGGGGTTTTGATTTTCAAAAATACCTCCGTCAAGAGGGTAGTTTTGCTGGTTTGATTGGTAAACAGGTTAATCTGATTGATGAGCATATCCCTTGGGGATGGTGGCAAATTCGCCAACAAATTGTCCGTTCCCAGATCCGTCTTTTGGGTGTACCTGAAGGTCCTTTAGTCAGTGCTATGGTTCTGGGTAATAAAGCAGTGGACTTACCCTATAATATTCGAGATTTATTTGTTAATGTGGGTTTGGCCCATGCTCTAGCTGCTTCTGGTTTTCAAACTTCTCTTATTCTGGCAGTGGTTTTACAGTTAACCAAGTCCGCCAATAAAAAAGTGCAAGTTTTTTGTGGAGCTTTGGGGTTGATAATTTTTCTGGGTTTGGCTGGGTTACAACCATCTATCCTGCGAGCAGTAATTATGGGATTTGCTGCTTTGATTGGTTTGGCTTTAGACAGAAAGGTTCAACAATTGGGATCTTTGCTCTTAGCAGCTACACTTTTACTATTATTTAACCCGGTGTGGATTTGGGATTTAGGTTTTCAATTGAGCTTTTTATCTACTTTGGGTTTGATGGTTACTGCAACCCCTATTACTCAACGATTGGATTGGTTACCTCCCCTATTGGCTACTTTGATTTCCGTTCCCCTTGCAGCTACAATTTGGACTCTTCCCTTACTCCTACATATTTTTAGCACTGTGGCTATTTACAGTGTACCCCTCAATATTATTGCCACCCCTCTGATTTCTATTCTTAGTCTTGGGGGAATGATTAGTGGGTTGCTAAGTTTACCCCTGTCAGATTTAGGTAGCTATGTGGCAAGTTTCTTATATTATCCTGCCCATATTTTAATTAAAATGGCACAATTTTTTGATAATTTGCCAGGAAATTCCCTAAATATTGGTAGTATATCAATTTGGCAAATGTTGATTATCTATGGCTTAATTGTTACTACCTGTTTAGTACCTTGGTGGCAAAAAAGATGGTGGTTCGCTGGTTTGATTGCTACCATTTTGGCAGTTATTCCTATTTGGTACTACACCGGCAATTTATTAAAAATAACCCTCCTGGCAACCAATAGTGAGCCTGTTTTGGTAATTCAAGATCGGGGCCAAGTTACTCTCATTAATAGTGGTGATCCTGGCACGGGACGTTTTACTATTTTACCTTTTCTTCGCCAGCAGGGAATTAATCACATTGATTGGGCAATATCTACTAATTTTTCTGGAGATGCAAATAATGCCTGGTCTGAAGTTATTGATAATTTACACATTAAAAACTTCTTGGATTATACCTCCCCCCAAAATAATCCGGTAACTACCCAGGTACTTCGAGAACTGTTACGACAAAAACAGACTAACTATCAACCTTTATCATCGGGTCAATCGGTTAACACAGGTTCAGTGATGGCAAATTTCAATAATGATAGACTACCAATTCTCCAATTACAAGTTTTTGGACAAAATTGGTTACTAATTGGCAGTGTTAAGTCTCAACAAATTGCCCAACTGGCACAAGATGGCAACCTGTTATCTCCTCAAGTGGTATGGTCCCCATCAGAGTCTTTGGAAGATTTAACAACTGCTTTAAAACCACAAGTAGCGATCGCACCTACCAATAAGGTTAATAAAAATAGTTCAGATCAAATACTACAAGGGACGAAACTTTTTTTTACAGGTAGAGATGGAGCCATTCAGTGGGATCCCCAACAAAATTTTCAGGCTTTCATCCAAGTGTCAGAAAACGAGTCTTCCAATTTATAGTCTTTACCCAACATCTGCCCAACATCTGTTAATTATCATCATATTTGTTGGGTTTTGCTCCTTAACCTAAACTACAAAATTGCAATACGGGGAGATATAAACAATTAATTATTATCATATTTGTTGGGTTTCGTATTAAACTCAACCTACAAAATTGGGCCACTAACCCCTTGACAAAAATAACAGGATAGTTTACCATCACAATCGGAGTTAATATTGAATAGTTAACTTAGTAAGTCTTAGTAGGTTAATATGGGGAGAGGTGGCAGAGTGGTTGAATGCGGCACACTCGAAATGTGTTTTGGGGCAACTCAACGGGGGTTCGAATCCCCCCCTCTCCGTTTTAAAAGGCTCCATAAAAAGGAAAAATGATGCGCTTATCACAGAAGTTATTTGTTACGCTTAGGGATGACCCAGCGGATGCAGAAATTCCCAGTCATAAATTATTGTTGCGTGCAGGTTATATCCGTCGTATTGGTAGTGGAGTCTATGCCTATTTGCCGTTAATGTGGCGAGTTTTACAAAAAATCTCCCAGATAGTTAGGGAAGAAATGAACGCCACGGGTGCGGAAGAATGTTTACTACCACAACTACAACCAGCTGAGTTATGGAAGGAGTCAGGAAGGTGGGATACTTACACCAAGGCGGAAGGAATTATGTTCTCCTTAATTGATAGAAGGGAACAACAGCTAGGTCTTGGTCCTACCCATGAAGAAGTGATTACCACTATCGGTCGCGACATGATTCGTTCCTATCGCCAACTACCGGTGCATTTATATCAAATTCAAACTAAATTCCGGGATGAAATTCGTCCCCGATTTGGTTTGATGCGGGGTAGGGAATTCATCATGAAGGATGGTTATTCTTTCCATACTGACGAGGAAAGTTTAAAGAAAACCTACCAGGATATGTATAAAGCCTACAGTAATATGTTACGGCGTTGTGGTTTGGCTTTTAGAGCAGTAGAAGCCGACTCCGGTGCAATTGGTGGTTCTGGGTCAACAGAATTCATGGTTCTAGCGGATGCTGGGGAAGATGAAGTCCTCTATACCCAGGATGGTAAGTATGCAGCAAATGTGGAAAAGGCAGTTTCCTTACCTGCTGACGCGGAACCATCCAATTTCAAAACCTGTGAAAAAGTACCAACAGCAGGTACAGAAACAATCGAAAAACTCTGTGATTACTTGAAATGTTCCCCTACCCAGGTAGTGAAAAATGTTTTATATCAAACTGTTTATGATCAGGGGTTAACAGTTTTAGTGTTGGTGAATATTCGGGGAGACCAGGAAATTAACGAAGTCAAATTACAAAACGAACTGACCAAATTAGCTCCCCAATTTCATGCCAAAACGGTAATTAGTCTAACAGTGCCTAATCAGGAAGCGATCGCCAGTTGGGCAACCAAGAGCTTACCCTTGGGTTACATTGCCCCTGATTTGAGTGATGATTATATTGCTACCCGTGAACAGCTACACCCAAAATTTATCCGTCTGATTGATCAAACAGCGGTAGAATTAAAGCAATTTGTGACAGGAGCAAATGAATCCGGATTTCACCTGGTTGGGTCTAACTGGCAAGAGCAGTTTAAACTACCCGAACTAGTAGTAGATATTCGGAAAGCAAAACCAGGTGATCGCTCGGTGCATGATCCCAGTCAAACCTTAGAAACAGCCAGGGGTATAGAAGCGGGTCATATTTTCCAACTAGGAACAAAATATTCCCTAGCCATGGGTGCAACTTATACCAACGAACAAGGAGAAGAAAAGCCCTTAGTCATGGGTTGTTATGGTGTAGGTGTATCCAGACTGGCCCAGTCAGCAGTTGAACAATCTTATGATGGGGATGGGATAATTTGGCCGGTGGCGATCGCTCCTTATCATGCCATTATTAGCATTCCCAATATAAAAGATACCCAGCAGGTAGAGATTGCCGAAAAAATCTATACAGAGCTGAACAAAGTCGGTATAGAGACCCTATTGGATGACCGAAACGAAAGAGCAGGGGTAAAATTCAAAGATGCAGACCTAATTGGTATTCCCTACAGAATAGTTACTGGTCGTTCCATCACCCATGGTAAGGTAGAAGTAGTCACAAGAGCAACTCGTGAATCTCAGGAAATTGCCATTGAGGACCTAGTAGACACACTAGAAAGCTGGATTAGTCAAAGAGATGTAACAACCTAAATTACTTCACATTAACCCCTAATTAGGGAGGCAAAATATATTTGTAGGCGTTGGGTTTCATACCTCAACCCAACCTACGTTCATCTTATATTTAATTCCACCCACCCACTTACATGTTGCAGATGAAAAATATCAACCTAAAATTAGAGATGAGTCTGGTAATAAACCATTTGAGTTTTATGTCAAGCAGGTTTTATATATGAACGACCAACCAAGAACAAATCGTAATATTTCTTCAGGTGTAATAGCTGCTGTTTCAGCCACAGTAGTAGCAGTAAGCGGTGGTGTTGCGTGGTTGAGTTCTCAAACACCCAACACTCCCATACAAGCTAACCCCAACCAAAGTATAGAAAAACAACAGCCATTAACAAGCCAAACAGGTCAAGAACAAACGGCTAATATATATTGGCTAAAACCAACAGCAAAAAGTTTTCAGTTAGTTGCTCAACCCGTAAAAATTGCCAGTGACCAACCAGGTCAAGCATTAGAAAGTGCTTTAAACACATTGTTAGAGGGTCCAAAAGAAACAAAAGACTCAACAACTATTCCCCGGGGTACAAAATTGCTGAGTCTGAAAATAGAGAACAATGAAATTCATGTAAACCTGTCAGAAAATTTTACTGGTGGAGGTGGTAGCGCTTCCATGGTAGGTCGGGTGGGTCAGGTTGTCTACACTGCTACAACCCTAGATCCCAATGCTAAAGTTTACCTAGAAATTAACGGTAAACCCTTAGAAGTATTGGGTGGTGAAGGAGTAGAAATAGAACAACCACTAACCCGTAAAACCTTCCAGGAAAACTATCCTCTTTAGGGGGTAAGCACCAAACAAAAGGTGGTGAAACTTTCCCGAATTAGAAAAATCCCACTAATCAGGATTAATTCGCATTAAAGGTTGACCATATTCTACGGGTTGACCATTTTGCACCAGAATTTCCATCACCTGTCCAGAGACCTCAGCTTCAATTTCATTCATTAATTTCATGGCCTCAATAATGCAGACGGACTGACCTACCCGAACCCGGTCTCCCACCTCCACAAAAGGTGCTTCACCGGGAGCAGGAGCGCGATAAAAAGTTCCCACCATAGGAGACTGGACCTCCATAAATTTAGAAGCAGCTGCATTAGCTAGGGGTGACTGTGCCCCGGTAGAACTATCTCGGTGACTAGCTGACTCTGGTAGCTGAACCGGTGCGGTTTGAGTCACCGTTGGTACAACCGGTGCTGATACAGGGAAATTATTTCCCCCTTTAGAGACTCTCAGCTCAAAATCATCACTTTTGAGTGACACCTCAGTAATATCAGTTTGTGCAATAGTAGCTAACAATTGGCGGATTTCATTAAAATCTAATGGCACAGTATTTTTTACCTCGACCTAACCGTAAATTTCTTTTTTTTCATCCATCACAATCACCAGATAAATTGGTATTAATTATGACGCTAAACAATTATTCGCCAGTCAATACTAGACAACAGGAAATAATCAAAACACTTAAATAATTGTAGACGTTAATAGTAAGTGCTAACATTTATTAACGTATATTGTTGATAATTAGGGCTTGCTGAATATTACCGACAAATTTTGTTAATCTTGCCCATTTTAGGAGGTAATATTCACCAACAAGGCCTATTCTCGCCCTAGGTATTTATCTTCTCTGGTGTCTATCTTGATCCGCTCACCTGTCGTAATAAACAAAGGAACCATGACAGTTGCACCAGTTTCCAATTTTGCTGGCTTAGTGCCCCCGGTAGCGGTATCACCCTTGACACCTGGGTCAGTTTCCAACACCTCCAGAACTACGGAATTAGGGAGTTCAACTTCTAGAACCTGTTTTATAGTCTGTTTTTCCTCCTGTTTTACCCAAAAGGTGACATTAACCTCCATACCTTCTTTCAGGTACTTGACACGATCACCAATTTGGGTGGCATTCAATCTATCTTCCTCGTAGGTTTCCATATCCATCAAGACAAATTCATTACCTTCTTTATAAGTATATTGCATGGTAATTTTTTCTAAATTTGCTTGGGGTACAGTTTCCCCAGCGCGGAAAGTTTTTTCCACCACGTTACCATTTTGGACATTTTTTAATTTAGTTCTAACAAAGGCGGAACCCTTACCAGGTTTAACGTGAAGAAATTCAACTACTCGCCACACGGATTGGTCTAACACGATAGAAACGCCGGTTCGAAAATCATTACTGGAGATCATGAAACTTACAAATATTAGAAGACAATCGGGATTTATTGTAACCGTAAATTAGGACCTGGTGAAAAAGAAGGATGGGGTAAAGACACAGGAAGAGATTGAACCTCAATAGAGCCCCAATATGGGAAGATGGATAGTTGGTTACTTCCTGCATTTGAGAAACTCCATGTTTAAGTTTATCAGGTCTGGGCTAATATATAGCCTAAAAGTCATACTGATGGGAATGATATTTTTAGGAACCAGCACCACCGGGTGGACTTCCTACGCAGCTTTACCATCGGGGAATGCTATTACAGATGGTAGGGCTTTGTTGAGATATGCACTTCCCATAGATAATCAACCAGTACGCAAACTGCAGGCCAGTTTAGAGGATATTTCCAATCAACTACGTGCTAATAAGCGATGGGGTGCGATTTCCAGAGATCTTAGTCAAGCATTACGGATTCTTGACAGACCCTCCCAAATCTTAACCAGCATTCCCCCAGAACGCCAACCCCAAGCTGAATCTTGGATTGAGGAGTTAAAATCTGGCATAGTACAACTGCAAGAAGTAGTAAAAACCAGACAAAAAGAGGCCATTTTGGAGGGGAGAGCCAAGTTACTCAATCTTGTGAGTTTATTAGAAGAATCCATGGTTAAGGGGTTTCCCTTTGAAGTTCCTGCTGAATTTAGTAACCTACCTCAACTCAAAGGTCGTGCTACTATTGCCATAAAAACAAACAAGGGAGATCTAACCGTAGTAGTAGATGGTTACAGTGCGCCAGTGACAGCTGGTAATTTTGTAGATCTAGTACAAAGAGGCTTTTATAACGGATTAAAATTCACCCGTTCCGAAGAGTCCTATGTTTTACAAACGGGAGATCCGGAAGGTAAAGAAGTTGGTTTTATTGATCCTGTAATGGGCAAATATCGAGCTATTCCCCTAGAGATTTTAGCCGAAGGGGATAAACAACCAACTTATGGTATTACCTTGGAAGATGCGGGACGTTATTTAGATATGCCAGTATTACCATTTTCTTCCTTTGGAGCATTAGCAATGGCGCGTCCTGAGGGTGATCCGGATGGTGGTTCTTCCCAAATTTTCTTCTTTTTATTTGAACCGGAATTAACCCCAGCAGGGCGTAATCTTTTGGATGGACGCTATGCTGTATTTGGTTATCTGGTGGAAGGTAAAGAGATTTTGGATAAGCTAAAAGCAGGTGATATAATCGAGTCAGCTCAAGTTATTCAAGGAATTGAAAATTTAGTTGAGCCACCAGCATAAGAGGAAAGAGGGGAGTTGACTACTCCCCTTGGGAATCATCATCAGTAAGAATTACTAAGTCAACTTCATCATGACCATGGTGTTCCCAGCAATCTAATACGTCCTTAACCAATACTTCCTGAATCCAAATTTTTGCCACCACAGTCAGGGGTAATGCTAGAAATAAACCTAGAAATCCAAAAAAGGTGAGAAAAAACAACTGGGAGATTAGGGTAACAGCTGGTAATAGAGAAACCTGGTGTGCCATCACCATAGGAGTAATAAAATTGCTTTCAAGCTGTTGGATAAAAAAGTAAAGAATTAGGACAAAAATTGGTTTCCAAGGAGAATCTAAAAGAGCGATCGCCATAGCTGGAACCACACTCATAGTGGGGCCCAAATTAGGAATTAAATTCATCAATCCTGCCAAAACACCTAAAGCTAAAGCTGCTTTGACACCTAAAATTGACAGACCAATTAGGCTCATCAATCCCACCACACAAACAGCGATAAAAGCTCCTGTCAGCCATCTTTCTAGCGAATCCTCACACTGATTCAAGATTCCCTCTACTCGTCGTCGATAAAAGGAGGGAAAGAGTCTAACAAATAACTTTTGATAAGCTGCAGGATTAGTTAGGAACATTACCGTTAAAACTAAAACCAATAAAATATTGAGAACAAGCACTAAAGAACCAGAAACAAAAGCAAAAGAATTGCCTAAAACTCGATTAATTAAGGGTTGAGCTTCCGCGATCAAACGATTAAGATCGGGAATGACAGGTTCCAACTCCTGGGGGATATGACTTCTTTGTTCATCTATCCAGGTATTAACCCGTTCAAAACCTTGGGGTACTCGTAAAGTCAGTTCTTGGAATTGGTGAACAAAGGGTGGCACAATCACCCAAAAAAAAGCAACTATACCCACCAAAAAAACCATCACAGATAAAAAGACAGCCATTGGACGTTTAATTCCCAGATTTTGACAGGTTCTGGCCAATCTATTTAAGGTCGTAGCTAAAACCACAGCAGCAAATATCAATAGTAATACTTCACGTAGTTGCCATAATATGTACAGAGATACAACTAAAGCAATCAAACCAATCCATTGACCAAGTTTCACGGATACACTCCCCAAATTTGTTGAACTGTAGCTTTAACTTTGTCTTTTTGAGACCATGGGTAAAACAAGAAAAGATATCATGAATATAGTCGGAAGGAATACCATCATGAGCGCATTTACTGCTGTAGGTGGGAACAAAAATATAGGACCTACATATTTAATCAAACCTGAAATAAAAGTTGAAAGCAGAAGTAGCTTGACCAGAAAAAAGAGTTGATTATTCATAGAAGTGCGGTGACACCCATTTTGGGGTTGGGTAGATACGAATTTAGAGTTCAGTGTGTAGTCTCTATAATGGAAGAGAAACTGATTATTCGCAGAGTGTGGGTTTTACGGGAACTAAGTGCAGGAACTAAAAAGGAGGGAAACAATTAAGATATGATCTATCTACCAGTTTCAATACTGTTATTTCTGGTGTTGCTGTTACTTTTACCCTTTATTTGGTTTGCTCTAGCAGTAGACATAGTAGAAATTGCCGTAGCCAAGTTAGGTTTTTCTCCTCAAATTGCCTTCTTCCTCTTTTTGCTAGTAATAATTACTAGCACAATCAATATTCCCTTATACCGACTGGAAAACACCATAGAAGTAGTAGACGAATTTGCCACCCTGTGGCTAAGGGAATTTTGGGGAATCCCGTTAAGAAGACTAGACCGGTCTACAGTTGTAGCACTAAACGTAGGGGGTGGTTTAATACCCGTACTTTTAGCGTTATACCAAATTTCCCGAGGAAACCTGTTGGCAATTACCCTGGTAACCACCATTGTATCAGTGGTTGGTTATTTTGCAGCTCGGATAGTTCCCGGAATTGGAATTCAAATGAATCCGTTATTAGCTCCTCTAACTGCGGTTATATCAGCCATGATAATAGCCCCCCATGCAGGGGCTCCCGTAGCATTTGCGGGAGGTATTCTAGGCACTGTTATTGGTGCTGACCTATTACATCTTAAAGATATTCAATCCATGAGTGAGGGCGTTTTAAGTATTGGTGGTGCGGGAGTATTTGACGGTATTGCTTTGTGTGGACTATTTGCTTTATTATTAAGTTAATTAAGTTCATGACTAGGTTAATCAACCAATTAGCAATTACTCAACTAAGAGGGTGGGTGGAATTAAATATAAGATAATTGTGCCTACCTACTTATCAAGTTGTTAAGTCAACCATAAAGTAATCAATTATCAAACTTTTGAGGTAAATTATCATGCCTGTAGAAACTAACAATAAGAACCAGATGCAAAAGCCAAAACTGCGACAGTTTGGCGGAAGTTTCTTAATCTTAATGACCATTTTATTACTGTTGAATTTAATAGTTCCCAGCATTTTGGGACCTAGGTTACAACAAGTACCTTACAGTGATTTTATTAATCAGGTAAAAGCTGGTAAAGTAGATAAAGCAATTGTGGGAGGAGACCGGATTGAATATGCGATTAAAACCCAAACTCCCGAAGGAAAAATTGTGGAGCAGGTTTTTAGAACCACACCAGTGGCCATAGACTTAGACCTACCGAAAATTCTGCGAGAAAATAACGTGGAATTTGCCGCCCCACCCCCCAATGAAAATGCCTGGATTGGTACAGTTTTAGGTTGGGTTGCACCTCCCTTAATCTTCTTTGGTATTTGGGCTTTTCTCATGAGTCGTCAGGGAGGGGGACCTGCTGCATTAACTGTGGGAAAAAGTAAAGCTCGAATTTATTCAGAAGGTAGCACCGGTGTGAAATTTCCCGATGTTGCAGGTGTTGATGAAGCCAAAGCGGAATTGGAGGAAATAGTTGACTTTTTAAAAAATGCTAGTAAGTACACAAACTTAGGAGCAAAAATTCCCAAAGGTGTATTATTAGTGGGACCACCGGGAACAGGTAAGACCTTATTAGCAAAAGCCATTGCAGGTGAATCAGGAGTACCATTTTTTAGTATTTCTGGGTCAGAATTTATTGAATTATTTGTAGGTGTAGGTGCTGCTAGGGTAAGAGATTTATTTGAACAAGCCAAAAAACAAGCTCCCTGTATAGTCTTTATTGATGAATTAGATGCTCTAGGCAAATCTCGGGGTGGAGCTAGTGGTTTTGTAGGTGGTAATGATGAAAGGGAACAAACCCTAAACCAATTATTGACAGAAATGGATGGTTTTGACGCTAATACAGGCGTGATAATTATTGCTGCTACTAACCGTCCTGAAGTTTTAGATCCTGCATTACGTCGTCCCGGGAGGTTTGACCGTCAAATTGTGGTAGACAGACCAGATAAAATAGGTCGAGAGGCAATTCTCAAGGTTCATGCTAGAAGTGTGAAATTAGCAGAAGATGTGAACTTAGAAATTATTGCGACTCGCACCCCAGGTTTTGCTGGTGCAGATTTAGCGAACCTAGTTAATGAAGCTGCATTATTAGCAGCGAGAAATAATCGTCAAGCTGTTCTAATGGTAGATTTTAACGAGGCTATTGAAAGATTAATTGCTGGGTTAGAAAAACGCTCCCGTGTGTTAAATGAATTGGAGAAGAAAACGGTTGCTTACCATGAAGTTGGTCATGCTATTATTGGGGCCTTAATGCCAGGAGCAGGTAAGGTAGAGAAGATTTCCGTTGTTCCCCGGGGTGTGGGAGCATTGGGTTACACAATTCAAATGCCAGAGGAAGATAGATTTCTTATGGTAGAAGATGAAATTCGTGGACGGATTGCTACTTTATTGGGTGGACGTTCATCGGAGGAAATTGTGTTTGGGAAGGTTTCTACTGGTGCATCTGATGATATTCAAAAAGCCACAGATTTGGCGGAAAGATATGTGACTTTGTATGGTATGAGTGATAAGCTTGGACCAGTAGCTTTTGAGAAAAGTCAACAGCAGTTTTTAGAAGGTTATAGTAATCCCCGTCGTGCTATTAGTCCCCATGTTGCTGAAGAAATTGATCGGGAAGTGAAGGAGATAGTGGATAATGCTCATCATATTGCATTGAGTATTTTGCAATGTAATAGGGATTTATTGGAGGAAATTGCTCAGGAATTATTACAAAGGGAAATTTTGGAAGGTGGTTATTTACGAGAAAAATTAACCCGATCTAACCGACCAGATGAAATGGATGAGTGGTTAAGAACTGGTAAGTTAAATGGTGATCAGCCATTACTACAAACTGTTTTGGGTTAGATTAGCTCGGACCTAAATTCTCACCAGGTACAGTGTAGGTTGGGTTGAAGTATGAAACCCATCCTACAAATAATTGTGCCTCCCTACTTATGGTAGAATTAAAATGCGATCGCACAACTTTTTTTTACGTACTATGTAGATTATTATGTTTAATTAAATCTTCCACAATTGCTTGAATTACTGGCACTGTTACAGCATTACCAAATTGCTTGTATGCTGCATTATCATCTTGATGAACAATATAAGAATCTGGAAAACCTTGTAATCTTGCACATTCACGAGGGGTTATTCTTCGAGGCTTTCCATTTTGGACTATACCCAATTTATTGGCATCTGATGATGTCAGAGTTATGGAAATACTCTCAGGATCGAGAAACTTAAAAACTTCAAAAGACATATTTCCACACACAGGATTGTATCTTCCATTGATTTCTTTAAGATATTTTTTCTGAATGAGTGAATAAATAATATTTTCCATATCTTCATGATCAAAAAACGTTTTAATTTGTTCTATAGTTAAACTTTTACCATCTTGGTGGTTACCAAATTCTTTATGCCTTCTATGAGATATTAAAGCATTCATAAAGTCCCGTTCATTTTTTGAACACTTACCCTTTATACCTAAATCCCAAGAATGGATAGAATTGCCACCACGAAAATCAATTAAACGCACACCATGAAGTTTCTCAAATTTACCATCAACAGCATCGAAAATCTGTTGCTGAAATCTTTTAGACAGATAATAATTTTCAGACACTTTTTGTTCCAGAATATTTTTAACCTTAACTACTGAATAAGAATCAGGAAAGAGACTGAGTTGATAGAATTGTTCCTTAAAACTATGGGAATCAGTCGCACCTTTATCTGAATTAATAGTAAGTCTGGGGTTTTTCCCAAGTAGTCCTAATATATATATACGAACACGATTTTGAGGTACACCAAAGTTACTACTGTTGAGTAGAAGGTAATGAATACCATAGCCAAGTTTTTCTAGTGAATTAATAATTGTGTTAAATGTCCTACCATGATCGTGTGTTGTTAAACCTCGAACATTTTCCAATAGAAAAGCTTCTGGTTGGTAACTTGTGAGAAGTCTTTCAATTTCAAAAAATAGCGTTCCTCTTGTATCTCCAAAACCCTGTTGTTTACCAGCATAAGAGAAAGGTTGACAGGGAAAACCAGCAAGCATAAAATCAAATTCAGGCATAATGTCAATTTCTCGGATGTCTCCTCTAGGTTGATCATCAAAGTTTATTTTATAAGTTTCAACAGCTTTCTTATCAATTTCAGAGCTAAGTACACATTCATATTCGACTCCTAAAACATCACACGCTTGCTGAAAACCAAGTCTCATCCCACCAATACCTGCAAAAAGATCAATAAAACGAATCATCACAAGTTCTCACGTAAAAAGTCAACTAAAATATTAAACTCACTATCAGAAAATGCAACCGTACAATCACTATGCTGACAAATTTTAGAGATAGCGGCAAAACGTTCAAAATTCCCAGCTCCATCAATCACATAGGCTGTTTTGTAGCTAGCTTTTGTCATAAGAGCTTGTCTTTCAGACGCTTGTGCTGCTTTTCTTTCTATGGTACTATTGGTTGTGACTTGAAAACTAATTTCAATTCCCACCTTTTTGTCTGCTTTTGTGACAACTATATCAAAAGATATTTCAGTGCCCTGTAAAGGAATTCGCTCATTACTACTAATATAAAATTCAGTTCCCAATTTTTCTTTTAAGTACTTGAGAATATAACTTTGTGCTAATTGTCCTAGAGAGTTGGCGTTGGCACCTCCTGTTATGCGACTAACAAGTATATATTTTTGTTTTATGTGATGCTCTAATGCAACTTTATCACCAAGTATAGAGCCAAGAGTACAGAGATCTAATGCAGCACAATGTGAAACATCAGATGTACTTGCATAAAGTAAAATCATAGTTATGTCACGTTTTAATCCATCGAATGGTTCCTCAAATTGTAGTCCCTTGCCATCAATATTAAGCTTTTTATTATCTAATTTGCTTTGGATGGGCATTGACTCAAAGACATATTGGTGATTTTTTCCTTTCCAGACATAATCCATTACTAGTTTATTTGTTTTATCTCTTTTAGTAAAAATAGTTGTAAAACTTTCTCCTAGCCTTTTCATAAGTTCACCTCCATAGTCTGAAATAACAACCAAGTGCTTGAGGAATAGGTTTGCAGGAAAGTTTGCTGCTTCCGCAAGCTCAAAGACTTGAGTGGGATTATTTTTGCTCAATTGTAAAATTGAAATAAAATCGTCTTGTGTTTCCAGTAATCTGGGAATAATACTTGTTGTCGCATTTTTATCCCTTAAATTTTGAGGCCACCACATTGTGGCATGAGATTTTAAAGAATTGATATCTCTGGCGTAATTTTGCATATGGTGTATATAGTATTTTGTAGGAAGTTTTATACTCTATTCCAGAAATGTTGAATGTTAAGAAAGAGTTGATAGAAACGGGCCAAAATATGGTAAATTCTGGGCGAAGGATCAAAATAAATTAATCGATAATGATTATAAGTTCATTTCCCAAGATTGTCAAGGACATCCTCAGACCGTTGCCAAAAATTGGCATACAAATTTATGCCAGTCTCATCGCTTATGTAATTTTACAACTTGTATCTGTTCCTAAGGAATGGGGTGAAAAAATGTTAGATAAGTTTCGCTATCTTCAAGTTTATATGTGTCAACAAATTAGTTATGTTCATTGGATGGAAGATATTATGAAATGTTGACATTTTCACCTTTGACCTTTGATAGGAGTACTATATCTAACTATGTAAAGTTTTGTAACGACATTTAACATTTATGGATCCTACCATGGTAGAATCAACACTGGAATTTTAACCAACTAATTCTCAATGGCAATAATTTTCACGCAGCGTGAGATGCAGAAGGCTTGGCGTGATCACTTTTTCGCTTATCAAAAGGCCACTTTCATACACAAAAATAATGCTCACCGGTTAAATTTGTTTTATGCCGTTGAATGTGGACTTAAAGCAGTCCTAATGAAAAGGCAAGGAAAAAATCGTACTGATCTCTGTCAAGATATCACAGAATGCCAGCATGACATTAATAAGTTATTAGACAAAGTGTGGTCTGGTGAACTATTAAAGTTACCAAAAATATCAATTAGCGAAATAGTAGATACCAAGGGGAATCCTATTGACCGAAAAATAAATAGTGGACAAATCAACCAAGTGTGGCGATATGGTGCAGAAGTAATTAGAATAGTAGAAGCTAATAGAATTCAAGTTGCCACAGATAAAGATATTGAAGATAGGTTGTTGAAAATATCAAAATGGATTCAAAATGAATTGAAAGATTAAAAAGATTAGCAAAACTATGAACAGATTTTTAACATGGTTGGACGTGAGAAGAAGGATTCGTCAGGAAACTAGACGTGACAGGGAACTGATAAATAAAGGTATAGTCAGAGTTAACTGCTTTTCTGACGCTGTAGAAATAGGAATTACTGGTGATAAAGAATCTGCTAAAAGTATTGTCAAACAGTGGTTTGGTGATTGGTATTTAGAAGAAGAATCGGTAATTCAACTGGATATGGGAGATGATAAGTTACCAGTAGAATTTGCTGGACCGGAGGAAATAGAGATTAATCCTATTGAGATCCGTCCCTTTTGGGAAGAGATTGCCTACTTACCGGAAATAGAGACTTTACAAAGGAGTGGAATTAATCTACCAGAACCATATACTCAAACAAAAACAAATAAAACTGAATTATTAGCTTTCTATTCTTTTAAAGGTGGTGTAGGTAGAACCTTAAATCTGGTAGCCTATGTTTTGGCATTACTGGAGAGATCTAAGGAATTAAATCAACCAATAAATATCTTGGTTATTGATGCTGATTTAGAAGCACCAGGTTTGACCTATTGGAATGGTGTCAAGAATCCAGAAGTTTGTTTCCTGGACTTTTTAGAAGTTTATCATTATTCTCACCTACCCATAGAACAGACACTATCATTATTTGCTAAAAAACTGAAAAAAAATTTAAGTAGTCATATAAATGAAGACAGATCAAAAGTGTATTTTTTGCCTGCTTGTTTAAATGACCAGCAGTTGTTAGATAAACCAATCTTACCAGAACATTTAGTTAGGGGTGCTCGTGGAGTTTGGGGATACAGTAATGCTATCAATCTTTTAAGTCAAGAGCTTGACATAAATTATGTATTTATTGATTTAAGAGCTGGACTAAGTGAGATATCTAGCCCAATAATCTTTGATCCTAGAGTTGAAAGGTTTATTGTTACCACCATTAGCGAACAGTCTATTCGTGGTACTAATCTGGTTTTACAACAAATCGGTAAAGTAGCACCATCACAATCGGATATACAAAATGAGAAATATTATGATCCATGGCTATTGATTAATATGTTGAAGCAGGAAGTTATAGATTCACCCCGTTATAAAAATGCCGTGGATGGATTTTACCAAAATTATATTCAACCGGAAGATACAGAAGATGTTTATAGCAAAAGGTTGGAAATTATTGAGGCTTTCTTTGCAGAAGAACTACTCTATGTTAATAGTTGGGAAGAAGCTCGATCAAGACTATCAGCGACTACATTAATGAAGAATGCTAGAAAATGGGCAGAAACAAAGTTGATAACTGCTGATAATGCTAATAATCAAGAGGTTTTATCTGAAGATTTGTTCAATAAAAAGTTAGATGATTTGAAAAAAATCAGAGACTTATGTGAGAAATATCGATATGCAGAAACTGGCAAAGGAGAAAATTTATTGATTATAGAACCTCTACGAAATTTGGCAACTGACTTCTCGGATAAATTACCGAATGTTTTATGTATTGGTGCTAAAGGATCGGGAAAGACTTTTAATTATATACATCTATCACGGCTTAGGAATTGGGAAAGTTTTTTACATCGTGTAGATGGTAGTCAAAATCATGAAGAACCGAGAAACAAAACTTATATATTTCCTTTGCTTCAAAGTCAGTATGTTGAACCTGATGCTCAAAATATTATTGACGAGGCCAGGAAGGAAGTTCGATCAGCTTTGAAAACTACGTTAGAATTTAGCCACTCAAACTACACTGATGAAATTCAAAGGTCCCTAGAAGAAAACTGGAATGAATCAAAGTGGACAGAATTTTGGATTAGTAAGATTATTGCCAAGTCAATTGATATTAATTTGGATAGTGGTCATAATACTCTCATGGCAATAGACCGAGAATTAAAAGAAAGAAAATTAAATATTATATTTCTTTTCGATGGTTTGGAAAATATTTTTCCAGAAATTTATACCGATACTCAACAAAGGAAAGCTCTAAAAGCTTTAATTGATGACATACCCACAAAGATTTCAGAAATTAGAAAAGCAAATATAGGGGTCATTATATTCCTGCGCCGGGACTTTCTCAAGCATACTATTACTCAAAATTTAGCACAGTTTGAAAATCGCTATTCTTCCTATAATTTATCTTGGGATAGAGATTCATTTCTCCGTCTGGTCTATTGGATTTGTAGCGAATCTGGAGTCATAAATGCAGACAAAAACAGGATTTATGATTTAAGTACAGAAGATTTAAAGGGAGAATTACAAAAATTATGGGGACAGAAGTTAGGTTCTGATAAATCAAAGGAGGCCAATACAGCTTCCTGGATATTTGCTGCGTTAACTGATTTTAAGGGTAATCTGCAAGCTAGAGATATAATTCGCTTTTTATATTTTGCCACCGGTCGTACATTGGATACCTCAAAGGAAACCTCAAAAAAATGGTTTTCTACCCGATTGCTACCACCCCAAGCAATTCGTCAAGCACTTCGACCTTGTAGTCAGCAGAAAGTCGAAGAAGTGAAGGAAGAATATCCCCGGTTCAAAACCTGGGTAGACACAAAACTATCTTCATTAACAGAAAGGAAAATTCCTTTTGATGTGCAAGACTTAAAAGCTGACCAGGATACTATCAGAGTATTGGAAGAAATAGGTGTAATTTATGAAGATAAGGATAAGGATGAAATTGCCAGATTTTATATTCCAGAAATATTCCGCGAAGGTTTAGGTTTTTCAGGGACAACCGGACGCCCTCGCACTTTAGCTTTAAAGCAAAAAATCTTTGGTAAAGGTAACTAACCAATCTTTTACCCGACGGGTAGCATAACAATCATCCTCATTGTAAACCTGAATCATTTTTAAAAACTCCCGATCGCCTGTTTCTAACCATTGATCATACCAATAAATACATTTGGCACCATTTGCTTTGGGATCTCGCCATGTAAATCCTAACCAATTGGCGATCGCCTTGAGTGCATAACTTTCTATTGGCAAGGCCACGGTTTCAATTAATAGTTCATAAATATCCACAAACCGAGTGAGAATCATCCTAGTTATAGAATCAGGTGTGCCATAAAGTTTCCCCAATTTATTTACTGTTTCTACTTCATAATTACAAAAGTGATAAATAGGAGAGTGGGGATATTGGCAAACTAGATCCACAAATTGCTGCCAAATTAATTCCTCTTCTTCGGGTTTTGTGGCTAAAAATGAATAAAAGGTTTCTTGCTTATTTTCTATATCAACTACTAAAACCCCTAATAAATAATTCAAATTTAAATCCGGTTGAGCTTCAATATCAAAATACAGCTCAATGCCCACATTAGATATTAGATTTCCTCTTACCACTGTTTCGGGTAACATTAAAGCGGTTTGTCTTAATGCGGACTGGGCCTGTACTACTAACTTCCACGCTATCTTAGAATCAAACCCAGTTACATTTTCTAAACTACTAGGTTGGGTTTTTGCAAGCAAATCTAAACTATTAATAGCTTTACTTCGTAAATAATTATAACGAACTGGTGTCACTCCCGGTAATAGGGAAAGATGCTGCTGCTCTCGAGCAATACTATAACACTGGTTATACCAGTGACAAAGATTACATTTTTGCCTAGCTATAAATACTTCAGGTGCTTCTGGTGAACTCATTACTTGAACATAGTCCGCCAAAATATCTAACATTTGTGGTCTCCACTTATACAAATCCACCGC
Organism: Cylindrospermopsis curvispora GIHE-G1; assembly: GCF_014489415.1. NCBI lineage: Bacteria > Bacillati > Cyanobacteriota > Cyanophyceae > Nostocales > Aphanizomenonaceae > Raphidiopsis > Raphidiopsis curvispora. The sequence goes on from NZ_CP060822.1 coordinate 1,523,033, forward strand.
ATAAGTTGTTTCCTTGCTGCGTAACACCAACCAACATTCTGCTAGCATTACCTCCTGTAAAGCTCCCGCAATTTCCGCGTGAAAAGCAGCTACCACTTGATATTCTTGTTTAGGACGTTTACCTAGTTGAATATCCACGGGTACATACAACCAATCTCCCAAACTAGATTTCCCTGGTTGTTTAACCAGTAGATCCGGACAACTGAGTAAGGTATACTTATCCTCGTAAGTTGCTAACAACACTCCTCGGTAAATCATATTAACCCCCTGCTGCATTAACTTAATAGTTGCTGCTGCTCCCATTTCCCAGTTCCGAGGGGGATAGTCAGGTTGATTGTAGGTCAAGTGTTCTAACACGTTTGACCTGTGTGTAATCTTGTCTTGCTGCATTTTTACCAACAGCTCATGGGGAGTATCACGTTGCTGATAATCGCCGTGAACATCTAAGAAAGATCTTCGTTTACACCGTTGATATTGAAGGAGAAGTTCAGCATTAATGATCATTAAATTAAAATTAGACTTAAATTAACTTTTTCCCTAACCTTTCCTAGAACCGTTTTAACGGGTACTTTTATGTTGCATCACCATCGCCAAAAGTTTCCAGCTCTCACAAACAAGATTTACTTCAATTATGGGGGACAAGGACCAATGCCTCAAAGCGCAATAGATGCTGTCACCCGCACCCAAGAATATATCCAGGAAATGGGACCTTTTGGAGCTGAGGTTTATAGCTGGATATCACCTCAAATGCAGTCTACCAGAGAAGCGATCGCCTCTATTTTAGGAGTAACAAAAGATACTATTACTCTCACGGGGAATGTCACGGTTGGGTGTAACATTAGTATGTGGGGAATCAATTGGCAAGTTGGGGACCACTTACTAATTTCCGACTGTGAGCACCCGGGAGTAATTGGGAGTGCTAGAGAAATTAGTCGGAGATTTGGGGTAGAGGTTTCCACCTGTCCTTTAATGGAGACTTTAAACATGGGAGACGCTGTAAGTGTTATTAGCGAAAATCTAAGACCTCGTACCAGATTGGTGGTTTTAAGTCATGTTTTATGGAATACTGGTCAGGTTTTACCTCTTGACAAAATAGTCAAGTTGTGTAAGGAACCCAGTAGGGGAAATAATTGCTTGTTGTTGGTGGATGGAGCCCAGTCTGTGGGAGTTCTCCCTTTAAATAATCTAACAAGTTTAACAGAACTGGGGGTAGATTTCTATGCTTTTACTGGACATAAATGGTTATGCGGTCCTGCGGGGGTAGGAGGTTTGTATGTCCATCCCCAAGCTAGGGAACAATTACATCCGACTTTTATTGGTTTAGATGGAGTGATTACCAATTCACAAGCACAACCCATAGGTTGGCAACCGGATGGTAGAAGATATGAAGTTTCCACCCTGTCAGCACCATTGTACATCGGTTTAAGACAGGCGATCGCCACACATAATGAATGGGGAACAGGAGAAGAAAGGTATGAACAAATTTGTCATAAAAGCGCCTATCTATGGCAAAAACTAACAGAATTACCTCACATCAAATGCTTAAAAGATTCCCCACCTGCAAGTGGTTTAGTTTCCTTTCAAATGACCAATAATCAGCCTAGTAGCAAATTAGTCCAATATCTGGAATCTTCCTTCCCAGGGGCAAAAATTCTGACCCGGACAATTGCTAACCCCAACTGCATTCGGGTAAGTATTCACTACCTGACCTTGGAATCAGAAATGGATGAACTAATAGTAGCCATCCAAAAATTTACACAAGCATAAACTAACCACTATGAAAAGACCAATTGTATATATAAGTATTACTAATCATGGATTTGGTCATGCTACTCGTAGTGCATCAATAGCAGCAACAATTCAAAAACTGTGTCCTGATGTACTCCTAATTCTTGCCACTAATGCACCCAGATGGTTGTTAGATTCCTATATTCCGGGAGACTTTATCTGGAGACAAGTAGCATTTGATGTGGGTGTAATTCAAGCTGACAGTTTAATAATGGATAAAACAGCCACCTTAGAAAAACTAAGGGAAATTAAAAAGCAGCAAAATTCACTGATTGCCAGGGAAGTGAATTTTCTGAGGCAAAATCGGGTTGATTTAATATTAGCAGATGTTCCCTTTCTAGCAGCGGGATTTGCTAAAGCGGCGAATATTCCCTGTTGGATGATTAGTAACTTTGGTTGGGACTTTATTTATGAAGACTGGGGGGGAGAATTCACGGAAATTGCTCACTGGATTAGAGATTGGTATCATGGGAGTGACTTATTGTGGCGATTGCCATTTCATGAACCAATGTCAGCTTTTCCCCAGGTGATAGATATAGGTTTAACTGGGGGGTCTCCCAAATTTAGTCCAGAAGAAATACGCAGCTATTGGGGAATAAACACCCCACCAGAAAAAACCATTTTATTAACATTTGGAGGTTTAGGTATACAAGCTATACCATATCACAACATTAGTAAATTTCCCGATTGGCAATTTATCACTGCTGACGCTAAAGCACCGGATCTACCCAACTTAATTAAAACGAGCAATAGCCAATATCGTCCTGTGGATTTCATGCCAATTTGTGGTAAGGTAGTGTCTAAACCGGGATATAGTACCTTTGCTGAATCCATACTTTCAGGAGTACCCATTGTCACCATACCTCGTGATGAATTTGCTGAAGGGGTCTTTTTATTAGAGGGAATTGAAAATTATCATCACCATCAAATTATTGCACCCCCAGAATTGTTTGGTGCACACTGGGATTTTCTGTATGAATCACCTCAACCACCGAAACAATCACAACCCATAGACAAGAATGGTAATGAGACCCTGGCCAAAGCAGTAGTCAATTATTTGCAAGAGAGCAGTCTATGACACATTATCAAAAGTTGCTAAGAATACCTACCACAGGTAAATCATTTCAGAATATCACAGCTAAGGTAGCATCCCTAGTGACTGAATCCGGGGTGAAAACTGGACTTTGTACCTTATTTTTGAGACACACCTCAGCAAGTCTAATTATTCAAGAAAATGCCGATCCTGATGTGTTGACAGATCTGGCAAATTTCATGTCGAAACTAGTCCCGGAAGGTAAATACTACATACATGATGCGGAAGGACCAGATGATATGCCAGGACACATAAGAACAGTCTTAACCCGTACTAGTGAAAGTATTCCCATTAACAATGGGAATTTAGTTTTGGGCACATGGCAAGCTATTTACATTTGGGAACACCGTCAGTATAATCACACCAGGGAGTTAGTGGTTCACATTTCCGGTTAAAGCTAAGTAGGGAGGCACAATTATTTGTAGGATGGGTCGAGTAACGAGACCCATGGGGGTGTTGGGTTTCATGCTTCAACCCAACCTACGTTGATCTTATATTTAATTCCACTCACCTACTTATATCAACCTCAACCTAATAGATGAAAATTGCGGATTTAATTACCTGGTTTGAAGAATGGGCAAATCCAGCTTGGAGCGAAAGTTGGGACAATTGTGGTTGGCAAATCCAACCAGGAATTTTAGAACAAAAGGCACGAGTATTAGTCTGTTTGACCCCTACCTTGGCAGTAATAAAAGAAGCGATCGCCTTAAAAGCGAACTTGGTATTTGCCCATCATCCGCTGATTTTTCATCCACTCAAATCCATACAGGTTGGGGAACCAGTAGGAGAAATCCTCAAGCTGGCTTTTACCCACAATATAGGTATATATAGTGCCCATACAAACTTTGATCAAGTAGGGGATGGAACGGCGGATGTTTTAAGTAAGATTTTAGATTTAAAAGAGGTATTACCCATAGTCCCTACACAATTAGGTTTAGGCTATGGTAGAGTAGGCAAATTAGATCCAGCTATAAAACTAGAAGAACTACTGAAAATAATTCAAGCCAAACTAAAACCACCAAGACTAATTTTTTCACCCCATGGTAATCTTGGGGAAGAAATATGGAGAGTAGCAGTTTTGGGGGGATCCGGAGCTGGATTTATTTCCGCAGTAGTAAAAACAAAAGCTCAAGTCTACTTAACTGCTGACTGTAAGTTCCATCAATTTCAAGAGAGTAGAGATCAGGGGTTAATTTTAATTGATGCTGGTCATTATGCAACAGAGCGTCCAGCTTGTGATTATTTAGTGAAGAAATTAGAATCCTTGAATTTGGAATGGGTCAAGTTAAGCGATGAAGATGAAGATTTTCGGCAGTTTTGGAATTGACCAGTTAAATAGATTTCTGATAAACTGTTTAAGTGAGTCAGTGGAATTAAATATAAGATTAACGTAGGTTGGGTTAAAGTATGAAACCCAACACCCGCATGGGTTTCGTTCCTCAACCCATCCTACAAATAATTGTGCCTCCCTACTTAAACTCTTTTTTATAAACTCTTTTTTATAAACCATTTTTTTTAGTACCATGAATCAAACCGCCATTAATCTAATAGCCATCTGTGTTTTTTTGATGACCATGTCTACCCTATTAGGTCCACTAATTCACCTATCACCCACCATTCCCGCACTAACCATATTAGGATTCTTAGGAATTGCCACCTTAGATAATTTTGGATTTGAGGGAAGGGGAGGAACCATATTTTTAGATTGGTTAGCGAGATTTTCCCCCACCTATCAAGAGCGAATTATCTATCATGAAGCGGGACACTTTTTAGTCGCCCATCTATCAGGAATCACTGTTACAGGATACACCCTAAGCGCATGGGAAGCATGGAAAATTGGACAACCAGGACAAGGAGGGATAATTTTAGGAGACGATGAGATTGCTCCCCAATTAGAGCGAGGAAAAATAGGAGTTTCTATGGTGGAAAAATATTGTACTATCTGGATGGCCGGGATAGCAGCAGAACTGTTGGTTTTTAAATCCGCAGAAGGTGGTGGTGATGATAAAGCCAAATTAAATCAATTTTTGACAGTCCTAGGTTTTCAAGAAACACTTTTTGAACAGAAACAAAGATTTCATTTATTACAAGCGAAAAACTTGCTGGAACAAAATTGGCAGACCTACCAAAATCTAGTTCAAGCTATGAGAAATAGATTGGATGTGGAAGAGTGCAAAAAATTGATTGCTTGAGCACCACTAACCAATCAAATAAGATTAACATAGGATAAGTAGGGAGGCACAATTATTTATAGGACGGGTCGAGTAACGAGACCCGTGCGGGTGTTGGGTTTCATACTTCAACCCAACCTATGTTCATCCTATATTTAATTCCACCCACCCACTTAGTCATATTGGCGTCATCAACTGAAATAGATTTTATCAAACCTCATGTCATCAAAGTATCTTAGCGGTAACCATATTCGTCAACTATTCCTGGACTTTTACACCCAAAGACAACACCAACCCCTCCCCAGCGCTTCCCTGGTACCAGAAGATCCCACAGTGCTGCTGACGATTGCGGGTATGTTGCCGTTTAAACCCATATTTTTAGGACAGCGCGCAGCAGAATTCAAACGGGCTACTACATCGCAAAAATGTATTCGTACTAATGACATTGAAAATGTGGGAAGGACAAAACGCCATCACACATTTTTTGAAATGTTAGGTAATTTTAGTTTTGGTGACTATTTCAAAGAACAAGCAATAGCTTGGGGGTGGGAAATATCCACAGAGGTTTTTGGACTTCCCGCAGAAAGATTAGTAGTCAGTGTATTTGAAGAGGACGACGAGGCCTTTAATATTTGGAAACAACAAATTGGTGTTCCAGAAAAACGCATTAAGCGGATGGGTGCTGACGATAACTTTTGGGTTTCTGGTCCCACAGGTCCTTGTGGTCCTTGTTCAGAAATTTATTATGATTTTCACCCAGAATTGGGAGATGATCACATTGATTTAGAAGACGACAGTAGATTTATCGAGTTTTATAACTTGGTATTTATGCAGTATAATCGGGATGGGTCTGGAAATCTCACACCCTTACAAAATAAAAACATTGATACTGGCATGGGTTTAGAGAGAATGGCACAAATTCTCCAAAAGGTTCCCAATAATTATGAAACAGATCTGATTTTTCCCATTATTGAAACTGCAGCAAAAATTGCCAAAATCAACTATCATGACAGTGACGAAAATACCAAAGTTTCCCTAAAAGTTATTGGTGACCATGTGCGGGCTGTAGTACACATGATTGCCGATGACATTCGTGCATCCAATGTTGGTAGGGGGTACATTTTACGTCGCTTGATTCGTCGCGTTGTCAGACATGGAAGATTAATAGGAATTCCTGGAGAATTTATCAATCAAGTTGCAGAAACGGCAATTTCCCTTTCCCAGTCTGTGTATCCCCATTTACGCCAAAGGGAAGCGGTTATTAAAGCTGAATTAGAACGGGAAGAAGGTAACTTTTTAAAAACCTTGGACAGGGGAGAAAAACTACTGGGGGAAATTATTCAGGAGGTAAAAAAACAGGGTTTAACTGTCATTTCTGGGGAAAGTGCTTTTACCCTATATGATACCTACGGTTTTCCCCTAGAACTAACCCAAGAAATTGCCCAAGAGCAAAATCTAAGGGTGGATGTTGAAGGGTTCAATACAGAAATGCACAAGCAAATAGAACGTGGGAAAGCTGCACACGAAACCATTGATTTAACAGTCCAGGGTTCCCTAGACAAACTAGCAGAACATATTCACTCTACCGAGTTTATCGGTTATGAAAAATTGGCTATAACAGCTAAAATTGCCGTTTTGTTAGTGGAAGGTATTGCTCAAGCAGCAGCACCAGCGGGAACTAACGTACAAATTGTCCTGGATAAAACCCCATTTTATGCAGAATCTGGTGGACAAGTTGGAGACCAAGGTTATATTTCCGGTGACGGGGTTTTAATCAGAATTGAAGATGTGAAAAAGGAATCCGACTTCTTTATTCATTTTGGCAAAATAGAAAGGGGTACGGTGAGAGTGGGCGATATTGTAACTGCTCAGGTTGACAGTGCTAATCGTCGTCGCGCCCAATCTAATCACACCGCAACTCATTTATTACAAGCTGCACTAAAGAAAGTTGTAGATGAAGGAATTTCTCAAGCAGGTTCCCTAGTTTCATTTGACAGATTGCGATTTGATTTTAACTGTCCTAGATCCTTAACTGAAGATGAGGTTCAACAGGTGGAGGATCTGGTAAATGCTTGGATTTCTCAAGCACATCCAGCTCAGGTAGAGATATTACCATTACCGGAAGCGAAAGCTAGAGGTGCGGTGGCCATGTTTGGGGAGAAATATGGTGACCAGGTGCGGGTAATAGATTTCCCTGGTGTTTCTATGGAGTTATGTGGAGGAACTCATGTGAATAACACTGGAGAAATTGGGGTTTTCAAAATTATTTCTCAAGTGGGAGTTTCTGCAGGAATCAGAAGAATAGAAGCAGTATCAGGTGCAGCAGTTTTGGACTATTTAAATGTCCGCGATAAGGTGGTCAAGGACCTAAGTGACCGATTTAAGGTCAAACCGGAAGAAATTCCCGATAGAATCACCATTTTACAAACTGAACTTCGCCACAATGAGAAGGTAATTCAAAATCTCAAGTCCCAGTTAGCTATAGTTAAATCTGACAGTTTACTACAAACCGCCCAGGTAGTAGGGGAACATAAAATTATTGTGGCACAAATGACCGATATTGATCCAGAATCCCTCAAGGATGCTGCTGAAAGACTATTGCAAAAAATCGTCAATGGAGCAGTGGTTTTAGCTTCCATTCCCGAACCTGGAAAGGTCAGTATAGTTGCTGCATTTAGTTCTCATGTTAATGAAAAAGGTTTGCAAGCTGGTAAGTTTGTTGGTAATATAGCAAAACTCTGTGGTGGGGGAGGTGGTGGAAAACCCAATCTTGCTCAAGCTGGAGGTAGGGATGCTAGTAAGTTACCACAAGCTTTAGAAAGTGCTAAAGATAATTTGTTAAGGGCCTTGAAATAGCTCAGGAATGCAGGCGATCGCATTTCCTATTGACCTGGTTGGATTGGGATCTTTATAAGGCGGTTAATAATTTGTGAGGGCGTATGATGAAGGATTTACCAATTGTCTCTAAACCTTTAAATTTTAATCAAAGATACCCATGTCCATCCTGTCGCGTTGGTAAAATTGAGACCATGCCTTTAATGGAAGCAATGTTTTGTGACTTTTGTCAAGAAATTTTTACGGTCAACTTACAATCACAGCAGGTCAAAATGCCTTCCCGACAACCTCCCCTAATATGGCATTGGAATGGTTATAATTGGAATCAAGGACAAATAGAAGGTATGGAGTTAGGGTGGGGTTATGCTGTAGCTGGGATAGCTTTTGTCATGGTTCCTACATTCTTGATTGGTATAAGTGCCTATTATTTGCCCTCAAGTCCCATGGTGTTTTGGATACCTTATATTTGGACCTTGTTGACCTTTGTGCTACATTTAGCCATTGTGATCTGGGTATTTATGGAAATTTATCAGACCCCTTTAGCAGCATATTGGCGGGCTGTGGCACGCTGGGTAAGCTCCGATGAATAGCGCACTCCCATAGATTTAGCAAGATACTCCAGAAAGTTGATTTGTGATTGAACTGGGAATAAATTAGTTGAGTACGTTGTTAAGCACAGCAATTTTGGAGGTTTGGCTAGGGTCCAAACCTTTTTTTTGCTTTATGGTAGTATAGGAGTTGTATTAAGTAGTCGTGCAAAATAAACCATAAACCTATAAACTATGAACCATGAACAATATTCAAGACTACGATCCCAGTGGTATAGCACAAATCAATGGTAATCTGTTAGGGTTACCAGACACTTATGATTCTGCTAATTTAATAATCTTCCCCGTTCCCTGGGAAGTAACCGTTTCATATAGGACTGGAACTGGGAATGGACCACAGCGGATTTTGGATGGTTCCTACCAAATAGATTTATTTGACCTTGATAACCCTGATGGTTGGAAGCAAGGGATTTTTCTTATGGAAATCTCCCAAGATATCCTAGATAAAAATCATTATTATCGTCAACAAGCTGCCAAAATTATTCAAAGACAAGCAGAGGGTAAAGACCTAAAAGCAGATCCAGACTTAACCATTATATTAGCAGAAATAAACCAAGCAGGGAGAGACTTGAATAAGTGGTTATTTGACCAGTGTCAACAGACAATCTCCCAGGGGAAAAAAGTAGGGGTTATTGGTGGTGACCACAGTTCACCCTTGGGTTATTTACAAGCTCTAGGGAGTCAATATTCTGATTTTGGTATCTTACATATAGATGCACATGCAGATTTAAGACCTGCTTATGAAGGATTTGAATTTTCCCATGGGTCAATTATGTTCAATGCACTAGAAATACCCCAGATATCCAAATTAGTACAGGTTGGTTTACGGGATATTTGTATTGATGAAGTAGAAATTATTAAAAGTTCAAATAATCGCATTGTGGCTTATTATGACCCAATCATTAAACAGCAGCAATATGCTGGTAAAACTTGGAATGACTTATGTGAAGAAATAGTGGCTAATTTACCCCACCATGTGTACATCAGCTTTGATGTTGATGGTTTGGATCCTAAACTCTGTCCTCACACTGGAACCCCCGTACCTGGTGGATTGGAATTGGAGCAAGCTTATGGTTTATTCAGGAAAGTGGTCAAAACTGGTAGAAAGATTATTGGTTTTGATGTGTGTGAGGTTGGTGACGGGGAGTGGGATGGTAACGTAGGTGCGAGAATTGTTTATAAGTTAGCGAATTTATTACACTTAACCTATACTGATTGTGGTTAAATCCCCTCCATAATTTATAACTCATTTACCATGTTAGAACTATTCAACACCATTAATCCCTGGTTAGCAGGTGGAGCATTAAACGCTGCTTTACTGACATTGGTTGATAGGATCCCCAATAAACTATTGACTCCCGCAGGTATTCGTCATGCTTGGTTATTGGGTGTAATCATCTGGGGAACATTAGGATGGCCAGGATATTTAGTAGTGGGATTTTATTTTATTGTTGGTTCGGGAGTGACTCGCATTGGGATTAAACAAAAACAAGTTCAGGGAATTGCGGAAAAACGCTCTGGTGCTCGAGGTCCAGAAAACGTTTGGGGGTCTGCTTTAATTGGAGCTTTATGTTCCCTGGGAGTATTATTACTACCCGCTTGGAGTTATTTGCTATGCTTAGGTTATGTAGCCAGTTTTAGCACCAAATTATCTGATACAACTGCTAGTGAAATAGGTAAAGCATACGGAAAACGTACATTTTTAATCACTACCCTACAACCAGTACCCAGAGGTACAGAAGGTGCAATTAGCTTAGAAGGAACTCTAGCTGGTATGGTCGGTTCAATTTTAGTGGCCATTGTGGGATGGAGTGTAAATTTAATAGATATGCCAGGAATTTTTTGGTGTGCGATCGCCTCATTTATTGCCACTAATTTAGAAAGTGTAATTGGTGCAACATTGCAGTCTAAATATACGTGGCTAACTAATGAAGTGGTGAATATTTTCAATACATTAATAGGGGCGATTGTGGCAATGATATTAGCACTAGTTTTTCAAAGAGTATTAATTTAATCAGTTTAAAATAAATACAAATAGGAAGATGTAAGAGAGCAAGAAGAGATAAGAAATTTTCTTGATTACTAATTCATAATATCTTTATCATAATGAACCTTATTTTCCCCAATAGTTATCTATTATTTAAAGAAAAAGACCCAGAGATTTTGATGATAGCTTTAGCCAGCTATAGATTGCTCACCTTTTCATCATATTAATTTTATGGAATCCTCATCATTTTTTACAATCAATGACGAACAAATTGAACTTTCTCAAGTAGTTAATTATTTACAAGTTTCTGGTAGACTAAATCAGTTTATTAATGATGTAGTCAGACAATATATACTAGAAAAAGAGATAAAAAATAGAAATGATGTAGATATTAGCACAGCATTAATCGAGCAAGCAATAATTGATTTTAGGTTAAAAAATCAACTGACAGATCAGGAGCAGTTTCAAAATTGGTTAACCAACAATGGTACAGATTATGGAACATTTTATGAATCCGTGAGTTTTAGTTTCAAACTAGAAAAACTCAAGGTAGTAATTACCGAACCAAAACTACCGGAATATTTTATAGAAAGGAAGATTTATTTAGATCGGGTTGTGCTTTCTCGAATTATGGTGAGTACGCGAGAATTAGCGGAGGAGTTGCAGACACAGATACAAGAAGGAGGTAGTTTTGAACAACTGGCAAAAGAATATTCTTTAGCAGATGAAAAAACCTTTAATGGTATGATGGGTCCTATTAGTCGTGGTAGTTTACCAGATATACTGCGTGCTTGCGTAGATGGAGCGAATATGGGAGAATTGATTGGACCTATAGAAATAGAGGGTACTTTTAACTTATTCAGACTGGAGAATATTTTATTATCTTCCCTAGAAAATGTGCAGTTAAAACAATCATTACAGAATGAGCTATTTGAAAAATGGTTGGGAGAGAAGATTCAAAATGTGACTGTAAAATTACAAGTCAGTTAAGAAATTTATTAAGTATCCGTCAATTCCGGGAAATAATTCGGAATGATTGAGAATATTTGTGAATATTCTCAATTATAAGTGGGTGGGTGGAATTAAATATAAGATAAACAAATAATTGTGCCTCCCTACTTAAAACCAAACATCAAACTTGAAAAATTGTCAGACTAAATGTGTTAGATGCTATAGAGTGGAAAAAATTGCCTTTTTGTTGGTTAAACGCTGACCAGCAAACAGAATTAAAATGTAAATCGGAAGTTCGTCAATACCAAATGGGCGAAAAAATTTGGTCACAAGAAACAGGGAGATATCAGTTTTTTATTATTAGTGGTAAAGTGCGATTGCGGGACGAGATGAATAAACCCGTGGTCACTTTAGGGGATGGAGAGTGGTTTGGCAACTTGCAGCCAGTTTTTAAAAACTGTAAAGCAGTAGCTGCTAGTAGAGAAGTAAAAATTATTTATTGGGAGACATCCTTATGGAAAGAGTTCAACCACCCCCAAATCGATCAATTTTGGTCTGACCAGGAGGAACAAAACCAACCCACCTTAATTGAGTCTTCAAATCTGAGCACATCAACTACTAAATCTACCATCCCTAACTATCCTTTTATAGCCAGTGGTAACACTGCATCCGCTTGTCTAACAATGGTGATGCAATATTTAAACAATCCCGTAGCTATGGACTGGGTGCAACGTCAACTAGGAGGAGAAACCCCCAAGAATTTAATAGAAACTGGGGAAAAAATCGGTTTAATAGTCCGGAAAATTCAGGTTACCTGGGGTGATTTAAACCAATTGACTTTTCCTGCTCTATTACAGTGGCAATGCTCCGGTACAACTACCTGGGTAGTAGTTTATGGAATCAAAGGTGAAAACCTAATTATTGCTAACCCCCTGGGTGTTGAATGTGAATATTTAACTCAATCTGTAGTCGAATCATCCTGGGATGGTATATTATGGCAAACTGAATTAATTACTGAACAGGAAAAATTCAATCTCTCCTGGTTCACACCCGCAATTTGGAAATACCGTAAGTTATTGGGTGAAGTCTTATTAGCATCCTTCACTTTACAATTACTCGGTTTAACCGCACCATTAATTACTCAAGTAATTATTGATAAAGTTATGGTGCAAGAGAGTTTAGCTACTCTCGATGTCATGGCGATCGCCCTATTATTGGTTAGTGTTTTTGAATCGGTTTTAGGAATTTTAAGGGTCTTCATTTTCACCCATACAGCAAGACGATTAGATTTGAGTTTATCTGCTCAACTTTTTCGCCATTTAATGCGTTTACCCTTGGCATATTTTGAAGCTCGTCGAGTGGGAGATACGGTTGCTAGGGTTCAAGAATTAGAACAGATTCGACAGTTTTTAACCGGTACAGCTTTAACGGTAATTCTGGATAGTATTTTTGCCATAGTATATTTGGCATTGATGTGCTACTATAACATAACTCTTACTTTTGTATCCCTAGCAGTTTTACCACTATTTGCAGCTTTAACAATTATTTCCACCCCCATTTTAAGAAATTGGTTAAATCAGACTTTTAACCGTAGTGCGGATAGTCAGGCATTTTTGGTAGAGACAATTACAGCTATTCATTCTGTAAAAGCACATGCAGCAGAACCAGTAGCTAGGGAAAGATGGGAAGGACTATTTGCTAAGTTTATCCGCACTGGATTTAAAGCTTCTACAACTTCCAATATCAGTAGCAATATCGGCAATTTCTTCACTAATTTTTCTAACTTATTAATACTTTGGGTGGGAGCAAGATTAGTGATTGACCACCAAATCACTGTGGGTCAATTAATTGCTTTTCAAATGTTATCAGCAAGAGTAACAGGACCCTTATTACGATTGGTGCAACTATGGCAAAATCTCCAACAGGTTTTACTATCTGTAGATAGAATTGGCGATATTCTTAATGCTGCACCAGAAGCGGAAATGGGAACGGGATTAGTTCTACCACCACTAAAAGGAGAAGTTACTTTCCAACAGGTTTTTTTCCGTTACAGTCCCCACACCGAACCAGTGTTAAAGGGAATTTCTTTCCAAGTCCAACCAGGTCAGTTTATAGGGATTGTGGGACGCAGTGGTTCTGGTAAAAGTACCCTATCTAAACTTTTACAAAGACTATATCAAATTGAATCGGGACGTATTTTAATAGATGGCTTTGATCTCAAAAGTTGCGACCTAGCATCTTTAAGACGACAGATTGCTGTGGTCTTACAAGAGGACTTTTTATTTAATGGTTCGATTTTAGAAAACATTAGTTTAGGTAATCCAGATATTACAGCTAAACAGGTAGTAGAAGCAGCCAAATTAGCAGTTGCACACGATTTTATCAGTCAATTACCATTTGGTTATGAAACTAATGTAGGTGAAAGGGGTACAGCTTTATCCGGTGGACAAAGACAAAGAATAGCACTAGCTAGAATGTTTCTTTCTCCAGCACCAATTCTAATCTTAGACGAAGCAACTAGCGCCTTAGATAGTGAAACTGAACAGCAAGTTTTATCCAATTTACAAAAGATTTCTGCTAACCGTACGGTGTTTTTAATTGCCCATAGATTTGCTCCTTTAAAGCGTGCAGACCTCATTTTGGTTATGGAAAAGGGAATTGTTGCAGAACAAGGCAATCACCCAAGTTTACTACAACAAAAAGGTCTATACTGGTCACTTTATCAAAGACAGCAAATGAGTGTTTAATTTTGGAATAAATTTGCAGCAATTCTAAATTTAAGTTGGGGATTAAAACATAACAAATATAATATAAAATGAGGGTAGGTTGGGTTCAAGTATGAAACCCAACTTACTTGCTGGGTAAAGATCCATAATTTTAAATCGGAAACCAATTCTCATGTGAATTCCCCAACATTTATACATATATAATGTTTTAGTAGTTAGGAAGGGCCCACTTTTAATTGGAGCAAATGTAGGTCCTTCTGTTTACCTAGAGATGATGTTCGTAATGAAATCAACCTGGTAGCTAGTAACTACCAGGTTCTCCAGGAAAAACCTTACGTATCAAAATCTATAAAATACCCCAAAAATGTAGGAAACCTTGACCAGAAAACAACTCAATTAAGGTTGCTGCTACAAAACCAATCATGGCCAAGCGACCATTCCAAATCTCGGCCTGGGGAGTGAACCCCCAACGCCATGCATTGCGGTCTTCTGGTACGGAGGTAACGGTTTTTGCTGCATTACTCATGGTTCGCACTCCAGTTTGAGTTTACTAAGTTTTATTGTCTTATGTAAACTAATATAACAAACATTTTCAAAAATGCAACATTCCTTTTTGCTATTTCTCTGGAAATGTTAACTTCCCGTTTCTAGGACTAAAACTACTGATGTAATTATTTCATCCCGAGTCATGGGGAAGATGTTCTCTCCTCTAGCATCTCTATCTAGGATGGGTATGGATTCTATAGATGTTTTGAGCATGCGATCTTTATTAGTAACCAGTGCTACTTCCTGACTGGTATTAGTCCTAGTTATGGCCACCAGGTTATCGGTTTTGTTATGGAACTTCAACATCTGTGTGCCCAAATCACCTCGATTACCCGGTCTTATACTACTACTGGATATTCTTTTAGCATATCCCTCCTGGGTTACTAACAGTAAATTTTCTTCTTGTCCAATCGTGACACACCCTATAATTTGCTGACTTTTAAGAATACGGAAGGATTGTAAACCCATGGCACCACGTCCCATAACTGGTAGTTGGTCATCGTTAATGGCAAAACGTAAACAACGACCTCCAGAACTGGCTAAAATCAGGTTGTGATTGGGATTGGTTAATTGGGCAAAACACAATTGGTCATCATCTTTTACCTTTAATATGGTTATTCCCCGCTTGCTAACATTGGTTAATTCTTCTAAGGAAAGCCGCTTAATTCTTCCTTGTTTGGTTACTATAACCATGTCATGAGTATCTTTGGTTTCCGGAAGGATAAAACGACCCAGAATCCCCTCCACATTCCCTTGAGCTGTGCTAGTGAGCAGAGTAATTAATGGTATTCCCCTGGGAGAACGGGCACTAATAGGGGAAATATCTCCCACTTTCGCAGGGTACACTTTGCCACTAGTATTGAGAATCAATAGATCTTGGTGGGTATTAGTTATTTCAGTTTGAATGAGAAAATCATTTTCTCCCATGATAGCTTCAGCCTTAGCTTTTTTGCTACCAGGAGCCAGACGACGTACGTAGCCACGCTGGGTAAATTCCAAAATGGCGGGTTCTGGTGGTTGTTCCTCCGGGGAAATTTTGGATTTTTCCTTTTCTCCTGGAGAGGATGGCTTGACCTTATCTGCTTTAACAGCTATGTGCCCAGGTATTAATTTAGTTCTTCTTGTATCCCCATATTTACGTTTGAGATTTCGTAAATCCTTTTTCAAGGATTTGAGTAACTCACGCCGGTCTTCTAAGAGTCTGCGCAAGGAAGTAATCTGCTCATTGAGCTGATGAAACTCTTCTTGTAAATTTTGCTGTTCTAAACTAGTTAAACGACGTAATGGCATAGCCAAAATAGCATCAGCTTGAGTTTCCGTTAGCTCTAATTGCTGACAAAGGACCATTTTGGCTGTACTACCATCGGGGGACTGTCGTAAGATTGAAATTACCTCATCCACAGCGGAAAGAGCTTTCAATAAACCAGCAACTATACTTGCTCGGTTTTCAGCTTTGCCCAACTCATAACTGTAGCGACGGTTAAGAGTATCTTCCCGAAAACGGAGAAACTCCTGTAACATTTGTCGCAGGCTTAACTGACGGGGTTGTCCTTCTACTAAAGCCAGCAGAATGGCTCCAAAGGTAGTTTGTAATGCCGTTTGGTGATACAGTTCCCCAATTACCTCCTCCGGGTTAGCATCCCGTTTGAGTTCAATTACTACCCGCATTCCCTGGCGATCGCTCTCATCACGCAAATCCGAAATTCCGTGTAAGCGACCTTGATTAACCAGATCAGCCACCTTTTCAATCCAACCAGCTTTATTGACCTGATAGGGTAATTCGGTGACGATAATCGCCGTGCGACGCTTTCCACCTCGGGTAGAAACAATTTCTTCCAGGGAAACCACACCACGTAGGATAATACCACCCTTACCCGTATTGTATGCTTCCTTTATTCCCCCATTACCAACAATTTGTCCACCGGTGGGAAAGTCCGGACCTGGAATTAATTCCAGTAGTTTTTCCTCCGTTAGGTCAGGATGGTCAATTAAAGCGATTAAACCGTCAACTATTTCCCCTAAATTATGGGGGGGAATATTAGTTGCCATTCCCACAGCAATCCCAGCACAGCCATTGATTAACAAAAATGGCAACTGAGCTGGTAAGACGGTGGGTTCCTGCTGGGAATTGTCGAAGTTGCCCACAAATTCCACCGTTTCCTCGCCAATTTCCCTGAGCATTGCTTCATGACCAATTGGTGCCAAGCGGGTTTCCGTATACCGCATTGCTGCTGGTGGGTCATTATCCACACTGCCAAAATTACCATGTCCCCCCAGTAGGGGATAGCGACTGGAAAAATCCTGTACTAATCTCACCAAAGCATCATATACAGCTTGGTCACCATGGGGATGGTATTTACCCAACACATCACCAACTACGCGAGCACATTTTCGATAGGGTCTATCTGGTGTTAAACCCAATTCGTGCATGGCATATAAAATTCGCCGATGTACTGGTTTTAATCCGTCGCGTACGTCTGGTAATGCTCGCCCTACAATCACACTCATGGCATATTCTAAATAAGACCGTTGCATTTCCGTGTGTAGGGCCGTAGAAACTACCTGTCCCGTGTTGAGAAGGTTTAACTGTTCTGCCATGAGTTCTTCCCTGAATTGTAGCTATATAAAACTCGTTGTAATTGAACACTGTGACAACTGCTGCACCACTAAAATATATGGGAGATGGGATCTCCTAATTAATTTTTACCGTTCTTTTGCCAAAAGAACTCTCATATTGTCCCTGATATGGATTCCACCCCTTAGATTATTGATTATTAGGCTTGCTGTTTTATGGTTAAAACTTAGGAAATTCAAACTAATGTAAATTATTTTCATTAATACATATCCCTATGAATTTATCTACAGTCTTTGGTTATTTTACCTCACCTACCTAAACCTACCTAATTGGATGGAATTTTTCATGAAGACAGTTTTGATTGTGGAAGATGACCTAATTAATGCTCGTGTCTTTACCAAGATTTTAACCAAACGTGCTGGTTTAGCGGTAAAACACACGGAAAATGTGGCAGAAGTTATCACCATCGCCCAATCAGGGGGAGCTGATTTGATTTTAATGGATGTTTCTCTTTCCCACAGTCTCTATCAAGGTGAGTCTGTGGATGGGATCAAAATTACACAACTGTTAAAATCTCACCCCCAAACAGCAAGGATACCTATCATTCTGGTCACCGCCCACGCCATGGACGGCGATCGCGAGAATTTTCTTAAACAAAGTGGTGCTGATGACTATATTTCTAAACCAGTTGTTGACCACCAACAATTTATTGCTCAAGTTAAGAATCTCCTGAATGGTAACTGAGAATCGTCTTGACCCATTGCTACTGATTGTCTATTGGGCTGGGTGTCTCTTCTTTCGGTTCTAGAGCTGATCTAATCTGAGGTAGTTCTAAAAACTTTTTAGCATCTAATAGTAACTTTGTTCCCCAAAGATTTTCTTTGAGAAACTCAAGATCTCCATACCTTTGATCTATTTTTAGGGCCTGTTCTCCCTTGGTTAAGCCCTGTTGACTTTCACCCTGGGTGTAAAGAGCTACTGCTAATGCTAAGAGAGCTTCCGCTGCTCTCTGGTCTATGGCAATTGCTTTTTCCCATTCTCTAATGGCACCCTTCACGTCTCCCTGTTCGTATTTAATTAGACCAATGTTATTAATTGCTGGCCAGAATTTCTTGTCTTGATTAGCAGCTTGGTTAAGTTGGGCGATCGCTTCTGGTAATCTACCCAACATGTAATAGGTATTACCTAAATTAAATAATCCTTCCGGATCATTTGGTCTTACTTTTAACCCTAATTGATAGTATCTTACTGAAAGTTGATAATTTTTCTGTTGGAAATTAGCTGATCCCAGGGCAAATAAAATATCGGGATTATTGGGGTTGAGTTTTTGGGCTTGTGTCAAAGAGGCGATCGCTTCTGGGAAATCCTTTCTTTGTACATGTAACTGACTTAACAAAAACCATACTTTATCATTTTTTGGTGCCAATTGCACGGCCAATTTGGCTCTGGGTATGGCCAGCTCAAACTGCTCAAATCGAGCCAGTTGGGCTGCTTCCTGGGCTAGTCTTAACCCTTGCTTTTCTAAATTTGCCCTATTGAGTTGTATAGTATACGGGAGAAGTGCCTGTGCTTGAACAGGATCGGGTAGACTCCATAAACCACAGACAACTAAAACAGAGATTAAACCAAGGTATTTCGGCACACTACCGCCTCTTAAGTCATAAATTAAATCTTCTTTACCATAGCTTAGACGATTTTTAACCGAAACAACATCAAAAATTTTGCTCCTAGATGTAAAAAAATCACAGGGTGGGAAATTTTCACTTCCTTAAAGAAATATTACGAATTATGAACTATGATTATAAATAGACACCCATTTATCAAAAATCAGTTCCAGAGGAGGAGTTAATACTCGTACTAGTTTAGGCAAAACAAATAAATAACAATGATTAGAACCAAAAAAACCTATTAAGACAGGCATTAATTTAAGTAAAAACACAAAAAAAATACAAAGAGGTGAGGACAAATGGTTAGCATAAGTAAACACGTTGAGATTCCTCTAATAGGTAAAAAAGGTCATTATTCCTGGCGGTGGATAATAGGGATCATGGCATCTGGGGTGTTAATATTGGGAGTAACAACCATCATAAAAGTTGGCAATTCTGAAAATCGTAAACCAGATATTAGCAAACTAACCGTTCCGGTAGAAGCCAAAGATCTCACCGTGAGAATTACAGCTAGTGGTAAGGTACAACCAATACAAAGTGTCAATGTGAGTCCTAAGAATGCTGGTTTATTGGCAGAATTAAACGTGGAGCAGGGACAAAAAGTGGACCAAGGACAAATAATAGCCCGCATGGATGATTCAGAGATCAGAATGGGAATTTTGCAGTTTCAGGCCAATTTAGAACAAGCAAAAGCCCAGTTAGCAGATGCTCAAGCAGGTAGTCGGGTTGAAGATATAGCCCAAGCCAAGGCCAGAGTAAACCAGGCAAAAGCCCAATTAGAAATCATTCGTTCAGGTAGTCGTTCCCAAGAGATTGAACAGGCAAAAGCGAGTGTAGAAGGTGCCAGATCCCAGTTAGAACTAACCCAAGCAAGACTCAACCGATATCAAAATCTGGCCAAGGAGGGGGCAATTTCCCAGGACACCTTAGACCAGTACATCACAGAAAATAAAAGGGCAAAATCCAGCTTACAGGAAGCGGAGAAACGATTGTCCTTACAAGAAGCTGGTAATCGTCAGCAGGAGATTAGAAAACAGCAAGCAGTGGTTACCCAAGAAATAGAAGGACTGCGCAAATTAGAAAATGGCAGTCGTCCCCAGGAAATAGTCAGACTCACAGCAGTGGTGGAAGCAGCAAGAGCCCAGTTAAAACGACAACAAGTTCAATTGGAAGATACCATTATTCGCGCTCCCTTTGCGGGAATCATCACTCAAAAATACGCCAATATTGGTGCTTTTGTTACCCCCACCACTTCCGCTTCCAGTAGTACCTCAGCCACTTCTAGCTCAATTGTGGCCTTAGCAAGAGGTTTAGAAGTGTTATCTTTAGTCCCGGAAGCGGACATTGCCAGGATAAAACAGGGACAGCAAGTAGAAATCATCAGTGATGCTTATCCAGAGCAAGTATTTACAGGACGTGTTCGTTTAATAGCACCCGAAGCAGTAATAGAGCAAGGTGTTACCTCCTTCCAGGTGAGGATTTTCATCGTCAATGGTGGAGATAAGTTACGCTCAGGTTTAAATGTGGATGTGACCTTTTTAGGCGATCGCTTGGAAGATGCTATAACCATTCCCACAGTTGCCATTCTCACAGAAGATGGTAAAACCGGGGTGTTAGTACCGGATAGTGATAACAAACCAAAGTTTAGGGAAATTACCATGGGAGCGCAAATCAAAAACGAAACTCAGGTTTTAACAGGAATACAAACGGGAGATTTGATATTTATTAATCCCCCCAAAGACTACAAAAGCAAAAAACCAAACTAAATGAAATATTAAAACCTATGAACTTTGTAGAAACCTTACAAATGGCTGGTAAAACCCTACTGGCAAATAAACTCAGAACCGCCTTAACCATGCTAGGGATTATTATTGGTAATAGCTCGGTTATTTTAATGGTTGGTCTAGGAGAAGGGGGACAAAGATATGTAGCTCAACAGTTAAATTCCCTAGGTCCCAATGTGTTGTTTGTAATTCCGGGGAACGAAGAAACTCAAAGGGTTTCTCGGGATGTAATCAAGACTTTAGTATATGCAGATGCTGAAGCTATTGAAACTCAAGTTCCTACTATTAAGGCAACTGCAGCAGAACTAAACAGTAGGCAAGTGGTGACCTATAAAAACAAAAATACTAATATCAACATCATTGGTACGACACCCAATTTCTTGAAAGTGCGCAACTTTGAAGTAGCTACAGGTAGATTCTTCAATGATTTGGATATGGAACGGAGTAACCAGGTAGTAGTTATTGGTAGTAAGTTAAAACAAAAGATGTTTGGGAATCAAAATCCCATTAGTCAGCGGATTAAAATAAAAAACACCAGTTTTCAAATAATTGGTGTGTTAACAGAAAAGGGATCTAATTTAGGTGTTGACTATGATTCATCTGCGCTAATTCCCATCATGACCTCAGCAAATCGCATAGTTGGGAAAACATCTCCCTATGGATTAGAGGTCACCTATATAACTGCTTCTGCTCAAGATGCTGATAGCGTAGATGCGGCAAAATTCCAAATTACTAATTTACTCAGACGACGCCATAAACTGGTGGGAGAAAATGACTTTACTATTCGTACCCAAAAGGATGCTTTACAAATAGTGGGTCAAATTTCCAATGCTCTGAGTTTGATGTTGGTGGGAATTGCTGGCATTTCTCTGTTTGTTGGTGGTATTGGAATCATGAATATCATGTTGGTTTCGGTAACTGAACGAACCCAAGAAATTGGTTTGAGAAAGGCTATAGGTGCTACCCAACAAGACATTTTACTTCAGTTTATTATTGAAGCCATTATTGTTTCCGTAATTGGTGGATTAGCTGGTACTGGTATAGGAATTGGTGGACTAAGTTTAGTGTCTTCCCTAGGGATAATAGATGCTACTACTTCCCTTAGTTCCATTCTCATAACCGTAGGTATTTCTGGCGCAATCGGTCTATTTTTCGGCGTTTTCCCTGCTCGTCGTGCTGCTCAACTAGATCCTATCGTGGCTTTAAGAAGTGCTTAGAAAAAGAATATAGGATAAACTTTTATGTCTACAACCTTGATGATTAGTGACTTGGTAAATGAATCTCTGGATGGTAATTCTTGCTCTCAACCAGAGATTATCCGCTTGGAGAATATATTTAAAGTCTATGGAACCGGGGAAACAGAAGTGAGGGCCCTGAATAATATTAACCTAGTAATTAATCAAGGAGAATATTGTGCCATCATGGGTCCTTCTGGTTCCGGTAAATCTACCGCCATGAATATTATTGGTTGTTTAGACCGCCCCAGTGGTGGTAATTATTATTTAGATGATGTGAATGTTGCTGATATGAATGATCAACAGTTGGCACAAATTCGCAATCTCAAATTGGGTTTTGTTTTTCAACAATTTCATTTATTAACTCAATTGACAGCTCTAGAAAACGTCATGCTACCCATGGTTTATGCTGGTGTTAAACCTGCAGAAAGAAAAGCCAGAGCTATAGAAGCTCTGATTAAAGTGGGTTTGGAAAAACGCCTGCACAATAAACCCAATCAACTATCGGGAGGACAACAACAACGAGTGGCGATCGCTCGCGCAATTGTCAATGCTCCAGTGGTACTTTTAGCAGATGAACCAACTGGTGCATTGGATTCTCGGACTACCCAAGAGGTGTTGGATATTTTTAGTGAGTTAAATAGTACGGGAATCACTGTAATTATGGTAACTCATGAAACGGAAGTAGCTAGTCAAACTAAACGTATTGTTTGGTTTCGGGATGGTGAAGTGGTTCATTCCCATCTCACACCCGAGGAACTACATCATTTGGTCAGCGGTTGATTTATCTTTTGTTTTTAAAAACCATTTTATGGTTCTAAGTGGGTGGGTAGAATTAAATATAAGATCAACCTACAAATAATTGTGCCTCCCTACTTAAGGTTGTTCATCATAGTAATCATCATCGGATTCTGGTCGAGACCTTGGTGTTTGGGAGCGACCACGAGGGGAGCTTCTAATGCGACGACTGACCTCACTAAATAAGTCCTCCCGCACATAAGGATAGTCACTTACCCACAAATTACGACCGGGGATGTAAATATTGCTAAATTCTTCAATTGTGCTTAAATCATCGCTGTTAGACATCACTAACATCTCCGCCACCTGACCACGGGCGATCGCCTTATGTGTGGAACGTAAGGGAGCATCAAATTCAATGGTGAATCCTGTGTTATCGCCAACTTCTAAATTGATCCGCTTTTCCCGATTTTCGATAATGACCAATTCTCCGCGATTATTGACTGTCTCTTGTTTGCCAATTACTTTTTCTGTAATCCACCAGTCTACAATCCTTCCTCGAAAAAAACCACCATATTTATAACTACGATATTTAAAATTACGAATACTCGCTTGATAAACGGGATACCATAACCAAAAAAAACCACCGAAAACACCAAAAACAAATACCAAACCAAAGTCCAATTGCAAAAGGTTTTTAATCAGCAAAATCACCACCACTGTCACCACAGAAATTAACAGTCTTTGGAGAAAATTATTGAATTTTCCCCAGTAGTATTTATACTGGTCACCACTAGCAATCAAAGGAATAATCTGTTCTAGTTTTTGCCGAGTCAGTGGAATAATCATAATCTAATCTTGCTCCCTAAACCTTGATTCCCCATCCGCAATCACAGGATTTTTTCTAATCCATATACCAATGATTTTAACTGATTAATCTTGCGAATGGCTAATAAAACTCCTGGCATATAACAAGAGCGATCGCTGGTATCATGACGCAGGGTGTAAATTTGACCAGCTGCACCAAAAATCACTTCCTGATGGGCAATAAGTCCAGGTAAACGCACGCTGTGAATCCTTATTCCTTCATCCGCTAAACAACCCCTCGCACCGGCAATTTTTTCCGTTTCTGTTACCTGGGGTGGGTTGAAGGTTTTACCCATATCTGCTAGTAACTGGGCAGTTTGAATCGCTGTACCACTGGGTGCATCAGCTTTTTGATTATGGTGAAGTTCAATAATTTCTACATGGTCAAAGTATTGGGAGGCGGTAATTGCTGCTTGTTGTAGCAGTACTATACCTATGGAGAAGTTGGGAATTATTAGACAACCCGTACTAGCTTTTTGGGCAAAGTCAGCTAAATTTTCCAGTTGTTGGGGACTTAAACCGGTGGTTCCCACCACGGGACGAATCCCATAGGCGATCGCACTGCGAACGTTATCATAAACCGCATCAGGATGGGTAAAATCAACCATTACTGGTGGTTGTAGTTGTCTTTCTCCCGCAACATAGCCCAATATGGGCTCTAATTGATTGGTGATGGGAACTTCTAGGGCTATATTTAGACCTGCTAATTCTCCAGCATCTTTTCCTTGGTGTTCTGGGGAGGTATCAATAGCACCCATCAGGATCATATCTGATGCTTGGGATATGGCTTTGATCACTTCCCTACCCATTTTTCCCCCAGCACCATTGACGATAACTGGTATGGTTGATTGATTGGTCATATTTTTTTGATCTTGTCTCCAAAAATTGGTTTTTGCTCATTCCACATTCTACAATTATGCCCAATAATTGGAATCTTGGATTTGGAAACTGCTGAAGGGACACTCCTCGGGAAAGTCTTGGTCGTCTAATCCTGTTTCTCTAATGGCTAGGTCTTTACCATCTAACCAAGCTTCTTCTAAGGCTTCATTCCATTTATTTTTCAACCCGGGATTTCGCTCCAGTAAACGGTCGATTTTCCGTCTCTGTTCCCGAATGGTGGCTTTCCAGCTGTTACTCCTATTGGCGGGTTGATATTTCCATTTCAGCAAATGACCGATCAGGATGCTCAACCGGGAACTTAGTTGGTCATAATGGCGGTTTCCCAAATCGCCAATCTCCTCTGCTAGATGTTGCCAATCTAAACTATTGATTTGGCGATTTAATAGAGCTTGGGACTGTTCCTGAGTCCATGTATAAAAGTCTGTTTCATACAGCATATCGGCTTTTCTGTTCCCGGTTCCTTACTCCTAGTCTAAAATAGTATCTTATTCTATTCACTTTCTTTCAACTTCATGAACAGAAAATTCCTGTTGACTTTGCTGTCTAGCCCAGTCTTGTTTACATCTGTTATCACTACGGTGATGATCGCTCAACCAGTTCATGCTACTCCTACTATCACCTCCGGTAAAACTCGTCTCTCCTGCGTGCGATCGCCTCATTCACCTACTACTGGCAAACAAATATGTATACAGATACCAGAAAGCACCTCTCCTCCAAAGTCTGAATCAATAGTAATAGCCAGCTCACAGCCTGGCCAATCAGAAACGGATGAGTTTGTTCTGACTGATGCAGAAAGTGATGAAGCTATTCAGCTATTTGGCTGTGATTGTCCCGTTTGTATTCGAGCTGTGCGCCAGTTACACGGATTAGCTCCTGGACCGCTTTAAACCATCTTTACCCTATTCGGTTGTTAGCACCGCTGTCAACCGATTTTTAACAGGTAGGCCATACAGTTCCCCATGAGGAAATATACCACTAACATGGCTGCTGCTGCTACAGCAACCAATGTACCCGCTAACATCAGGGAAAATTCCTTGTTCTCTATGGCCTTCTCCATTAGGTGGAGCGACCAAGCTACCAGTGCTACATCAAAAATTAGAATAGGAATCAACATAATTCTTAATATTTCTTAATACTAGTCAACTAATATTAACACTGTTTTTGAGAACTGTGTCTGACTTTGGTCAGAGATATACCTGGTTGCCAAGAGTAGGATTAGCAGGGTAAGCGGATGGGAACAGATTGTTCTTGCAAATAATTTTTAATTTGCGCAATGCTTAAATGCCCATAATGCAGTATGGATGCTAGTAAGGCAGCTTCTGCTTGTCCTTTAGTTAGAGCTTGGTGAATATGCTGACAATTGCCAGCTCCACCAGAAGCAATGACGGGAATCTCCACAGCTTGGGCGATCGCTCTGGTCAATTCCAGATCATAGCCAGCCTGGGTACCATCCGCATCCATACTAGTTACTAACAATTCACCAGCCCCCCTTTTTTCAACCTCCTGTGCCCAGGATAAAGCATCTATACCTGTATTTTCCCTACCACCTCGCACGTACACATCCCAACCCGTAGAGTCAGGTTCAACTCTCCTTCGCGCATCAATGGCCACTACAATGCACTGATTTCCAAAGCGATCGCTCGCCTCGTTAATCAAGTGCGGATTGCGGACAGCTGCTGAATTAATACTAACTTTATCAGCTCCCGCTCGTAACAAATCTTTAACATTTTCTAATGTTTGAACACCCCCTCCCACAGTCAAGGGAATAAAAACCTGGTCAGCAGTTCGGTAAACTACATCAATAATAGTATCACGGTCTTCGTGAGTAGCTGTAATATCTAAAAATACTAACTCATCAGCACCAGCTTCATCGTAAACCCTAGCTAGCTCTACTGGATCTCCAGCATCCTTCAAGTCAACAAAATTGACACCTTTCACAACTCGTCCAGCCTTGACATCTAAACAAGGTAAAATTCTTTTAGATAGCATAGTAATTTCTCTGTCTTTTGATAACTGTTGGCCTAGTCGTTGGCAAAATTGTTGTTGGGTTAGAAACTGGACATTCTACTGTATCCATTTTTTCGGTAAATGCCAACTGGTAGTGCTAGTTCACGTAAAAAACCAATTCTTCACAAAGATTTTCCCACCTGTATCCTGGTCGGCTAGTCGTTTATTTTTAGTTCTATTTACCTTGATCTGATGAACTATTGCCTGACCAAGAGTGGAAATTTGTAATTTAAACAAATCACAATAATACAATGCCTGCTTATACTTAGCTATTTACAGATACATCTCAACAACCTCGTATAAAAACAGACAAAGCCTTCCAATAGGAAGGAGCTTGGGTGGGTAGTCCAGCCAATTATGCTCGTCATGCCATATTGATTGGTTACTCGTTTTAGTTTAAACTTTGAGACCACTGTTTGGGTGAAAAAATCAACTGAGTTATTATAGAGGAAAAAGCAATCTTTAGGAAAGCTAAATTTCCAAATTCCAGTCCCTAGCTTAAGACAGCTTAATTATGGCCATAATCTCGTCAAAAAAGGAGCCCTCCGAATCTGGGGGAAAGCCGAAAAAGCACCGAGGAGTAGCGAAACCGAAGGTAGAAAAAGTTTCCCCCCAGGAAAAGATTCTGCAACAGGAAGCAACCGTGGGTGAAGATGATAAACAGGAAGAGAGGATTCGTCCCCAACGTTTTGTAGATTATATTGGACAGCAGGATTTAAAAGATGTACTGGATATTGCCATCAAAGCGGCTAAGTCTAGGGGTGATGTGATGGATCATCTACTTTTATATGGTCCTGCAGGTTTAGGTAAGACTACTATGGCTATGATTTTAGCTTCAGAGATGGGGGTAAACTATAAGATTACTAGTGCGCCAGCTTTAGAGCGTCCCAGAGATATAGTAGGGTTATTGGTGAACCTGAAACCAGGGGATGTGTTATTTATTGACGAAATACATAGACTTTCTCGCATGACTGAAGAAATTTTGTATCCAGCCATGGAGGATTATCGTTTAGACGTGACCATTGGTAAAGGGTCCGGAGCTAAAGTACGAACCATACCCCTATCAAAATTTACCTTGGTGGGAGCCACAACCCGGGTAGGAGCTTTAACTTCTCCCCTGCGAGATCGGTTTGGACTGGTGCAAAAACTGCGCTTTTATCAGGTAGAAGAACTGAGTCAAATTGTTTTGCGTAGTGCAGAGGTTTTACAAACTATAGTGAATTTAGAAGGGGCCACGGAAATTGCTAAACGCTCCCGGGGTACACCGAGAATAGCCAATAGATTACTCAAGCGAGTGCGTGATTATGCTATAGTTAAATCCCGTCCTCAAATTGATCAACCTACTGCTGCAGAAGCATTAACCCTATTTCAAGTAGATCCCTGTGGTTTGGACTGGACCGATAGAAAAATGCTCACTGTAATTATTGAAAATTTCCATGGTGGTCCTGTGGGTTTAGAAACCTTGGCCGCTGCTACGGGGGAAGATACACAGACTATAGAAGAGGTTTATGAACCATATTTAATGCAAATAGGGTATTTAAGTCGCACACCACGGGGGAGGGTGGTTACAAGTGCTGCATATCAACATCTTGGTTTCCAACTGAATAGTGAACAGTTATCATTGTTATAAGTAGGGAGGCACAATTATTTGTAGGATGGGTTGAGGGTAGGGTAACCCATGGGGGCGTTGGGTTTCATATTAAACTCAACCTACGTTGATCTTATATTTAATTCCACCTACCCACTTAGATCCCGGTCAACATATTATTGATTTATTGGCAGTGTTGTATATGACAGAAAATTAAATGACTAAGAAAAAGAATACTATTTTGAGTCTGTTAACAATTTTGTTGGTAAGCTTATTACTAACCCTAGGTAATTGCTTACCAGTAGTAGCAGAAACAAGTCACATTACAGCACAAGAGTTAGAGTTGGGAGATGAGTTAGCAACCCAAGCATTTGCTGCAACTGACAAGGGTGATTTTGCCACCGCTGAAAAATATTGGACTGAAATTATTGAGAGATTCCCCACCAATGCGGGTGCATGGAGTAATCGGGGTAATTCCCGGGTTAGTCAAAATAAATTAGAAGCAGCATTAACTGATTATAATCAGGCCATTAAATTAGCTCCCAATGTGACAGATCCTTACCTAAATAGAGGTACAGCTTTAGAAGGATTGGGCAAATGGCAAGAGGCGATCGCCGATTATAATCATGTTTTAGAACTAGATCCCCAAGATGCTATGGCATATAATAATCGTGGCAATGCTCAAGCAGGACTAGGAAAATGGCAAGAGGCGATCGCCGATTATCAAAAAGCCACACAAATAGCACCTAACTTTGCCTTTGCTCGTGCCAACTATGCTTTAGCTATGTATGAAGTTGGGAAAAAAGAGCAAGCGGAAAGAGAAATGAGAAATATAGTTCGTAAATATCCCCGATTTGCTGATATGCGTGCCGCTTTAACCGCCACCTATTGGGTAGGGGGTAAAAAAGGGGAAGCAGAAAGTAACTGGGTAGCAGCTTACGGATTAGACACCAGATATAAGGATATTAACTGGGTGAGAAATATCCGCAGATGGCCACCAAGTTTAGTAGCAGCGCTGGACAGGTTTTTAAAACTGGATTAGGGCTAAAAGCTGAATTAAGTTTAAGTAGGAAGGCACAATTATTTGTACGTTCATCTTATATTTAATTCCACCAACCCACTTAAGTTGGGGGGGAATGGGGAAAAAGGGTTGATTGCAAATCCTCATAACTGCCTTCAAATACGCACTTACCATATAATGGACATCGAGAACAATATACTCCTTTTGTATAGCGTTCTAGATTTTCTCGATTAAAGAAATAGGGCTTGTGACTGAAAGTACTAGCCACCCATTGCCAAGACATATTATTACTTGCTGGGTCTCCATCTAACAAATGCTGCAAAAACCATTTAGCTCCCGCTTGCCATTGAATTTTTCTCCAGTGAATAATATAACTTGCCAACCACATTCTGATATGATTGTGGAGATAACCTGTCACTCGTAATTCCTGACTAAAACTATCAATACAGACCAGTCCAGTTTTACCTTCCTGAATATCTTCCGGGAGGGTATGGGAGTAGTCTCCTGTGTGATAACCAGTTTTGTATTCTTCTTGATTTTCCCAAATACCCTTGCCTAACTTCATGTATAATCTTTGCCAGTAGTCCCGCCATCCCAGTTCATTAATTAACTTGCTTCCATCTTCTGAATTTTCCACTGTGTTAAGAATATACTCCCTCACTTCTCGCAAACTCAAAACACCATGACGAATATAGGGTGATAACCTAGTTACTGCTCCAGTCAAGTAATTGCGTGTTTTTGCGTACAATACGGCATTTACCTTTTCTAGTTGTTCCACTGCTGCTTTTCTACCCCCAGAAGTTCCACTGATATAATCGCCTGTTTGTGCAGCTTGAGGGAATTGTTCCCGTATATAAGTTACTAACTCTTCTCGATTAGCGAAGTCCCGTAACATAGTTTTTGCCTACTCATTTTGCTTAATTATCCACCATGAGTGATATTCCTCAAATTGGAAAACCCGCACCTGATTTTGCTAAGCTAGACCAAGATGAGAACCTAGTTAGCTTATACCAGATCAATCAGTGGGTGGTTCTATATTTTTACCCGAAAGATGACACCCCGGGATGTACCACGGAAGCCAAGGAGTTTACCGAATTGGCATCAGAATTTATTGATTTGGATGGGAAAGTTATAGGAGTCAGTCCAGACTCCAGTAAGTCCCATTGTAAATTCATCACCAAGCATAACCTGGCAATTACCCTGTTAACAGATCCTGAACATCAGTTAATAGAAACCTACGGTGCGTGGAGAATGAAGAAATTCATGGGAAAAGAATATATGGGGGTTGCTCGTTCCACCTTCTTAATCGCACCCGATAAAATCATTGCCTATTCCTGGCCAAATGCTAAGAGCAAGGGTCATGCCCAAACAGTATTAAAAAAATTGCAAGAACTCAAAAACTAAGACCCAATTTGATGTAGTTTGATTTAATTAATCGTTGAGAGAAAATATGTCCATTCGTCCCATTTACCTGGATTCCCATGCTACTACTCCCCTAGATGAAAGAGTATTAAATGCTATGATTCCGTACTTTACAGAAAAGTTTGGTAATCCTGCTAGTAATAGTCACGTTTACGGTTGGGAAGGTCAAGCAGCAGTAAAAAGGACCAGAGAAGTTTTGTCTACCGCAATTAACTGCACTCCTGAAGAAATAGTCTTCACCAGTGGTGCAACGGAAGCCAATAATTTAGCGATTAAGGGTGTAGCAGAAGCATACTTTTCTAAAGGTCAACATATAGTTACCGTTGCTACAGAGCATAAAGCAGTATTAGACACTTGTGAATATTTAAAAACCATAGGTTTTGAACTAACTATTCTTCCCGTCGAAAAAGATGGACTAATTGATTTAGAAAAATTAGAAAAGTCTTTACGTGCCGATACTATATTAGTGTCTGTTATGGCTGCCAATAATGAAATTGGGGTTTTACAACCATTAAGTGAGATTGGGAGGATTTGTCACCAACAGGGAGTGATATTTCATACTGATGCTGCACAGGCCATTGGCAAGATTTCCTTAGATGTGGAAGCATTGAATATTGATTTAATGTCTTTAACCGCTCATAAGGTTTATGGTCCCAAGGGAATTGGAGCTTTATATGTCCGCAGAAAGAATCCTAGGGTAAAACTAGCACCCCAACAGCACGGTGGAGGTCATGAAAGGGGGATGCGTTCAGGAACCCTCTATACACCCCAAATAGTGGGTTTTGGCAAGGCCATAGAAATTGCCTTGGAAGAACAGGAAACAGAGAATTTTCGCCTCGAAACCCTCAGAGAAACACTGTGGAAACAGATATCTAAAGTGGGGGGAATTCACCTAAATGGACACCCTGGCAAAAGATTGGCAGGAAATTTGAATGTTAGTGTGGAAGGTATTGACGGAGCAGCACTATCATTAGGATTGCAACCAGTAGTAGCTGTTTCTTCCGGTTCTGCTTGTTCCTCCCATAATGTTGCGCCTTCTTATGTTCTTACCGCTTTAGGACACCCGGAAGAATTAGCCCATGCTTCAGTGCGGTTTGGCATTGGTAGATTTAATACGGTAGAACAGATAGATGAAGTAGCAGCTCATTTTGTGAAAACTGTGGAAGGTTTAAGAGTTGCCTCTGTAGTAACTTGTTGAGAATTGTCGAATTGGGTAACCCTAGAAACCAGAAAAGCCCCTGTTTTTCAACAAGGGCTGACACTTCAAATACAAAACCAGAAAATTCTAGTCAAGATCATTCATGTAGTATGCTGGTTCGTTTTCACGGTCAAGTCCTTTTTCAAAACCACCAGCAGCTGCACGAGCGCGTCCCGCGTGCCACAGGTGACCAATGAGGAAGAAGAAACCTAATACAAAGTGAGAAGTAGCCAACCATGCACGAGGAGATACATAGTTAAAAGAGTTGATTTCAGTAGCTACACCACCTACAGAGTTCAAAGAACCCAGGGGAGCATGAGTCATGTATTCAGCAGCACGACGAGCTTGCCAAGGCTGAATATCATTCTTGATCTTCTCCAGGTCAAGACCATTGGGACCACGAAGGGGTTCTAACCAAGGACCACGGAAATCCCAGAAACGCATGGTTTCACCACCAAAGATGATTTCACCAGTGGGAGAACGCATCAGGTACTTACCTAAACCTGTAGGACCTTGAGCAGAACCTACGTTAGCACCTAACCGTTGGTCACGAATTAGAAAGGTTAAAGCTTGTGCTTGAGAAGCTTCAGGACCTGTAGGACCGAAGAATTCGCTGGGGTACGCAGTGTTGTTGTACCAAACCATAACAGAAGCAATAAAGCCCATCATGGATAAAGCACCCAAACTGTAAGACAGGTAAGCTTCACCAGACCAAATAAAAGCACGACGTGCCCAGGCAAAAGGTTTGGTGAAAATGTGCCAAATACCACCAGAAATACAAATGAAGGCAATCCAGATATGACCACCGATGATATCTTCCATGTTATCTACGCTGATAATCCAACCTTCACCACCAAAGGGAGCTTTGATTAAATAACCAAAGATCACCGCTGGATTAAGGGTAGGGTTAGTAATTATGCGTACATCTCCACCACCGGGAGCCCAAGTATCATAGACTCCACCAAAGAACATGGCTTTCAGTACCAACAACAACGCTCCACATCCGAGGATGATCAGGTGGAAACCAATGATGTTGGTCATTTTGTTCTTGTCTTTCCAGTCATAACCAAAGAAGGAGGAATACTCCTCTAAGGTTTCAGGACCGCGTACGGCGTGGTAAATACCGCCAAAACCCAAAACAGCAGAAGAAATTAGGTGCAATACCCCAGCTACAAAGTAGGGGAAGGTATCTATAACTTCACCACCGGTGGTCACACCCCAACCCAGGGTAGCTAGGTGAGGTAACAGAATTAGCCCTTGTTCATACATGGGCTTTTCTGGGACAAAGTGAGCAACCTCAAATAAGGTCATTGCTCCGGCCCAGAATACAATCAAACCAGCATGGGCCACATGGGCACCAAGTAGTTTACCGGAAAGGTTGATTAAACGTGCATTACCTGACCACCAAGCAAAACCGCTGCTTTCTTGGTCACGGCCAGCACCTACAACGGATCTATTAGAGAGCGTTACCACGTGGTAGTACCTCCTCTGGGAATACGAACTGTTCGTGGGGTTGGTCTTGAGGCGCCATCCAAGCTCGGATACCCTCGTTTAATAAGATGTTCTTGGTATAGAATGTTTCAAACTCTGGGTCTTCTGCTGCCCGTAGTTCTTGGGATACGAAGTCATAAGCTCGCAGGTTTAATGCTAAACCTACAATCCCTACAGCACTCATCCACAATCCGGTAACGGGTACAAACAACATGAAGAAGTGTAACCAGCGCTTGTTGGAAAAAGCAATCCCGAAAATCTGTGACCAGAAACGGTTTGCTGTCACCATGGAGTAGGTTTCTTCCGATTGGGTAGGATTGAATGCGGGGAAGGTGTTGGAACCTTCTCCATCTTCAAATAGGGTGTTTTCTACTGTTGCACCATGGATAGCACATAGTAAAGCTCCACCTAAGATTCCTGCTACACCCATCATGTGGAAGGGGTTTAAGGTCCAGTTGTGGAAACCTTGGAGGAATAATAGGAAGCGGAATATGGCTGCTACGCCAAAACTAGGTGCAAAGAACCAGCTGGATTGTCCCAAGGGGTACATCAGGAAAACGCTGACAAATACGGCAATCGGACCAGAAAATGCCAGGGCGTTATAAGGACGAATACCTACTAGTCTAGCAATTTCAAATTGACGCAACATGAAGCCAATTAATCCAAAGGCACCATGTAAAGCAACAAAGGGCCACAAACCACCCAGTTGACACCAGCGGGTAAAATCACCCTGAGCTTCTGGACCCCACAGGAATAATAGGGAGTGTCCCATACTGTCTGCAGGGGTGGATACTGCTACTGTCAAGAAGTTAGCTCCTTCTAAGTAGGAGGAGGCTAAACCATGGGTGTACCAAGATGTAACGAAAGTAGTACCGGTTAACCAACCGCCTAAAGCTAGGAAGGCACAGGGAAATAGTAATACTCCTGACCAACCTACAAATACAAAGCGATCACGTTTTAACCAGTCGTCTAGTACGTCAAACCACCCTCTGGAGGGGGCGCGTCCAACTGCGATGGTCATGGAAAAATCCTCTTGTTTACTAAAATTGCGACGTTTTTAATGATGCTGTAGGAAGGGTTATTTCCTCAGCATGGTGAATTAAACGTTTTTTTAGAGTCTTGACTCTACCAGTATACGGTAAGAATTATGAGATTGAACCATTCAATTTGGGTGTTTCTCATAAATTATGCCACGACCGTTGCCACTACCTGGTTATTTAGGTGATGGCAACTTAATGATTCTTAACTTATCACATTATGGAAAATTTTGGGTCGAAAATTTTGTTTTTGATATTGGAGCAATAGGTGGGACATACATAATTATTATCAGCTGTTGTGTTAAAATGTCTTGTTGGTGAGTTCTGGAAACTGATCACCTACGTGAGCAACTAGCTTTAAGTATTTTAAATGACATCATCAACAGTGACTAACACAGGTGAAATTTCCCTACATCAAAAGGTTCTCGGTTCCCGACGATTGAGTAATTACTCCTGGGCAACTATTGTTACTTTAGGAGCATCCGGCTTTTCATTAGCCAGCATTTCTAGCTATTTAAAAGTTAATCTACTGATTGTCACTGATGCAACTGAGCTAATATTTGTCCCTCAAGGACTAGTGATGGGAATATATGGAATAGCGGGTATGCTTTTAGCCTTGTATTTATGGCTAGTAATTTTGTGGGATGTAGGTGGTGGTTATAATGAATTTAATCAGGAAACTGGTAAGTTCAAAATCTTTCGTTGGGGGTTTCCTGGGAAAGACCGCCAAATTGCCATTGAAAGCTCTATACGGGATATACAGTCTGTCCGCATTTCTATTAAAGAAGGTCTCAATCCTCAACGGGCACTTTATCTCAAGGTCAAGGGGAGAAGGGATATTCCCTTAACTCGTGTTGGTCAACCCCTATCCTTATCAGAGCTGGAAACTCAAGGGGCCCAATTGGCTCGTTTTCTGGGCGTTCCCTTGGAAGGACTCTAATTCTAAGTATTCGTCCTATACTCATACTCTATATTATATATAGTTGAGTTAGTATACAGTCAATGCACTTTCAAATCCCCCGATTTAAATCTTTCAGGTTTGTGTGGTTAGCACTCATCGTTAGCAGTGTCTTATTTATGGGTTGTTCCCCCATTCAAACGGCTTCTAGTGCTTCCCCAAACTATACAAATTTACCTCGGTTGGTGGGTAAGGCCACTGTGGTAATGACGGTTAAGGGTTCACCTATTACTATTGAGGTGGATGGTGATAACGCTCCTATCACTGCTGGGAATTTTTTAGACTTGGTTCAAAAGGGTGTTTACAATGGACTAATGTTTCATCGCGTGGTGCGTGACCCCCAACCCTTTGTGGCTCAAGGTGGTGATCCCCAAAGCAAAGATCCCAACTTTCCCCAAGCTAGATTAGGAACTGGTGGGTATATGGATCCACAACTGAACATTGAACGTCTCATTCCCCTGGAAATTAAGCCCCGCGGCCAAAAAGAGCCAGTCTATGGCAAAACAATTTCTGAAAAACCTGTTTTGATTCATAAACTAGGTGCTATAGCTATGGCTAGATCTCAAACTCCTGATTCTGCTTCATCTCAATTTTACTTTGCTTTAGCTGATTTGGGATTTTTAGATGGTGCATATGCAGTT
Source organism: Cylindrospermopsis curvispora GIHE-G1 (assembly GCF_014489415.1). Taxonomy (NCBI): domain Bacteria; kingdom Bacillati; phylum Cyanobacteriota; class Cyanophyceae; order Nostocales; family Aphanizomenonaceae; genus Raphidiopsis; species Raphidiopsis curvispora. The sequence goes on from NZ_CP060822.1 coordinate 1,558,867, forward strand.
TTCGGTTATGTCACTGATGGTATTGAGGTGGTTAATCAAATTCAGCAAGGCGATAGAATTGACCAGGCTGAGGTTACAAAGGGATTGGCAAATTTAAAACTTCCACAGTAGTTATTAATATCTCAAATTGCTTAAGGTTTTTGTTACCGGTATTGGTTTAGTTTCCGCTTTGGGTACGACCCTGGAAGAAAGCTGGCAGAATTTACTCTGGGGTAAGAGTGGGATTAAATTGCACCAGCTCTTCCCAGAATTGCCACCTGTTCCCCTGGGTTTAATCCATCACCAACCACTATCTTTGAACAGTTTGACCCCCCAAGTTGTAGACCAGGCCCTACAGGACGCTAAGTTGTCCCCTCCTTTACCTGATTGTGCCGTAGTTATCGGTTCTAGTCGCGGTTACCAAGCATCCTGGGAAAAGTTGGCACAACAAATGGATGGTAATCAGCCCCGGTTAAATCTGGAACATTGGTTGGATAGTTTACCAGTGATGAATGCTATCACAGTTGCTAGACAAATTTCCTGTCTGGGAACTGTTTTAGCCCCAATGGCAGCCTGCTCTACCGGTATTTGGGCGATCGCTCAAGCTGTAATGTTGATTCAAAGTGGTCAATGTCATCAAGCGATCGCCGGTGCTATTGAGTCTCCAATTACACCGTTGACTATTTGTGGATTTCAGCAAATGGGGGCTTTGGCTAAGACGGGAGCCTATCCCTTTGATATTAATCGAGAGGGTTTAGTTTTGGGCGAGGGGGGAGCAGTGTTTGTCTTGGAATCTCAAGAGTCAATAAAACAGCGTGAGTTAACCCCAGAAAATATTTACGGAGAAATTCTAGGTTTTGGCTTGACAGCAGATGCTTTTCATGGTAACAAGCCAGAACCACAAGCTAAAAGTGGGATGCTAGCCATCAAGCAATGTTTAGAACGTAGTAATTTGATTGAGGTAGATATAGACTATATTCATGCCCACGGTACGGGTACTAAGATCAATGATCAAATAGAGGGTAAAATCATACAAGAGTTATTTCCCCCCCAGGTAGCCATTAGTTCCACCAAGGGTGCCACTGGTCACACCTTAGGAGCATCAGGGTCATTGGGTGTAGCTTTTTCCTTAATGGCCATCAAAAACCAAATATTGCCCCCTAATGTGGGACTAAAGCACAAAGAAATGAACTTAAACTTGGTGACAGCAGCAAGAAAAAGTCGGGTGGAACATGTTCTATGCTGTAGTTTTGGGTTTGGAGGACAAAACACGGTGATTACTTTGGGAAGGTGGAATTAAATATGAGATGAACGTAGGTTGGGTTGAAGTATGAAACCCAACGCCCCCATGGGTTAACCCATCCTAAAAATAATTGTGCCTCCTTAGTTATTTATGTTATTTATTTAGATAGATGGGGTGAGAAAACTTGTTAGCAGCTTTACTTTACGGAAAGGAAGACATAAGATTAGAGGAGATACCAGAGCCAACTCCCGCATGGGGAGAAGTGGTGATTAAGGTGGAGACTGCCACTACTTGTGGTACAGATCTAAAAGTGTGGCGACGGGGCGGTCATGCGCGAATGTTAACACCCCCCACATTATTTGGACATGAGGTGGTCGGTACCATTGTCGCTATTGGACCTGGTGTGGATAATTGGCATCTGGGAGAGTTGGTGGTGGCCAATAACTCCGCCCCTTGCATGAAGTGTTTCTTTTGTCAACGACAAGAATACTCCCTTTGTCCAAATCTGACCTGGAACAATGGCACTTTTGCCCAATATTTGAAAATACCCGCCCCCATTGTTCAGTACAATATGCTGGGAGTCCCTCCAGGATTACCCTTGGCTTTAGCTTCTATGACTGAACCTCTGGCCTGTGTCCTCCACGGATTAGCTCGCTCCCATATTAAACCCCATGACCGAGTGGTTGTTTTGGGTGATGGAGCTATTGGATTGATGTTTGTAGGGGTTTTGGCCCGGGAATTGCAAGCCCAGGTATTTCTCTGGGGTGGCAATAATCACCGTCTACAGATTGGTCAACAATTGGGAGCATCCCGGATTTTTAATTATCATCAGGTTACGGACATTCCCACCACGGTGAAGGAACTGACGGATGGGTGGGGAGCGGATGTGGTCATAGAAGCTACTGGTGTTCCCAGTGTGTGGGAAACTGCTATTTCCTGTTCCCGTCCCGGTGGAACTGTTAATTTATTTGGTGGTTGTCCTAAAGACACCAGCATTAATATCAATACCGAACAGCTTCATTATGATGAATTAACTGTAAAAGGTGTTTTTCACAATACTCCTAAATATGTTAGGGATGCTCTCTCTCTTATACAAAGTCGGAGAATTGCTTTTGAGTTATTAATTACTAATCAAGCCCCCCTAGAAGATTTAGAACAGGCGCTTAACGATATGAAAGCACGTTTGGCAATTAAAGTCGCCATTGTCCCCCATTGATGTCATTTTTTGGTTTCCCATGTACCGGAAAATATACTTTCAACTGCTAGGGTAATTCTTTGCAAGTCCTCTTTTAACAGTGGTGGCCATTCAATCTCAGATTTCAGCCCCGTTGTCAATATTTCTAAAGATTTACTGCCTAGTTTATGCAGTGACCAGGCTAGTTCTTTATCTATAGTATTGGCATCCTTCAAGGATTCAAATACAAGTTTTAATGCTAACAAAATAGATGTAATTTGACCCGGTATGGGCCCTTTGCCCTGTTGGAGACGGTTTAAGAGGTTATCCCGAGCAGTTTCTGTTTGATCTATTAATAGTTTACGTGCTATTTGGTAGTTCATTGGGATATTGATTGTGGTACTTGAGAAAAAAGCTCATACTCCAAGAGCATGAGCTACTATTATCACAAATTACTGCTACAGTTGGGAATTAGTAGCGGTTGCGCCCACCACCATAACTACCTCGGCCACCGCTGTTACGGTCTTCCTTAGGTTTAGCCTTATTCACTTTTAGATCACGACCCATCCATTCTGCACTATCAAGTGCTTCAATCGCTGCAGTTTCTTCTGCGTCTGAACTCATCTCTACAAAAGCAAAACCACGGACACGACCTGTTTCCCTATCGGTGGGAATTTGCACCCGTTTAACTGTTCCATACTCAGCAAACACAGCTGTCAAGGCATCCTGTGTAACTTCGTAAGAAAGATTTCCTACATAAACCGACATGAATTATATCTCCAAAATCATTAGTTTGTAGAGATTTAGATTTCGGAGAGGAGTCTGTAAATACCACAAGTAAAAAAAGCCTGTCAATACTAACAACAAAACACTAATCGCCGAATTAAGTCTCTTCCTTATCATGACATAGAAATTAATTTTTGGGGTAGGTTTGGAGAAGTTTTTTTATTTTCCCAAATATATAACTCCAGCTATAACGCTTGGTAGCAATGGGACTAAACTCGTTTCTCTAAATATTGTCCTATTGTAAGATGTTTTCCATCACGAGAGATGATAGTTTGTCTTGTGCGGTACTTATCACCGATTAGTTTTATTTCTTCTTCAAAGACTGCACCATTGTATTCTGTTCGTAGGGACAGGGTATAGGCATGGGAAAAAGCATACTCGGCGGTTACCGGTTTGGTTGTGGCAAACCCCCTGTCTCGATATAAGATCTTCCCTAAAGCACCAAATATGGTTTGACCGTGCACTTTTTTTTCCAGGTTTTCCAAATCCATACTTTGCCAACTGACCTTTGCTCCACAGCTCAAACTATCTAGGTTTGGTAAATTATGTATTTGAGCCAATGTCAGTAATTCCTGATCCCCCTTGGGTAGAAAATGAATGGCAATCATACTGACTAATTCTTGGGTTTTCCCTTCTGGTAGGGTATAGTAGCGTCTTTCAGAGCGCCATGTACCTGCAGAGTCGCGGAAAAAATCGGCAATTTGTTGCTCATCAGCAGTTTGAGTAGTTTTTACCAAAATTGTCATTTTTTGCTTACCTCAAATCAGGAAAAAACTTACGATATCTTTACTATTCTTAATATACAGGAAAAATTTTTTCGGTGATGGTTATTAATGAACATTCTTATACCAATTTTTACCATAATTTCACAATTCCCGTAAATGTCAGTAATAATTAATATGTAATCGCATTTATAGTGACCTAAAAAAGTAAACTTATGGTTTTAGTCGCAAATGAGTCACGAACAACAGTAAAGGCATTAAGTATCATACCAGTTGGGTCATGGGTAAGCCAAATCAGCCATAATAGAGACAAGATATTACTGGTGTCTGTTGTGTTTATGGGAATTTTGGCAACTGGCTGTGTTTCCACAGTTAAAGAATCAGCAGAAGCTCAATCTCAAAATTCACCCGGAAAAAGAAGTGCTAAACCAATATCTGTAGATGTGGCGATCGCCCGAATGGACTCCCTAAATCAGAAATTAATTTATACAGGTAGTACAGTTCCTAATAAAATAATATCCGTGCGATCGCAAGTAGAGGGGAGACTGATTGGCTTAGATTTAGACATTGGGGACAGGGTAAGCAAAGGACAGAGGGTTGGTAGACTAGATGATATTTTGTTGAAGACGGGATTAGAGCAACAGGAAGCGGAGTTAGGAAATCGTGAATCAGAAGTAGAGCGAGCCAGGATCCAGGTAGGAAATATAGAAGCGGAGGTAGAAAAAGTTAGATTAGAACTGATGCAAGCCAAATCTGACTCAGACAGACAGAGAAAACTCTTACAAGAAGGGGCGATTCCCCAACAAGCTGCTCAGCAGGCTATGACAAGAGTTAAGACATATCAACAAATTTTGAAAGCAACCATAGAAAAGCAAAGAACAGAAAAGACAGCAGTAGCAGCGGCGCAAAATAGAGTCTTAGCCCAGAGAGCAGTAGTTAAAGCAGCGAGAGAGCGTCTTTCGTATACTGATTTAATTTCTCCGATTACAGGCGTAGTAACAGAAAAAATCACAGAACCAGGGAACCTTTTACAATCAGGGAACGAAGTTATAAAAATTGCCGATTTAAGTCAGATCAAAGTAGTGGTGAAAGTCTCAGAATTAGAACTGGGGAAAGTGGAAATAGGTCAGAGGGTAGAAGTAAATTTAGATGCTTTTCCCGATCAAAAAATCATGGGTAGAATAGAAAGAATTTCACCAGTAGCAGATAGCACAGCCAGAGTAGTGCCAGTAGAAATAGTCATTCCCAATAGCGAGGGAAAAATTCGTAGTGGACTGTTGGCCAGAGTAAATTTTTCCACACAAGAATCACCAAGAGTCGTGGTCTTAAAAACAGCAATTAATAATCAAGAACAAGAAACATCATCACCGAATAATAACAGCACTATTTTTGTTATTGAACGGAACAAAGAGAGAGTTAAAGAAAAACCAGTTGTGTTGGGTAAAGAAGCTGATGGCAAAATAGAAATTATCTCTGGAATACAACCGGGAGACAGTTATGTAGTTCGGAGTAGTAAACCCCTTGAGAATGGTCAAAGGGTTAAATTATCAGCACTATCAGAATTACCAAACTAAAGACTTAAAATGAACAGGAATAACCCCTTAAACAAATGTCAAATATCCACAAAAGTTTTAGTATAAGTGCCTTATCTATTCGCCAACATATTGGCACTTTAATGCTAACCCTAGCAGTGATTGTCATGGGTGTATTTTTCATTCTACGATTACCCGTAGACCTATTACCATCTATTACCTATCCTCGGATTGGAGTCAGAATAGAAGCACCGGGGATTTCACCAGAAGTAGCAGTGGATGAAATCACCAAAAACTTAGAGGAAGCCTTTTCCGCAACAGAAGGAGTAATTCAAGTTGTCTCCCGTACTCGTGAAGGACAAGTGAGTTTAGACCTATATTTTCAACCGGGAGGAAATATTGATCAAGCTCTCAATGATGCTACAGCAACTTTTAACCGCACCAGAAATAGATTACCAGAGACCATAGAAGAACCCCGGTTATTTAAGTTTGACCCTTCCCAACTACCCATATATGAATTTGCTCTCACCTCACCCACCCTTAAAGGAGTAGATTTACGAGTTTTTGCCGAAGAAGAATTAGGGCGTGAATTGGGTTTAGTGCCAGGAGTCGCAGTGGTAGACGTATCTGGGGGAGTGGAAGAAGAGGTGAGGGTGAATATTGATTTAGATCGTTTACAAGCCCTAGGAGTAGGTTTAACAGATGTATTAAACGAACTCAGAAATCGCAATCAAGACATTTCTGGGGGGAGAATTTTAGGAAGTAATTCCGAACCCTTAACTCGCACAGTGGGGAGATTTAAAAATGCCCAAGAGATTAATGATCTTTCCTTAGAAGTATCCACGCCTAATTCCTCTAGTAAAAATCGGGTTTACCTGAGAGATTTTGCCCAAGTTACTGATGGTGCAGCAAAACAGAGAGTTTATGTTTTGCTGAATGGTGAAGAAGCGGTAAAAGTTAGTATTCAAAAACAACCCGATGCTAACACCGTGAATGTTGTTGATGGAATCAAAGAGAAAATAACCCAACTCAAACAAGCTGGTAAAATACCTGAAGAATCAACATTAACACCCACCTTAGATGAATCAATATTTATCAGAAACTCCCTCGCTAACGTTACCACCTCTGGTTTAATAGGTGCGGGATTAGCAGGTTTTGCCGTTCTTTTATTTCTTGGGTCTTTACGACAAACCTTGATAATTGTCATTTCCATTCCTCTAGCTACACTAGCAGCCATTATTTTTATGGGGTTATTTGGTTTATCACTAAATATTTTTAGCTTGGGTGGTTTAGCATTGGGAGTGGGAATTGTGGTAGACAATTCTATTGTTATGTTAGAAAATATCACCACAGGTATTACTCACAATAAAAGGCAAAATCGCCTAGGCAACCTATCAGAAAACACAATTATTAAGCAGGCTGAACTTAGCAGTCGAGAAGTAGAATCAGCATTGATAGCTTCCACAAGTACCAACCTGGTAGCAGTCTTACCATTTTTGTTAATTGGTGGTTTTATTTCCCTAATATTTAACGAACTAATTCTCACCATTAGCTTTGCTGTAGCAGCTTCCATTTTAATAGCTGTTACTATTGTCCCCATGTTAACATCTCGATTATTAGGTTGGCCAGTTCCCATTTCCCTAACCAATTTTTGGTTATTTCAACAGTTTAATCAACGATTCGCAGCTGCTACTAGATTATACGGCAAATTCTTAACCGGAATTTTACGTTGGCGGTTATTAACAATTATTATGGCTACTCTCTTACTAGGTGGTGGTAGCTATTGGATAGCACCCCAGCTAAAACAAGAAATTCTCCCCCAAATTAATACCGGACAGGTCAACTTGTTTGCCCAATTTCCCCCCGGTACTCCCCTCAAAACCAATCAAAAAGTCATGGGGTTGGTTGATGAAATCGTCGGTAAACAACCGGAAACTAAATATGTGTTTTCCACTGTTGGTGGATTTCTCTTTGGTAGTAATAGCACGGCCAATCCCCTACGCAGTTCCAGTACAATTACCCTAAAACCAGGTTCAGATATAGAAAGCTATATTGAGCGGGTTAGTAAAAAATTTACTGAACTAAACTTGGTTGATATTCGACTGCGTTTAACCAGAGGACAAGTACGGGGTTTATTGCTTAGTAACTCACCCGCTCGTGGTGCGGATGTGGATATTATTCTCCAAGGAACTGATGGGGATATCCTAGAAAAAAAAGGTCGTCAGTTATTAGCAATCCTAGAAGAAAAAGTAACCGCCCTGAGATTTCGTCCCGATGGAGATGCTAAACAACCAGAAATCCAAATTCTACCCAACTGGGAGCGAGTCACAAATGTGGGGTTAAATACTAAAGAAATTGGGGAAACAATTCAAACAGCTATTACCGGTAGTGTCCCCACCCAAATACAACGAGATAATCGATTAGTGGATGTGCGAGTGGAATTAAATGAGGATGCACTAAAAACTACTTCCCAGTTGGCAAGATTGCCTTTATTCACACAAGGTAATCAACAAGTTAGACTAAGTGATGTGGCAACGATTATTACTAGTAAAGCACCGGGAGAAATACAACGGATTAACCAGCGTCAAGTATTTTTAATTGCAGGTAACTTAACTGAAGGAGCTAGTTTAAATCAAGCCTTAGAACAGGTTGATCAAGTTTTAAATAGTGTGGAGTTCCCCCCAACTGTAAGTGTATTACCCAGTGCGACAGCAGAGTCTAATCGCCAAATTCAACAATCACTACAAGTTTTAGGTGGTCTGGCTATATTCTTAGTATTTGTTGTCATGGCTGTACAATATAATTCCCTTGTGGATCCATTAGTCATTTTATTTACCATTCCTCTAGCCCTAGCTGGAGGTATTTTTGGTCTTTATATTACTAAAACTGCTGTTGGTGCGACCGTAATTGTGGGTGCGGTTTTATTGGTAGGAATTGTGGTAAATAATGCCATTATTATGGTAGAATTGGCTAATCAAATCAGGGAAAGGGAAAGAATAGACCGTCGCGCCGCTATTTTAAAAGCGGCACCCCAGCGTCTACGCCCAATCTTAATGACAACAATTACCACGGTTTTGGGCATGTTTCCCCTAGCATTAGGCATTGGCGAAGGATCCGAATTTCTCCAACCCCTGGGGGTGGTGGTGTTTTCTGGTTTGTCTGTGGCCACCTTATTGACCCTATTTATTATCCCATGTTTTTACACCCTTTTACATGATTTGATAGGAGGTGGTTGGAAAAAACATAAGTGGCTAAAATCATCCATGGACAGAAATAAAGAAATGGCTGAACAAATTAGCTCAAAGATCTAGACTGTGGGACACATATAGGTTTATTATTGTTAATTGTGGTTTTTTCTATAAAACAACTGAACTATGAACGCTCAAGAAATTATCCGCTCCATTGAAGCCGAACAGTTAAAGTCCGATCTACCTCAAATCTATGTAGGTGACACAGTGCGGGTGGGAGTAAAAATCAAAGAAGGCGATAAATATCGTGTGCAACCCTACGAAGGGGTAGTCATTGGCAAACGGAATGGGGGGATTAACGAGACTATTACCGTACGTCGGGTATTTCAGGGCGTAGGGGTGGAGCGAGTATTTTTACTGCACTCACCACGGATTGACAATATCAAAATTATGCGTCGCGGTAAAGTCAGACGGGCTAAATTATATTATCTTCGTCAACTATCTGGTAAAGCTACCAGAATTAAACAGCGCTTTGACCGTGCTTTGTGATAGAGTGATAATATGGGAATAAGGAGCTAAATTTATCGAATTTAGCTTACCCCTTGACTAGAGAAAAAAATTAGATTAGCATAGTAAAAGTCGTGCGCTCTTAGTTCAGTTGGTAGAACGTAGGTCTCCAAAACCTAATGTCGGGGGTTCAAGTCCTCCAGGGCGCGCTGAAAGTCATGATAAATAGGTCAACATGAGCCAGCTTGGATTTCACATTTTTGAGGACTTGACTTTTTAGCAAGACTTGGGGTAAAATCTGTCTTTATCTCTATGGCATAGGTGTAAATTACCAGAGAGCGGCTAGGGTGTGAAAATCCTAAGTGACACAATGTCGCCAACCGCACCGAGTTAACCCCTAAATTTAGGACTGGTGTGCTAAACTAGGGTGTAACTTTCATAAAGCAACCTAAGAAACGGGGGTATAAAGACCGTGACTAAAAAAAACGAGGCAGAAATGCCAGAAAGTGTTGGTGGGTTTAGCTTCAACAACTTTTTTCAGGGAACAAAAGAAGAACTTGATAAAGTAGTTTGGCCCAGTCGTAAACAGCTGGTGAGTGAATCAGCAGCCGTTTTGTTAATGGTAACCCTATCCGCATCTTTGATATATCTAGTTGATGGACTTTTTGCTTGGGCAGCAAAACAGGTGTTCTGATGAGTTATGCAACAGATGAACCAAGGGATGCTTTCCAGTCAGAAGATACCCTGGGAACAACAGTAAATGAATCACGTTGGTATGCGGTACAAGTAGCCTCTGGTTGCGAAAAACGTGTAAAAGCAACTTTAGAACAGCGTATTCAAACTTTTGATGTTGCTGACAAAATTATTCAGGTAGAGATACCCCACACTCCAGCAGTCAAAATCCGTAAAGATGGTACCCGTCAACAAACAGAAGAAAAAGTTTTTCCCGGATACGTTCTAGTGCGGATGACGATGAGTGATGACACTTGGCAGATAGTAAAGAATACTAGCCATGTGATTAATTTTGTAGGAGCAGAGCAGAAGCATGGTAGCGGTAGAAGTCGCGGTCACGTCAAACCGGTTCCCCTAAGCAACTCAGAAGTAGAACGTATATTCAAGCAAACCACAGAACAGGAGCCAGTAGTTAAAATTGACATGGCTACGGGTGATAAGATCATGGTACTTTCTGGTCCATTCAAGGATTTTGAGGGTGAGGTGATTGAAGTGTCGCCAGAAAGGAGTAAACTAAAAGCTCTACTCTCGATTTTCGGACGAGATACACCAGTAGAACTGGAATTTAATCAGGTACAAAAACAGAGCTAAATCCAAATGGCGAAGAAAGTAGTGGCGGTCATTAAATTGGCCTTAAATGCTGGGAAAGCCAACCCAGCACCACCTGTTGGTCCTGCACTTGGTCAACATGGTGTTAATATCATGATGTTTTGTAAGGAGTACAATGCCAAAACAGCTGACCAAGCTGGCATGGTAATTCCGGTAGAAATTTCCGTATTTGAGGATCGGAGTTTTACATTTGTACTCAAAACACCCCCAGCATCGGTTTTAATTCGCAAGGCGGCAAAAATTGAGAGAGGTTCGGACCAACCAAACAAGAAAAAGGTTGGTAGCATTACTAGAACTCAGTTAAAAGAAATTGCCCAAACCAAACTTCCTGACCTCAATGCCAACGACATTGAAGCAGCGATGAACATTGTGGAGGGAACAGCCAAAAACATGGGTGTGACCGTTAAGGATTAAAATTCCCAATCTCAAATCATATTGGGGGAGAGGTGAGGAACTTCGAAACAACCCCAGGAGGAAAACATGGTAAAGAAAGTATCACGCCGATTACAGGCGTTACAAGCAAAAGTAGAAGAACGGGATTACGCTCCCTTAGAAGCGTTAGCCCTATTGAAAGAGACTGCCACGGCAAAATTTCCCGAAGCTGCTGAAGCACATATTCGCCTGGGAATTGACCCTAAGTACACGGATCAACAACTGCGAACCACTGTGGTGTTACCCAAGGGTACAGGTCAGATAGTGCGGGTAGCAGTTATTGCTAGAGGGGAAAAAGTCACAGAAGCCACCAATGCAGGGGCGGACATAGCTGGTTCTGAAGAGTTAATTGACGAAATTCAGAAAGGCATGATGGACTTTGATAAGCTAATTGCTACTCCTGATGTGATGCCACAGGTAGCAAAGCTAGGGAAATTATTAGGTCCTCGTGGCTTGATGCCATCACCTAAGGGTGGTACAGTAACATTTGACATAGCAAGTGCCATTAGTGAGTTTAAAGCTGGTAAATTAGAATTTCGTGCTGACCGAACTGGCATTGTTCATGTTATGTTTGGTAAGGCTTCCTTTACTCCGGAAGATCTGCTGGTCAACCTCAAAGCATTGCAAGAGACCATTGATCGTAATCGTCCTTCAGGAGCAAAAGGTCGCTATTGGCGAACATTCTATATCTCTGCTACCATGGGTCCATCAATTAAAATTGATATTAATGCCCTGAGAGATTTAAAAACAACTGACGCTGCATAATTTGCATAATTAAGCCGGAGACAGCAGGTGCGTATAGCTTAATATCCTGCCTAGGTTGTAATTTTAACTGACTGAAGTAATTCCACATCTCTTTAGCAGATGTGGGAACTACAGCATTAAAAATACTACTATGAAACCCCGGCCAAGATCGCTGGGGTTTGTTGTTTTCCGTAAGTCAACATGGCCATAACTAAATTACTCACGACTGAGCATTTACCCTAGGAGGTGACACAAGTATGGGTAGAACGTTAGAAAACAAAAAAGAGATAGTAGCGGACCTAAAAGGGACTCTAAGTCAGTCAACTTTGGCACTGGTAATTGATTATCAAGGTCTAACGGTTGCTGAAATCACCGACTTGAGAAGGCGTTTACGTCCTAGTGGTACAGTCTGCAAGGTGACTAAAAATACCTTTATGGGACTGGCTATTCAGGAGGAAGAAAAATGGCAACCGATGTCAGAATTGCTCAAGGGCTCTTCTGCTTTTTTGCTAGTTAAGGAAGATTTCTCTTCCGCAATTAAAGCCTACCAAGAATTTCAAAAAGCCACTAAGAAGACCGAACTGCGTGGCGGAGTGATGGAAGGGCGCTTGCTCAAGGATGAGGATGTCAAGGCCTTGGGAGATTTGCCATCCAAGGAACAGCTGATGGCACAAATTGCGGGAGCTATCAACGCATTGGCCACAAAAGTTGCTGTGGGTATCAAGGAGGTTCCCAGTTCTTTGGCTCGTGGTATTCAAGCTATTGCTGACAAAGATAAGGAAGGCGCAACCACACCTGAATAGGAGCGTTTAGCTTTACCTTTCTTATTTCCACTAATCAACAAAAACGACAATTTCTTAGGAGTTATATCAATGTCTACTGCAACCGATCAAATTTTAGAACAGTTAAAATCCTTGACCCTGTTGGAAGCTGCGGAACTGGTTAAGCAGATTGAGGAAGCGTTTGGTGTAAGTGCTGCTGCGCCCGTTGGTGGCATGGCAGTCATAGCTGCACCTGGTGGAGCAGCAGCAGCAGAAGTAGTCGAGGAGCAGACTGAATTCGATGTAATTCTGCAAGAAGTACCTGCTGATAAGAAGATCGCGGTTCTGAAAATTGTGCGTGAAATCACTGGTTTAGGTTTGAAAGAAGCTAAGGAGTTAGTAGAGTCTACTCCTAAAGCGGTTAAAGAGGGTGTAAACAAGGAATCCGCTGACGACATTAGTAAGAAGATTACTGAAGCTGGCGGTAAGGTAACCATTAAGTAGCATGGTGACGCGAGCCTGCACTGTACTCACAGGTCACAGTGTAGGCTTTCTCAATCCACAGGTCCAGAACATTAAGAAATGTGAAGCACTTTAAACAAAAAAAATAACCAACTAGGCTTTGGAGGAACGGAAATTATACCTGATGCTGTTAATATTAGGAAAGGATAGTGGATGACCTTTTTGAGATTTTAATTCTCCATTCCTATTCTCAAATCAAGTGTTGAGATTGCCTATCTTAGTTTTACCGAGCAAATCATTCAAATTCTCAAAAGTGACCATACAAAACTACAGTCTGGGACTTGACTCCCCAAATATCATCCGGTCAAAGGATAAGAATGCTCTGGAGCAAAATTCAGATGGGGTTAGCATCCAGGTAGAAAAACTATCCGACAGACAAAGACAAATTACTGCTCAGGTGCAAATCCACCAACCAGTACAAAGGGTATGGAAAATCCTCACGGACTATGAGTCCTTGGCGGAGTTTATACCTAACTTGACTAAAAGTTCTTTAATAGAACATCCTGAAGGTGGTATACGTTTAGAACAAATAGGGTCTCAGCGGTTGCTGAACTTTAAGTTTTGTGCCCGTGTGGTGCTAGACCTGGAAGAGATTTTTCCCAAACTGATCAAATTTGAAATGGTAGAGGGAGACTTCAAAGGGTTTTCTGGTTTCTGGAGCTTAGAACCCTGTAAATTAGGAAGCGGGGAGGGAACCAATCTGTGCTACACAATTCGAGTTTGGCCAAAGCTGACCATGCCAATAGGGATCATTGAAAATCGCCTCGCCAATGACCTACAGTGTAACCTTCTGGCAATTCGGCAAAGAGCTAGTTGGTGAGTGAAACAATATTAGGACTCATTTTGGCAATATTTCTTAACTGTGCTACTTATTTTTTCTTATAATTTCCTTATAACTCCATAGTATGGTGTTTACCAACTCAAAAAGTGACATTTGACATTAATAAGGGGGTAACAACTATGTCAGTTGACCTAAAAGAGGAGATATGGAACCTATTGGGGGAAGATCAGTTTTTAAAAACTAGTTTAAGCGGATTCTGGTGTAAGGATTTAGAACTGGACGACCCAGAAGAATATGGGGGACAATTAAAGGACTATCCCAGTGATTATAGGGACTATGAGTTCCCAAGTCCAACCACAAATGATTGGGGTGATCCAGAAAGCATCAAAGCCCAAGGGAAGTATCAAAAAATAGATTAGATTTGACATACTCGCTGACATTAGAAATGGTACTTTAGCACCTAATTTAAATTGTACAGCCACCCAGGGGAGTGGGCCAGAACGTATAAACAGGGTTCATGGTTAAAAGTGATTGCTGGATAAGCGTTCTGGCTAAAGCTATAATTCAACAACTACAAAAAACCTATACTTTAACTGTATGCTGTGCAGTTTCTGCTGCTTGATAGGGATTATTGTTGTTGATAGTTTGTGTATCTAAAAAAGCTGCTTTACCTGTAATTAATCGAGAGCGACGATTACGAGTAATATAATTCCATGCCCACTGGAAAACCACTACTAATTTAGTGTCAAACTCAATTAGGAAGTAGATATGAACTACTAGCCAAAATACCCAAGCAATAAAACCTTTCAGTTTGATAAAACCTAAATCTACTACAGCTAAATTTTGCCCAATCATGGCCAAACTGCCCACATCATTGTAATTAAATTCTGGCAAAGTTTGACCTTGTAATCTCAGTAAAATTAGAGTACCCACATATTCGCCTTGCTGTTTGGCCACTGGTGCGACACCGGGTAAAGGTTTGCCATTTTGATGGGAGAAGCTGGCTAAATCCCCAATCACAAAAATGTTTTTAAACCCTGGAATGGTCAGATTGGGTTCTACAATTACCCTACCAGAAAAATCTCGCTCAATATCCGCTCTTTCTGCTAGGATTTTGCCTATGGGTGAACCTTGAACACCAGCGGCCCATAATATGGTTTTGGAAGCAATCTGCTGAATCCGTTCCCCAGTTTTGAAGGTAACAATATCATTTTCTAGGTTTGTTACTCTGGTTTGAGTTTGAATCTCTACACCCAACTTTTGTAAGGAGAGTTTTGCCTCTTCTGATAACTCCGGTGCAATATGTGGTAACAGGCGATCGCCCCCTTGTAGTAGTAATATTTTGGTTTCTGATGTATTAATACTACGAAACTCATCCTTCATGGTTTGGTAAGCCAATTCTGCGATCGCACCTGCTAATTCTACTCCTGTGGGACCACCACCTACGATGACAAAGGTCAATAGAGCGCGGCGTTTTGCCGGGTCAGATTCCTTTTCTGCTGCTTCAAAAGCAGAAAATATCCGCCGACGCATTTCTATAGCATCCTCCACGGTTTTTAGACCTGGAGCCAAATCTTTCCAATGGTCTTTACCAAAATAAGAGTGATTAGCACCGGTGGCTAGGATTAGGGTATCATATTGTACTACTTCTCCACCCAGAAAAACTTTTTGTCCTTTGGGATCAATATCGGTGACTTCTCCTAGCAGCACTTGAGTATTTTTGCTGTTTCTAAAAACAGAACGGAGTGGTGCGGAAATGTCAGCGGGTGATAATGTGCCCGTAGCAACTTGATATAAAAGTGGCTGAAATAGATGAAAGTTTCGTTTATCAATAAGAGTGACATTTACGTTGGTATTAGCGAGGGTTTTTGCCGCATAAAGTCCCCCAAATCCTCCTCCAATGATAACAACATGATGTTGTTTATTCTTTGCTGGTGAAACAACCATAAGAATTATTCCCTTTTGTTAAGAATTACGTAACTTTTCTTAACAAATATCTAACAAACTTATTAGAGATTGTGCCGTTTGTTTGAAACCATTGACAAAATTCTAAAAGTGATTAACACTACTCAAGAGAGAAAGGATCTGGAGAATACTGGCTAAAGCTATGCTGCCAATCGTCTAGGATTCGGGAGTGGATGGTTCAGGGGTGGATGGTTCAGGAGCAGATGGTTCAGGGGTGGATGGTTCAGGAGCAGATAGTTCAGGGGTGGATAGTTCAGGGGTAGATAGTTCAGGGGTGGATGGTTCAGGGGTGGATGGTTCAGGGGTAGATAGTTCAGCGGTAGATAGTTCAGGGGTAGATAGTTCAGGGGTGGATGGTTCAGGGGTGGATAGTTCAGGGGTGGATAGTTCAGGAGTAGAAGCTGGTGACGGGGATATTTTAGTATTTACAGAGGGGTTTTTAAAAACCAGTTGCTGAACTTTGACTATAAGATCATTAAACGGCTTAATCATTAATGATGGTAGCTGTTGCAGCTTTTCCAGTAAAGATATCTTAGATACTGGTTGTGGAACTGGTTGCTGAATCCCCTTAATCTCCGGTTGTGCAGTGGGAACTAAGGTGAGTTTTCCCTTGGAGACAAGTTGACCACGCAAAGAGAGAGTTTGCCAACCAAACCATAACAAAAGTGACACACTAGCTACATGACCCAGTAATAGACCCCCGGTAATGCGGGATGCAAAAACCCATAATACCAAAGCATAAAACAAACCAACCCCGCTCCAAATAAAATCGTTTTTGCGGTGAATTTCCGGGAAAAAGAAAGCACTGGCGTAAATAGTTAAACTGGCAATTGCCACTACCAACGATAGAATATAAACAAGCATATTTTGCAACTCCTGTCCTATAAGTTTTATCTGTTCGGGAAAATACAAATCAAAATCAGATTCTAGAGTTTAGTAGTTATGGTTTATTGTCTTACACATCAACTCTTAATGTCTTCTTTAGAAGTGAACCGAAAATCTCGGATTACCCTTAAAGATGAAAGCATCTGCAAGAGTTAGCCAAACCCAAAAACAACTATGACACTACAAAGCTTTGGCGTAATTGGATTAGCCGTTATGGGCGAAAATATTGCCCTCAATGTTGAGCGTAATGGCTTTCCAATTGCAGTTTACAACAGATCTCGAGAAAAAACAGATGCGTTTATGTCAAACCGAGCTGGTGGCAGAAACGTTAAGGCAGCTTTTACCCTAGAAGAATTTGTTGCTTCACTGGAACGTCCTCGTAAAATCTTAGTAATGGTACAAGCTGGCAAACCTGTTGATGCAGTTATTCAACAGCTCAAACCATTACTTCAAGAAGGAGACATCATTATTGATGGTGGTAACTCTTGGTTTGAAGATACGGAAAGACGTACCCAAGAATTAGAACCCACTGGTTTACGCTACATTGGTATGGGTGTAAGTGGTGGTGAAGAGGGAGCATTGAATGGTCCCTCACTCATGCCAGGTGGTACAAAAAGTTCTTATGAGTATCTCTCACCAATTTTTAACAGAATCGCTGCACAAGTTGATGATGGTCCCTGTGTGACTTATATTGGGCCCGGTGGTTCTGGTCACTACGTGAAAATGGTTCATAATGGGATTGAGTATGGCGACATGCAGTTAATTGCAGAGGCTTATGATTTACTCAAGAACGTTGGTGGACTAGATGCTACCCAACTGCATCAGGTATTTACAGAGTGGAATCAAACAGACGAGCTGAACTCATTTTTGATTGAGATTACAGCCAATATTTTCCCCTACGTTGATCCTGGGACTAAACAACCCTTAGTAGATTTAATTGTTGATGCTGCAGGGCAAAAAGGTACTGGTCGTTGGACCGTGCAAACTGCTTTAGAGTTAGGGGTTGCTATTCCTACAATTACTGCTGCGGTGAATTCTCGAATTATTTCCTCTATTAGGGAGGAGAGAATTGCTGCATCTAAACAATTAACAGGTCCTGTTCCCACTCAATTTAAAGACACGAGAACCTTTGTGAACATGGTGCGGGATGCACTTTATTGTTCTAAAATTTGTTCTTATGCTCAGGGTATGGCATTAATTTCCACTGCTTCTAAGACCTATAATTGGGGTCTGAATTTGGGTGAAATGGCTCGAATTTGGAAAGGTGGTTGTATTATTCGTGCTGGTTTCTTGAATAAGATTAAGAAAGCATTTGACGAAAATCCCGCATTACCTAACTTGTTGTTAGCACCTGAATTTAAGCAAACAATTCTGGATAGACAGTCTGCATGGCGGGAAATTATTGTCACAGCTGCTAAGACGGGTATTCCTGTTCCTGCTTTTAGTGCTTCTCTGGATTATTTTGATAGCTACCGTCGGGAGAGATTACCTCAAAACTTAACCCAAGCTCAACGGGATTATTTTGGCGCTCATACTTACAAACGGGTTGATATAGAAGGAACTTTCCATACTGAGTGGGTTCCTATTGCTGAAGCTAAGAAGTAATTGTTGGGAAGTTGACTTTGATTTTGAGCATTTCTAAAGTTTTGTGGGCGGTGAAAAACCCGCCCTTTTTTATAGGATTTTTCCCATGTTGATTATTAACCATTATCTAGGAACTTAGATTTTATTTCTGCTAGTTCTTGATCTATGACATCTGGAATATGGGGTTGATTGGATGTGGGTGGTTTTGGTGGACTAATTATAGTGGTGGGAATATTGACAGTATTTTTGATAGAAATAGAGCTGGGTGTTGAAATAGACTGTAATTTTAAATCTTCTATTACATCTGTAACGGTTTGATAGCGTTGACTGGGAATCATGGCTATCATTTTATCTATTATTTGCCCTAAATCATCAGTTATGGGGGTTTTTAAAAACTTTCTCCATATCCATGTAGCTTCATGACTATAATAACAGTCAAAAGGCGATCGCCTGGTTAACAGATTAATACAGGTCACGCCCAGTCCATAAATGTCGCTGGCAAATATTGCTTTTCCGCGCATTTGTTCTGGCGCGACATATTCAGGAGTGCCAATGCTCGTCCCTGTAAGATTTCTGGTTTCTTCTGTGGTTGATTTTGCTGCTCCGAAGTCAACTATAACCAGTTTATTATCACTAGTGCGACGAATAATATTTTCTGGTTTAATATCTCGATGAATTACCTGGTGGTGATGGCAAAATTGCAAAACTGGTAATAAATCAATGAGTAATTGTCGAATTTTGTCTTCTGTAAATGCACCATTTTGCACCAGTTCCTGTGCTAAATTCAACCCGTTAATAAATTCCTGAACTAAATATTGTCTATCCTCATGAGTGCAATAAGCCAACAGTTCTGGGATTTGAGGGTGTGATCCTAGTTCGTCTAAGCGAATAGCCTCTTGATTAAATAGTTGTATTGCTTTTTGGAGTGTATTCTTCCCTGATGACTGAGTATAGAATTGTTTAATTACGCAAAATGGTTTTGAAGGTTTATCCTCATCCACTGCTAAAAAGGTTCTACCAAATCCTCCTTGTCCAATGAGTTTAATTGAGCGATAGCGCTCTTTTAGAAGTAGATTGGCACCACAATTTAGGCAACAATTAACACCTTCTGGGTTTGCGGGTTGATCACAGTGGGGATTGAAACAGTAGTTCATGTTTACTTCTTTAAATATTTAACTGATCTTAAATCTTAAGTAATTTGGATTATCTACGGGATGTAGGTGACAGATTCCATCAATTCATGATATTCTACGGTACATACTAGTAATTTTAGTAGATTAGGGGGATATCTGAATGTTGAAAACAACTATTTTCCAAGGTTTGCTACCATCAGTGCAAACCGTGGCCAAACTGTCCGCTGTTGCGATGAGTGCTAGTTTATTTATCAGTGGTTGTGCTAATGAAACTAACAATAGCGGAGCCAATACATCTCCCACATCGGAAGCAAGTGCTGAAAATAAAGCCAGTAATACTGCTGGAGCGCTGAGAATCGGTTTTCAAAAATCAGCGACCGTTCTTTTTTCTCTCAAAGGTAAGGGAACCTTAGAAAATGTTTTCAAGGAGAAGGGGAAAACAGTCACATGGTCCGAGTTTCCTGCAGGATTACCAATGGTAGAAGCATTAAATGCTGGTGCCATAGATGTAGCATACGTAGGTGAAGCACCTCCTGTTTTTGCTCAAGCAGCAAAAGGCTCAACAGTGCGATATGTTGCCTATGATCCATACGGTGTTGAAGCTGAAGGTATTGTTGTTCACAAAGACTCCCCTATTCGTAGCATTGCTGATCTCAAAGGTAAAAAACTAGCGGTACAGAAAGGAGCCAATGCCCACTACTTAGCGGTAAAAGCAATAGAGTCCGTAGGTTTAAAAATTACCGATGTGCAGTTTTCCTTTGTTAAACCATCGGATGCTAGAGCAGCTTTTGAGAAGAAGAATGTTGACGCTTGGTCGGTTTGGGATCCTTATTTAGCAGCTATTGAAACGGAAGGTGCAAGACTACTAACCAATGCCAAGGGATTAGCTCCCAACCGTGGGTACTATCTTTCTTCCCAGGAATTTATAGACAAAAACACTGAGACACTGAATACACTTTTGGCTGAATTAAAAAAGGAGAGTGAATACGCTAAGAAAAACCCTGCTGAAATTGCGAAGTTTCTTTCTCCAGCTATTGGTGTGGATGCAGCTGTCCTAGAAAAAGCTGAAAGACGACGTGATTATGGTATTTTTCCCCTGACGGAAGAAGTAATTGCCAAACAACAGAATATTGCTGATACCTTTGCCAAACTCAAATTAATTCCCGAGCCAATTGTAGTTAAACAAGCAGTTTGGGATTGGAAAGAACAAGGCCAGGCAAAAACTCCATAAGAGTTAACTCAATGTCAGCACAAGTCCCCCGATAAATCGGGGGTAGTGTCTTTAATTATTCAACTATTCGCAGTTATTCAGTTATTATGTCCATCTTTGACAGTATAAATACCAAAAGAGTAATCACTGATGTTTTGGTTATCGGTGGTGGTACTGCAGGTACAATGGCGGGAATTAAAGCAAAGCAGGCAAATCCTCAACGGGATGTGTTAATTCTAGAAAAAGCTAATATTCGTCGCAGTGGTGCTATTGCCATGGGTATGGATGGTGTAAATACGGCGGTCATTCCCGGAAATTCTACTCCTGAGCAGTATGTGCGTGAAATCACCATAGCTAATGATGGTATTGTTGAGCAACAGACAGTTTACCAAACAGGTAAGCTGGGTTTTGAGGTGATCCAGGAATTAGAAACTTGGGGAGTAAAGTTCCAAAAGACACCTCAAGGAGAATATGATCTTAAACAGGTGCATCGTGTGGGAAAATATGTCTTACCAATGCCAGAAGGTAAAGATCTCAAGACAATTTTGGCCCGACAGGTGAAGCGTCACGGTGTACGAGTGACTAATCGAGTTATGTCCACTAGGGTATTAGTGGAAGATGGTCGAGCAATAGGAGCAGTTGGTTTTGATGTACGCAGTGGCGATTTTGTTGTTATTCAGGCTAAAGCGGTAATTTTATCCACCGGTGCAGCAGGAAGATTAGGTTTGCCAGCTTCTGGCTATCTTTATGGAACCTATGAGAATCCCACTAATGCAGGTGATGGTTACTCCATGGCTTATCATGCAGGTGCAGAACTCTCTAATATTGAATGTTTTCAAATTAATCCTTTGATTAAGGACTATAATGGACCTGCATGTGCATACGTAGCTGGTCCATTTGGTGCACACACAGTTAATGCTCAGGGACATCGCTTTATCAGTTGTGATTACTGGAGTGGTCAGATGATGTTAGAGGTGTGGAAAGAGTTAAACTCTGGCAAAGGTCCAATACAACTGAAGATGACTCATCTTGATGGGGATACAATTGCTGAAATTGAGCGCATTCTTTGGTCAAATGAACGTCCCAGCAGAGAACGTTTTCATCTCGGGAGAGGGGAAAACTATCGAACCCATGGCATAGAAATGAATATTTCCGAAATAGGGCTATGTAGTGGTCATAGTGCATCCGGTGTGTGGGTTAATGAACGTGCTGAAACTACTGTTAAGGGATTATATGCGGCCGGTGATATGGCAAATGTTCCTCATAACTATATGATTGGTGCGTTTGTATATGGCAGAATTGCTGGGATTGAAGCTGGGAAATACAGTGAAAGTATTGAATTTGTTGAACCTAGTCTTGAGTTTTTGACAGCGGAGAAAATAAGAATTTATTCTCATTTAACACGACCTGGTGGTATTCCTCATACTCAAGTGGAATATAAGTTACGTCGTTTGGTTAATGACTATTTACAACCACCAAAATCTGCCAATAAGATGGAAATTGGATTGCGTTTGTTTGAGGAGTATCATCAAACTCTTGACATGATGGGAGCTTGCGATCCGCACGAGTTGATGCGCTGTATGGAAGTACATTTTATCCGTGACTGTGCGGAAATGGCTGCACGAGCTTCCTTATTTCGTAAGGAGACAAGATGGGGACTTTATCATTATCGTTTGGATTATCCAGAAAAAAATAATTATGAGTGGTTTTGTCATGTTAATCTGAAAAAAGACGATTCGGCACAAATGAAGTTGTTTAAGCGTCCCGTGTCTCCTTACTTTATTCAAGTAGATATTGATAAAGACACGTACAATGTCTCTATGGACAATAATACCCATATTAATTAAATAGGAAGGTTAAATTTATGGCTTCAATCAATCAAAGAGTAGATGCTCCTGTTATTGTAGATGAATCAAAGTGTTTAACAAAGTGTACTGCTTGTATTGAGGTTTGTCCCCTTGATGTGCTGGCTAAAAACCCTGAAACCGGTAAGGCATATATGAAATATGATGAGTGTTGGTTTTGTCTACCCTGTGAAAAAGAATGTCCTACTAATGCGATTACTGTACAAATCCCTTTTTTATTAAGATAGGAGTTTTTTGGATTATTGATATCTATTATGTCTATTACTGGCAATCCTGAATTAGAGGAATGGATAGAATTATTACAATCACCAGATTTGAGCGATCGCCTGGTGGCAATTAAAACGCTCCAACACTTGGGTGATGAACAGGTAATTGATGTGATTTTAGCAGCGCTTAATGATGAGAGTGCTGCTGTGCAAAAAATAGCGATCGCCAGTGTATGGGAGTTGGCTAATCCCAAAGTAGTTCCGCACCTAATTCCCCATCTTGGGTCAACAGATGAGGAAATTCGTACACTTACCCTATCAGCTTTAGGTGAGTTAGTCTCTCAGGATTCACAATTGCTTTTGCTGGATGCTCTACAGGTAAATAATGTACCCAATGATATACATAGTGTATTTATTCAGCGAAACATTTTAATTCTGCTCCGTAAAATCCATGACGCCCAGTGTTTACCTTATTTACTGCCATTTCTGGAATCAGAGCATGCTGAATTAAGAGAAGCTGCAATTACCACCTTACGTTATCTTAATCAAGTTAAAACTAGTCCCAATGCCATAGGTTTACTAAAAGACCCTATTGATTTTGTCCGCCGTGAAGCTGCTTTAACGTTGGGATATTTGACCGATAGCCAAGTTATTCCTAGTCTTATCAAAGCGTTAAAGGAAGATCCAGATTGGCAAGTGCGACGTAATGTGACAAAAGCTCTGGCAATTCATGGAAATGATGGAGCTATTCCAGCACTAATTGAGGCGATCGCAGATGAACATTGGCAAGTAAGACGCTTTGCAGCTCAAGCTCTACAAAAGATTTTTCAAACTGTTAAGACTGAAATTGCTATTCCTGCTTTGATTAGGGCGCTTGCTGATGAGTATGCTGATGTTAGGAAAGATGTAGTTATCGCCTTAGCTACTCTTGGCAGTCCCTTGGCGATCGCTCCTTTAAAACAAATGCTGGATGATCCTGATCGAGAAGTTAGCATTCAAGCAAAAGGAGCAATGGAAAAAATAACTATTCACGAAGAAATCAAAGAAATCCATGACTATTGATCAGGTAGATATCCGCAAATCTGAGGTTATTGAACTCCTCAAACAGATTAATGTGCCAATTCTAAATAATAACGTGGTGAATTTAGGGATGGTGAGAAATCTGAGAATTATGGATGATAGCGTTTACCTGAGACTATATCTTGGTTCTGGTGAACTGGATCTAAAAGAAGAGGTGAGGACGAAACTCTCCCAACTAGGATGGTGCAAGAAAACCTATATAGAAATACGCACCATATCCCAGGTTCGCAGAACCATAGGTATTTCTAGTGGTAAAGGAGGAGTGGGTAAATCCACCGTTGCTGTTAATCTCGCAGCTGCATTGAGTTTATCAGGTGCAAAAGTAGGTTTACTAGATGCAGACGTGTATGGACCAAATATACCACAAATGATGGGACTAAGACATTCGGAGATTATTGTAACTGATACTGCTGATGGTCAAAGATTTATTCCCTTAGAAGCTCATGGCATAAAGCTGATGTCAGTAGGCTTATTAGCAGAACCTGATCATCCTCTAGCTTGGCGCGGTCCTGTTTTGCATAAGATTATTAATCAATTTATTCATCAGGTTGAATGGGGAGAAATGGATTATTTGCTGATTGATTTACCCCCAGGTACGGGAGACGCCCAGATTACAATCGTTCAAGAAAGTCCCATTTGTGGCGTGATTCTAGTAACAACTCCCCAACAAGTGGCGATCGCGGATGTGCGACGGAGTATATACATGTTTCGTCAGGTAGGTGTGCCTGTTTTGGGGATTATTGAGAACATGAGCTATTTACTAAATGAAAATGTAGACAGTTTCCAAGCTCCCCAATACATCTTTGGGAAAGACGGTGGTAAACTCTTGTCAGAAGAACTAGAAGCACCTTTACTGGGACAAATTCCCATTCATCAGCGTATTTGTGAGAGTGGCGATCGCGGATTGCCAATTGTTTTAGGCGATCGCCACTTTTTACCCAGTCGAATTTTGGAACAAATAGCCCAAGGTCTGAGGAAAACATTTAACAACTTATAATACTAAATTCACAAAATCTTCATCCTGGGGCATTTTTCCCATGTTAAGGTAACAACTATTAGGATAAATAAAATACGAAATCAGCTGACCAGATCATCGGTGATATCTACACTTGCTCCTGAGTAATTGAGCTTCTACCAGGTCTTACAGACTTTTGGTAGAAGCACTTCATTCTTGCGTTCAAAAAATAGTGAGGTTTAACAGATGGTTGCTTCCGTAAGAAAAACAGTTCGTGATCTTGTTTTTAAAAACCGACAACTGGCACAGTTATACTACTCCCTAAGTTTAACCCAACCTGTTTTACCACATTGGGTTGGTAATGACTTCTATCGCATCAAATCTTCCTGGGGGTTGCAACCTCATTTGTGTCCATGTGACCTGGAACTAATTGAGTATCTACAAAAGGATGATATTCAGGATCAAACAATTTTTCATTTTGGTACGGGATCTCATCATATACTGGGATTAGAAAATCAAAAGTTAGCAAAACCTAATGAAATTATTGGCATTACTGCTTCAATTCCCGAACATGAAGCATACGTAGAAATGTGTCGTAAAAACCGCCATTTGGCTAAATTCTATAAGGTACTGTGCACAGATATCTACACTCTTAATGACCGTTCCCTACCCATGTTAGATGTGGTAGCACTCTTTCATATTGGTGAATTTTATCTTCCTGAAGATGCTCCCTTTATTCATCACAATGATGAATCCATGGTGGATTTATTCCTCAGAAAAATGAATCCTAATGGAAAAATTCTCTTCTACACCAAATCCGTCGGTTATAGTAAAGCGGAGGAAATCATCAAATCCTTTACAGCACAAGGAAAAATTCACCTAGTTGAAGAATTCAAAACTCTTTTAGTTTACGCTAAAAATAACCCTTAAGAGGGATTAAAAGCCAGAAGCTTAATCAGGATCCCCAGATCCCTTTTCCCTTCTTCTGGGTATGTCATAAACCATAAAATCATGAGCCATGATGGTATTAGGAAAAATTGCACGAGCTTCTTTAAGTAAATCTTTTAACTCAATGTCATTTCCCGGAGTATATCTGGGACTAAAATGGGTCATAATCAGTTGATTTACTCCAGCCACATAAGCTGTTTGTGCTGCCATTGTACTGGTAGAATGTAGTCTTTGAAAAGCCATTTCCGCATCTTGATGGGCAAAAGTAGCTTCATGAATTAATACATCTGCATCCTCAGCTAATTTAACCGCACCATCACAATAAACAGTATCTGTACAATAGGCAAACTTACGTCCAATTTCCGTTGGGCCACATAATTCCTTACCATTAATGATTCGACCATCTTCCAATTTGACAGTTTCCCCCCGTTTAAGTTTTCCATAAATTGGTCCAGAAGGTATTTGTAGGGCTTTGGCTTGTTCCACATCAAACCGCCCAGATCTGTTTTTTTCCATTACACGATAACCAAAAGCAGTAATGCGGTGATGGAGCATTCCACAAGTGACAGTAAATTCCTCATCTTCGTAAATCACACCAGGTTGAACAGTATGGACTTTGATAGGATAGGAAAAATGGGTGTGGGAATAACGTGAAGCACCTTGCAGGTACTCATTTAATCCAGCAGGTCCATAGATATCAACCCGTTCCACATTACCAGCTAAACCACAACTAGCTAAAAGTCCCATCAAGCCAAAAATGTGGTCACCATGGAGATGGGTGATAAAAATGCGTGACAGTTGACTAATTTTCAGGTCACTGCGCAAAATTTGATGTTGTGTACCTTCACCACAGTCAAATAACCAGAGTTCTGCGCGTTGAGGTAGTCTCAGCGCGACACTGGAAACATTACGTGATCTTGTGGGTACACCAGAACTTGTCCCTAAAAATGTGATCTGCACAGTGTTTTTTAGCCTTCCTTTGAGTCAAAGTTCTACACTCAGCTATTATATTCTCAATATAGCTAAGTTTGATGACTCCCAACCACAGAACTTGTGGGCCAGGATAATTCACAGATAGTTCCTTGGGGATGTTGGGGAATTCTCTGAAATTTACCTTGAATTTGTTGAGCTAAATATTTGAACTGCTTTGTCCCCTCTCCTTCTTTACATGAGTTCACACCTAAACCATCATCGACAATACTAAGTGTGTACCAACCCATAGATGAGAGACCAGTAACTTTAAGACAGGTTACTCCATTTGCATATTTACCCACATTACATAGTGATTCTTCCAAGAAACGACAAATTCCCCGTTTATGTTCCAGGGTTAACCCAGTTTCATCCAGTGGGTCAAAACTGCGGACTTTTAATTTGATAGTTTGAAAACAGGAGAAATTTCGTTCTAGGGTATGGGTATAGACCTGATAGAGGATTTCTGGTAGGGGAGCTTCTAAATTAATGACTAGATTTTTATCTAGGTAGAGGTTAGCGTGTGGAGAGATAGTTTCTCGGTGCCAAAATTCATAGATTCCTCTGAGTTCTTGGTTTAATTTTTCCAGTTCTGTGGTTAATTCTGGAATTGTGGTTTTCATTAATGTATGTGGGGAGAATTCTTGCTGATTGACTTGATTGAGTATTCTTAAAATTCTATCTAGGGTTTGTAGGGGACCATTATGGATGGTTTCAAAAATAATCTCAATGATTGTTTGTCTGGATTTAACTTCTGATTTTAGGTTTTTATCTTTGTGCTGTAGTATTATCAATTCCAGAAGATTGGCAATAATAATATAAACTGCCAAAACAGGAGAGTTTAAATAATGCCAATTTACTATTAGATAAGTAATACTCAGTAAATTAAAAATTGCCAAATAACTGAGAATCTGTTTTTGGTAAATGTTAGATATATAGTTTGATAAATGATTGATTGGTAAAAATGCCCTAATCTTTTTCCAAGGTTTAGACTGCATAATTTTAGCCCTTGATCATAGTCGGTTTTTTCTTCCCCACTTCCTGTTATCGACTAATCAATCAGTCCTTCCTCCCTAGCTTGTTTCTCCGTTTGAATACGAATATTTTTACCGACTTCTGGATAGACATTGAGAGCATCTTGTAACTTATTCCAATAATGACGTACCATTCGTTCAGACACACACATTTCTTGAGCAATGGCTTTATCTTGTAATCCCCGTTCAAAAGCTAAATATAAAACTTTTAACCACTCTGGTTTTACCTCCGTTCCCGAGTTAATTCCCTTAATATCCTTAGTATGAGTTAGTCCTTGTAATGCCCAATCAACCCTGGTCAACATATCCTGAATAGAAACACTTTTATTAGCAATGGTAAAACCTCCTTGATGACTCTCAATATCTAACCGAATTCGCACTAGGGTTTTGCTGTGGGCACTTTGAACAACAATATTCAGATGGGGATGTTGTTTCATCAAGGTCTTTAGTAGTTGAATACCATTATCAGTGCGAGCAGTCATTCCCTGTTTCTCAGGTATGGAAAGATCCATAACTATGAGATCTGGTTGTCTATTAGTTACCTGTTCCACAGTTGTTTGCACATCCGTTGCAGTTATAAATTCAGCACTGGGATAGTTTTTTTGCAAAATGTAAATCGTCCCGTTGAGAACCGATTCGTGGTCATCAATAACTAAGATCTTCAGCAGTTTATTAGTGGATGAGTCAGTTAACTGATTAGGTGATAAATGTTGCATTTGATGTTGCATTCTCAACATTAAGAAATGGTGAACCTTTACCTAATAAATTGTATGGATTCTGTTTAGTTGGGGATGAGGTATTTGACCCCTCATGGGAAAAATTCCTGAACTGTGGAGAAAGATTTAGAACCTATTCTGCTAGTCAGAAAGCTAAGATCTGAATTTTGATTCTGTTAATTTATCTGGATTTACCTCAATTCACCAGCAAAAAAACCAGGCTATTTTGTAGTTACCTTTGTAATTGACTACATGATAAAAACATTTACCAGAAATTAAAAATTCCCAGCTACTACTGAGATATTTTAATTCCGGTAACCCAGAATAAAATAACAAAGTAGAAATATCGGGATAAATAATTTCCAGAGTTAATTCCCGAATATTTTTCCGGTCTTTCAAATTTATATAAATTGACAGAGGATCGGAAAAAGTTGGTACAGTTATAGACATTAATTCCTGAAGAGTTCTTAAAGTCAGCAGACTAAATTGTGCTGACTCCTTCCTCCAAGAACTAGGCATGTCAAAATCAACTGATATGTGAGGATGAGCAAGAAAACAAGAATCTACCAAACACTGAATGGATAAAGGTAGACTCTCTTCAATATAAATTGGAAACAGGCGATCGCTTAACTCAACCAGGGAGTGATGAAAGTTTTCTACCCTGTTGATATGTTCAGAAATTGAAGTATTGAATGATTGGTTAGTTGATTGGTCTAGTGATTCATTATATGGCAAATAATCAGTTAGTAATTGAGAATTTATAGGATAAAAACCTGGGGATGGATAACCTATTACTTGGTTATTTAATAAATCACAATGTTGAATTTTCAATGCTTCCAAACCGCGACGGATAGTAAAAGACTCCTGCAACAGATCATCTCGAATTTTTTCCGATTCCCCATATAACTTTATAGATTGTTTATAGAACAACCAATTTAATGCTAGTTTGACCTTTTTGAGACCCATGAGCTACACCCATTTTTCTAGTCTATTGTCCATTCCCTACCTGACAAAAATTACAAATCAGTAATTAACCTTGCTTTCCTGAACATAAATTCCAGAGCAGTTTCCTGTTTAGAAATAATATCAGCTTTCACCTCCATTCCCGATTGGAGATAACATTGATGTCGACCATGACCAAATTGTAAACTTGCTGGTTTAACCGTAGCTTCAAAATAACCATTCCCCATCCTATTAGTCGTTCCTTGATTATTAGATTGATTGGTAATCACATCAGGAGAAATAGTTTGAACCACCCCCTGGAGTGTTCCATAATCAGGATAGGGACAAGCACCAACCCGTAGCTGAACTTGTTGACCTATATTGACCTTTTGAATTTCCTCAGTAGGAATTAAAGCTCTAATTAACAGATCCGAACTATCAGGTACAATTTCCGCTATAGATTCACTGGGACGGATCACCTGTCCCGGATTGCGTAAATTGAGTTTGAGAATAATACCATTACTCGTAGCTAAAATCATACTTTTACGCATCTGATTTTCTACCTGCTCTAATTCCTTAATAGATTGTTTAATCTGAGTTTCTAATTGAACTCGACGCTCAATTAAAGCTTGTTTTTCCTTATTGAGACTAGCAATATTAGACACACCCCTAGCAGTTTCTTGAGCGATACGTTCCTGTGCTATCATCACTGCTGCTGGGGTTGGATTAATAGCAGCTTGAGCTGACTGAACCTTAATTTTAGCCATTTCCAGAGATTTCCTTTCAGTATCCAGGATTGACTGTGTTTGCTGAACAGTCAAAGCTTTTTGCTCCAATTCCCGTCTACCCACAGCTCCAATTTGGGAGAGTTCCTGATAGCGTTCCTTATCCATTTTGGCAAAACTCAGATCTGCTCGAGCTTTATCTAAAGAAGCTTTAGCCTTTTGCCAATTAGCTTGAGCGGCTAAAAATTCACCCTGGGTGCTAACCTGCTGTTCTTCATATTCCCTTTGATTACGTAACAAATCCACCCTTGCGGAAGTAATAGCATTTTGAGCAACTTGAGTTTCAGCCAAAATTTGCCGATCTAAAATACGAATTTGGGCATAAACTTGCGATATTTGTAAATTACCCTGTTGGATATTACCTTGTAACTGACTTTTTTTGATAAGCAAATCATCCGTATTTAAATAGGCAATTACATCACCTATTTTCACCGTTTGATTTGGTTTGACCAAAATACTTTTAATAGTTCCCTCTACTTCCGGTTGAACTACACGAACTTCCCCTATAGGACGAACCACAGCATCCACTTTTACCGTGACGTTATATTTCACCCAAGAAGCAAGAGCAATAGCACTAGTAACAGTACCAATTAGGAATATTCCTGCTAAAGAAGTCCAACGACTAACAGGAGGGAGGAACTGGGGATTATCCACAGAAGATATGAGTTTAGGTCGATGAGTATAAAACATATTGGGTAGATGGGGTGAAGGGTAATTGGGTAGGGATTAAGTTAAAGCAGAATAAAGTCTTGGTGTTCCCCTCGTCTGAATTTCAATTCTTCTAAAGATCCTTGGGATTGGAGTTTTCCTCCATCCAACATAATGACCCAATCAGCACGATTGATTACCTGGGGACGATGGGTGATTAAAATAGTAGTTTTTCCTTGACGATGTTCAAATAACTGATCTAAAACCTGTGCTTCACTGACCGGGTCTAGTCCCCCGGTAGACTCATCCAAAATTAGAATTGGTGGATCTGTAACAATAGCCCTAGCTATAGCTAATCGTTGTCTTTGACCACCGGAAATATTAGCACCAAATTCACCCAATATAGTTTGATATTTTGCGGGTAATTTACTGACAAATTCATCAGCACCAGCAATTTCACAAGCTCGGACAATCTGCTCAAAACTAACGTGAGGTGCGCCCAACCGAAAGTTTTCCACAATAGAACGACTCCAGAAATGGGGTTCCTGGGGAACTAGAATCACCTGTTGACGTAAAGATTCTAAAGACAAATCTTGTTGGTTATAGAGTCCAATGCGAATATTTCCAGATTGGATGGTATATAACCCAGCGATTAATTTAGCCAAGGTACTTTTACCACATCCTGACTTACCGATTAAAGCCACGACTTGACCACCGGGAATAGTTAAAGAAAAGTCTTCTAATAAGTCAAGTCTCCCAGCATAATGAAAGTTGATATTAGTGCAAGTGATTTTAGCATCATCAGCGATTTTAGCAAAAGGCTTTTTACCATCATAGTCACTTTCTGGAGTGGTATCTATCACTTCCGTCAGTCTTTGCACTGCTGTTTTAGCGCGGGTAAATTCCTGGACAAAACTAATAACAGTAGTTATGAGACCCAAGAAATTAGCATTCATCGAATTAAAAGCTAGTAATTGACCAATGCTGAGATTTTCACTAGGATTAATCACTAAATGACCACCAAACCAGAGGAGGATAATACTACCAATAGAGGAGATAAAGCCAGAAAAGGTATTATTAATAATACCAATTTGCATAGTGTCCAAAGTTAAATTAGCCAACTTGCCAAATCGAACTTGGAACTCTTCTAGGAATTGATTGCCAGCGGTAGTGGTTTTGAGAGTTAGAGCACCCTTGAAAGTTTCCACCAATACACCCTGATTTTCCGCATCTTTAACCAGTAGTTCCCGGGTTTTTTGCTGTAATTTAGGTTGAAACACCAAAGGGGTAATAGTCATAACCCCAGCAATTACCATAGCCACCAAAGTTAACTTCCAGCTATAAAAAGCCATCAGACCAAGAGAAATCAGAGCAATAAAAAATTTGCTAGGTAAACTGACAACTACTTGAGTAACCAACTGATTGATTTGCTTAATATCTTGAAGACGACTAGTAATTTCCCCACTGCGACGAGCTTCGTAATAAGACAGGGGTAAGTGCAAAATTTGTCTACCAAATTCCATCACCAGTCCCAATTGGAGACGTTGGGCAAAATGGGCGATTAAATTAGATTGCACCCAAGATAGACTACTGGAAATAAGATTCATCACAACTACAGCAATAACCATAGTTGTGAGTAATTTAGTATCACCCCGTACTAGCACATCATCAGTAAGAATTTGTAATAAAAAGGGGGAAGCTAGAGATAGCAGTCCTAATAATAAATTGAGCGGTAGAGCTTGGGCGAGAATTCCCCGAAAACTCCACACCTGTTTAAAGAAACGCCAAAAGCCACCTATTTTATCTTCTTCTGTTTTTAAAAACTCTTCTGGACTGGGTTCTAGCAATAGCATTAACCAATCATTCCAACCCTCTATAAAGTCTTCTTCACAGAGGTAACGTACCCCTGCTCCTGGGTCAGAGATTATATACTTTTCACCCTTTTTACCATAAAAAACCACCCAGTGATTTCCGTGCCAATGAATGATTGCTGGTAGGGGTGCTTCGTTTAATCTTTTGAGAATTTCTGGTGAAGTTCTGACTGTTGAAGCTTTAAAACCCAAGGTTTTAGCTCCTCTTTGTAGACCTAATAAGGTGGTACCGAATTGGCTAGTACCCACGGATTCTCGGATGCGAGTGATGGTGAAATTTTTGCCATAATATTTGGCGATCGCTGCTAAGCAAGCAGCACCACAGTCTTCTTCACTGTGTTGGGAAATATGGGGGTATTTCATAGTTATTCAATGTTTATCATGTTTGTGGGGTCTAATCCTATTGTTTTTTGATATTGAATCAGCTTTAAATATTAATTTGGGAAAGACCCATCCTTCCAATTTTCTAATTATCTTCTGAGAGGTTGCTTGGGTTTGTATTATTATTTTGGGGGAACGATAGCACACCAGTAAGAAATAGAAGCGCTGTATTTATTACCTCTGGACTATACGCAATAAAAGGAAATAGTGATTGCATTACTATAAGATATGCAGCAGCTTCAAGGAATCCACCACCTTTAATAGTAGCAGATTCTTCTTCTGATAGTTCAGTAAATAAATTATTTTGTGCCATGTCATTTATTCCAAAAAAACATAATTTTGTGTCAGATTGTTCATCCAATAAAGGTAACAGAGTTGTGATAAATATGGCTAATTTATTTAGGTTCTCATCTGATTAAAAAGTAAAGTATATGGAGTGTATTAAATGTTTATTGAATGTGCCTATTCCAGTTAACTTAAATAAAGTTACTAAGAAAGAAGGCACATTCCTTATTTCACTACATCACGTTGAGTGCAATTACGTAATAAATAGTGTAATGGTAATTCTAAGCACTAGTAAATGGTGTAATTGCACTACTATTTAGCTCGGGAAATCTAAGTACACCACCTATAAATAGAATTGTAACCAGGTCAGTCAATTTATCGTCAATATTTAGCTCATCTGCTACTATACTAAAAATGGCACCGCTAAGAAACTCTAATCCTGTACCACCACTAACAACAGCAGACTGTTCACCAGAAACTTGAGCGAATAATGAGTTCTTTTCGATTACTTGCATGATACAATACTCCTTGATCTTGTGATTAGACTTGTTTTAAGCTAGAAGTTGATTGCTTCTTTGTAAGTCTCTCAACTGCTTGCTTGTTAATACAATATCCAGAAACCAATAGCCAGATCATTGATATTTCCAACCAACCTAATTACCAACTTGAGGAAAAACAACTTCTCAAAAATACATCCCCCCTTACTCACAAAAAATCCCCAACTTCCATGAAGAAATTGGGGACCTTATTTTTAAAAACTTGAGGTTGGCAATCTAATTTATAGCTTTAAGTAGGGAGGCACAATTATTTGTAGGATGGGTTAGCGGTAGCGTAACCCATGCGGGTGTTGGGTTTCATACTTCAACCCAACCTACGTTCATCTTATATTTAATTCCACCCACCGACTTAGCTAGAACGCTTAGGAAAGAGTTTATAGGTAAAATTGAGTCTCAGGTAGGCGTTCTCGCAAACACCAATACCTGAAACCCAAATTCAATTACCTTTACTTAAAGATATCCGAGAATCCAATTTTCTAACTGTGGTAGTAAATTCTGAAAGTAATTTAGCACGTCATTAGGCACATTAACTATTTCCAAGAGACTACCACCATTGATACTAACAGATTCTCTATCTAAAACCTGGGTGAATAGCACGTTATTGTCGATTAAATTCATAGATAAACTATCCTTAATCTCAATTGAACGGTCACACCCTGATTCAAGCAATTAGGTTCCTAGATTCCTAATTGGTAACTCATACCATACACATAAACCAATAACCAGATCATTAGTCTTTTCAGCCAACTTAATTGCTACTTCCAGAACAGGGGATTTCCTAAAAATCCTTGGGGTTATATTTAACCACGTCTATACCAACACAATAAACATATAAATGTGACCTGAGTTGGGTTTCCTTCCCCAACCCAAGCTACAAAAAACTAGGGAAGGGATACCAGGGGGTCAGAAATTCCTATATTTTCCATTTATGCTTGACAAGTCGAAAAGATTTACAAATTTTATTAATTATTTTCTATAAACCCCTTGCATATCTGTTCAATTAGTTTTATACTTAAAAGTAAGGTGATCGGGCGGTTCGGCCAAGAATTCCAGATCACCTTACACCCCTTTCTCAGAGGTAATCAAATTATGACACAGACTAAGAATTTTATTGGCAATGTCAACGAAACTAGAGTAGTTGGCCCTACGGTAGTTCCAGAAAGCGATCGCAGGGAACCATTAAAGCACCTGTTAATTGGATCGAAAAAGACAGTTATTAGTACGATTCACTATCTACATGTGCTTGGTTATGCCCATGCAACTGATTGGAGTGATCCGATACCGACTAGTAACCCAGGGGAGGTCATGAGTATTCTGGTAAGACAGATTCTGATTAATTGACCGGTTTATCTATGAATTAGAGGTAGGCGATCGCATTTCGCTCTCAATGGTGAGACAGGGAATGAATTCCCTGTCTGACACCAAAATTCTTTTTCAACGGATTGATCCAAACATCCTCCTGTATTCATTCCACCAATTATAATATGGAATATCGTCGAGCAAAAACACCAGGAGCGACCTAATTTATACTAGATTACTATTCTTCATACGGTAACACCAGTTCCCGCAATCATGGGACAACCCCCATGAAAAGTGCGATCGCTTTTTATCAAAGTGCCAATATTGACTTCTTTTAACATAAATTCCTTTGATATAGTCTCGTAGGTTGGGTTGAGGAACGAAACCCAACAAACCAACAGGGAGATACACACATACAGCACTTTCCACTTTCATGAAGTACATCATAACAAAAGAATCTGCTGTATAACCTTGAATAATTATATAGTCCCGTAGGTTGGGTTTTCTCAATCCAACCTACGGTAAATGTTTTTAAAAACAGGCGATCGCTGGAAGTAAAATCAAACCGCTCACCCTATAAGACAAGGAGTTCACATAAACTATAATTAACAGTGGGGTTTGTTGGGTTTTCTCAATCCAACCTACGGTAAATGTTTTTAAAAACAGGCGATCGCTAGAAGTAAAATCAAACCGCCCACCCTATAATACAAGGAGTTCACATAGACTATAATTAACGGTGAGGTTTGTTGGGTTTTCTCAATCTAACCTACGGGATTATATAATGTTTTAAGGGTATCTGTTGGTTTGTTGGGTTTCGTTCCTCAACCCAACCTACGGTAAATGTTTTTAAAAACAGGCGATCGCTGGAAGTAAAATCAAACCGCCCACCCTATAATACAAGGAGTTCACATGGACTATAATTAACAGTGGGGTTTGTTGGGTTTTCTCAATCCAACCTACGGTAAATGTTTTTAAAAACAGGCGATCGCTGGAAGCAAAATCAAACCGCCCACCCTATAATACAAGGAGTTCACATAGACTATGATTAACAGTGGGGTTTGTTGGGTTTTCTCAATTCAACCTACGGTAAATATTTTTAAAAACAGGCGATCGCTGGAAGTAAAATCAAACCGCCCACCCTATAATACAAGGAGTTCACATAGACTATAATTAACAGTGGGGTTTGTTGGGTTTTCTCAACCCAACCTACGGTAAATGTTTTTAAAAACAGGCGATCGCTGGAAGCAAAATCAAACCGCCCACCCTATAATACAAGGAGTTCACATAAACTATAATTAACAGTGGGGTTTGTTGGGTTTTCTCAATCCAACCTACGGTAAATGTTTTTAAAAACAGGCGATCGCTGGAAGTAAAATCAAACCGCCCACCCTATAATACAAGGAGTTCACATAGACTATAATTAACAGTGGGGTTTGTTGGGTTTTCTCAACCCAACCTACGGTAAATGTTTTTAAAAACAGGCGATCGCTGGAAGTAAAATCAAACCGCCCACCCTATAATACAAGGAGTTCACATGGACTATAATTAACAGTGGGGTTTGTTGGGTTTTCTCAATCCAACCTACGGTAAATGTTTTTAAAAACAGGCGATCGCTGGAAGTAAAATCAAACCGCCCACCCTATAATACAAGGAGTTCACATGGACTATAATTAACAGTGGGGTTTGTTGGGTTTTCTCAACCCAACCTACGGTAAATGTTTTTAAAAACAGGCGATCGCTGGAAGTAAAATCAAACCGCCCACCCTATAATACAAGGAGTTCACATAGACTATGATTAACAGTGGGGTTTGTTGGGTTTCGTTCCTCAACCCAACCTACGGGATTATATGATGTTTTAAGGGTATCTGTTTTTCTCTCTGTTGGTTTGTTGGGTTTTCTTAATCCAACCTACGGTAAATATTTTTAAAAACAGGCGATCGCTGGAAGTAAAATCAAACCGCCCACCCTATAATACAAGGAGTTCACATAGACTATAATTAACAGTGGGGTTTGTTGGGTTTTCTCAACCCAACCTACGGTAAATGTTTTTAAAAACAGGCGATCGCTGGAAGTAAAATCAAACCGATCACCCTATAAGACAAGGAGTTCACATGGACTATAATTAACAGTGGGGTTTGTTGGGTTTCGTTCCTCAACCCAACCTACGGGATTATATAATGTTTTAAGGGTATCTGTTTTTCTCTCTGTTGGTTTGTTGGGTTATCCTTTTCTGTTTCATTAATTATAATATGGAATATCGTCGAGCAAAGACACCAGGGGCGACCTATTTTTTCACTCTTGTTACTTATTGTCGTCGTCCCATTTTAGGTAAATCGGAAAATATAGATTTACTAAGGGAAGCGTTTCGATATGTGATGAAAAACTACCAATTTAAAATTGATGCGATCGTTATTTTGCCTGAGCATCTTCATTGTCTTTGGACATTACCTGAAAATGATGGGGATTTTTCGACTCGTTGGCGATTAATTAAAAGTTATTTTAGTCGTAAATGTCAGGTTTCTTGTCAGGGAACAATGACTTTATCTCAGGAGCAAAAAGGTGAAAAGCCAATTTGGCAACGTCGCTTTTGGGAGCATCAAATTCGGGATGATCGAGATTTTATTAATCATGTCGAGTATATTCACTATAATCCGGTTCGTCATGGATTGGTAAATGCACCAAAAGATTGGCAGTATTCAAGTTTTCATCGTTATGTTCAAGCGGGATTTTATGATGTTATGTGGGGAGCGGAAGAAAGGCATGTTTTTGGTGGTCATATTGGGCATGAGTAGATATGGATTCAAATGGTTCGTGGGTTAGATTTGTTATTGAGATCCCCGTTGATTTTTTGGGTTTTCTCAACCCAACCTAGGTCATCAAATTAATTTTGGGCCCTTAAATTCTGAGCTACTAAATAAACTTTTGTCCACTCACCTATCACCTTATAGGTCTTCAACTCTAATTTCTCCCCTATTCCCGCTAGAGAATCCCCCCCTTTCCTTCTATCAAGAATCTCCCTACCTAGGGGACTTATCTTCTCCCTCAGCTGCTCCCATTGTTTTGGCGTTAAACCTAAACCATCTTCATTTAAAGACGTTGATAACCAATTCTCTACTAACTCCGGTTTGTCCTTGATGGCAAAAACTCTAACAGCATGGTAACTAATTTTCTCCCTTAATCTGTATAATTCCTTAATTGGCTGATTCAGCTTTTTAGCAATCTCTTCTTGACTCTTACCGTCTAAATATAACCTCAACCAATCCACCGCTGTTTGTCCCAGCTTCTCTAATAGGTATTCCTCAAATTTCTCTTGCACTTCCTGACGTAACAATTGTTGCTCTTCTACCTTTTGCGCCTCCTGATACTGGGCGATCGCTTCGTCATCTAAAAGATTTAAGTTGCTTTCCGTATCTTCTGTTAATATTTCGTCAGAAACCAGTCTAATCACGTCCTTACCTGGAATTTGAGTCAATCCCCCTCGCTGAATGCGGCGTAAATAATTGACAAACCGATGTGTCAATAAAGGTTGATTACGCACAGGTCGTAAACAGTATTCTTCTAAGCTGGCAAATAATAACATGTCTCGCAACCTTTTATCCCCAGTTGCATCGGCAATTAGACTCATTTGCTGCTGCATATAAGAATCACTTTGCAGCATTTCCTGAATTACCTCTTGCAGTACATCTATCACACTACGCTGGCGATCGCGACTTAAAGAGACCCAGGTTTGAATTTTATTTCTAATTGTGGTGACACTTGCCAAGCGAACCATCAAATTACGATAGGCCTGTTCCCTTCCCACACCTAGATATCGCTGTCGTAGAACTCGCCAGCGATATTCCATAGCCTTTTGAGCAATCTCCAATTCTTTGGGTGTGAACCCTGCAAATCTGGTTAAGTCCGACCCCAAAAGCCAAAGCATAATACTATTTCTAGCGTCATCACTGTTTTCAGGAGACTCAGCAGCGAGTCGTTTCCGCCAATATTCTGCTATATTTGCTGCACTTAGTTCCATAGTAAAATCGCCTAAAATATTTGCTGCACCATTTAAGTCGGCATTAACAAAAGCCGTTTGTATTCCAAAAAGATAGGTTTGAGATAGTTACCAAAAACTATCTACCACTGGAGGAGCGGACAATGGGGTTTTCCACCGAGTCTCGATATTGCTGGACTTGATCTGTGTAAGCAATAGGTAAGACAGCTTCCACGTTTTCATGGGGACGGGGGATAATTACCCAGGATTCCAGAGTACCACCATAGACATTTTGTGCTGCTTCCACACCAGCGGCCATGGCAGTTTTCACCTCAGAAACATCACCACGAATATTGATTGTAAAGCGGGCGCTACCAACTCGGATATAACCGACCAAAGTTACCCTTCCAGCTTTAACCATAGCATCTGCTGCTGCTAAAACTGCGGGAAAACCCTTTGTTTCTAAAGATCCAACGGCCTGTAGGGACATTACTAATCTCCTGTATAAATAAAATTACCGGTACAAGTTAAAAAATGCGAAAAGGTTCGGACTTAGAAGTGAAATGGATGGGTAGAATTGTCTCCACATTTTCCGGTGGGTTGGGGACTATGTAATGAGTAATCACCTGACCACCATAAACAGTTTCTTCGGAAGCTATTCCAGCTGCAACAGCGGTTTTCACCTCTGCTACCTGTCCTCTAACAGCAACCAACAACCTTCCACTTTCTGCAATGCCATAGTATACGATTGTGACAGCAGCAGACTTAACCATAGCATCTGCTGCGGCTAAAACTGCGGGAAAACCTAAAGTTTCGATAACGCCAACTGCCATTGGCATGGCTTAACTCTCCTGAATTTCTGTATCAGTGATATTTATTGTAGGGGATTTGGTACCATGAATAATAATCTGGCAAAATTTTGATAGAAGGCCCATCTGCTCGGTTACTCGTACAAAAGGTCTTAATTGGGTATTTTAGTAAGCTTTACACAGCGGTAACATCATAATGCCTAATATTCTATCAATTTGGTTAATATAGTACTCTAGGGAATCAATAAAAACAGTCGCGTTTTCCAGACGCAAGAACTTCCAAACCGTCCCCGTAGAAACGACCCCATAAATATAAGTCAAGGGAGTCCCTCCTTGGGAATTAAACAACTGAGCTGCTACCATTTCGGCAATACACTGTCCCAATCCCCCTTTAATATTTTCATTTTTTGCCTCTACCACAGCGATGACTGGCACTGTGATAAAATACTGTTCCTTAGAATGGCTAATTAAATAATCGCAAAATCCCACCAAACCCCTTTCCGGATCTACATTAAACTCAGTACCGGAAAACAGACTGATTTGGTGTTTAGTTTGACGGCGTAGCTCTGCTAACACTGGGGCGATGAGAAATTCGGAACGGGCTTTTTCTGTATTAATGGCAGTTGCTAAGGGCAAATACTCCTGTAGGGTCTGCTGAAGATATTCTGAAGGTTGGAGAGGTTTGACCTCACAAAACAAATTTTGGTCTTCTTCTACCTGCAAGCTAAAGGTTTTTATTACCTTATCTAGGGTGGTGAACTCACTGTAAGCCATGGCGTAACTTTTGTTTATACATCCAGTTGGGTTTTGGTAAGGATATAAGAATTATAGTACAATCGGTGGACTGGAAATGCCATTTAGTCAGCAATTCTAAATTTGGAATGTAGGTTGAGTTTAATAGGAAACCCAACATCTCTATTAATTAGATGTAATGCTGCTGTGATTCACCTCACAACGAATTGCACATTTTTCATCCTCGTCATCGCCATTTTCGGTAAAATAGGTTTACTGGGGGAAGCGTTTATATATGTGATAAGAAATCACCGATTTAAGACTGATGCAGCTTAACCGGAGGATATGGGATTTGTAACATTTTGTAACATGCTCATTGTTTTGTTTAAGATAGACATGTTATAATCCCTGTTGGGATTGCTACTGTTAACCAAATATTTTTAAAAACAATTGTGTGAGGTTTTTGGTCGTGGCGAAAATAACTAATCAGGGCTTAAATAGTGCATTGCACCAGCTGTGGGTTTTTTCTTTGTCAGGTGACTTTTGGCAAGTGTTGGATACGGCATTTGGTACGGAATATAACAGAGAAAATGCCCAAATACTGAGGTTACAGTGGCAAAAAGGGGATTTTAGTCAGTTATCGCAAATAGAGATTGTAGATAGCGGTATTCTAGGCGATGGTAATGGTGCATACTCGTCAAGTGAGAATAGGATTTATCTGTCTAGCAAGTTAATAGAGAAGGGCACTTTAGGTTTAGTTAGCAAGGTGCTTATAGAGGAAATAGGGCATTATGTAGATGCTTATATTAATACAGTGGATAGTCCCGGAGATGAAGGGGCGATTTTTGCTGCATTGGTTTTGGGTGAAGGATTAAATAAGGATGAGATTAGTCGGTTAAAAGCAGAAGAAGATCTAGCATCAGTAACCATTGATGGCAAAACAGTAGAAGTAGAAAAGAATGGTTCAATCTTGCCCGTAGTAGCTTGGACACGTTTATTAGGAACCAGCGGTATTGATTTTGGTGCGGACTTAACTGTGGGAACTGACGGATCCCTCTACGTAGTTGGTTTCACGGAGGGCAATCTGGATGGAAGCAATAGGGGACTTCAAGACGCTTTTATTGCCAAATACGACGAAAATGGCACAAATGTTTGGAAAAAACAATTTGGTACTGTTGCAGGTGACATTGCTGATGCAGTAACCATATCTGGTGATGGATTTATCTATGTAGCTGGGGTTACAGGAGGGAACCTTGGTGGTCAGAATAGCACCGGTTTGGGAGCGTTTATTAGAAAATATGATCCAGATGGCAATGAAGTTTGGACCCAGTTGGTAGATATAAATACTGGTAGTCTAAATATTGCCTATGCAGTGGTTGCTGGCAGTGATAGTTCCATATATATCTCAGGAAGCACTATTGACCCAACCCAAACTAGTGTAGGTGGTCAGTTACTTTCCGATGCTTTTGTTAGTAAATATGACTCAAGTGGTACTAAGATTTGGACAAAGTTACTGGGAACACTTAGTGGTAATGAAGAGGCTATTGCTTTAACTGTCGGCAGTGACCAATCAATTTATGTCACAGGTTATACTGAGTGGAAATTGGATGGAGAAAACTACAATGGAGCGACAGATGTATTTGTCAGTAAATATGATCCAAATGGCAACCGGATTTGGACGAGGGTATTAGGAACAATTGAAGATGAAACACCATCGGGGTTAGCTACAGATAGTAGCGGATTTATCTATGTTAGTGGTACGAGCGGTGGAAATTTAGATGGGCAACCTAATAGCGGTTTATCAGATGTATTTATTAGCAAGTACAGTTCAGATGGAAGTAAAGTTTGGACAAAGCTAATAGGTA
The DNA here is from genome assembly GCF_014489415.1 of Cylindrospermopsis curvispora GIHE-G1. Classification (NCBI taxonomy): domain Bacteria; kingdom Bacillati; phylum Cyanobacteriota; class Cyanophyceae; order Nostocales; family Aphanizomenonaceae; genus Raphidiopsis; species Raphidiopsis curvispora. Next base: position 1,601,276 of record NZ_CP060822.1, read on the forward strand.
CTAGTGGAGATGATCTAGGATCTTTAAGCATTGGGAATGATAACTCCATTTATCTGGGGGTTTCTCCAGATATCCAGCTTGACCCTAATTCTTACCTTGGATTTCAAGCATCTGAGAGCTTTATCACCAAGTACAGTACGAACGGTGATCAAATCTGGAAAAGTCCCCCCTTGTTGACTGGTAGTAATTATCCAACCACCCTAACCACGGGAAAAGATGGCTCGATCTATTTAGGTGGGATAACTGATAGCAACCTGGATGGACAAAATAATAGTGGATCTTTTGATGTCTTTATCACTAAGTTAGAAGATGATGTTCCCACATTGGCGATCGCTCCTGAAAATGCTAACCAACCTGAGGGAGATAGTGGTAGCAAGGCATTCACATTTATTGTCAACCGGAGTGGCTATATCTTAACTCCAGTCAGTGTTGATTATACAGTACAAAGTCCCGTACTTACCGCTGTTATAGATGGGATGGAATCCGCTATTGGGGATGACTTTGTGGGAGGTGTTTTTCCCTCGGGAAGAGTTAACTTTGTAGGAAATGAAACTAGTAAAGTGATCACAGTGAATGTGCAAGGAGACACTACCCCTGAAGTGGATGGTGATTTCCCCAGCGTGGATGTCTTTACGGTTACCCTCTCTAATGCCACTGGTGGGGCAACTATTACCACTGCAACTGCTGTAGGAACTATCCAAAACGATGATGTTGTTGTTGCTCCTGGACTGGCGATCGCATCTACCGGCGCCACTCAAACGGAAGGGAACTCAGGTACAAAAGCTTTTCCCTTTACTGTTACCCGCAGTGGAGATACTACTAGTAGCAGCAGTGCTAATTGGGCAGTTACTGGATTTGGCACTAACCAAGCAGATGTCACGGATTTTGGTGGAACCCTGCCAACTGGTACAGTGAATTTTACAGCAGGTGAAACTAGTAAAACTATCATAGTAGATGTGTTAGGAGACACCACTGTTGAACCGGATGAAGGGTTTACAGTTACCCTCTCCAACCCCACTAATGCTACCATTACCACTGCTACTGCTGTAGGAACTATCCAAAACGATGATGTTGTTGCTCCTGGACTGGCGATCGCATCTACCGGTGCCACTCAAACGGAAGGGAACTCAGGTACAAAAGCTTTTCCCTTTACTGTTACCCGCAGTGGAGATACCACTAGTAGCAGCAGTGCTAATTGGGCAGTTACTGGATTTGGCACTAACCAAGCAGATGTCACGGATTTTGGTGGAACCCTGCCAACTGGTACAGTGAATTTTACAGCAGGTGAAACTAGTAAAACTATCATAGTAGATGTGTTAGGAGACACCACTGTTGAACCGGATGAAGGGTTTACAGTTACCCTCTCCAACCCGACCAATGCTACCATTACCACTGCTACTGCTGTAGGAACTATCCAAAACGATGATGTTGTTGCTCCTGGACTGGCGATCGCCCCTACCAATGCCATTCAAACAGAAGGAAATATAGGCACAAAAGCCTTTACTTTTACTGTTACCCGCAGTGGAGATACCACTAGTAGCAGCAGTGCTAATTGGGCAGTAACAGGGTCTAGCACTAACCAAGCAGATGTTACGGATTTTGGTGGAACACTACCAAGTGGTATGGTCAGTTTTGCAGCAGGTGAAACCAGTCAAATCATCACAGTGAACGTGTCAGGAGACACCACATTTGAACCGGATGAAGGGTTTACAGTTACCCTCTCCAACCCCATAGGAGCAGTTTTGGGTACATCCTCTGTCGGAACTAATATCCGAGAGTCAGCTTCAGGTGGTTATGGGGTGACCGAGAAGTTTTACAATATTTCATCAGGAGATGGTATCTTTACGCTGAACTATAATATGTACGGTATTCCAGATAAAGCGGAGATACTTGTCAATAATGTGTTGCAAAACCAAACTAATGGATTTGTCTCTGGAGGGGGATCTTTAGACCTGAATTCAGTCAAATTAAAAGCTGGAGACCAGGTCAAAGTGATAATTACTGGTAATGATCCCGATACAGGTTGGGACTACAGCGTGGATTATAGTGGGGGAATAAGTTCTTTGAACTATATTGCCAGTGGTGTTATTATCAATGATGATACCCAAGTCACCCAGGTCAACCTAGCTGTCTCCCCTACCACCGTTACAGAAGATGGAAATAATAACCTAATCTACACCTTCACCCGCACTGGTTCCATCACTAACACTCTAGCTGTAAACTACACCATTGGGGGAACAGCTACCCTAGACACGGATTACACAGGGATTATCAGTGCAGGAACCACAAAGACTGTCACTTTTGCTGCTGGGTCATCCACCGCTACAGTTACTATTGACCCCATAGCTGACACCACAGTAGAAGGGGATGAAACAGTGGAGTTAACTTTGGCTCCTGGCACTGGTTACAACATTGACACCACCAGTGTAGTCACAGGAACAATTACCAATGACGATCGCACCCTCACCCCCATTACTAATTACGCACCCAACGTTAATATATCCACGGGTTTGGTTTTCAGTACCAATGGGGGAGGAAATCTGTCTTTAGACACAAATAGACTATCCATGTCTAATGAAGTTACCGGTGTCCAAAATGGAACAAAGTCCAATTTTAACCACTTATTTGGACTATACGAGGTTGTGGATGCTGACGGAGGAATTAATACCGGTAGCGGGATCGTAAAACCAGGAGACAGGGATTATGCGTTTCATGCTCTCACCACTGCTAGAGTCAAGGACTTCATAGTACAAGCAGGTAATAGCGATATTCCCAGCACCGCTACACAATTAGGGTCTGGTGTGTCACTTCAAGGTAATAAGTTTTATGCTCCTTTTGTGATTGCTAACTGTGGAACTTACTTCCCTAATTTACAACAGGGAGTAGAAGATTTCATCGCTGCTGAAAATGGAGACGTAAACCGGTTTGCCAATGCACCTAAACATGTGCGAGACCTTGTTGCTACGGAAGTAGGTAATGAGTTCAATAATGCACCTAGATTCGTACAGGAACCTGTAGCCTATTTTAGCTTTGGGTCAGCTAATCCCGATAAATCTCCCCATCTCCGTTCCTATGGTAATGGGGTCTATGGATTTGAGGATTTACCCGCTACCGCTACCCAATATTCCAACAATGATTTCAATGATGCGGTTTTTGCTCTTTCTTAAACTTGAGGTTGTTGGTTTCTCAACTTCTCCATCCCCGGATGGGGAGGTTGAAACTTTGGTGTTAAGTAGGGAGACACAATTATTTGTAGGATGGGTCGAGTAACGAGACCCATCTGGGTGTTGGGTTTCATACTTCAACCCAACCTACGTTCTCCATCCCCGCATGGGAAGGTTGAAACTCTGTGGATATGTTAGTACATTTTAACTAGTCTGAGTGATGATAAGGGGGGAGATGGGTAGATTGTATTTAGCTGCTAAATTAACTTCGATTTCTAGGGTACTTATTTGTTGTCTCAACCAATTTGTAAATAAATCTCCTATAATTCTCAGACGTATCTGTTCATTCAACTGGGGTTGAATAATCTCTTCTACCATGATGATACGCACTCCCTGGGGTGTGGTGATGGGTTTGAGGATTTGTGGGGGATTAGCAGCAAAAATGGCCGCAGCAATTTCTGGTCTGAAATCTTTGCGCTCACGCATACCTTGATATCCCCCCGCTCTACGGAGTTCTGGATTTTGAATATATTGACGAGCTACTTCATGAAAGCTAATTTCCCCTTCCTGCAAGGCATAAAATATTTCTAGGGCTAAATCTTCATCATCTAATATGACTTCATAAATTGCTGCTGCAATGTATTCCAGTTGATGAGCATAAAAAAATGATTCCACTTGGTCTGCAAATAAATGATTAGCTAATTTGGCAGATAGTAGGTTGGTGTAGGCAATTTCTTCAAAGTTATCTAGGGATAAATAGTGTCTCTTTAACCAGGCCCAAGTGTCTTCTGCTTTGACTAGGTTATTGGCTAATCTCAGATTGTCCGCTGCTTGCTGTAGTTCCGCTGTGGTTATCTGAATATCCTCTTTCATCGCTGTCTGTGTCACTATTTTCCTACTGGCGATCGCATCTAATATGTTGGGCATTTGACAAGATATTTTTAGGTGATACAGAATATCTTGATCACCAACATTGATTTTTTCTAACATGATTTTTTCCTCCTCTAATCTTATAAATCCAAACCATTTTTCTGTAATCTTTTAAATGGATCTAATATCAGATCCATAACTCGACGTTGACGGACAATAAGTTCTGCGGTAGCTGTTTGACCTGGTATTAGGGGAATGGGCTTATCCCCAGATTTGATATAGGGTTTTTCTAAGGCAATTTCTAATTGGTATGTTTCCACAGAAGTGGGTCTATTTGGTGAAACCTTTGCATCAGGTGAAATCCATAAAACCCTTCCCTGAGTTACCCCATACTCCTGGAATGGATAGGCATCAAATTTAATTTTTACTGGCATTCCTACTTTAATAAAACCACTTTGTTGACTTGGTATTTCCGCTTTCAAAATTAAATTGGCATCTTTGGGAGCAATTTGAGCTACCATTTGTCCTACCTGAACAACAGCACCTGGCTTTTTAATCGGTAGCTCGAAGACTATACCATCCACAGGCGATCGCAATGTTCGTTGTTGTAATTGTAATTGCAGGGACTTGATTTGACTTTTAGTTTGGCTAATCTCCGATTTTATGCCACTAATTTGTGTTTGTAAATCTTTGAGTTGCTCTTGATTTTTTAACACTGTTAATTTACCTGCTTGAATAATACTTTGGTAACTACTTTCCTGTTCTTGTAACCGGAGTTTGGCTTGTTGAATTTCCGACCGTAATTGATTCATAACCGAGTTGTATCGGTTTAATTCTTCCCGTAGTTGTAAACTAGCCCTTTGCAGGTTAGAACTAGCTTCCTGTCGTAATCTTTGACTATCTTCTGCTGTTTTTTCTATCTCCACAAATCGGGTTTGAGGAATTATCCCTTCTTCTAACAGTTGGTTATAGCGAGCAACTTCTAGGGAATCTCGACGTAAACGGTTTTCAGCTAATCCATAAGCAATTTGGGTAGACTGGATATTCTGTTTTACTTGTTCTACTTGTGTAAGTCTTTCCAATTTTTGCAATTGATACGCACTCTGTTTAGCATCGAGATTTTCCCTTGCTTGATTTAATTGGGCAAGTTTTTCTAGGGATTGGGATTGATTTTGTTGTTTCTGAATATTAATAGCCAGTAACACCTGATTATATAACAATTCTACTTGGGTTTGACGATTGACTAAACCCTCTAATTTTGCTTGAGCTTCTTGTAATTGTGTGCGCAGTAATTGAGATTCAATTTCCATCAAAGGTTGTCCAGCTTTAACCCTGGCACCTTCTTTTACATTAACTGCAACCACACTACCCATGACTGAACTATCTAACTTATGAGTTGCACCTTTTGGTTCCATTCTACCACTAGCACTCCCCGTTTCGTCAATTTGAGAGAACATAATCCATGGTAAAGCAACTGCTGTAAAAGTAACTAGTAAATACAGCATTGATCTGGTCCACACTTTGGGTAAAGCATCTAATAATTCTTCCGTGCCATAAAACCAGTCTTTAACTGAAGTTTCTATCTGGTTGGGATTTTCTTGAGTAATAATTTCGGCAATTGGCGGTTGTTCTGATATCAAAATTGCCGAAGATGAATTATAGGTTGATTGTGGCATAAATTTCCCTTACCTCAAGTTCACTAACTAACTACGGATAACTGTTGTTGATTAAGATAGTAATAATTTCCACGTTTAGCAATCAATTCTTCGTGAGTACCTTGCTCGACTAAAATTCCCCGATCTAATACTAAAATTAAGTCAGCATGACGTACGGTAGATAGACGATGGGCAATTATTAAACTAGTGCGTCCTTTGAGAATTTTCTGCAAGTTTTTTTGAATAATTCTTTCAGATTCTGCATCTAGATGACTGGTGGCTTCATCTAATATTAAAAGGCGCGGATTTCCTAATAATGCTCTAGCTATAGCTAAACGTTGTCTTTGTCCCCCCGATAACATACCTCCTCCCTCACCAATTTGAGTTTCGTAACCCATGGGCATAAATTTAATAAATTCATCTGCACCTGCTAATTGTGCCACGGTAATGATTTCTTCTAAGGTGGATTCTGGATGGGCAATACTGATGTTTTCTCTAATTGTACCACCAAATAAAAATGTGTCCTGGTCCACAACCCCTATTTGAGACCGTAAGGATTTGAGAGCAATACTTGTCACATCTTGATTGTCTATTAAAATTCTACCATCTGTCGCAGGATATAATCCTAAAATTAGTTTGGATAGAGTTGTCTTACCAGATCCACTTCTTCCTACTACTGCTACGGTTTGTTCAGGTTTAATGTGAAAGTTGATGTTTTCTAAAATGTTAATATCGCTGTCTTTGTGATAACGAAAGGTGACATTTTCAAAGCAAATTTCTCCCCTTAGTTTTGATAAACTTTGCCGAGGTTGGATGACTAAGTCCTCTTCTACTTCTGCTTCTAATACATCATTAATGCGCTCGGTAGAAACTATAACTTCTTGAAGTTGATTCCACAACACGATTAACCTTTGAAAAGGCTGGATAATGTTGCCTAATAACATATTAAAGGCTACTAGTTGACCAATAGTCAACTGATTTTGAATTACTAACCAAGCGCCAAACCAGAGTAAGCCTGTTGTTGCTAAAGATTGAATGGTGGCACTAATTATTTGTAACTTATTACTAATAATTTGAACGGCAAAGTTTTTCTTGGTCAAATTATGTAGTAATTCTTCCCAGCGCCATCTTACAGTTTGTTCTATAGCTAAGGAACGAATTGAAGAAATGCCACTTAAAGCCTGAATTAAATAGCTATTCTCTTTGGCTAATGCTCCAAATACTTCTCGACTAATACGTCTCAAAAAAGGTGTGGCAAATAATGCTAGAAAAACAAATGGTGGGACAATTGCTAAAACAAACAATGCTAGAGGTGGACTATACCAAAACATCAAGCCTACATAAATAAATACCGTTAGTAAATCTAGAATAATAGATAGGGCTTCCCCCGTGAGGAATCGCTGAATTTTTTGGTTTTCTTGTACGCGAGAAACAATGTCACCCACATAACGAGACTCAAAAAAAGACAAGGGTAGTAAAAATGTATGTTTGATAAATCCCACCAATAATGCTACGCTAATTTTATTAGCTGTGTGGTCTAATAAATATTGTCTAAGTCCATTAATCACTACTCTAAATAATCCGAAAATTAGTAAACCAAACCCAACTGTATTTAGGGTTATTGTGCTACCCTGAACTATAACCCGATCCAACAAAAGTTGGGTAAATAGGGGTGTTACCAAACCAAAGATCTGAATTAAAATCGAAGCCACCAAAACTTCTACAAGTATCTGAAAGTGAGGTTTCACTAACTCAAATAACTGCCAAAATGGGCTGTTAGCTTCTATGCTCTCTTGAAAAGATTTTGTAGGTTCTAATAATAGTGCATAACCAGTCCACCCAGCTTTAAATTCCTCAACTGTTAAAGTTCGTTGTCCAATAGCGGGATCTCCTACAATTACCTGTTTTTTGCTAATCTCATAGACTACTATATAATGTTTTCCCTCCCAATGGGCGATCGCGGGTAATGGTTGCTGAGCAAATTTATCTAAACTAGCTTTTACTGGACGGGTAGCAAAACCAATACTTTCAGCAGCACTGGTTAAACTTTTCATTGATGCACCAGAACGGTTAACATTAGCCAGTTCTCGCAGACGATTAATACTGAAATTTTTCCCCCAATAACGGCTAATCATTACTAAACAAGCTGCGCCACAGTCGGAAGCACTTTGTTGTTCAAAATATGGGTATCGTTTACTAATTTTATGCCACCAATTACTAACTGTAACTGTGGGAGTAGGGAAGTATTTTTGTGATTTTTTCCGTTCTGGTTTAGCTGGTTTAACTGGTTTCCTCTCTGGAGGAAATTGAATGATATTCTGACTTGTGGTAGAGATTGGTGTTTCTAGGTGTGTTTTTAAAAAGCTATCCCAATTCTTGGCTTGGAGTAGCAGACGCTCTAGAACACTAGGCAATTGATTAATTACTTCCTGGGGAAGATAACCAATCTTTAAATCTACGGAAGCTCTAACAACATAATTGGCAAAATCATATTCGGGAAATAATGTCAACTCCCCAAAGCATGCTCCCGATGTTAAAGTGCTAACTAAATTGTTCCTACTATCTAATATTCTTGCTCGACCTGATAATACTAAATAAATTCCTGGGCGGGCGGTTTCAGATTGCCAAAATTGTTTCCCCACAATAGGTTCAATGATTTCCAATTTTTGCAAACAATTTTCTAAATCATTTTGATCCAGGGATTTACCTAAAATATGACTAATTTGGGCAGATATATGTTCTTGAGAAAGGGCTGAAATCATTTCCTAAACTCCTATAAGTAGGGAGGCACAATTATTTGTAGGATGCCCATGGGGGCGTTGGGTTTCGTTCCTCAACCCAATCTACGTTCTAAACTCCTATATCAGTGATTATTCGCCGGAGATCATTGATGATTTGGAAGTAGACTAAATGACCAATTAAAACTAGGTTCTAAGTTGGATGGTAAATCACAAATTGAAATACTTTTATCCTGATTTGCTGGATCTTTTATGGCACAGGGGTTTTTAGCTCTAGTGGAAAGTCCCATTTGCTTGAGTAACCGATTAATATGGCGATCGCTAATGGTAATGCCCAATTCCTTAGCTAGATGTTTACTCAACCATTGAGCGGTCCAATTGCTAAAAGCATAGCCATATTCCCGAGGACTATGATTAACTAGGTCTTTCAATCTTTCTAAGTACTGATTATTAACGGTTTTTGGTCTCCCTATCTTTCGCTCTTTCCATTTGTGTGCCATTCCTGCTTCTGCTATACCCATCCAATATCTGGCCATTTCCTGGGAACAGTCGATAATCTCACAGATCTGAGATTGGGATTTTCCCATATCAGCTAATAAGATAATCTCAATTCTACGGCGATACTCTGAGTGGGAATTGGTTTGCAAATTTTTTAACAGTGTTTTACGTTCAAAGGGGGTTAAAAACTTGCTCTCGTGTTTATCGTAAATTTCATAAATATTATTGGTACTATTGGCATCAAGACTAGAAGACATAATTATCACCATTTTATCAAATACTACAAAGTCTTAGAGTGACAATCAACTAAACTCAAATTAGTTCAAATTATTAAATTCAATATTTTTTCCCCCATCATAATCCATTCAAAAATCATCCAATCTGCCATAAATTAATATTGGCAAGATTGACTGTTTATTTAATCCTATTGCTTATCTTATATTAAATTTTTGTTGAATGTGACAATACTTTAGATTGATGAATTGTGTTAATCTGACTAAAATCAGTAAATAGTTGCTGTATATGTAACATAATCTCAGTTATTATGACGGACAAAAGTTCATCCGAGAGAGTGCTACTTCGGGTTTTACTTATTTTGATGATAATTGGTTTAATCTCATTTAGATTGCCATTCCCGAGCATAACCCAAGATACCTAATTTGCCAAAATCAAATCTAGAGTAGGGATTCAACAATTCCCTTAACCGTTGCAATAACTCAACTGAGTAGCCTAATTCCTGTCCTAGTGCGCCCAACATTGCCTCGCGGTGGTTCGGTATGGGCGATCGCTACCAATCGCTCGAACGTTTGTGGAGACTGAAAATGTTTAAGTAATTGTTGGTGGGTCTCAGCAGAAGATAAATCGCTCCATTCTCCCCGGGAACGTAAAAAGTCCAGCTGCTTCCCTAGTTGATAGATTTCCCCAGGTGCTAGGACGACGGGTATAGAGTTTTGCCCGTTGTCCCAACCAAACCCTAGATAAGCTAAACGAACCCCATGCAGGAGTGGGGTTTCATACTTCAAACCAACCTACATTCATCTGATATTTAATTCCATCCACCCACTTAAACTTCTGCGTAGTGTTCCTGTTGACGTTCCACAAAAGTTTGTACGCGATAACGATAAATCCTCATATTTTCGTCCGCCCACTCCTTATCACTACTGTTAACAAATAAATGTACCAAAGGTTCACTTGCATCTGGTAATACTAGTACCCAACTGTCATCATAAGATTGACAAATTTTTACTCCATCAATTAATTCTAGGTTGTGTGCGGGATGGGTTTCCACTAGATAACGCATTAAAGCTCCTTTGGCAATCCAAGGACAACGAATGGTATAATTCTTGTGAATCACTCGCGGTAACTCTCCCCGCACAGCAGTCAAGGAACGTTCTTGAATTGTTAACATTTCAATCAATTTGGCGATGCAAAACATGGAATCAAATCCAGGATGTAATTGGGGGAAAATAAAACCGGTTTCGCCACTACCGCCTAATACCACATGGGAATTTTTTTGACAAGCTTCCATTAAAGCTGTAGGGTTGGCTTTGGTGCGAATTACTTTACCGTCATGACGACGTGCTACCTGTTCCACTGCACTCGAAGCATGAACTGGTACCACTACAGAACTTCGAGGATTAGCTGTTAACATCATTTCTACCATTAATGCTGTCAGCATTTCTCCACGCACGGGATAACCAGACTCGTCCACTAAAATTAGTTGTTCCCCATTTGCAGACACCTGTACACCAAAGTTCGCTTTCACCGCTTCTACTACATGACCTAATTGAGTTAATAGACCCTCTTTGGTTGTTATGGTCATTGATGTTTTATTTACACTGGCATTTAAAACTACTGCATCCGCACCAAATTTATCCAACAGCTGGGGTAGGACAGCACCAGAAACAGCATAAACATAGTCGATAACAATCTTGGCTCGACTATTACGTAAAGTCTCTACATTTAAAAGGTTTTCAAAAGCTGTACAATAATAATCTATGACCTGACCAGGATAGGACACATCTCCAATTTCATGACTTTGCGCCCTTCGCATGTCCTCTTTAAAATAAGCTCCTTCAATTTTCTTTTCCTGAGCTTTAGTAATATTAATTCCTTTACCATCCATAAACTCAATCAGGATATAATCGGGACGGTCTGGGTGCACTCGCACATGAATCCCACCAACTAAAGCCATTTTGGGAATTACGGTTCTGGTAATGGGAATTGCAGTGGAGTCAAGATTTTGAATATCTACCCCTACGGACATTAACCCAGCAATCAGAGAACGGGTGACCATACGTGAGACGGTGCGCTGATCACGGGAAACGCTGACTATGGAACCTGGTTTTAAGGTGGAACCATAAGCTACACCCAGTTTCACAGCAAATTCTGGACTAATATCAATGTTTGCTAAACCTTGTACCCCTCGCTGACCAAATAAGTTTCGTTGAGCGGTGTTTCCCCATATTAAATTAATGTTTAAAACAGCACCAGATTCAATCTTTTTACTCGGCCAAACCCGAATCCCTGGATTAATTTGTGCCTCTTCTCCTACCGTGGACAAGGAACCCACAATAGCAGCTTCCATTACATGGGCACGACGGTCTACCCTAGTACCACGGGAAATGACACAAGCAGATAGTTCTGCTTCTTCCCCAATAATCGCTCCATTCCAGACTATGGGACGTTTTAAATTCGCATCCGCACCAATGGTCACGTTGTCACCAATTATTGTACCATCTTCAATTTTTACCCTGGCCCCAATTCGGCAATTATTACCAATAATAGTGGGACTCTCAATTTTTGCTGTGGGGTCAATATAAGTATTTTGACCTATCCATAGGGAGGGAGAAACTTCCCTATAGGCAATCTCTAATTTCACTTTCCTCCTTAAAGCATCATATTGTGCCTCTCTGTAGGCGTCTAAGTGACCTACATCACACCAGTAGCCTCGGTCAATATAACCATAAATGGGTTCATTCTTCTCTAATAGCAAGGGAAATAGGTCTTTTGAAAAATCAGATTCCGTATTTTCTGGTAGGTATTCTAAAACTTCTGGTTCTAAAACATAAATGCCCGTATTAACCGTGTCGGAAAAAACTTCTCCTGTGGAAGGTTTTTCTAAAAATCTTCTGATGTGACCTTCCTCATCTGTAATTACCACTCCAAATTCAATTGGGTTGGGAACACGGGTTAATATTAAAGTGGCTTTGGAGTTTTTTTGCTTATGAAACTCAATGGCTGCTTTTAAATCAAAATCTGTAATGCTATCACCGCTTATTACTAAAAATGTCTCGTCTAATAGTTCAGCCACGTTCTTAACACAACCTGCTGTGCCTAGAGCTTGTTCTTCTTCAATCGCATAGGTGATTTGCACCCCAAAATCACTACCGTCTTGAAAATATTCCCGAATTACATCTGGTAAGTAGTGTAGTGTGGCAATTATTTCCGTAATTTCATTTTCTCGAAGAAGATGAATAATATGTTCGGCAATTGGTCTGTTTAAGATGGGAACCATTGGTTTGGGTAGATCACAGGTTAGAGGACGTAGTCTTGTCCCTGAACCACCTGCCATTAGCACTGCACGCATAAATCCTCCTGTATACTAGCCGGGTTGTATATAGATTCGTTATAAAATATGACCTTTCTTTTTTAGTCTCCTATTAATTTTGACCTTTGAGGAACTTCCACAAGAGACATCTTATAAAAGTCCAGTAAATTTACTTATCTGCTCCTCAAGATTGTATGATTAACATCCTCTTCAGCAAATCTCTACTAGGTGGGCATCATGGCTCGCCTCTGGTTATACATTAGCTATTATACAATAATTATCTTGCTGAAGATCTAGTTTGACTGGGATTCTTTTTAAACAATAGGGAAGTTCTCATAATGAATCAATTAAATTCTTATGCGTCCTTTTACTCTTGACAATGGCTCAAACAGGTGGTAATATGGATTCGTAGAATCCATATTACTAGTGCAGAGCTGTCAGGGATGTGAGAAGATGAAACTAATGATTATTGGACTTGGCTCTATTTATTTGGTTTTCGCTTGGCGATTCTGGTTAGGTTTTGAAAGAACACATTTCAGTCAAGGATTTTTCAATCGCCTAAAATTTAGTCTTCTGTGGCCAGTGTTTTACCTGACCAACTCCTCCTTTAGGCTTAATTTTAAAAGAGCACTCAAACGATAAAGTTTTTGAATATTTGGTTTAAAAAGCTTGAATCCACTCTTTAACTATATACTCTGTCCAAATACCATTTTTCCAATAAGGGTCAGCTTCTATGAGTTGACTCACAGCATTTTCGCTCTCAGCTTCATAAATACCAAAGACCTTAGTAATATCCTTGGTGGGACCTATGGTAATTAGTATTCCCGCATCCTTTTGTTTTGCCAGTCCTTCTAGGTGTGCTTGACGATAGGGTTCCCGTTTAGTTAAAACCTCTTCGCAGTAAGTACCCCACATAATATATTTTGCCATGATCTTTTTCCTCTGATATTTGTAGTTGTTAAGCTTAACCTGCTCCCTAGGGAGTTAAGTAGGGAGGCACAATTATTTGTAGGATGGGTTGAAGTATGAAACCCATCATACGTTCTACGTTCATCTTATGTTTAATTCCACCCACTTAACTTCTTAAAGTAACACCGAACTTTTCTACCAGGGACTCTCGAATTTTACGGTGTACTGGTTCAACCTCATTATCAGTCAAAGTGTGGTCAACTGCACGATAAACTAATCGAAAAGCTAAACTTCTTTGTCCTATGGGCACATTTTCACCTCTGTATTCGTCAAAAACCTCTACAGACTCTAGCAACCCCTTACCAGCTTTAGTAATTACTTTTTCAATCTCCCCAACCGTAACTTTTACAGACGCGAAAAACGCCAAATCGCGATCGCTTGCGGGGTAGGTAGAATAGGGTTTAAATTTAGGAGTCAATAGTTCATCATTATCCAGGGTACTGAGTAAGGTATCCAAATCTAATTGGAAGACATAAACTGCATCTGGTAAACTCTTTTCTCGTCTGAGTTGGGGATGAACTTGTCCAAAGGTTCCCAGTCTAGCTCCTCCTAACCATAAGGAAGCTGTCCTTCCGGGATGTAAACGTCTATCTCGGTTTTCCGGTTGAAATTCTACCTGCAGTCCCAGTTGTTGAAAGACATTTTCTAAAATACCTTTTGCTGCGAACCAGGTCATGGGATTTTCTCTTCCCCCATTGAACCATCTACCGACGGTAGTATCACCTCCCATAATTCCTGCAATGACTTGTGATTCCTCTAGTCCTTCTTCTTCTCTGGAGAAAATGGTGCCAATTTCAAAACCATTTAACGCTCCATTTCCCTGCTGTAGATTATATTCAAAAGCATCAATTAAACCAGAAATTAAATCGGTTCTCAGGGCTGAATATTCGGCAAATAAAGGATTATTTAAAAGAATTTGCCTGTCTTCACCGGGTTTGACTAAGGAGTAGTGCATTAACTCTGTTAAACCCTCTGCTCTTAAATAACTGCGTAATTTTCGCACTAGTTCCTGGTCTAAGGGTAAATAACCTGGTTCAGTTTTTTCGGGTAGAGTATCAACAAAGTTATCATAACCGTAAAGTCGGGCAATTTCCTCAATTAAATCAATTTCCCTTTCTAAATCGGAATAGCGATAGGATGGCACTTTTACTTGCCAACTACCATCCTGATTATCAGTTAGTTCACATCCTAAAGCTGTGAGAATCTTTTCCACATCTGCTGCTTTTAACTCTCCCGTTTCTACGCCCAAATCAATGGGACCTAACACTTGATTAATTCTCTCTAATCGCAAAATAATAGGATGATTCCCTAGAGCATTATCAGGACGGTAATCAGCAATTTCTTGATGAACAACTTTAGCATCTGCTAACTCCTGCATCAGAGATAAAGCTCGATCAGAAGCTGTTGCTAATTCTGCCCAATTAACTCCTCTTTCGTATCTTCCCGATGCTTCACTTCTTAAACCTATACTGCGAGAAGAACGACGAATAGCCACTGAGTTGAACAGTGCAGCTTCTAAAAATAAACTGGTTGTACCTGGATGAATTTCTGTTTCTTCACCACCCATAACTCCTGCTAGAGCTACAGGTTGATTGTTAGCAGTAATTAATAAGTTCTGAGTAGATAGGTTCCGGGTTTGTCCATCTAAGGTTTTGAGGGTTTCTCCAGCTTGAGCAAATCTCACACCAATAGTTACATCTGTTCCCTCACTTACCTGCTCTAATCTTTGTTTATCAAAGGCGTGTAGAGGTTGTCCTCTTTCTAATAATACATAGTTTGTAATATCTACTATGTTGTTAATTGGACGTACACCCGCAGCAATTAAACGCCTTTGCAACCATTCAGGAGAAGCAGCAATTTTCACATTTTCTATTAGGGTACCAATATATAGAGGACAAGCGTGCTGTTCAGAAATTTTCACCCGGATTTTTTGTGCTGTGCTGGGGGTGATTTCTACTCCTGTTAGTTGAGGAAGGGATAGCTTTCCACCCGTTAATGCTGCAACTTCCCTGGCAATCCCTACCATGGATAAAGCATCTGCACGATTAGCGGTAGCTGTGACATCTAAAATCACATCGTCCAAACCTAGAAGCGGACCTACCGCCCTACCTAGGATTAAACCCTCTTGTCTAAAAATATGAATCCCGTCTATCTCTGTGGGTAAACCCAATTCTTTTAATGAACAAATCATCCCATTGGAGGGTACACCTCTGAGCTTGGTCGGTTTGATTTTTAAATCAATATTGGGTAGATAAGTCCCCTTGGTTGCAACCGGTACATAAATATCAGCACATACATTTGATGCACCACAAACAATATTTAGTGTTTCCTCATCGCCTATATCTACTGTACAAACACTTAGTTTATCTGCGTTTGGATGCTGTTCCCTTTTTAAAACTTTACCTATGACAACGCCATCCGCCCAAGTGCGACGATCCTCTACACTCTCCACCTCAAACCCCGCCATTGTTAGGGTGTGGGCTAGTTCTTCCGGAGTCAGTTTAATTTCTACGAGTTCCCGTAACCAATTGAAAGAGATACGCATTGTCGTTGTGTTTGGATTTGGCTTTCACTTCCATCTTACCATTTTTGTTATTTGGTCTAACCTTTCCCACCACCGATAAAATACAATAGTGCCATGCGCACAGCTACACCACTAGTCACCTGATCTTGAATTAGGCTAAATTCTGGATCGTCCATTAAATCTGAACTGATTTCCACACCCCTATTTACTGGGCCCGGATGTAGTACTTTTACTTGAGATTTACAAGCTTTTAATCTTTGCCTGGTAATGCCAAATAGTTGATGGTACTCTCTTAAACTGGGCAACAGGTTACCAGTCATCCTTTCTTTTTGCAACCGTAAGGTCATGACAAAGTCAGCATCCTCCAGGGCTGGATCTAATTGCCAATGGATAAATAAACTCTGGGAATTTTCCTGTGATCCTACATATTCACTAAAGTATTTGGGTAATAAGGTGGGTGGTGCTGCTAGATGTACTTGGGCACCACTGGTAGTCAAACTCCAAATATTAGACCGGGCAACCCGTGAGTGTAAAATGTCACCTACAATGGCAATCTTTTTACCTGCTAAAGATGCAATTTTGGGTTGTTCTGGATCAATTAAACTACAAATGGTGAATAAATCTAATAGTCCTTGGGAGGGATGTTCATGTTGTCCATCACCAGCATTTAACACACTAACTTTTACACCTAAACGATCCATTTCCCGGGCGATCGCCTGTGGGACTCCTGCTTCTTTATGGCGAATTACCATAATATCCGTACCCATGGCTAAATAGGTTTTAGCTGTATCTAAAATTGTTTCTCCCTTGGTCATGGAGGAACTAGCACTAGAAAAATTGAGAGTATCTGCACTTAGCCTTTTAGCAGCTATTTCAAAACTACTTCTGGTGCGGGTGGAAGGTTCAAAAAAGAGATTGGCTACCACTTGTCCTTGCAAAGTTGGGACTTTTTTAGTTCGTCGTGATAACACTTCTTTAAATGAAGCTGCTGTTTGTAAAACAGCATTATATTCATTTACAGTAAAATCAGCTAGAGAAAGAATATGATGACGATTCCAATTACTTGCGGGCGTTGACATGTTAAACTGAAAATGATACTGCCTAATAGCTTAAATTAAATACTTTCAAAGCAAGGGAAATCATGCTCAAGAAGGTTAAAAAACCAATAGTATCCAACATAGTTGTCACCAGTGGACCACTCATTAAAGCTGGATCTAATTTTAGCCTTTGTAATCCCATAGGTAATAAAGTCCCCAAACTCACAGCAACCATGGTGTTGGTGGCCATTACCACACCAGCAATTAAAGCTACCCACTTTTCATCGGGTTTTGCCCAAATTAAAGAAAGTAGAATCATGGTTGAACCTAAGGCTAAAGCGGTTCCCAAACCTGCTATTAGTTCTTTGCGCAAAATCTTCCCCGCATCCTTTGTGGTCACCTCCCCTACACCTAAACCCCGAATGGTCACGGTTAAAGCCTGAATACCCACAGTCCCCCCAGTATTAGAAAATATGGGCATAATCACCGCTAAAACCGGAACCGCTGCAATTACCCGCTGAAAGGGAGCGATCGCACTAGCTGCGCCAATATACAATGCCATGATACCTAATAACCAGGGTAATCGCTTGCGAATGGTTAAATGAGGTGGTGACAAAGCCTCTTCATCACCACTTACCGCTGCCAATTTTTGAATATCCTCCGTGGCCTCCTCTTCTAAAATATCAACCACATCATCAATAGTAATAATTCCTACTAATCTATCCTCCCGATCTACCACAGGTATGGCTATTAAATCATAACGCTGCATGATCCGCGCCACTTCTTCTTGGGAAGTTTCAGTAGTTACTTTTACTACTTGAGAACTAGCAATATCCCTGATGAAAACTTCTGGAAAGGTAAATAACAACTGACGCAAGGAAACCACGCTCACTAACTTACGGTTGTCATCAGTCACATAAGCATAGTAAATAGTTTCCTTATCCTCATCTTGAAGACGAATTTTACTTAACGCTTCCCCCACTGTCAACCCTTGACGTAACCGCACGTACTCTGTGGTCATTACCCTACCCGCAGTACCTTCGGGATATCCCAAAATTGTAGCGGTTGCTTGTCTTTGTTCTGCACTAAGTTGTTGTAATAGTCTTTTAACTACTCCTGCGGGTAATTCATCAAATAAATACGCCCTTTCATCAGGACTCATTTCTTCTACTAGATGTACCACTTGAACATCATGTAAAGAATTAATCAGTTCCTCCTGCACCTCTGTGGGTAAGTACTCAAAAACGTCAATGGCCTGATTTTTATTCAACAACCTAAAGGCGATCGCCCTTTGTTGTTCTGGCAATTCTGAAATATACTCTCCTACGTCTACAGGTTGCAGACTATTTAAATCATATTTGAGTTTATTTAAGTCAGCAACATCCAAAGCGTTGCGAACATCTTGTGTTAGCACGGTTCACCTCCTTATGTCCCCCCCTACAGCGGGAGACAATCTCGCCAACTTAGGAGAGGATACTACTGCCATCTGGTGGACTTTTGTCCATAAAATTCCAACAATTTAATAGCGATATTTCGTCAAAGAAATGCTAACTGATCATCCTAACTCATAATGGTATTGACAGATAAGATTATCTTTTTTGTCTTTGTGCCATTTGAGCAACTATGATTACCGTTTGACAAAACCTACTAAAATCTACTAACGTAGACCTAGTAATTAAGGACTACTTTTTAACTCCGTATTTTTCCTTAAGAAGTTGACTAGCTTGGTGGTCAATTATCCAAGCCATATGGCATTTGTGTTCGATTTTAGATGGTAGACTAAAACTCATAATTTTCCATAAGTAGGGAGGCACAATTATTTGTAGGATGTGTGCGGGTGTTGAGTTTCATGCTTCAGCCCAACTTACGTTGATCTTATATTTAATTCCACTCACCCACTGATTTTTTGTATGGCATAAATCATGCGATTGCGAAGCACTAGCAATTGCGAGATCGCTATCATGTTTGATGAAACAGGTTTTGTTGCTATATGGATTTTGTGCATTTACATTTCCATTAAATTATCAAAAATTCTTTGCACTAACCCCTTGGTCTTACTCTCTAAATATTGCCAATCTACCTCCCCAAACTCATCTAATAAATTAGTATCAATGTCAACTAGGACATTTTCAGGACTATAATCCACAAAACAAACCTGATAACATAAATCCCATAAATCCATATTCACCACCTGTTCTTGATATTGCAAGCGTAAATGATATCCCGGATGGGGGATGGGTAAAAGAGCCAACTGTTGCTTAATAGCTAGTAAATCTTCCGCTGTGGCGTTTTTCGAATCCTCCAATAACTGGATCACAATAGATTTAGTTTCATCCGTTGTACCTGCTGGCCAAATCAGTACATCGTGGTAACTTCCTTTCCACTTGGATATATCCAGATGTTTACGAATATTATCAACAATGCGGATAAAAGCTGGTTGCATGAGAATTTCCGCTTGTTGCCATGTGGTATAATTGGGGATATTAGGTGGCATTTTTTTTAAAAATAATTAAAAAAACTAGGACTTACGCATTGACAATTTTTGAGTTTAATCAAAAAAACTGCCACTTTAGTCTAAATCTTTTCTCAACATAGCGGATATTAGGACAGAAAATTTGGAGATATTGACTAGGCAAAATTACAAGATTAAGTATGGAACCGGGAAGTAAATCATGATAGGCAAACTACTGGATCATAGATACAAAGTTGTGCGTGTTTTAGCAACCGGGGGATTTAGTCAAACCTACATCGCTCAAGATACTCGGCGACCTGGTAATCCCATTTGTGTTGTTAAACATCTAAAACTAGTTAGTAATGACAAGAATATTTTTACAACTGCTAAACGTCTGTTTAATAATGAAGCTGAAACCTTGGAAAAATTGGGTAATCATAACCAAATACCTCGGTTACTAGCTTATTTTGATGAAAATCAGGAATTTTTCCTAGTTCAGGAATACATTGATGGTCATACCCTGACAGTGGAACTTATACCTGGACAACCATGGAGTGAAAACCAAGTCATGCAATTGCTCTTGGAAATCTTAGAGGTTTTGGAATTTGTCCATCAACAGGGGGTGATTCATCGGGATATAAAACCGGATAATCTGATTCGTCGTGTGGATGATTACAAACTGGTGCTTGTAGATTTTGGAGCAGTTAAACAAGTACGTTGTCCTTCCATTCTTTTAGAACATCAGTTAAATCCCACTATAGCCGTTGGCACTCCTGGTTATATGCCCACCGAGCAAGGACAGGGTAAACCTCGCCCAAGTAGTGATATTTATGCTTTGGGTATTATTGCCATTCAAGCTATAACAGGAATAGCTGCTAATCAGTTTCCTGAGGATCCCGATACCGGTGAAATTCTCTGGCAACATTTTCGACCTGTCAATTCCCATTTGGGGGAGATTCTCAGCAAAATGGTGCGTTATCATTTCAAGGAACGTTATCAAACGGCAACAGAAGCATTAGAAGTTTGTCGAGAGTTTATAAAAGAATATGCTAAATCCTGCGGTTACTCCCTATCTCCCACACCCACTACACCCAGTGGAAAAAAATTACCCATAAAAACCCATACTCAATCTGTTTCATTGTTCCCACAACCTACCTTAGCTTTAGCACCTGTTCATACTCCTCCCCTAGTATCTGCTCCTAAGCAGGAACAAAAACCAGATCCCTTACCACTGGTAATTGGTTTATTTTTGGTCGGTGGTGCAGCAGCTTTAGTAGGCAATTTATATCCCAACATTCAAACCTTGACTGCTAATTGGAAGGATAAGAATGGCACATCCCCAGAAAATTGCTTGGCCATGGTAGCACCTAATTCTAATGTGCGCTCCCAACCTAGCGCCATTAGTTCTGATAATATTTTAAAGAGTATTGGTGATCCTAGTGAGTTTATTGTTACTGGAAAAAGAACTAAGCGTGGTTGGATAGAAGTTAAACTTAAATCTGGTCGTTTGGCCTGGGCTCATTCGGATGTGATTACTAACAATAATCAATGGGTCTCTTGTCTGCGAGACCAGGGTATTTCTCTTCAAATCGTTGATGATTTACCTTTGATTACATCTCGATTGGTGCCCAAACCTCAGTTATCTCCTACTACCTCTCCATCCCCATTCTTGTCTCAATCTGCTGATAAAGAATTTCAAGATCCAATCGTTCTACAAGCTCGACAAAAATTCCAGTCAGGGGATGTGAATGGAGCAATAGCTCAACTGAAATCTGCTCCCCAAAAAACCACTTCTAATAGTCAGCAAGTGAAGATAATTGACCAATGGCAACAAGACTGGGCCAAAGCTGAGACTTTGGCTAATGAAATTAATCGCGCTATTGATAGTGGACAATGGGAAAAGGTCTTGGCCTATCGCAACCAACCAGAGAAGTTGCCTAATATTAAATACTGGCAAGACAAACTAGAACCGTTGTTTAAACAAGCAGCTCAAAAGGTTGCTCAACAAGTTTTACCAAGTCAAAACCCGCAACCGGACACCAACTCTAAAACCAAACCATAGTAGATACCCTGTGTCACACACTTAGTGTAATTCGTCGTATTCTGCTGTTTCTACCCTTCTGCTTTCAGGGTGAGAGGGTGGTAAAAATTCCGCCCGTCGCATGGTTCCCAGGGGTGGTGTTACTCCGTGATAGGGGTGAATTACCTGCACGGTGCGAGAGGGACGTTGTCTAGGCGAAAACAAGGACAACACACCAGCTACTACAATACCACCTCCTACTGTTAAGGTTGCTCCACCTACGGCCCAAATTATGGGTGAATTCCACCATTTTTCCGCTTCAGAAGGCAGTGTGGCCATCATTCTGGTTGGCTGCTGTTGTAGTGAATTCATTTGGTTTTGACTCAAGCTGACGGCATTAATTTGACCCTGTAGCTGTTGGTTTTGTAAGCGCAACTGCTCGTTGTCGCTTCTTAAACTGTCTACTTGAATTTTTAACTTTTCTAGGTCCAATCGCTGGTCTAAAGGTGCTACCGGTTGGGGGTTACCATATCCCCCCTGTCCAGATGGGTACTGTCCCTGGGAAGGCACAATATTGTTGGGTAATTGTGAAATACCAAAGTTGGGTTGTTGTATGGGATTGCTATTTCCTTTCAGCAATAGCAAAGCTGCTAAACCAGCAACAGCTACCCCACCAACAAATGCCATACTCTCACTCATATGGCACACCCCCTAACTAATAAAACTAAGTAGTACCAAGACCATAGTTGTATTGTAACTGACATAATTTTGGAACACACTCACAGTAGATAAATTTATCGTCTAATTTTAATTCAGATTAATCTAAATTGCCATTAAATTACCAATTAAATAAGATCAATTTTTGACCGCCTCCTTTAAATTTCGACAAAATTCGGCGATCGCTTCTAGTCCCTGATCGGGTGTACCCTCTGCCAATCGCTTGACTACCGCACTACCTACAATTGCTGCATCAGCTCCCCAGTCTCTTACTTGACGTGCTTGTTCTATGTCAGAAATACCGAATCCCACACCTATGGGTTTATCTGTAACACTACGGATTTTGTCTAGTAGTTCGGAAACTCGATTTTCCATTTGTGAGCGCATACCAGTGACACCAGTAACACTTACCAAATAAATAAAACCTTGAGAAGCATGGGCGATCGCCTCTATTCTTTCCCTAGAGCTTGTAGGTGCTATGAGAAGGGTGAGGTCAATTTCTTGCTCACTTGCTGGTTTCAAAAGGGTTGCAGACTCTTCCAAAGGTAAATCTGGAACTACTAAACCCGACACACCAGCGGATTTAATATCGTCTAAAAATCTTCCAATTCCTCGATGTAAAATGGGATTATAATATGTAAATAAAATTACAGGTGCTTTCAATTTAGGTGTAGTAGCCTTGAGCATTGTCAACACCTGTTCTAAAGTGGTACCTTTTTGTAGTGCGCGGGTAGCAGCAGCTTGAATTACTGGGCCATCTGCCAAGGGATCAGAGTAGGGAACACCTAATTCAATAATATCAGCACCAGCACAATCTAGTACTTCTAAGGCTTGAGCCGTAGTATGTAAATCGGGGTCACCAGCAGTAATAAACGGAATCAGGGCGCACTCTTGATTCCGTCTTAAATTTTCAAAACAGCGAGAAATTGCGGTCATCAGTTAGTCATTGGTTAGGGTTGATCATTGGAATCAATCTTAGCTTGTATTCTGGCCAACTCTTCCGGGGAGAGTTCATCCAGACGCTTTTGGAGAAAAGCCTTTTCATACTCTTCCCGCTGTTGGTGGTAGGTCATTTTTTTACTCCCTGCACGGAATAGATAGGTTCCCAACCAACCCATTAAACCTAGCACCAGTAGAACCTGACTCCAAATTCCCGCGTCTTGACTATTCAAACCAACCAACTGTAGCACCCCATAGGCCAATCCGCCTAAGAAGAAGATCCCTAAGGTAATAGTAATTGCGTCAATACGTCGCATGAGAGTTGTGACCTACCAAGTTACTAGTTAAATTAAGTTAAACAATTTGTCTGGGTCTGGGTCGAAAATTGGCAATGGGGGAGAGCAACAACAAACCTGGGAAGAAGAAAAAGACCAAGAAGTACATAAATCCACGTTCCACAGAAGTTGCTGAATACCAGCGCCAGTTGAGATAAAACATAACGATCAGTGGTATGGCTAACAGATAAGCTCCAGCCAAAGCTAAATACAGTAGTGCTAAAAGCATAATTTTGGGATGGATGAGAGAATACTATTTAGTGCATATACCATTATATAGCTTATAGCCCCCACACTACCTAACCTAGTCCATGGGAAAAAATTTTCCCCAACCTCTTGACAAAGTATGGGAAAAGCAGCATGATGTTATGATGATGTTTTGGCATCTAAGAACCCTAAGGGGGTGTGGCGGAATGGTAGACGCTGCGGACTTATAAAAGTGAGCCTTGTTAGAGAAATCTTTCAAGTGTAAGCTCTCAAACTCAGGGAAACCTAAATCTGATGAAATTTAATCAAACAGACAAGGCAATCCTGAGCCAAGCCCAGTAAATTTTCATGCAATGTTTCTGGGAAGGTGCAGAGACTCGACGGGAGCTACCCTAACGTGAAGACGAGGGTAAAGAGAGAGTCCAATTCTTAAAACCCCAAAGGTAGTGGCGAAAGCTGCAGGAGAATGAAAATCCGTTGACCGTAGAAAGTCGTGGGGGTTCAAGTCCCCCCACCCCCATAAAAGTTAAACATCAAAATCCACAGCCAGTTTAAGTCCCCTACTTCTTGTAGAAGTAGGGGTTTTCTTGTGAGTATCTATTCTACAATCCTGGTAGTTCCAAACCACCAGTTAACTCTTCCATGCGTTCCCGCATAGTCTGGGTAGATTTGAGGTAGGCATCCTTCATAGCTGCTGTGACTAGATCAGAAAGCACATCTGGTCCCTCATTAAGTGCATTGGGGGAAATCTCTACCCTTTTAGGCTCCTGGTTACCACTAATAATTACCTTAACTAGTCCACCACCAGACTCGCCCAGAATTTCCATCTGCTCCAATTCTTCTTGAAGACGTTTGGCACCTTGTTGCATCTCCTGAGCTTTTTTAAAAGCGTCCGCTATTTCTTTTACTTTTCCCAAACCAAAACCAAATCCCTGTCCTTTTCCTGTCATAGTAAATTTTCCAGTTGTGCTGCGAATAAAAAATCAAAATCAATTATAGTCGTCCCTACCAAATCAAGAATAACCATCCAAAACGGGAAATCGGCCAATCATTTTTACCTCTGGTTCCAATAAGATTGACCACTGATCTTGGATTTGACGTTGAATATGGCGAATGAGACGGAAAATATCGTTGGCCTGAGCACCTCCACGATTAACAATAAAGTTAGCATGAAGTTGTGCCACTTGGGCCCCACCAATTTGATAGCCTTTTAATCCAGTTTGCTCAATTAACCATCCTGCGGTCCGGGGTAAAGGATTGCGAAACACACTCCCACAACTGGGAAAATTGTAAGGTTGAGTGGAAAGACGGTGCTGCTTGTGTTCTCTAGTTCTAGATGTGACTTTAGCTGGGTCTGCACCTGGTTGAAGTTGAAAAGTAGCTTGGGTGACTATACGCTCACTTCCTTGTAACAAGGAGCTGCGATACTTGTAACCCAATTGGGACCTATTCACAGTTTCTAAAGTACCATCGGGAGATAGTAACTCCGCGCTGACCAACATTTCCCCCATACAATTATTATGTGCTCCTGCATTCATCACAACAGCACCACCCACAGTACCTGGAATGCCAACTGACCACTCTAGTCCTTCCCATCCTAAACTTGCTGCTTCCCATGCTAAACTGGGAATGGATTCTCCTGCAGCTACTGTTAACCGACCTGTTTGGTTATCAAAATATTTGTAACGGAAGTGACGGGTAGCAATTACCATTCCTGGTATACCTTCATCACTCACGAGTAAGTTAGAACCTGCTCCCAATATTGTGATGGGTAAATCCAGAGCTTGGGCATACTCCACAGTTGCTTTTATGGCCATTAAATCCCGGGGTGCACTGTACCACTGGGCTTTTCCTCCCACTTTGTAGGAGGTAAACCCAGATAGGGAAATGTTGGACTTAATTACACAATTAGTTCCAGGTAAATAAATAATTTGATTATCATCTGAATTAACTGTTGTTTGTTTATTTTCCGTCAAAGTAGGGACTATGCGGGGACTAGCAGAGGACTCAGAAATTATCATTGTTAATGTAAATTGGTAGCTTTATTAACATCTCAAACGCAATATTTAGGCTAAAACACGGATAATTTAGCCATCCCTAAAATGTGACTGTGACTGGTTGACGCAGTGCACTGATAATTTCTGGAATTGTCTGATTTAAATTGCCAGCTCCAAGAAAGACCGCTAAATCCCCCGGACGTAGGGTGGATAATAAAACCCGGGGAATTAGGGCTAAACTTGGTTGATAAATTACTTGTGGGTGTCGTTTGGCAATTTCTGCTGCCAATTTTTCACCACTAATTTGCTCACAACTGGGTTCACCAGCACTGTAAATATCAGTCAATACAACTAAATCCGCATGGGTGAAACAATTGGCAAACTCATCCAAGAAAGTCCGCACCCGACTGTAACGGTGAGGTTGAAAAATCCCTACTACTCTTTGCCCCGCTTTCGCTTGTAAACGGGCCGCTGCTAGAGTGGCACGGATTTCGCTAGGATGATGGGCATAATCATCAATGAAGGTGATGCCATCTACTTCACCCCTGAATTCAAATCGTCTCCTGGCCCCTTCAAAGGTGGCAAGACCCTTGGCAATTTGCCCGAACTCCAAATTTAACACCCTTCCTACCGCCACAGCTGCTAGGGCATTACTGAGATTATGGCGACCTAAAAGTTGTAAGCTTAATACTCCTAGAGACTTACCTTTTTCCCAAACCAAGGCCGTTGTCCCGTCTGCGCGATAGTCAATGTTGGTGACTGTATAATCAGCACCTTTATCTGGATCTAAACTATAACTGATTCCCGGTTTTAGGCGATCGCATACTATGTCACAATCAATACTACCTACTACAACTTGACAACCTCGGGCGAAGGTTTGGAAAGTCTCCACCACCTGTTCCAATGTTGCATAATGATCAGGGTGATCTAGTTCAATATTAGTAATTATCCCAATTGCTGGAGCATGTTTTACCAAGGAACCATCGGACTCATCAGCTTCTGCTACTAAATACTTACTTTCTCCTAATCTAGCATTTCCTTCCCAGGCATTGACTTCTCCTCCTACCACAATAGTTGGGTCAAGACCTGCTTCTAATAGCATGTAACCTATCATGCTACTAGTTGTAGTTTTACCATGGGTTCCAGCTACAGCAATGCTATGATATTCAGCGATTAAAGCTGCCAAGACATCAGAACGATGTAGAATGGGGCAGCCTAATTCTAGCGCCGCCCTATATTCTAAATTATTATTGTTAATAGCTGTAGAACAAATGACCTGGGGTAAACTTTTTTGTTGGGTGGATAATTGGTCTGATGGGTTTGATAATATATGGCTAGTATGGCTAGAAAATGCTCCGGGACGGAAGAATTCTAGATTACTGGCCTCTTGTTGATTAAAAATATGAGCCCCCAGGGACTCTAATTTGCGAGTAATCTGGTTAGGGCGCAGGTCTGAACCGGAAACGGGTAATTGGCGCTTTGCCAGTATGTAGGCTAGGGCGGACATTCCTATGCCCCCAATACCAATAAAATGAAATGGTCTACCACTAAAATCTATATAGCTATTCATCTTTTATTCCTCTGGCACCACACCAACAAATCTTTGCGACACGGGTATCATAACAGGATTTTGATTTTTGGAGATATAGCTTTCGCAATATTTCTACATCCAATCTGTATCCAAAAACTTACAGGTCAATTTTTGACTGAGTTTGTGTTTACTGGACAACAATATCCGGAGCAATTGATTCTCCAACTTTTCCTATCCTTATGATGATTATTCTGAAAAATCGGGAACTGTCGGGAAAAAAATCTGTCATATATCTTTCATCCTCAAGTGCGTGATTTTTTGACTTTGTACACCTTAATAGGAGTTTCGTCAAGTGTGATCATCAGGATGAGGATATTGCTTAGTGATACTACAATTAGTTAAATTACATGTAAATAAAGTTAAACTATACTAGACTAGGTAAATTTATAAAAAACAAAAAGAAACTGTACTAAATAAATTGAATTCAATAAAATATGTATTTTTTTTTCGATCTAAGATTCCACAGTTATAAACAGTCCCCCCCTTTGCGATATGATCGGGGTCAACGATATCAATTTATAGGCATAAATACAGAGGGGAAGACACTGTGGTTAGAGTTGCAATCAATGGTTTCGGGCGCATTGGCAGAAACTTTGCCCGCTGCTGGATAGGTAGAGAGAATAGCAAGGTTGAGCTTGTTGCTATTAACGACACTTCCGATCCCAGAACTAATGCTCACCTGCTTAGATACGATTCTATGCTAGGTAGACTACAAAATGCCAATATCAGTGCTGACGATAATTCCATTACTATCAACGGTAAGACTATTAAGTGCGTATCTGATCGCAATCCAGAAAACTTACCTTGGAAAGAGTGGCAAATTGACCTGATTATTGAAGCAACGGGTGTGTTTATCAGTAAAGAAGGTGCCTCAAAGCATGTAAATGCTGGTGCTAAAAAAGTTCTAATTACTGCACCTGGTAAGAATGAAGATGGTACATTTGTTATGGGTGTGAATCATTATGATTATAATCATGACGAACACCATATCATTAGTAATGCCAGCTGTACAACTAACTGTCTAGCACCTATTGCTAAAGTTTTGCACGAAAAATTTGGCATTATCAAAGGGACAATGACTACTACCCATAGCTACACAGGTGACCAGAGAATTTTAGATGCTTCTCACCGTGATTTGCGTAGAGCTAGAGCAGCGGGGATTAATATTGTTCCCACTTCTACTGGTGCTGCTAAGGCTGTAGCTCTGGTAATACCAGCGCTAAAGGGTAAGTTAAATGGTGTAGCTTTGCGTGTACCCACTCCTAACGTGTCCATGGTAGATTTTGTGGTGCAGGTAGAGAAACCAACAATTACTGAGGAAGTTAATCAAGCTCTTAAAGAGGCTTCTGAAAATTCACTCAAAGGCATTTTGGGTTACAGCGAATTACCCTTAGTATCCTCTGATTATCAGGGTACTAATGAATCTTCCATTGTGGATTCTAACTTAACTATGGTGATGGGTAATGACATGGTTAAGGTCATGGCTTGGTATGACAATGAATGGGGTTATAGCCAACGAGTTTTAGATTTGGCTGAATTAGTGGCGGAGAAATGGGTATAAAATAATTCCCATTCATCCGGGAATCCCACACTCACCACCAAAATGTTGAAATCCCTGACTGAGTGTTAAAACTTGGTTGGGGATTTCTTGGGTATGTGATTGTAGAATAACTTGGTCACCGGATGTAATTTCTCCGATAATTGCTGCACCTGATCCTAATTTAAGAACTAAGGCTTGGGCAATAGTTGGTGGTAAACAGAGTACCAGTTCAAAATCTTCACCACCATATAAGGCATAATCAAGCCATCGTGGTGGTGTTAACCAGTAGTTAGATATGGGTATTAGGGGAATTTGATCCTGATGTAAAACTGCTCCGACTTGACTGGCACGACAAATTTGTAATATAGCATCTGCTAATCCATCACTACTATCCATACCACTCAAGGTAATTGGAGAGAAATTTCCACAGGATTTTAAACCCGACATGAGGATTTCGTGTAGTATGTATATTACATCCAAACGTGGGTTAGGACGTTGGTGAAATCTAATTAAAGCCTGCTTTTCCCCTTCCTTGAGGTTTTCACCCGTTTGAGGGTGCAAGAGCAATTCTAACCCAGCACGAGAAGCTCCATGCATACCAGTTATAACTATAGCATTCCCCACTTGAGCTGTACACCGCCGAATAATCAAATCTGGACTGACCTCACCAAAAGCTGTAATTCCTATAGTTGTAACAGGGGATCGCACTATGTCACCGCCAACGATGGGAGTATGATACTTCTGTAAGCAGTCACTCATGCCCTGATACAGTTGTTCTACCCAATGGACAGGTAAATCCCCTGGTAAACCGAGGGCGACGGTAATTCCTAGGGGAAAGGCACCCATAGCAGCCAAGTCGGACAAATTAGCGGTAGCAGCGCGCCAGCCTGCATCCTTGGGAGAAGTGGTAAGATTGCTAAAATGCACACCATCTACTAACATATCTGTAGTTACAACCAAATGGTGCGCGGGTTTAGTCGGCAAAACTGCACCATCATCCCCTATAATATGGGGAGGACAAAAGCTCTGTAATTTCTGCAAAAGACCCTGTTCCCCCAGGTCACGAACTCTGAGGTATTCTCCCCCTAAATCAGCCATCTTGTTTTCTCTTCCATATATTACCATATATTAATAATCATAATATTCAGATTACTAAATACAATGCGAACTATTGCCGAAATTAATCAAAAGATCATTGAAAAGCGTGCCGTAGTCTGGACCGTGGAAGAGCTAAAAAAACGAGTTGCCCAAAATGGTATACTAAAAACGGCCCAACAGGTTGATGTGATTACCACAGGAACCTTTGAACCTATGGAATCAAGCGGGGCGATTATTAACTTAGGACACACTGACCCACCAATTAAAATTCGTCGTTGTTGGTTAGATGGGGTTCCCGCATATTCTGGGTTTGGGGCGGTGGACCTATATTTGGGCGCCAGTTGCGCAGTGGAAACCATGGAAGGGGAAGAACTAAGAGAACGCGGTGGTGGTCACGTGATTCAAGATTTAATTGCTGGTAAATCCGTACAAGTCAGAGCATTAGGACAAATTACCGATTGTTACCCTAGAGCTACCCTGGAAGCTAAAGTCACCCGAGAGACGATTAATCAATTCTACCTATTTAATCCCCGCAATCTTTATCAAAACTTCATTGTTGGTGTTAATGGATCCGAGGAACCGTTATATACTTACCTAGGACCATTACAACCGCGTTTAGGAAATGCAGTGTACTCCAATCCCGGAGCATTGTCTCCCCTAATGAACGATCCCGATTTACAACTGGTGGGAATTGGCACTAAAATCTTTTTAGGTGGGGGAATAGGCTATGTGGTTTGGGAAGGTACACAACACTTTCCCCTACAAAAGCGGTTAGATAATCGAACCCCTATTGGACCATCTGTCACTTTAGCACTAATTGGTGATGCCAAACAAATGGATGCGCGCTGGGTGAGAGGGTGTTACTTTAAAAGTTATGGACCTTCATTAATGCTAGGAGTAGGAGTACCACTTCCAGTATTAAACGAACAAGTGATTGAACATTGTGCAGTAACAGATCAAGATCTAGTAGCGCCCATTGTGGATTTTTCCATTCCCCGTCGTGTAAGACCTACCTTTGGATTAGTAAGTTACGCCCAATTAAAGTCCGGGAAGATCCCCATCGAGGGTAAACCTGTACGAGCTGCTCCCTTGGCTAGCATGTTCCTATCCCGACAAGTAGCTCTGGAGTTGAAACAGTGGATACAGTTGGGTCAATTTACCCTGACGGAACCTGTAGCTCCCATTCCCATGGACAGAGCTTTTTTACCCTTTGCAATAAACTAGAAGATTCTGAACTAAGTGGGTGGGTGGAATTAAATATAAGATGAACGTAGGATGGGTTTCGTTCCTCAACCCATCCTACAAATAATTGTGCCTCCCTACTTAACCTAACTTTAATGGTTGTCTTGAGGTTTTAGCTTTTTCACTGGTTTAATAATAGATGGTTTTGGTAAGGGTTTAGAGGAGTAAGAACCATCTGCATCCATTCTTGTAATGGGTCGAGCAGTTTCTCCGGGATTTTTAACAAATGGTTTCCTGTTAACACCAGGGCGGGGTCCACCTCTAAAGGTTGGTTTGCGTTTTTTGGGCAAATCAGCAACTGCTTCCGCAGTTTCCACTATTAACCCATCAGTTTCACGCTTGACTTTAAAGTCCCAAAATTTACCTATTGCCTTCATGGCCAGCACACCATGGAGTTTCAACTTAAAATATTTGGGTTTTTCCGTTGGTTTCCGTGGAGCTTGTTTGATTTTTACCACCAAACTCCTGGTATCGAAAGATTGATAAACCACCTCCCCACGAACGGAAAATTCTCCATCGGGAATTTGATGTGAGGTTTTTATAGCTGATGCATTTTCCGTTGCAGCAGTGTTTTGACGAGAGGATTTTTTGTTAGTTCCAACCGGTTCTGATGTTTCCGCAGACAAGGACAACACCTGTTCATCTGTCGGTTTTCTAGCTAGATTTTCAGGTTCCCAGACCCCTACAATTTGAATGTGTAGAGAGTCATTTTCCTGTCTAGTACGGGGATAAACTACCCACAGATGTTCTTTTTGTAAATCCAGATGCTTTTTGACTAAGCTCATAACTCGACCTAGCAAAACAGCATTTAACTGCACGCCATCACTTGTAATCAGGGTGCCCTGGGTGAACTGTTCGCTGCTAGGGGAGTAGCTACCCCGAATCAAACCAATTGCCCTGTATTGCATTAGTTCGCTAGCAGGAGGAATTGGTTGTTGGCGATTCCTAAGTTTCCCAGGACTTTCCCCATCTTGGACTTTGATGGATAAATTATCAGGTTTTGTTTGTGGTGACTTAGCAGTTAATTTACCTGTTAAATCAATTTTTGCCGAAGCCTGGTTAGAGGCGGTAATACTAACAGATTCAGAAGACGATATCAGGTCGGAATTCATAAAAACTCCTTAGATCGGAGATAGGTCCCATAGTGGGACTGAACAAAAGTGTGTAGAATTTGCAGGGCCAATAAAAGAAAGGTGTACTTAACTTTAATTTAGCCATTGCACGCTAGGCTTTGAAATCTATCATTTGCAGAATGAATGGGTCAAATTAATTCCTAGCTGATTCTTGATAATTCTCAATCTCAATTAGGGAAGATTTTGACTGGTACTAATTTCTTAGTCCCAATTCCCAAATGCTAAATTTCTGGTTTAACTAGGTTATAACTCACATTCTGATGTGAATGAGGAATTATCAACCAATCATTAGTTTGCTCAATTATCACTCCATGGCTACAATTATGCTGATGATCCTACAACTGTCACCTAAGTTATAGCCAAAGCTATAACGGTCTACTTTCAAAGTTTAGATACTCCTGATGGTCTTTGGTCATAAAATTCACAGTTAAATCACCGTATTCCGCTAATTTTCACAAAGTCTTAACTTTATTCCCCACTAAGGCTCTTATTTAAGCTCATTTAGTTACAACTTTCCAAGTTTTATTTGTTCAATTACAACATAGGTAAAGTAGTGTCAAAACAAGGTAATCGTTGGCCAATTCAGATAGTCTTGCTGCTGGCAGTTGCAGCGCTTATTGGTGTGTCCATCATACCTATTTTGGGAACTCTCAATGCTCCACTTCCGCAAAATTCCCAGTTAGCAGACCAAATTCGTGGCTATGAACTGGTTTTGCAGCGGGAACCGGAAAATCAAACTGTTCTCAAGCAGTTATTGCAAGCTAGGTTACAAATTCTCAGTCAAAAGCCCAATAGTGAGGTTCAACCTGCTGATATTCAAGGAGTAATTGAACCTCTACAAAAGTTGAGTCGATTAAATCCAGATAATTTGGAATACAAGGTTTTACTGGCACAGGCAACCCAACAAATAGGAGATCGGGAGCAAGCAATCCAAATCTATCGCTCTATTCTCCGTACCCATCCCAGTAATATCCAATCACTACAAGGTATAGTTAAGTTAGAACTAGACCAAAAACGTCCAGAAGCAGCTATTCAGTTTCTTAAAGAAACCATATCTAATGCTAAAAAGTCTAACTCTGTT
The DNA here is from genome assembly GCF_014489415.1 of Cylindrospermopsis curvispora GIHE-G1. NCBI lineage: Bacteria > Bacillati > Cyanobacteriota > Cyanophyceae > Nostocales > Aphanizomenonaceae > Raphidiopsis > Raphidiopsis curvispora. The sequence goes on from NZ_CP060822.1 coordinate 1,634,633, forward strand.
CAACCAGGAAGTTTTGATATTATAGCTATACAATTACTTTTAGGTAGCGTATATTCTTTTCAAAAAAACAGTGATCAGGCAATATCTTTATATGAGGAGGTGATGAAACAATATCCCCAGGATTTTCGCCCCGTTTTAGCAAAGGCAATTCTGTTGAAAGAGCAGGGTAAAATTAATGAGGCAAAACCCTTGTTTGACAGTGCTCTGACCTTGGCTCCCGCTCAATACAAGAATGAGATTAAGAAGTTAACCGGTTTTTAGCTCTATGGCGGCTATAACACCGAAAATAATGAATAAAATGCCGCCTATCAGGGTAACCTGTTTTTCCGAAATTCTCCCCCCTATTACTCTCCCACCTATAACCGCTATGAGGGCGCATATTGCATGTCCCAATATTGCTCCCCCCGTTACGCCTATGGCATTATTCCCATTATTACCTGCTGCTAACGCTATCGTAGCTATCTGCGTGCGATCGCCCCATTCAGCTATAAATGTTAATACAAAGGACTTGAGTAAAATTCCCCATGGACTTGTTGAATGATTAATAACCTGGGACTTTTTCACTTCTTCTCTAGCTTCTTCCATTACCTCCTGATTTTCCGTAGGTTTCATTTTGCCAGCATCATAGAGTAGTTTCAAACCAAACGCGATGAATAAGACAATTTCCCCATAACGTACATATATTTGGGAATTTTGCGTTATACTGGACAAGACCTGGCCAAATAGCACAGATAAGATTGTCATTGCCATTAAGGCTAAAGTCACACCAGCAAACACCAGTTTTTTTGAATGCTGCATAGACAGAATAACGGCGATAAAGAAAGTTTTATCGCCCAGTTCAGAGATTGTAATTAGTATTAAGCTGGTGGTAAAGGCAGTCAACATTCTTCCATAGTCCCTTGAGGATTTACTACACCCCGGTCATCAAAGACAAAACACTCTCCCTCCCATAAACTTTCCTCCCCGGTTACCTCCTCTAGGTACTTCAAGATCCCTCCCTTGAGGTGGTAAACCTCTTGAAAGCCTTGTGATAGCAGATAGGATGATGCTTTTTCACAGCGAATACCACCTGTACAAAATAAAGCGATTTTCTGATTCTTATCTGGGTGCAAGTTTTTGCTCACATAATCAGGGAATTCTCTAAAGATATGGGTATGGGGATTGCGTGCTCTCTTAAAAGTGCCAATACTGACTTCATAATCATTACGGGTATCAACCACCGTAACATTGGGGTCTAGAAGTAAAGCATTCCATTCTTGGGGACTGACATACTTTCCCACCCGTTGATTAGGATCCACCTCTGGTATTCCGAGGGTAACAATTTCTCGCTTGAGGCGGACCTTCATCCTCCGGAAGGGGGGGATATGGGTGTATGATTCTTTATGCTCCAGGTCCACCAACCTGCTGTCATGACGAAGGAATGCCAAAACCTGGTCAATTGCAGTACGAGAACCGGCTATTGTGCCATTAATTCCCTCGGTTGCCAATAGAATTGTTCCCTTGATGGATTGCTCCTGGCAAAAAGACAATAGAGGTGCTTGCAGTTCGCAATAATCTGGTAAACGGACAAATTTATAGAGAGTTGCTACAACCGTGGTATTTTCTTGATTCATTCCTCGACAGAGATAAGATTATTCTTCTAGGTCTAAACCTGGTTCATCATCATTATCATAGACCAAGTCGTCCAGATCAATAATCTCAGCAATTTCTTCTTCCACCTCACTGGTCAGGTCGGTCTCCACATTATCGCGTGCCATCAACCTCCCTGTAGATTTTAGCCATTCCAAGAGAATAAATTCATTGCTTGTACGAATTACGGTAGCTCGTTGATTACGTGGTTGCTCGTGTAAGGGACTTTTAACCATAAGTTGAATTAAGTAAAGTGTGCGCACCAAATTATAATCTATATTTGTATTTGTGTCATGAGACCATAATCATGGCAAGATAGAAGCAAACTCATGGAACAGGAAGTTCACATAATCAGCCAAAAAAAATTCTGGTCGAGGGATATTTATTATCATCGGAATGATTGTGTGAGACCCGAAAAAAGAATATATACTCCCAAATTTGACGATTATTAAATGAATCCAGACCACTCAGAAACCTACATCAATCATCCCACATGGGGTTTACTCTATAAAATCTCCATGGTTGATGATAATCAAGAGCTATTTACTACACTATATGCCCAACGCCTATTTTTTTTGGTAACCAGTGACGTTAAGGGGATGAAATTTCAGTCCATTGGTAGGACTGAAGCCAGAATGATGCTGGAAAATCGTTTACGTACTTTACGTCGCAGTGGTAAACCACAGGAGTATGATCAGCTTCAAGGAGTTTTCCAGCGTACATTCCAATGACAAGTTCAATTGCTGAACGCGTAACAATCATTCGCGCCCAACTACCCCCATCAGTAAGGTTAATAGCTGTTAGTAAGCAGGTATCAACTCAATTGATGCGGGAAGCCTATGGGGCTGGTATTCGTGATTTTGGTGAAAGTCGCATTCAAGAGGCGGCCAGTAAACAAATTGAGTTGCAAGATTTACCGGACATTACTTGGCACTTTATTGGTCACTTACAAAGTAACAAAGCTAAAAAGGCTGTGGAGTTATTTTCCTGGATTCATTCCGTAGATAATCTACACATTGCTGAGCGTCTCCACACTATAGCTCAAACAATGGGAACTAATCTATACAGTTGCCTACAGGTCAAAATTCTCCCAGACCCTCAAAAATCCGGTTGGACAGTGCCCCAATTGTTAACGGACTTGCCATTCCTAAGTCAATACCAAAGTTTACAAATTCAAGGTTTGATGACAATTACACCCTGGGGTTTAGAGGAAGAGCAAATATTGAATGTATTTAATCATACTTACAATCTAGCTCAAGAAATTGCCTCCCAAAAATGGGCAAATATAGAAATGAGGGAACTATCTATGGGTATGTCTGGGGACTATGAGTTGGCGGTAAAAGCTGGTGCTACCATGGTAAGGCTGGGGACAATTCTATTTGGGAATCGCCTTTAGAGTTGATTTCAAATTTGAGATATTTTTCCCTATTTAGGTTAGGAAAAAAATGTAAAATAAAAAACTAATTACTAGTAATTAAGTAAGTAGTTATTGGAATATGTGGTCTTTTCACCCTCTTGACAAATTCGACCGTTGGGACAGAATTGGGATGAAATAACTTTTTATTGTAAGGATGTGTAGGATAGTATATTTTTTCATCGTTATTTCGTAACAAGTTTTTTGAATAACAGTTGGGTAGTATAATCCGTGAGGCTAATACTAACAACGGTAAGGACTCAAGCCCAAAACAGCTAGATTTACATCGGATCAATTAAGGTAATTTCCAGGAGCATGAAAAATGAACAACATATTTTCTAAACTCAGAGATTTTGTGGGCTTGAATGAGCCAGTAGAATATGAGTACTATGAGGAAGAGCAAGATAACGATAACTATCAAACAAGTTATCAGCCAGAAAACCCTCAGCCAGCTGCACAAGAAACCACCAATAATAATAAGAGGTGGAGAGAAACCCCCCCAACAGTAACACAAGAAGAAGTAGTAGGGTCAAAGCATATGACTAATGTGATTGGTATGCCAGGTGCAATTAATGGAATTTCAGAAGTTTTGGTTTTAGAACCCCGTACCTTTGAAGAAATGCCTCAAGCAATTCAAGCACTACGTGAGCGCAAATCTTTAGTATTGAACTTAACGATTATGGATCCAGATCAAGCTCAAAGGGCTGTGGACTTTGTTGCTGGTGGTACTTATGCTTTAGACGGACATCAAGAGAGAATAGGTGAAAGCATATTCTTGTTTACTCCTAGTTGTGTACAAGTTAGTACCCAAGGGGGCTTTTTACATGAAGTTCCCCAACATCCAGTACGTCCGGTTCGGAGCACGGGTAATTGGGGAAGTGAGCCCAATCGCATGGTACAATAAAGACTAAACCAATTGAAAACTAATCACTAAATGACTATTAAATTGGGTTTAATTGGGGGTGGGGTGATGGGAGAAGCCATTTTATCCCGTCTCCTGGCCAGGAAAATTTACCAAGTATCAGAAGTAATCGTTAGTGAACCTCAGGAAGCTCGGAGGAGTTTTTTGCACCAAAGGTATGGGGTTTCTGTAACCAATGACAATGGTCAGATGTGGTCTCAGGTGAGAGAAACAGTGATTTTGGCTGTCAAACCTCAAATCCTTTCTGCTGTAGTTGAGGAAGTAGTTGATAAGTTGCCCATGGAACCTTCCCCATTAATGATTTCTATTTTAGCCGGAGTGTCCTTAAAACAATTGGAGAACTCCTTTCCTGGAGTGTCTATAGTTCGTGCCATGCCAAATACACCAGCAACAGTGGGTGCGGGGATGACTGCTATTTGTTGTGGAGATCATCTCCAACCAATTCATCACCACATAGCTACAACAATTTTTCAAGCTGTTGGGGAGGTGGTAGAAGTATGTGAGAGCCTCATGGACGCTGTAACTGGTTTGTCTGGGAGTGGGCCTGCCTATGTGGCATTAATGATAGAAGCATTGGCTGATGGAGGAGTGGCATCCGGCTTACCCAGAGCAGTGGCTAAACAATTAGCACTGCATACGGTGTTAGGGACAGCAAAACTAATTGCAGAAACTAATATACATCCAGCAGAATTGAAAGACCAGGTAACTAGTCCGGGGGGAACAACCATTGCTGGGGTGAGGGAATTGGAGAGGGCTGGTTTTCGTTCTGCTTTAATGGAGGCTGTTAAAGCTGCGGCTGAACGCTCGCGAGAAATGGGTGTTTATTAGGATTGGCGAAAAAAGATGAAGCAGCTAGGTTTATTATTGTCATTGGCAATTATCCTCTGGTGTATAACATTGCCAGCAGTAGCAGTAGATTGGACTCATCCCCTATCATTTAGCAACGCTGAGTTAGGAAAACATGATTTTTCTGGACAAAATTTACAAGCTGCTGAATTTTCTAATGCTAATTTAGAAATGGCTAATTTTGCTAATGCTGACTTGCGGGGGGCAGTTTTCAGTGCTTCTGTCATGACCCGAGCAAATTTACATGGGGCGGACCTAACCAATGCTATGTTGGATCAGGTAAAATTAACGGGTGCTGATTTAAGTGATGCCATTTTTTTGGAGGCAATTTTGCTGCGTTCTAGCTTTACCGACACAAATATTGACGGAGCGGATTTCAGTGAAGCTATTTTAGATCGGGGACAAGTAAAGGAATTGTGCAAGAGCGCCAGGGGAGTAAACTCTCAAACCCATGTTCAGACTCGGGATTCTTTGGGGTGTAGATGAAGCGCATAGGTATAATTGGTGGTGGACAACTGGCTTTGATGATGGGGGAAGCAGCTAAAAGCCTGGGTTTGGAATTGATAGTACAGACTCCTGCTAGAACTGACCCTGCGGTGGCTATTGCTCAGGATGTGGTTTTAGCATCGGTTGAGGATGCGGTGGCAACGGGTGTGTTAGCTACTAAATCGGATCTGATTACCTTTGAAAATGAGTTTGTTAATTTAGATGCCTTGTATGGTTTAGAGAAGCAGGGTGTGTGTTTTCGTCCCCATTTAGGAGCTTTGGCTCCTTTATTGGATAAGTATCATCAAAGATGCTATTTGAGAGATTTAAATTTACCTGTGCCACGATTTTTCCCTTGGGTAAATTGGCCAGATTTGGCATTTCCCCTAGTGGTTAAAGCTAGGAGACATGGTTATGATGGTCAGGGTACTTTTATTATAGACAATCATGCTAGTTTTTCTAATTTAGTCAATCAAGTTGATAAAAAACCTGTTGAATTCCTCATTGAAGAATTTGTTCCTTTTACTAAAGAGTTGGCAATTGTTGCTGCTCGTTCAGTGAAGGGAGAAATTGTGACCTATCCAGTAGTGGAAACCCAACAGGAAAAACAAGTTTGTCGCAGGGTGATTGTCCCAGCGGATATTACCCCTAACCAGGAAGACCAGATTGTGGCGATCGCCCGTAAGATATTAACCAGTCTAGGAGTAGTGGGGGTATTTGGGATTGAGTTATTTATTACTGCTGGGGGGAAGATTTTAATCAACGAAATTGCACCGAGGACTCATAACTCTGGGCATTTTTCCTTAGATGCTTGTAAAACATCCCAATTTGAGCAACAGCTCAGAGCTGTTGCGGGAATGGACTTAGGGGACACAAGTTTAACCTTTCCAGCTGCGGTCATGGTCAACCTATTAGGGTATGAAGAATCACATAATGAATATTTCCAGATTAGGGAAAAATTAGCAACTATTCCCCACTCTCATCTACACTGGTATGGCAAAAGGGAATCTCGTCCGGGACGTAAATTAGGACATATCACAATATTAGTAGAAGAGCTAAATCGAGAGTCCATAGAGCAAATTATTTGCGAAGTGGAGTCTATATGGTATGCTAGAAATGCTGCGGATGGATAGGAGAAAATTTTTTTCTCCTCCCCCTATACAAATAATAGTTAATAGTTATAAGATAGGAGTTGAACTACGACGTTGGTGACTGCCCTCAAGTTTTTTGATCTATGTCTTTAACGAAAAGGGAACCAATTAGTTCTTGTGGCAGTAGACCGAGCTTGTACTCGGAAACTTTAAACAAGCAACAGCCATTCCCACCTGGTTTAACCAGGTCATAAACTTAGGTAAAACGGCGTTGTGGTCAACTAATCATAGGTTTTTAGTTTTTAAAAACTAAAAAACAACTTTCTTTTGTGCTATTCTCAATTTGGCTGAGCGCGAGCGGGGATTGTGTTGAATTTCGGACTCTGTAGCCGTAATTGGCTTTTTAGTCATCACAGTTAATAAGTCAGAGTTCCGTAACCCGTGTTTGACAATTCTATCCTCCAAGCTATGAAAACTAATAAAAGCAATTTTTCCTCCAGGAACTAGGGAAGGGGGTGCTTTGTGAAGCAAAGCTTCCAGGACTTGTAACTCATCATTCACTGCTAGACGTAGAGCTTGAAACACACGGGTTGCCGGGTGTATTCTACCATAGCGATATTTAGGTGGAACACAGGAGCTGATGGATTCTGCTAATTGTGTAGTGGTGGAAAAAGGGCGGTTTTCGATGATGCGCCTGGCTATTTTCCGGGAAAGTCTTTCTTCACCATATTTAAAGAAAATATGGGTCAGTTCTTGTTCATCCCACCCATTAACTATATCAGCAGCGGTGAGAGATTGTTGCTGATTCATGCGCATATCCAGATCAGCAGTATTTCTAAAACTAAACCCCCTTACTGGATTATCCAAATGATAGGAACTAACTCCCAAATCTGCCAAAATGCCATCATAAGTATTGGGAAGGAAGGGAAAATTAGCAAAATTAGTGTGTAGAAAATCAACACGATCTCCAAACTCAGACAAGTGGATTTTTGCTGCTTTCAGAGCATCCAAATCTTGGTCAACCGCCATCACCTTAGTGTTGTCAGCAGCTTGTAATATTAACCGAGAGTGTCCACCACCACCCACAGTTAAATCCAAATAATTACCACCCCCTTGGATATTTAAACCCCTAATTAATTCCTCACCCAGAACGGGAATATGAGAAAAAGCAAATTGATTTAATGGTGTGTGAGTTGAGAAATCACAGTTATTGATAACCATCAACTCATTTCTCCTGTATTAAAACATAAGGTTCTATAATTAACGCATTAAATCTTTTAGTGGGATCGCCATTCCAATCTCCTAACTGTATGGGAGAAGGCTTGCTAATTAATTTTTCATCAATCCACACCCCAACAGAATGGGTATTATCACTAGCGATCGCCTCTCCCACATCTAATAGGTCCAATCCCGATGCTACAACAATAATAGCATCTCTTTGGGCATGGGGGACTAACCACTCCCATTCTGCTTCATCTAGGTTCTCTGTTAGTTTTTCTCTTAAATCTGACATAATTCGCCTATTTACTACCTACCCAAATCATGTAACGTGTTGATAGCGTCCGCACATTGATGAGTAACTGCTTCCAATTCCTCCTTACTTGTGGAACTAGGAGTTGCAATCAATTTACCAATTCTAATAGTTAAGGGAACCTTACGGGGAATAGGTGTGCCCGGTTGGACAATTTTTTCACTTCCCCACAAACTCACCGGTAATAGGGGGACCTGGGCTTTAGCAGCTAGTAGGGCGGCGCCTCGTTTAGGGTCATGAATACGCCCATCACGGGTTCTAGTTCCTTCCAAAAATACTCCCACTGCCCAACCATTTTTCAAATATTCTAAGGCGTATCTAATTGCTCCTCTATCTGCCGTGCCACGACTTACCGGATAGGCACCATATAATTTAATAGCCTGGGCTAAAACAGGAATTTTGAATAATTCCTCTTTGGCCATGTATGCTACAGGACGACATACACAATTAGAAACTATGGGAGGGTCAAAGTAACTGGCGTGGTTACTGACGATCACCAACCCACCGGTTTGGGGAACATTTTCCACCCCATAGATTTTGCCCCCAAAGTAAGCGTGTAACATGGGGCTAACCACCGACCATTTGAAAGCGTGGTAAAGTGCTAAACTAATTAAGGGTTCCCGTTCTCTGGTCACGAAAATAATTTAAAAGCGACTATATTTAGAATAGTTCATGGCGATCGCTTTTTGCCATCCTGCACTAATTACCTCTTTTTTATTTCCCATGTCCACAGAATTTTTTATTGGCAGTAGAGTTCGTTTAGTCACCCTACCCCCCTACATCAAAACTGCTGATCCCATGCCCATGTTACGTCCTCCGGATGTAGTTAGCATGCAGGAAGAAGGTACAGTTATTGACCTGCGACCGGGGGGATATTGGGTAGTGCGTTTTAGCCAGGGTACCTTTCTAGTAGAAGGTCAATATATGGAAAGAGCAGATTATTGATTGTTAAGAATTAAGATGTTTTGAAAGTTCAATCGAATTTAGAGTGCGAATTCAATGTAGCATTGTTTCCTGTTAACCGCGATCTGTTTTTCTCCCCCAAACTATGCCCTTTCCAAGATCCAGTGGAATTTTACTTCATCCCAGTTGTTTTCCCAGTCGCTTCGGGATTGGTGACCTGGGGTTGGAAGCCTATCGTTTTATTGATTTTCTGAAAGAGAGCTATCAGCAGTATTGGCAAGTTTTACCCCTAGGTCCCACGGGCTATGGTAGTTCTCCTTACATGTGCTATTCTGCCATGGCGGGGAATCACTTACTAATTAGTCCAGACAAGCTAGTAAATGAGGGTTTGTTATGTGAGGCTGACTTTGCTGATTTACCCCAATTTACTGCTGATAAAGTAGATTTTGCACAAGTGATCCCCCAAAAAATCAATTTGCTCCAGCGGGCATGCGATAATTTTCAAAGAAGTGCTAATAGTCACCAAAGGGCGGCATTTGATCAATTTTGCCAGAGTAAAGGTTATTGGTTAAACAATTATGCCTTGTTCATGTCCATCAAAGATGCCCAAGACGGAGAAGGTTGGTATAATTGGCCATTAGAATTAGCTAAGCGGGAACCAGAAGCCATAAGCAGGATTGAGCAAGATTTAGCAGAACAAATATTCTATTACAAATTTATTCAATATGAGTTTTTTCGTCAGTGGTCAGAACTCAAAGAGTACGCCAACGAACGGGGAATAGGTATTATTGGGGATATACCCATTTATGTAGCTCATGATAGTGCTGACGTGTGGGCAAATCCCGAGTTTTTTGCCTTAGATACAAAGACGGGAGCGGTGGATCTAATGGCCGGGGTGCCACCAGACTATTTTAGCGCCACTGGTCAATTGTGGGGAAATCCGGTGTACAACTGGGAGGAATTAGAAAAGCAGGATTTTGCATGGTGGGTACAACGTTTTGAAGCCATACTAGATTATGTGGATATAATCCGCATTGACCACTTTCGGGGTTTTGAAGCCTATTGGGCTGTTCCCCAAGGAGAAGAAACTGCTATTAACGGGGAGTGGATAAAAGCACCTGGAAAAGAGTTTTTTGCCCTAGTTAAACAAAGACTTGGCAAATTGCCAATTCTAGCTGAAGATCTGGGAATTATCACCTCAGAGGTAGAGGCGCTAAGAGATGAATTTGAGTTTCCTGGAATGAAGGTATTACAATTTGCCTTCGGTTCCGATCCTGGCAATCCATTTCTACCCTTTAACTATCCCAGAAATGCTGTGGTCTATACTGGTACCCATGATAATGACACGACTGTTGGCTGGTTTCACACTGCCAACGACTACGAAAAGCAAAACCTGTTATTATACTTAGGTGGTGTTAGTAGTGATGGAATTAACTGGGACTTGATCCGACTAGCTTTGATATCCGTTGCTAATCAGGCAATCATTCCCCTACAGGATATTTTGGGGTTGGGAACGGAGTCCAGAATGAACTACCCGGGTACAACAGAAGGTAACTGGGAATGGCGTTATGAAGAAGGTGTGCTAAGTCAAGAACTGAGCAATCGTCTCAAGACCATCACTCAACTTTGTGGTCGATCTCCCAAAACTTCCTGATTTGGCTCCTGGGGGTGGGAGTTGATTAGGGTGGTAGGTGTGCACCCCCCAATAACCATCAAAATTGAAGGTTTTTAGATGCAATTCTAATTTCACCAGATCTCCCTGGTTTTCCCATTTGTTTAGGTTCTTCCTGATTGACCTTCATTACCACACCTCCAGCATTATTTGTTTTGACTATGAGTTCCTCAGTAGCTTCCCAATCCCTTTGGGATCCCTGGGTCAAAACTCCTTCAAATTTTGTTTTGCCATCAGCCACAACGTGTATCCAAGCTTGTGAATTCACCATAATATGAACCTGGAGAGGATCATTACTGGTATCATTTCCATTACTATCTAAATTGACCAGTTGACGCACTTTTACTATTTTAATGGGGGTTTTTCTACCAGATATATCGGTACTAGCTTGCAGGTGAGGTTTATTGTCGTTGTCTTTAGCTTCTATATTTTGGGTTAGGGATTGAGATAGACCATTTACTGAACAAACTATGACAAATATGTAAAGCAAATAAAGATGGAAAGCACGTAATTCTAAGAAACCCCGAGTTCTATACCCATATCTAGGTTTAAAAACCAATTTTGGCGACCCCGTGGGGAAGTTACTGGCTAACTCCACACCATTTAAGCCTAGTGCATTGGCAAATTGTCTGATTAAACCCTGAATATAAACAGGTTCAGGTAGACTCGACAAGTCTCCTACCTCAATTGCCGTTAGTAGACGGCCGGGAATTCTAGTGATCGAAACCACTTCACTTATAGACAAACCCTTTTCCTGACGCAAAGCTGCTAACTGACTACCCAACTCTGAAAGTTTTTGTAACTGTTGCTCTTCTATTGAGAGGTTTTTTGGTTTGTGGGCCCTTTTAGGCAACCTTAACCATTTCGTAATTTTCAACATACTCCCCGTTCCTTAATCACTCCCTACCTGATTCCAATTACAAGTTAACTCAATTTCGTATCCGGTGGATCAGATGCTGTAATAAAATAATCTCGCTGGTTATAAGATGACGATACTTACCAATATCAGTAAATTTACCATATGAATTGTGTAGTTGAATCGTCCCTACAGCTCTCCGATCAAGGTGCACAACTGGGTATCCCAACTGTTGAGCCACACGACGAATTTGACGGTTTCTTCCCTCCTGTAAAATAATCTCCAGTTTACTTTGGGTGATCCCCTGTTCGATTAATTTAACTTGGGCAGTTCGTGTTTTCCTCCCGTCTAACATTACTCCCTGACTCCACATCCTCAGAACGTTTGTTGGCGGATGTCCCTCCACTACAACATGATAGGTTTTGGGAATATCATGACTAGGATGAGTAAGAGCAAATGTTAGATCTCCATCATTGGTTAAGATTAATGCCCCAGTAGAATCAGCATCTAACCTTCCCACAGGATGAATGCCAGTACCCTGGCGTAATTTTGCCGGTAACAGATCTAAAACTGTTGTTCTACCTTGGGGATCATTACAGGTGGAAACCACTCCTGCGGGTTTATTTAATAGTAAATACACTAAAGGTGGACGATTATCTTCTACAACAAGTTTACCATCAATGGAGATCATATCCACTCTAGGATCGACTTTTTGACCCAAGCGCGCCAAGATACCATTAATCCGTACTCGTGACTGCCCAATCATTTCTTCAGCTTCACGACGGGAGGCTATACCCCATTGAGAAATAATTTTTTGTACCCTTGTTTCCACAATTTATTTCCTCATTACGGTCATAAATAACGGTAATAACGGTTCAAATTCATGGTTGAATTCTGTGTGCCTCCTAATTGATAAAATTGACAAGTATACACAATGGACAATAGGGTTGTCGAGTTAAATGACAGAACGAACTTCGGACGGAGAAAAAAGTAGTAAGACCCGAATAGTAACTAAGATTCTTAATGCAGCAATTAAGCTTTGGTTAAGGTCTCAATTAAGTCAGGTTTACGAGCTAGAGATTAGTGTTGATACAGATGATCAGCAGTTGCTTTCCGGGCGTATCCCCAAGGTCTCCATTTTGGCGACTAAGGCAGTTTACCAGGGTATTCATATTACCCGTGTTCAACTTACAGCTCAGGACATACATGTTAACCTTGGTTCTGTGATCCGAGGCCAACCATTACGATTGTTGTCAGTAGTGCCCGTGTTTGGTGAACTACTGATCAACGAGCTGGAACTGAATAGTTCCATGTCTTCTCCCCTACTTTCCACTGCTATCAACGAGACAGCACTTAGAACAATACCAGAACTTGGCAAAAAATACCAGTCTATTTTCTGGAATGAAATTGCACTCCATACCCAGGGTTTTATACTCCAAGGTGTGGCTCAAAGTGCTGGACAGTCCGATTCTTTAGAGGTTCGCGCCAAATTACAATTGGTGAGCGGGCAAGAAATAAAATTAACACTGTGTAAGGGCATCTATAGTCCATGGCAAGCTGCAGAAAGTGAGATTGATCATATTGAAGAATTTTTATACCTGGGTTCGGATGTAGATTTAGAGGAATTGAGTCTGGAATCGGGCCAGATCTTCTGTCGAGGAAAGATTAATGTCAATCCATAAAGTATTTAGATACCAACACTCGTGTTAATCAATTAGGGGTAATATTAGGGTGATAAAATAATAAACCAAAGGAGCGGTAAAAATATAACTGTCAGTGCGGTCCAATATTCCACCATGACCGGGGATCAACTGTCCAGAATCTTTGACCCCCGCATCTCTTTTAAGCAAAGATTCGGTCAAATCTCCTAACAAACTGGCAATGCCAATTAATAAACCTAGTGTCAAACCAGTCAGGAAGAAATAAGGCAAATTGAGAAAATATGCCCCCCACAAAGCTAAGACGAGACTGCCCACCATACCAAAAATCGCCCCTTCCACGGTTTTTTTGGGACTGATACTGGAAAGAGGAGTTCTGCCAAAATATTTACCAAATATATAAGCACCTATATCAGTAGCCCAAATACACAAAAAAGTTAGCATGGTAAAGGTGAAACCCCGGGGTAAATCGTCTGGTTTAATTTGTACAAGTTGGGTATTAGATAAGTAGTCATATAAGTAATTACCCAAGTTGACATATTCACTAACACTTACATCCTGAATATTTCGCAGTCTCACCCAATAGCTGGGTAAATAACCAACATAAAACAAACCCATAATAGAAGCGGAAATATCAGCAATGGTGGCAAATTGCGGTTGAAAAAGTAGGTAAAAACAAATAAAAGTTCCCGCTATGGGCATAATTGCATCTGCTAAACTAGGTTGGAAATTGCAAATGCCTAATAAAATTAAACTGACAGAGATGGTAGTTTTAGCAGCAGGTCTCATTCCTCTGGAACGAACTAAATTAAAATATTCCAGTTGACCAAAAAACACAATTATACCAATAGCTATCGTGAAATACCAACCTCCCAACAACGTGCAAGATACAGCAAGAACAATAGCAATAATTCCACTAATAATTCTAGACCAAGGCATGGCAAATAATAATATTTGAGATTTTCGACTTTGGATTCAATCAAGTTTTTCACCACTAAGGATAAAAATAGGATCCGTAGAGACAAGGGTTTGAGAAAAACCTCTGGTTTCCAATCGGTTAACAGCAGACTGCATAACTTCTATATTTCTAGCTGTTAACTCTGATAGGGTTTGAGATATGGCATATAGACTCTCTAGATTAGCAGCTGTAGCAACCACACGACCAGATAAAGGTAAATAATTCCAGATGGCTTGTAAAATTTCTCCGATAGCTCTCCCCCCTTCTATACAAACACGATCAGGTATTGCCTGTATACTATTCAGGCAATCTGGAGCAGTCCCCTCTACCACTCTAATATTTTTTACTTGAAAGCGATCGCAATTACGCTTGATTAAATTGGCGACTTCCTCATCTCTTTCCACAGCTATCACCTGTCCCTGGGGACATAATAAACCTACTTCTATGGCAATTGTCCCCGTACCAGCTCCCACATCCCACAATACAGAATCCGGTTTAAGACGCAGTTGAGAAATCAACAACAATCGCAATTCTCTTTGACTAAAAGGTATACCTGGTAAGTTTTCAAATAGGTCATCGGGTATACCAGGGCTAATATAAGGCCAAAGTTGGCAAGGCATAGGTTACTAAAGGTAAAATTTTAACCTGGAAGCATTTCAGGGATAGATCATCTATCCCTGGTCAACTTATAGCCATAGCGCGGGCGGAGCGCCTACCTGACTAAGTATTTATCACGTCCCCGATTGCCAGGAATTTATGTACTCGATTTGAGCTACTGTTAACGTATCAATTGCAATGCCCAAGGCTTGCAATTTCAACTGGGCAATTTCTTGATCTACTTCTTTGGGTATGGAATATAGACCTGGTGATAATTTACCTTGGTTTTTTACTAAGTATTCACACGCTAAGGCCTGGTTGGCAAAACTCATATCCATTACTGCACTGGGATGTCCTTCCGCAGCAGCTAGGTTAACTAAACGACCTTCACCTAGTACAATAACTGATTTGCCATTCTGGAGTACATACTGTTCTGTAAAGGGTCGAACTACTTTGATTTCCTTGGCTTGGGAAGCTAGATATTTGAGGTCTAATTCTATATCAAAGTGTCCAGAATTACACACAATTGCCCCATCTTTCATGGCGTCGAAGTGTTCACCTCTGACCACGTGTTTATTACCGGTCACAGTAATAAATATATCGCCTTGGGGTGCTGCTTCGGACATGGGTAACACACGGAAACCATCCATTACCGCTTCAATTGCTTTAATGGGGTCAATTTCTGTAACAATAACGTTTGCACCTAGACCACGGGCACGTAGGGCGGTTCCTTTACCACACCAACCATAACCTGCTACCACAATAGTCTTCCCTGCTAGTAGTATATTCGTAGCACGAATAATACCATCTAAGGTAGATTGACCTGTACCATAGCGGTTATCAAAGAAGTGCTTGGTATCAGCGTCATTAACGTTCATTGCTGGAAAGGTCAATACCCCATCATTTAACATTGCTCGTAACCGAACAATACCTGTTGTGGTTTCTTCCGTTGTTCCAATGAGATCTGCTATTTGGTGTTGGCGTTCTTGAACTAAGGTAGCAACTACGTCACTACCATCATCAATAATAATATTTGGACGGTGGTCTAAGGCAATTTGTACGTGACGACTATAGGTCTGGGCATCTTCCCCTTTGATGGCAAACACTGGAATGCCATAATCACTCACTAAGCAAGCAGCTACATCATCTTGAGTTGATAGGGGATTACTAGCAATTAAAACCGCATCAGCACCACCTGCTTTGAGGGCGATGGCCAAATGTGCTGTTTCGGTGGTAACATGGGCGCAGGCGACCAATCTCAAACCAGCAAAGGGCTTTTCTTGTTCAAAGCGATCGCGGATTTGTTTTAGTACGGGCATTTCTCTTCCGGCCCAGTCAATACGTTGTCTTCCCAAGGGAGCTAGAGCAAGGTCTTTAACCTCGTGCTTTAATCGGGGAGCAGTTACAGTCATGAAAAGTTATCCTCTATAAAAAAATCCTATTTGTCTGGAGCTATTGGTCTTTGGAGGGATTTTGAACCTCCCCCTTTTGACTAATTACCTTGGACAAGGGGTTAAGAAACCTTTACGTACTTTAACAAGATTTTTCCCAACTGGCAAACTTTTGGTTAAATTACTGTCAACTTTTTAAGAATCAACTGTTGAATTTTTTGATTAATAACATTCAGATCAAATTTTTGTTGGCTAAGCTGTCGTGCATAACTAGCAATATTTTGGATCTGTTGTTGTTGGTCAAAACAATATTTAATTATATCTGCCAACTCCTGGGGTTGATTAGGTGTAACTAAAAAACCATTTGTGCCATTTTCTATTAGTTCTACAGCTCCTCCAGATTTAGCTGCAATGACGATTTTACCACAGAGCATACCTTCCACAATAACTCTTCCAAAAGGTTCAGGTGCAATGGATGTATGGGTGATTAAATCACAAGCTGACATTAATTGTGGTATATCCTGACGAAAGCCTAAAAATTTAACTCGGTGTTCCAATTGTAGGTGATGAACTTTTTGGTGTAATTCCCGAACATACTCATGTTCGCCAAATAAAGCATCTCCCACCAGAATAGCTGTGATATTGTCTGGAACATGGGCTAATGCTTCTACCAGAATGTGCTGTCCCTTCCATGGAGATAACCTACTGAAATGTCCAATGACAAATTTATCCTCTACTGCTAAAGTGTTTCGTATTTGCTGAATTTGATATCCTGATGCTTGATAGTTTTTCATATCAAACCCATTATATACAACTTCTACCTGTTGAGAGTTTCCTCCAGCTTGAACAAATGCGTCCTTACTAGCTTGAGAGTTAGCAATCACTAAAGATGCAAACCTATTGGCAAGATTAACAGCGATTTGTAAGTTAATGTGACTGAAATGTTCTAAAGACAAAATATCATGTAGATGGTAGACCAAGGGGACACGAGTCAAAAAACTAGCAATTGCTCCTACCACTAAAGCCTTTTGGGTGTTAGCATAGATTAAATCATAATTTTTAGCATGGGAGATAACTGCATTAATAAGAGGGATAATGTGTTGTATACTAATCAAGCTAGATAAAAAACTACTTTTCTTTCTAATAGGAATAGTTTGAGTTGTTAAAACCTCCACAGGAATTTGATAGCTTTCTAATAGCTTTCTAAAATCACCATCAGCAAATAAACCAACTAAACAAGTATCACTAAAAGGTTTAGCAATATCTAATAGACATAACTCTGCACCACCTGGTTTACCACTTTGGTCTAAAAATAGAATCTTCATAATTATCTTATTTATGGAATACAATTACCTGTCTTACCCTTTGAGCAATATTAGTCCAATCATAGTTTTCAGCAGCATAATTTCTACATTCTTCCCTAGGGGGTAAAACAATCTTTGCTAACATTACTTCCTGCAATTTATTGGCAAGACTATCAACCGCGATGGAATCAGTAATTAACTCAGGTGTAAAGGGCTGTAAAATTTCTGGCATTCCCCCTACAGGAGTACATAAAACAGGAGTTCCACAAGCCAAAGACTCCAGAATTGCCAGTCCAAAACCTTCAAAAGATTGACTTGGCATCACAGTCAAATCAGCTGCTTGGTAGGCTATAGGTAACTGTTGATCTGGTAAAAATCCTAAAAATCTGACTTGATTTTCCAATCCCAATTCCACCACTTGTTTCTCCAGAGAAGTTTGTATATGTCCACGTCCAGCAATAGCTAACCAAATATCGGGAACCACAGGCTTAATTTTTGCCATTGCTGTCAAGAGTTTATCAATTCCCATACGATTTACTAAACGACGAGAGGTAAATAATATCCGTCTTTCAGTTGGCCAACCCAGTTGTTCCCTCGCTGCTAAACGGGATAAATTATTTTGAAAATGTTTCACATCTACTCCCCCGGGAATAACATGTATTTTTTCCCAGGGAACCTCATACTGTTTATGTAAAATGTTGCCAAAAGCTCGACTTAAAACTATAAAGCGATCGCACCGGTTATAGGTATTTTTTTCCACCAAGTGTTGTTTGATCCAAATAGTCAGTTTTTTATTTAATAGTTCCTCTTGACTTTCAGCGGCCCATGGACCGTGAAAATTAAATGTAATTGGCACACTCTTGGGTAAAAGATCTAAAATAGGAAAACTATATAATGCAAAGTGTAAGTTAACTGCGTCAAAGTGATTGAGACTAATTTGCCGAAAGTTCCTGCGAATAGACCATAATCTTTGCCAAATCTTACTATGGGGGGATGCGAGATTATGTAACCTAATATTGGGAATAGACGGGGTTTGCTGTTCAGGTAGACCTACCCCACATAAATCTATCTGGTCTTGGTTAATAGCCAATTTATGAATTAGTTCATAGATGTACCTTTCCATTCCCCCTGGTGTGGTAGGGAACCAACCGCTCCCCACAGTGAGGATAGAAGCAGAACTGGATACTGATTTTGTACTTATATCTTCCACCTAACAATCTCCTTTCATAAATCGGTCAACAGTACTGATTAACAACATCAACTTACATGTGTTCACATCCGGTCAAAAATCCCGGTTCAACCATGTCTTCATAATTCAGAATAATTGAATGTTAACCTTCCAGTTAAGCCATCTATCATGAGAATTATTTTTAAAAATATACCTTCACAAGATTGGCACAGGGTTGACTGGTAAAAGTGATTGCTGGGTGGAAGTTCTGATGACGGGGACTTAGATTTTCGTATTCTCAGATTTAGATGTCAAGATTCCTCCTTAAAATTTCACCTTATATAAGGTTATCATTTCCCCTACACCTAATTGTTCATTCACTATTTTACCCCCTTGAGATTTAATAGTTTTTTTCCAGTCGCTGGCAGTTTCTAAAAATACCTCCGTGCCTAAATAGGTCTCCAAAACTGCCCAATCTTCTGCTACTGGCTGAGCAGAATTAATGGTGTCAAAGACAAAATTTCCACCGGGTTTTAAGACCCGTTTTACCTCCTCTAGTACCAATTGCCAATATTCTAAAGGAAAGTAATAACTAAAT
Source organism: Cylindrospermopsis curvispora GIHE-G1 (assembly GCF_014489415.1). Lineage (NCBI taxonomy): Bacteria > Bacillati > Cyanobacteriota > Cyanophyceae > Nostocales > Aphanizomenonaceae > Raphidiopsis > Raphidiopsis curvispora. The sequence goes on from NZ_CP060822.1 coordinate 1,653,657, forward strand.
CCTGTAGCAATCACTAAATCAAACTGTGCTCCATCATATTCTAAATGATGAGCTGCTCCTAATTCCACACCCTTAAACAGCTTAGAATTTAATTGGGAACCCCGAGAATTTAGAGCGTCTCTGGCTATATTACTAATTTCCTGTCCGTGGAAATATGCTTGCCAATCTCGCCAAGGATATATTAAAAAACTGACCCCGCACCCAATATCTAAACAATGTTGATTTTTTTGAGGTTGAGCAATTTCCCAAAATGGAGCGGCAATTTTTGATGATAGGGTACCACTTTTCCATTCTTGATAAATGGACATTTGTTTGATTTCCTCTGGCAGTTCAAAAGGTTGATTTTGATATTGTTGATTGAATCGATGAGCTACCTGTTCTATTCTCTGTTGCCATTTGTCCGCAGAATAGCTGTTTTTAAAAATATGGGAGAGTGAATTTTTAGACATGATTTCTCCGTAACGTAATTAAACTCTAGCTAATAATGGTGCAGCACCCAGCAGAGTTTGGGTGTAAGGATGCTGGGGATGGGAAAATATTTCCTTCGTTTTTCCTAATTCTACTATTTTACCACTATTCATTACGGCAATGCGATCGCACAAAAACCTAGCCAACCATAAGTCATGGGTAATAAATAGGTAAGTTAGATCAAATTCTGCCTTTAATTGTAACATTAAATCCAAAACCTGGGTTTGGACACTAGCATCCAACATACTCACAGGTTCATCACAGATTACTAATTTAGGATGGGTAATCAAAGCTCTCGCTATGGCTACCCGTTGTTGCTGTCCCCCTGATAAATCTGCTGGATAACGGCGATAATAAGTTTGCCAAGGAGTTAACCCCACTTTTTCTAACATCCATAAAACCTGTTCTTCCGCCTGTTTTCCACGGGCTATTTTGTGAATTAATAGGGGATCTGCTATACTTTCTCCTATCGTCATGGCTGGGTTTAAACAAGCATGGGGATCTTGAAATATCATTTGAATTTCCCTGCGGAAATTACGAATTTCTTCACGGGATAATCCCGTTAATTCTTGCCCTAAAAATTCCACTTTTCCCCCCGTGGGAGGAATCAATTGTAAAATGGTTCTGGATAGGGTACTTTTACCACAACCTGACTCTCCTACCAGACCTAATATCTCTCCTGGATATAATTCTAAGTTAATGCCATCTACTGCTTTGATTGTTTCCTGTTGACTCTGAAATAATCGCTCTAGAAAATTCGGCTCTATAGTATAATACTGTTGTAATTCTGTTATTTTGAGGATGGGATTTTCTTTTTTCTCTTCTTCTCCCATACCTACCGGTTCTTGCTGAATGTGTAGAGCTGCTTTTAATAAAGACTGGGTGTATTCATGCTGTGGTTGTTTAAATACACTCTCTGTTTTACCCATTTCCACTATTTTACCTTGGTACATCACCCCAATGCGATCGCAATATTCTGCTACCATTGCTAAATCATGGGAAATCAACAACAAGCCCATATTATCTTCTGCACACAGTCTAGTTAGTTCTTGTAAAATCTGGGCAGAAACAGTTACATCTAAACTAGTTGTTGGTTCATCCGCAATAATTAACTTGGGATTGAGCAACAAAGCTAAAGCAATAGCCACTCTTTGACGCATTCCTCCACTAAACTCATGGGGGTACTGACTCCAACGACTTCCAGGAATTTTTACTTTTTCTAAGGTAGCTAAAACTCTTTCCTTAGCTTGTTTTTTCGTCAGTTGTGGTGAATGTGCAGCTAAGGTTTCCAAACAGTGTTCACTAATAGTCATTAATGGGTCTAATCGGGTCATGGGATCTTGAAACACCAAAGCCACCGCTTCACCTCGAAACTGTCGCATTTGAGCAGGAGTTAAATCTAACACTGAACTCCCGCGAAAATTTACCTGACCTTGAACCCGACTATGTTCAGGCAATAATCGCATAATTGCCCGACCAATAGTAGATTTACCACAACCAGACTCACCCACCAAACCAATCTTTTCTCCTGGTTTTAGACTAAAGGATACATCATTAACCGCCCAGATTGGAGCTTGGTCATAATCTTGGGGATAAGCTACACAAAGATTTTGAATATTCAATAGGGATTCAGTCATAGAGAAATTTGCTCAGTACCACAATGATAACAATAGGGTAACTTCTTATAGGTCAAGTTATGGCAATGGTGACATTCCACATACTGGTAATAACCACAATGGGGACAATGGGCCTCACGAAACCTGAGGTTTCTTCCACAGTTGATGCACTGGGAGTTCTGTACTCTTTTACCCGCTTGAATTTTACTATTAAAAACTACATTCCTTTGTAACAACTTGATGATCCCAAACCCAACTAGGGGAATCACTACAATATAAACATAGCTAACTAAGAACAGTAAACCTCCCAACAAGCTACTAATAATATCTACTAAGAATTTAAATACTACACCAACTTGCAGAAACTCCAAGACCTTGATAACTAGGGGAATCACAAATATAACTAGCAAATGCCAGCTAATTAGAGATACTAGTCCATATCCTTGGCGTTGTGACCTACCATAAATTAATGAAGCGATGAAGATTAAAGGTAATAGGAATATAGCTTGCAGGGTTACTTGAATACTGGGATACCAAAATGAAGCTGTTTTATAGCCATTAACTAGGTTAGAAAATTGGATTTTATCCTGCAAAACCGAGAGAAGTTTGACACTTGCTGGTTGGTTGAGTAGCTGATTTTTCTTCTTTTTATTTTCCTCTTTAAGTTGGGCAATTTGCCTTGTATTCCTATCCAGGTTTTGCCTAGCTTCCTCAGCTTTTACTTGGTTGATAGACTTACTATCAGGTTGACGAACCATTTTTTCCAGAAGGGTGGAATCGTATTGTCTACGAATTTCGGCATTTTCTTGCCCCAACTTATTGATTTTTTCTTGGGTCTGACCAATACTTTGTAAAACTTGCCGATTTTGAACGGTATTTAAATTGTTTTTTAATACGCCATAGTTCAGGCAAATTTCTGATACTTTCCCTAATCTTCCTTGTTCTTGCTGTTTATATTGTGTGTTAAAGTTAGGCTGATTATTTTCCACTAATGAATTACTAATTATTTCATAATCTTTAGTTGCTGAGGTTTGCTCTTGATAACCCTTCCATTCATAATAACAGGGATAAGTTTCATCAGGGCTAAGATACCATCTACCAATACTGTCTAATCCTGTAAAAACATTGATGAGAATAAAAATGTCTATTATGATAATAACCATCAAGCTGGCCTTATTTAGGGGTTCTCGATTAAGTGTGCCAGTATTGTTGAAAAATTTACTAAAGAGATTACGTATTCTGTTTAACATATTAAATCTGTTAGTTAGTTGTTAAGTTTTCTAGTGGTGTTGTTTATGTGCGAAAGTTACATGCTTGTGCTACCAAAATAATGATTTCCCAGCGAGCCCCAAGGGGAAAATTTGTGGGGCGTAATATTGGGTGGTACGTCCCACCCATGGAAAATATTAACTGGTGCTGTAGAAAGCTACTCTTGGTTTTGCTGACTTACAAAATGATTTTACTAAACTTTGATAACTTTGACCAGGACTCCTACAAAATGATCGCAGTTGACTTTACTTAAAAGTGCTGCAATATATGGTGCTAATGCTAGTTTTTGTGAAATTATATTTTTAATGCATGAAAAGAAATATAGATACAGATACCAACTAGTTTAGAAGTTTAATTAATAAATCTTAACAGCAAATTCCTCTATTTTATGGTGATAATCCATCCAGATAAACATTAAGATATAGAAAAGTAGTTAAAAAAATGAAAAATGGAAAACTAAACCTAGCTACCAAATTAGCCTACGGTGCTGGAGATTTAGGACCTGCAGTAACCTCTAATATAGCCATATTTTTCCTCCTGGTCTTTTTTACTAATGTAGCTGGTATTCCTCCGGGTTTGGCGGGTAGCATTTTAATGATTGGTAAGGTGTGGGACGCAATTAACGATCCCATTGTGGGAGTACTAACAGATAAAACTCAATCCCGTCATTGGGGTCGTCGTTTACCCTGGATGTTTTATGGTGCAATTCCCTTTGGAATTTTCTTCTTTCTCCAATGGATTGTTCCTCAGTTTTATTTAGACCCTAGTCAAAATACCCTAGCTTTATTTTGGTACTATGTAGCCATTGGCATTTTATCTCAGGCTTTTTTTACCATTGTTAATTTGCCCTACACTGCTATGACACCGGAGTTAACCCAGGATTATGATGAAAGAACCAGTTTAAATAGTTTTCGCTTTAGTTTCTCTATTGGTGGTAGTATTTTATCCTTAATTTTTGCCCAAGTGGTCTTTTTTCTGGTGAAAAGTCCCCAAGCACAGTATTTGGTTTTGGCAGCTTTATGCACTGTGATTGCAGTCATATCTTTATATTGGTGTATTTATGGAACAAGGGAGCGAATTTTAGCTTTTGAGGCTCAACGTATTCAGATAGAACAACCAGTGGAAATCTCCTTTATTGACCAAATTAGAATTGCCTTTACTAACAAACCATTTTTATTTGTCATCGCCATTTACCTTTTCTCCTGGTTGGGTTTACAAATCACTGCAACAGTGATTCCCTATTTTGTCATTTACTGTATGAAATTGAATAATGCTCAGGTACCTACGGTTTTAATAGCTGTGCAAGGAACAGCTTTATTAATGTTATTCGTCTGGAGTTATTTAAGTAAACTATATGGCAAAAAAATAGTTTATTTTTTGGGGATGACCCTATGGATTGTTGCTGGTGCTGGATTATTTTTCCTCAAACCCGATCAGATTTTATTAATGTATATTATGGCTATCATGGCAGGTTTTGGAGTTTCCACAGCTTATCTAATTCCCTGGTCTATGATTCCGGATGTTATAGATTTGGATGAACTACAAACCGGACAAAGAAGAGAAGGTGTTTTTTATGGTTTTATGGTTTTACTCCAAAAGTTTGGGTTAGCTTTTGGTTTATTTCTGGTTGGTAATGCTTTACAACTTTCAGGATTTAAAGAGGTTACTGCTGGAACTGCCAACTTATTACCCTCCCAACCTGATTCCGCATTATTTGCCATTAGGATTATTATCGGACCAGTGCCGACATTTTTTTTAATTATGGGTTTAATTGTCAACTTTTTTTACCCTATCACCCGTGAAATGCACTCGGAAATTATGTTGAAGCTGCAGAACAAAAGGCAAAATTTACATGGAAAAAGACCTCTAAAAAATCTTTTTCCATAATTGGGTAAGTAGGGAGGCACAATTATTTGTAGGATGGGTCAAGTAACAAGACCCATAGGGGTGTTGGGTTTCATACTTCAACCCAACCTACGTTAATCTTATATTTAATTCCACTGACCCACTTATATTTTTAAAAACAATCCCTAACAATCCTTAGAGATAACCTAGAAGTCCAAGACCTATACTAATTAACCCTCCACTCAATACTAACCATGGAGCATTAATCCGAAAACGTATAATCAAAACAGCGGCAATTAGGAACATAAATACACTAAACAAATCTAGCAGTGGAAATCTTTCTAAACCCAAGGTTTTGACTGCTATCTGCAAAGTTGTTACTATCATGAGGGCTACTGCGCTGGCGTTTACTGCATCTAAAAAATGCCTTGTCCAAGGAGATTTCCGCAACCAGGGAATAATTGGGTTTAACAGCAGTACAAGTAAAAATGAGGGAAGAAAAATTCCTACTGTTGCTACAATTGCTCCAGGCAATCCAGAAATTATATATCCAATAAATGTGGCGGTTGAAAGTATAGGACCTGGCGTAAATTGACCAATAGCAATAGCATCTAATAATTGTTGTTGTGTTAACCAATGATATTGGTCTACTAGCTCCCCTTGTAAAAATGCAATTAGTAAATAACCACCACCAAATAATACACTACCAACTTTCAAAAAGAATAATCCCAATTGCCATATCGAAACGGTAGGAGTTAGGGCAATTTTTGGCATAGTTGTGCCTAAAGCAACGGCGGTAATTAATAGGTTTGTCTGCTTATTGCTATTGATGGCAATATTATTTAACCAAATCATTCCTAAAATTCCACCTAGCAATAAGGCGATGACTTCATTGACTTTACCAAAATAATTTACCAAGGCAACTAATAAGGCAATAATCAGTAATTGTTGATTTTTTAGAGCTTTTTTACCTAAACCGAAAACAGCATTGAGAATAATTGCTAACACTACTGGCTTAATTCCATAGAGTAGGGGAGAAAATTCTGGTACACTACCATAACTGACATAAATAAAAGCAAAAACACCTGTAATTAACACAGCAGGTAGAATAAAACTAATCCCGGAAACAATTAGTCCCAGCCATCCAGCATAAATATAGCCTATATGAATAACCATTTCAGTAGAATTAGGTCCGGGAATTAAATTGGTTGCACCCAATAAATCTAAAAAATGTTCTCGTGTTAACCACTGACGACGTTTCACCACCTCGTCCTCTATCATGGCAATATGGGCAACTGGTCCACCAAAACCGGTCACACCTAGTTTAAGAAAGAGTTTTGCCAATTCAATCAGTCGGTTTAATGGTATATTGTACATAACTACCCTTGTTGTTTTACATTTTTATACCTTTCCCCGCGCATAAACAGCAGTGTCTGGAAAATCAGTAAACACCCCGTCTACGCCCAAATTAAAAAACAATTCATATTCTCCCTGGGGGTGATTTTGATAATCTAGTGGGAGGAAGCAATTCTCATTACGAAAAGTCCAGGTATGAATCAACAAGTTCTGTTGATGAGCATCCTTAACTAAAGATGTAGGTGACAGTAATTTACCTTGACTATTTCTAGGTATTAGTAAATTTTTATTCACCCCTATGGCTTGTGCATATTGAGCTATTTTTTTTAGCCCACCAGGTTTAATCATATCCTGATAGGTACAGGATTTACCATCCACACGAAAATCATTTGGTTGGCCCAAATCATTAATTAATTGTACCAGAGGAAAATCTGTATTCTTGTTTAAATTTTGTAAATTACCCACTTCAAATGATTGGATAAATATGGGTAAATGGGTTTTGGTTAAGGATTCTAACAAAGCTGGTTCCAATGGCAACCCAATTGATTGAAAATAACTGGGATGTTTAGTTTCTGGATAAATGCCAATTTGATATCCCTTCTGTGAAGTTTGGTTTTCAGCTAAATCAATTATTTCTTCCAGGGTGGGAATGGTCTCTAGTCCATCATATGTGGTGTTTTGTGGACGGATTTGCCCAATTCTTTCTTTTGCGGTTAAGGTCTTTAATTGGGTCAGGGTGAAGTCTTCTGTGAACCAACCAGTTTTTATTTCCCCGTCAATGATTTTTGTAGTTCGCAAATGGGCAAATTCAGGGTGATTCTCTACATCTGTAGTCATTGATATTTCATTCTCATGACGAGCAATTAATACTCCATCCTGACTACTGACTAAATCTGGTTCAATATAATCAGCTCCCATATCAATAGCTAATTGATATGCTGCCAATGTATGTTCTGGTCTATACCCGCTGGCGCCTCGATGGGCAATGATAATTGGTGTTGTCATCTCTAGTTTGTAACCTGTCATACTAATATTAGTACCCGAATTTTCTTCTATTTTAACCAAAGATTGTTTTTTATATTTATTGTTTTTTATAGTTAAAGCTGAAAACAAGCTTACAACAAGCTCAAACTAAGCTGGAAATAAAGATTTAATAAAAAATAATAGGAACTATTGACACTTTATGGGACGGTCTGTACCATTGGTTTTTATACATTAATTTATCCATGGACAACTTTTCTAACATTAATTATTTCCGGAGATGTCTAATATGTTTTCTACAATTCCCACCAATATTTTAAAGCAAAGATTTGTGGCTAATAAGTTGATTACTGCACCAGCGAGATTTATTCCCTTTGATGCTAGGGACATTAATAAATCTATAACTTCTAGGTTTGAACAGCAAGTTAATAAATATCCTGATGCCATAGCCATTAAAACAACTTATGAAACTCTTACATATCATGAGTTCAACCAACGAGCCAATCAAGTAGCAAATGCTATTCTCTGCCAAAGAGGAGAGAAATTAGAAGTAATAGCTTTGTTGCTTGAAAAAGGTGTGGATTTTATTACTAGTATTTTTGGTGCTTTAAAAACAGGCAAGATTATTGTACCTCTAGATTCTACATTTCCGGTTGATAGACTTGCTTATATTATGGAAGATGCTCAAGCTGTTGTGCTTATTACGAATAATCAGAATTTACCTTTAGCTCGTAAATTAGCAAGTCGTGATTGCCAGATATTCAATATTGATGAAATTAGCAACCATGTTTCTACAGAAAATCCCCACATTAATATATTACCCGAAAATCCAGCTTATATCATTTATACGAGTGGATCAACTGGTAGACCCAAAGGAGTAGTTCAGAGTCATATCAATTCTTTACACTACTGTATGACTGATACAAATACCCTACTCGTTAGTCCGGAAGATAGAGTAATTTTTCTCTATTCATGCAGTACATTAGGTGGGTTATTATGTATTTTCTATACTTTGCTAAATGGCGCGTCTCTCTATTCCTATGATGTGAAAAAAGAGGGACTAAACAATTTAGTTCATTGTCTGGTTAGGGAAAAAATTACTATTTATCATTCATTTACAACTCTGTTTCGTCATTTTGTTGATACCTTGACAGATGATGTTCAATTTCCTGAAATTCGTTTAGTTAAATTAGGTGGAGAAGCCACCTTAATCAGAGATGTAGAAAATTACAGAAAGTATTTTGCTAATGAATGCATTCTCTATGGGAGTTTAGGCGCTAGTGAAGCAGGAACTTTTAGGAATTTTCTGATTGATAAAGGTACAAAAATTCGGGGGAGTAATGTTCCCATCGGTTACGCGGTTGACGGAATGGAAGTTGTTCTCTTGGACGATGCAGGTGTGGAAGTTGAAATCGGCAATGTTGGGGAAATTGCTATTAAAAGTAAATATTTGACTTTGGGTTATTGGCAAAACCCAGAATTAACAAAATCCGCATTTACTTCCCATTTTCAGGATGGAGATACAAAAATTTACCGCACTGGTGATTTGGGACGTATGGAAGCTGATGGTTGTTTAATTTATATGGGGAGAAAGGACTTTCAGGTTAAAATTAGAGGTTTCAGAATAGAAGTGACAGAAATTGAGATGGCACTTTTTCAAAGTGGCAATCTTAAGGAAGTTGTAGTAATAGCTCGTGAAGATATTTCTGAAGAAAAACAGTTAGTAGCCTATGTTGTGCCTAAACACCAACCTGCACCAACTACTCAAGAATTGAGACATTATTTACAGGGTAAATTACCAGAGTACATGATACCTAGTGCTTTTGTATTTCTGGATGCTTTACCATTAACACCCAATGGTAAGACGGATAGACGAGCTTTACCTGCACCTGAATTAATAAAACCAGAAATAACCGCTAACTTTGAAGAACCTATTGATGATATAGAATATCAACTCATACAAATATGGGAACAATTTTTAGGCATTAAACCTATTCGTAGGCAAGATAACTTTTTTGAATTGGGTGGAAATTCTTTGTTAGCAGTGCGAATATTTGCAGCTATGGAGCAGAAATTTAGACAGGAATTACCTTTGGCATTTTTGTTTCCCGTTGGCACAGTAGCTGCGATCGCCCAGATTATTCGTGAAAATCAGAATTTAGTAAATACTGTGAGACCAAATTTTCAGCATTCATCGTTGGTAGCGATTCAACCTCTGGGTTCTCAACCACCTTTGTTTTTAATTCATTCTCTCGGTGGAGAATTACTATGTTATCGTCATTTAGCCATACGTTTGGGGACTGAACAACCTGTTTATGGACTTCAATGTCAAGGACTAGATGGGGAAAAACCTCCTTTACTACGAGTGGAAGATATGGCTACACATTATCTTCGAGAAATAAGGACTATTCAACCACAAGGACCTTATTTTATTGGGGGATATTCTTTTGGTGGAGTTGTTGCTTATGAAATGGCAAGACAACTGGAAGAACAAGGGGAAAAAGTAAGTTTTTTAGCCATGTTAGATACCTGTCGTCCAGGGTATGCCCAACGGTTATCATTCCTACAAAGAATTCCCTTGCATTTAAGAAATATTATTAAGGGTAGATCTAGATATTTTGCGACCAAAGTTTTAGGTTGGAGCAAACACGCTCAACATTATCTCAAATATTATCTCCAGGTAGCTTTTGAATTCAATTCAAAACATAACCGTAAATATATAACAATTATGGATGCTAATACCCAAGCTCTGCGGGAATATAAATTTCCCACTTATTCAGGTAAAGCAACTTTGCTCAGAACTGAGGATGAACATCGGGGTAATCATGTGGGTACGAAATACGATCATCAATTTGGTTGGGGTGATATAGTTACAGGAGAGTTGGATGTTTATCACGTTCCCGGTTCTCATCTTTCCCTCCTAGATGAACCTTGTGTTGGGGTGGTGGCAAAAAAATTGCAGGAATGTTTGGAAACGGTACGGAAAAGTTGATTATTCCAAAACCTTGACAAACTTCTTCATCCCAGCTCCCCCCCCTTAATCGCTTAATAGGGGGGAAACAGTCTTATTTTTAGCCACCCCATTTGTTATGGCTAAAGCTATATGGTTATTATACTATTATATTATTATTGTCTTAGATTATGCCTTATTTATTACCTTACTAAGTGTTCTTTATGAGTCTTATTATCCAAGTTAATGCTCAATCACAGCGTGTAGAAGAATTAAGGAAACTCTTACAGCAGGCTAGTTATGCTTACTATGTTCTTGATTCACCAATTATGGAGGATACAATTTATGACAGATTATATCGGGAATTACAAGAATTAGAAAAAAAATATCCCAATCTGGTTACCAGTGACAGTCCTACCCAACGGGTAGGGGAGCGACCTGCTACCCATTTTAGCTCAGTGCGACACAACATCCCTCTATATAGTCTGGAAAATGCTTTTAATGTTGAGGAGTTACAAAGTTGGAATCAGCGATGGATTAGACATTTACCTACTCCACATTCCTTGACGGAGGTGGAGTACGTAGCTGAACTGAAAATTGATGGTGCTGCTTTGGCTTTAACTTATCAAAATGGGGTTTTGGTCAGAGGTGCAACCAGGGGTGATGGAATCACAGGTGAGGACATTACCCCCAATGTGAGAACTATTCGCTCCATACCCCTACGGTTAAACTTTGAGGGAATTGAACCGATTGAAAAGGTGGAAGTGCGAGGAGAAGTGTTTTTACCCTTGGAAGTATTTAGACAGATTAATCAAAAAAGGCAAAAAGCTGGTGAACAGTTATTTGCTAATCCCCGTAATGCTGTAGCTGGTACACTTCGACAGTTGGATCCCCGTGTGGTGGCCCAGCGTCAACTGGATTTCTTTGCTTATACCCTACATATTCCCGGACTAGATGATAGGAGCATTGCTAATACTCAATGGGAATCTCTGGAATTATTACAAAAACTCGGATTTCGCGTTGATATCAATCATAAACTCTGTTCTTCCGTTGATGAAGTGGCTCAATATTATCAGTATTGGAATACGGAAAGACTTAATTCCCCTTACATGACCGATGGAGTGGTGGTAAAATTAAATGCCTTTAAATTGCAAGAGCAATTGGGGTTTACACAGAAATTCCCCCGCTGGGCGATCGCTCTGAAATATGCAGCGGAGGAAGCACCTACTCGTGTAGAAAATATTATGGTTAATGTGGGAAGAACAGGAGCATTAACCCCCTTAGCTGAAATGCGCCCCGTACAGTTAGCGGGAACTACAGTATCTAGAGCTACGCTACATAATAGCGATCGCCTACAGGAGTTAGATATTCGAATTGGGGACACGGTGATAGTGCGCAAAGCTGGAGAAATCATCCCGGAGGTGGTGAGGGTAATTAAGGAACTGCGTCCTGATGACACTGAACCATTTATTATGCCCACCAATTGTCCGGTATGTGGTCAACCGGTAGTGCGAGAATTAGGGGAAGTGGTCACAAGATGCGTAAATGCTTCCTGTCCAGCAATTCTCAAGGGAGAAATCGAACATTGGGTTAGTCGAGATGCTTTAGATATTAAGGGAATAGGTGAAAAACTAGTACATCAATTGGTGGATAAAGGTCTAGTGCATTCCGTAGCTGATCTATATGATCTAACAGAAGAGCAATTATGTGGATTAGAAAGAATGGGCAAAAGATCTGCAGAAAAACTGGTCCAAGTAATTAGGGAATCAAAAAATCAACCTTGGTCTAGGGTATTATATGGTTTGGGTATTCGTCACGTAGGTAGCGTCAATGCTCAACTACTGTCCGAAAAATTTACCACAGTAGATAAATTGGCCAGTGCAAAACAATCAGATATTGAGGGTGTATATGGCATTGGTGTAGAAATTGCCCAATCCGTGTACCAATGGTTTCACATCAGTGCCAATCAAAATCTGATTATCCGTCTGGAAACTATAGGTATACAACTGGCCACTGGGAAGTCTGTTCACACTAGGACTGAACCTAATTCTCAAATTGCTGGTAAAACCTTTGTTATTACAGGTACCTTACCTACATTAAAAAGAGATGAAGCAAAAGCTATGATTCAAAAAGCTGGTGGTAAGGTCACAGACACAGTGAGCAAGAAAACTGACTTTATTGTTGTTGGCGCAGATGCAGGATCCAAATTAGAAAAAGCTCAATCTCTGGGAATTAAACAACTAGATGAAGCTAACCTATTAGAAATGCTAATGATCCAGAAAACTGTTAAATCATGACACATCAAACCTCTGGTCGCTGGCGTTTAGGACTAACCTTGTCTTTACTCACAGCATTTTTATGGGGAGTTTTACCAGTCGCTTTAAAAATGACTCTCCAGGTATTAGATATATACACTATCGTCTGGTTTCGGTTCTCTTTAGCATTTGTACTTTTAGGAGCTTATTTATTCACCCAAAAGAAGCTACCAACTCAACAACAAATATTTTCTGCGCCTATCAAATTGTTAATTATTACCACTATCTTCTTATGTGGTAATTATGTACTATTCATGCAGGGTATAGCCTTAACCACTGCTAACAATACAGAAGTCCTAATTCAACTTGCAGCCGTTTTATTCGGCTTTGGAGGTTTGGTAATTTTCAAAGAAAGTTATACCCTATGGCAATGGCTGGGTATTAGTATCTTAACTTTGGGTTTTTTATTATTTTTTAAATCCCAAATTAGCAATTTAATTACCAGTCAGGGACAATATCTCTTAGGTAGTGGTTTAGTAATATTGGGTGCCATTTCTTGGGCCATTTATGCTTTGGCACAAAAGCAGTTATTACAATCTCTCTCATCCTCCCATATTATGCTTATAGTTTATGGTGGATGTGCCTTATTATTGACTCCTTTTGCCAAGATTACCACTATTTTCACTCTTGATCTTGCATCTTTATCAGTGCTAATTTTTTGTGGACTAAATACCCTAATTGCTTATGGTGCTTTTGCCGAGTCTTTAGAACATTGCCCAGCATCCATAGTCAGTGCAATTTTAGCCCTAGCTCCAATTTTTACCCTAATATCAGTAGACTTAGTAGCAACTATTTTCCCTCAAATTTTTACGCCAGAATATATTAACCTGAGAGGGATTATTGGTGCTTTACTAGTTGTGGTTGGTTCAGCAACCACTGCTTTGGGTAAAAATAAATAAAGCCTTATTTTGCTCTCTCCCTCTCTTAATTCTAGCCAATGGGATAATTACCAGGTTTGACCGCATGAATAAACTCGCTACCGGAATGAGGTCTTCCTCGCTTATAAGCTGCTTCCTCTGGTCTACCCCAACCCATCTGTAAAATTAACTCTAAGAAATTGCCATTTTCCCATTTTAAAAAACTCACCCATTCTGTTCTTTGGGCAATTCTTTCCACATCCAACTTATGGATTTTTTCATGTTCTCTACCATTGCTCATACTCAAATATAAATCCATATTGGCTGTCACTTGCTCCCAATATGTCAGCATAGACTTTTTTGCTCCTTTCAATATTTGTAAATCAGTATCTAAGGCTACTAACTGTCCATGAACCTCTGGATAATGTAAAGTTTGACCATTGATGGTCAAGTCTTTCCACACAATACCAGAAATCTGATGTTCTCTTTGATATTGATGAATGGAATATTTAAAATCTTGGTAAGCTGTGAATTTTTGTAATCCTTCAGTGGGAATGAACTGGTCAATGATAGGATTACCTGAAACTTTCACGTCTAATTTTAAACGTTCCCCTTTTAAGCAAGCTTGGCGCTCTGCTGCTAAAATCTGAATCAGTTCCCAGGTTGAATAGACTTTGTTCATTGGTAATCATTGAGTATTAGTTATTTGTTATTTGTGGGTTATTATGGGTTACTTGTGCATGACTTAATTATTATGTTTTAGTAATTAGCAAAATGCGGTATCACAACCAACCAAAAATTAGACTAGGGTGATCTCTGAAGAGATCACCCATGGAGCTTAGTGGTGGGATTCGGTGATTTTAAGGACTTAACTCGCTACTATACTCATTAAATGAACGTTGTTGGTACTTGATGGATTGATCCCGAGGATCTAAATTAAATACTTGTCGGAACTTATCATCTATCTCTTCAAAGGGTACTTGCCCATTTTTATTCAGAACAACTTTACCTGATTGATCAAAGATCACTATTTGAGGTACGCTACCAGAATAATAGTATCCTGGCTCATTAGCATTATAGATTTTTTTGGGCGGAATAGCATCCACACTTACTGGAATAATCCGCACCTCTCTACCATATAACGCTTGAGTCTGGGAGATAAATACCGCATACTGTTTACAATCCCTACTGTCATCAATATAAAACGTTAGTAGGATGGGTTTGTGTTCTGCTAAACTCTGTTCTAGGGTTTGTTTGGGGGGGACTAAGGAACCATTCCCCGCAAAAACCACAAAAATATTACCCTCATATCTATCATCTTTACTACCTGCAAATGCAGTATCTGTACTTATAGGTGCGACAACAATAAATAAGCAAAGTGCTAATAATACCAATCTGAAAAGGAATCTCCCACATTTGTCGGCGATAGATACTAGTAAAAAAGAAAACTTTATTTCATTCATTAAAAAAAACCTTATTTAACATGTTTGCCTACATATATAATTACACCCGGGGGATATTTTTGAGGAATTTTTTGGCGTTTGGCACCATGAACCTAGCGGTTTTGGTAAACATTAGCTAAACTGGGGGGATTGTTTTTAACAATCAGGAAATTTCTTGGGAGCGCCCGTGAAAAAGAAATCAAAGTTTATACCAATAATAAACAGAATTAAACTATATTTGGCAGTATCTATTGCTAAAACTATCACCTTTGTAGTGCGTTCCCTGGGTTTTGGAGCTGCTAGTGTGTTGCCAGGTGCTATTGCACGACGCATCGAGCCTAAACTTTTACAGTTTTTGAGCCAGCAGGTAAAGAAAGGTATAATTTTAATTGCAGGAACTAATGGTAAAACTACTACTGCTTTGTTGCTGTGTACCATTTTGGAAAACAAAGGGTTTAAAATTGCCCATAATTCCACTGGTGCGAACCTGGAAAATGGTTTAGCGACTGCTTTAATAGAAAACACTAACTTAGTGGGTTATTTAAATGTTGACTATGCAATTTTAGAGGTTGATGAGAATATTGTTCCTAAAGTATTACAACCTTTACAACCAAATCTGATTATTTGTTTAAATTTGTTTAGAGATCAACTGGACAGATATGGGGAGGTTGATACCATTAGCAAAAAATGGACAAGGGCAATTTCCACTTTACCCACAGAGACTGTAGTTATTCCCAATGCTGATGACCCTACTTTATCATATTTAGGTCAGCAGTTAGGTCAAAGAGTGTTATTTTTTGGTTTAAGTGAACCGGAAAATTATTTAGAGTCCATTCCCCATGCGGTAGATTCTATTTACTGTCCCCGTTGTGGAGATCCTTTGGATTATCAGGGGGTTTATTTATCCCACTTGGGAGATTTCACTTGTCCTAGTTGTGGATTTAAAAAAAGTCAACCTTTGTTATTGAGTGGTGAATGGTCACAGATTCTCGTAGGATTATACAACAAATATAACACCCTAGCTGCTGTCACTGCTGCTAAGGAATTAGGTATTGATGAACCAACGATTAAAAATAGTATTGACAATTTTCAAGCTGCTTTTGGTCGAGCTGAAGATTTATTGGTCAGTGGTAAAAAGGTGCGGATTTTGTTATCTAAAAATCCCGTGGGAACTAATGAAACTATTAGGGTGGTCACTCAAAGTCAAGATAAAACTACTTTGCTAGTGTTAAATGATCGGATCCCTGATGGTACTGATGTTTCCTGGATTTGGGATGTTGATACGGAAAAGTTGGTGGAACGAGGTGGAACATTGATTGTTAGCGGAGATCGGCTCTATGATATGGCTTTAAGGTTACGTTATAGCCAAAGTTCTTTGGATAGCAAAATTCGTTTAATTGTTGAGGAGGATTTGCAGCAAGCTATCAAGATTGCTCTGGAAAATACTCCTCATCATGAGACTTTGCATATTCTTCCTACCTACTCAGCTATGTTGGATGTACGAGGAATTTTAACAGGGAGAAAAATTCTCTGATGTTTTATCTTTTTTCTAGTACTTTTTAAAAACAACTAAGAGAATTCAAAAAGTGAGTTCATGGAAAAAATGGAAATTATTATTGGTTGGTTATATCCAAAACTGATGAGCACTTATGGAGATAGGGGTAATGTTATCACTCTCCAACGTCGATCTCAATGGCGCGAATACGATGTTACGGTGTTACCATTAGACCAGAATTCTACCCCCCAGGATATAAGATCTGTGGATATTATTGTGGGGGGAGGTGCCCAAGACCGTCAGCAAGAAATTGTTATGCGTGATTTACAAGGAGCAAAAGCTGACGCAATTAAGGATAAAATAGAGCAAGGTACACCGGGGGTTTTTACCTGTGGTTCACCTCAACTACTAGGACATTATTATGAACCCGCTTTGGGAAAAAGAATACAAGGTTTAGGAATATTGGATTTAGTTTCTGTTCACCCAGGAGAAACCTCTAAACGCTGTATTGGCAATCTGGTTATAGAGGTGACTGCTTCCCGTTTAGCACGAGAACTACAAGCAATGACGGGAATTAAACCCTATTTGGTTGGTTTTGAAAACCACGGAGGTAGAACTAAGTTAGGAACGGTAGAACCCCTAGGACGTGTGGTTTATGGTCTAGGTAATAATGGGGAAGATGGAACTGAGGGTGCTTTTTATCAAAATGCGATCGCCACTTATTCACATGGCCCTCTACTACCCAAAAATCCCTTTGTTGCAGACTGGTTAATTGTCACAGCATTAAAGCTCAAGTATCAACAAGAATTTGAACTCTCACCTTTAGATGATACTTTAGCACTACAAGGGAGAGAGTCTATGTTTAATCGTTTAAAATTGACAAGTAGTTTGATGATTAACGGGTAATTTGGGCCCTTTGCAAAAAGGGGCGCACCACTAAGTATCCAGCACTAAAGCCAGAAACCATCACCACAAGAATGATTAAAAACAACCACCAACCATTTAGTCCTCTACTAACGAAATTAGATGGTTTGGATCTGGTCTTGAAATTAGTCCGGGTTTTGTTTTTGATTTGTGTGTTCTTTTTATCCCCTTCTGACTTAGGTTTAGGTGCATTTTTTGGGTGGGTGGGGTGTATGGGTTCTTCCCTTAGAGATTTTGACTCATCATAAGGTGTATTCTGGCTGTTAATAGGGTTGGGACTGGTGTTATATTTGTTTAATCCTTCCTGAGAATATTTACCAGGGTCATTTTTGGAATCAAGCAAATTTTGTAATTCCAAACAAGACTGAACAACTCGATTAACCTCCTGACGTAAATACTGATTTTCCTGGACTAATTTTTGATTATGGTTGGTAACCACATCTAATTTAGATTGTATGGCCTTTAATTCTGTCACCAGTTCTCGATAGACGGAAATAGGAACGGAGGGGGAATATGTGGGATGGGATGATTTGCCATTAACATCACCCGTAGTTGCTCGCATCTGCATGTTCGTATCACCATGAGGTTGGGAATTTAACCAAATATACCATTTTCATGTATTAATCTATTCTACCATAGTTGTCCATCATATAACTTAATAACCAACCAGCCATAGTAGCACGGCGAGTTTGTCTAGGTCCAAACTCGCCTATCTTATACCCTTTAAAACCCAATTTTTCTTTTAGTAGTTGTTTATTATCCGGGGGAATGGAGCGGGTCAGCTTGACGGTTGCAGGGCGGGACTCTATGAAGTTGGGGGGTTGGGGATAATCAGTAACCCATTCAGGACTAACCTGGGTACTATCCCATGTTTGTAGATTATAATCGTATCTGTAACCTAAATAGTGCCACACCAACTGATTAACAGTAAGATCATCAATTTTTTCGTTGATGATATCCCAAATAGTTTCTTGGTTGAGTTGTGGCAAGTTAGACATAGTTAAGCATTTCTCACACGTAAAAAGTTTGTTAATTTACCATTACATCATAATCTCTCAACTATGGAAAACACCACAGAAATGACAAAACTGGTTCGGGCCCATGTTTTTATTACGGGACGGGTTCAAGGCGTTGGATACCGATATGCAACCGTAGACACCGCCACCCAGTTAGGTTTAACCGGTTGGGTGAGAAATCTTGCCGACGGTCGAGTAGAAGCGGTCTTTGAGGGATCCAGGGATATTGTGGAAGAGATGGTACGATGGTGCCATACGGGACCAGCTGCTGCCATAGTTAAAGAGGTTGTTCTTAATTATGAACAAGCGGAGGGATTGAGAACTTTTGAACTGTGCCTTAGTCACAACGTCGGATAGGCGTTTTGTCTCCGACCGTTTGCACATCATGGCTAAAATAACCATACAGTAAGCCAAAACCAAATATGAAGAAAAATTTACGGCTTTTTGTATTTCGTGTTAGTATTTCCTAGGAGATAAATTCTAGATAACTCTTATTAAATACCAAAACCATTATGGAATAAACTGCCTGACCAAATAAATAAAGAATTCTAAAGATTTGTTAACTAATACTTAGTTGTTAAAGCCTGTTTACTTAATAACAAAACTCCCCAAAAAAAATTGAACTGACCAACCTTCTACTAGACCTATTGAGTAACATTAGTACACCATAGGCAAAACCCCTTTTTTATACATTGATTAGCTCCCAGACAAAACCATGCGTGCAACTGCCACTGTTTATCAAAATCCTCTTCTTCAAGGCTCTGGTCTACCTCCATTTACAGATATTACTCCAGATCAGGTAGAGCCTGCATTTACTCAGCTATTAACAGAACTATGGAAACAACTGACCATCTTAGAATCTAGTGTGGAACCAACTTGGAGTGCTTTAGTGGAGCCGCTAGAGCAGTTAACAGAAAGATTATCTTGGAGTTGGCGAGTATTAAACCACCTAATGGCTGTAAAGAACAGTCCTGATTTACGAATAGCTTATCAAAAGGTACAACCACAAGTGGTAGAGTTTACTAATGCACTTAGTCAAAGTAAACCTATTTATCAAGCATTCAAGGATCTGCGTCATGGGGATTTTTGGGAGAACCTCAAACCAGCTCAAAAACGCATTGTAGAGGCTGCTATTAGAGATGCTCAACTGTCTGGTGTCGCTTTAGCAGGGGAGTCAAGGGAGCGTTTTAATGAGATTCAAATGGAGTTGGCCAAACTAACCACACAGTTTGCTAACCATCTTTTGGATGCAACTACGGCGTACAGTCTAGTTTTAACTACTAAAGAAGAAATTGAGGGATTACCAAGCAGTTTACTTAGTTTAGCTGCTCAAGCTGCTCGCGGTGCGGGAGAGGAACAAGCTAACCCACAGACTGGTCCTTGGCACATTACCCTAGATTTTCCCAGCTATTTCCCCTTCATGCAGCATAGCACTCGTCGAGACCTGCGGGAAAAGTTATATAAAGCTTACATTAGTCGTGCTGCTAGTGGAGATTTGGACAATAATCCTCTAATTCAGGAGATTTTGGGATTAAGGCAAGAAATGGCAGGATTGCTGGGCTTTGAAAACTATGCCCAGTTAAGTGTAGCTAGTAAGATGGCCCAAAAGGTTAGTGCAGTAGAAAAACTACTAGAAGAGTTACGTCAAGTCAGTTATGATGCAGCTACCCAAGAAATAGCAGATCTGAAAACCTTTGCCAAAAACCATGGATTCCCCCAAACAGAGGATCTACAACATTGGGATGTCAGTTTTTGGGCTGAGCGTCAGCGAGAGGCGAAATTCACTTTCACCCAGGAGGAATTACGTCCCTATTTTCCCCTACCTCAAGTTCTCAATGGCCTATTTGAGCTAGTTAAACGTCTGTTTGGTGTAATCGTTAGTCCAGCAGATGGTCAAGCTCCCATTTGGCATGAAGATGTTCGCTATTTTAAAATTTCCGACTCCTCCGGTAAGACCATTGCTTACTTTTATCTAGACCTCTACAGTAGACCAGTAGAAAAACGTGGTGGAGCTTGGATGGATGCTTGTATTCACCGCCGTAGGGCTACCCAAAATGGTGTAGATGTGGTCTGCTTACCGGTGGCCTATCTCATTTGTAATCAAACTCCCCCTGTGGATGATAAGCCCAGTTTGATGACCTTTGATGAGGTAGAAACTCTCTTTCATGAGTTTGGTCATGGTCTCCACCACATGCTCACCCAGGTTGATTATGCTGGAGCAGCAGGTATTAATAATGTAGAATGGGATGCAGTGGAGTTGCCTAGTCAATTTATGGAAAATTGGTGTTATGACCGTCCCACCCTGTTTGGTATGGCTAAACACTATCAAACGGGTGAACCGCTGCCAGAGGAATACTATCACAAACTGTTAGATGCCCGCAACTACATGAGTGGTTCCGCAATGTTACGACAAATTCACCTGAGTATGGTAGATTTAGAATTACATCATCGCTATTTTCCTACAGGTCAAGAAACTCCAGTAGATATACGCAATCGTATTGCTAAAACTACTACTATTTTGTCTCCTCTACCGGAGGATCAATTTCTCTGTGCTTTCGGTCATATTTTTGAAGGTGGTTATGCGGCCGGATATTACAGTTACAAATGGGCAGAGGTTCTAAGTGCTGACGCTTTTGCTGCTTTTGAAGAAGCTGGACTAGATAACGAAGAAGCAGTCCAAATTATTGGTCGTCGCTATCGGGATACAATTCTATCTATGGGTGGTAGCAAACATCCCATGGAGATTTTTGAAGCCTTTCGAGGTCGAAAACCCAGCACTAAAGCTCTACTTAGGCATAACGGTCTTTTACCAGCTCGTTAGAGGATTCGGGGGGAAACCAGGTTTTCAGCTTTTGGCCCCCTTATTGTCCAATTATCAGATTCGTTAAAAATCATCAATAACATCAAATTTGCCTCAGTCTATTGGGCTAAATTGGGAGTGGGTTTGTCTGTAGTTTCGAGGGAAACCCTAATCAACCTTCAGAAAAATTGTCAGAAATGATCCAAAAAATTTTGCTGGCTGTGTCCGGACTGGGACACGCAGAGGAAATGATGAAAAACTTAAAGGAACTACCTTCAATCCAATCTGCTAAGGTTACAGTTCTGCACGTTGTACCTTCCCAAAGTACCGCAGCAGCTATGACGGAAAAATGGGAAGAGGGTGGTAAAATCCTTGCCAATGCCATTCAATCCCTCAATTTTGACCCTAGCCAAGTCTCTTCTATTTTGCGTCAGGGCGACCCTAAAGATGTAGTTTGTCAAGTAGCTGATGAAATCGGCGTAGACCTGATTGTCATGGGGTCTCGGGGACTTAAACGTCTAGAATCTATTCTGTCTAATTCTGTTAGTCAGTATGTATTCCAATTATCTTCCCGTCCTATGTTGCTGGTCAAGGATGATATCTATGTTAAACGCATCAAACGAGTGATGGTGGCCGTGGATGGATCCTCTTCCTCATCCCAGTGTTTACAACTAGCTTTGTTTTTGCTAGGTGGCGTTGATTCTGGACAGTTAATACTAGCCAACGTTAACACAGATTTGGGAGGAAAAGTATCAGGTATCACTGACATTAAACCGGAAAGAAACTCGGTTTTAGGCAATGCGGTAGCTACTGCTGAAAGTCGTGGTATTCCCGTACGTTGTGTCACCAGCAGTGGTAAACCGGGAGAGGAAATTTGCCGTCTAGCACAGGAACTAAACGCTGACCTTTTATTGCTTGGTTCCCCAGACCGTCGTCCATCCATAGCCAAGAGTTTTGTAGATCTTGACCGACTATTAGGTTCCTCCCTATCTGACTATGTACGGGTAAATGCTACTTGTCCCGTACTGTTGGCAAGAACTGTTTCTTAAATTCCCAGTTTCTTGTAACAACCTGAACAGGTGTTAGCTTGTTCAGAATGACACCGTATCAGCGTGATATTCATAATTGACACCTCCCCGCTTTCACAAGACGGGGAAGTATCAAAGTTAGTTTTTTCCACCTTCGCGACTGGCAGTTTGGATGTAAAGAATTATTAAAAACACGGCAGGGACAAGCACAAACAGGATGCTTGCTACAAACCCTAGGTCATTCACTTGCATGGCAAGATAGCCTCTCTCTAAATTGATTTTTGTTGACATACTCACTAACCTGGAAGGCTAGCGATTGTTGAGGGTTCACCGCAACTTGCCATCTAAGCAGTCTTGCGATCGCTCCCCATCCTTGACATTTCTGCTCTATAGGATCTATCCAAAGCTACCCAGACCTTTACAGTTCTGGACTTTAGAACCTACTTCCTGTTTCATCGTAGTCTCAAGATGATTCTCGAGAGGTTTGTCTACTCCACAAGCTATCTCGGTAGAGCTTACCGTTTGATCCGAACGAATTGGAATATGAATTCCTTCAAACCATCGTTCTAGATTTTTTGCCCTGCTTGAAAAAGCCGGGGACTTTAATCGATGAGAAAAGGCATGGTTTTAACCGCTCATTTTGTCGATTAGGATATACTTTAGAAAGTCTATCTAAACTTATATTGTTTTGGCACTGTCAAAGATGCCACACCACTCTCACCGGAGAAATTCCAGGTTTGTGTGGTCACGCCCTACAATAATAACAGAAACCATGAAAAAAATACATTGAAAATCAAATTAACACAAGTTAACACCATCCTTGCCATCCTTTTCCAAGGATGGCTAACGGCGAGAATTTTATGGTTTGGTAATCACACTCACCGGTCCATTAACTAGGGTTTGACAAGCAAGACGGTAAGTATCTGGGGAGTTCTTAAATTTTCGCTTTTCCACATCTGTGCGCGGTGAAAGATTATCCATTCCTTCAGTAACTTCTACAATGCAGGTGGCACATTGTCCGTAACCGCCACAATTAGTCACTTTTCCCCAAAACTTATAGATGTCAATTCCATTTTCCAGTGCTTTGAGTCGGAGGTTGGCTCCATTCGCTGCTATTACTTCCTTGTTTTCTTTGATAAATCTAATATTGCCCATGGCTTTTAGCTGTTAATTGTGACTCGTCCCTGGTTTTTGGTTGAGCTGATTACTCACGAAAAAATTTAGGACAGGCATTACCTGTCCATATTGAAACCCGATTAATTTACCTGAAGCCTACAGCAGCTTGCCAAACAAAAGCAAGCAGCAAGAAGAATACAGGAATAACCGGGAGTACATCTACCAAAGGTCCGAAGGTTTGGTAAGCTTCGGGCAGTTTTGCCAATAAAATTGCTGCTTCCATGTTTGTTTAAATCCAATTAGTCCGACACAGCTTTTATACTTGAAGAGTATCTTACCATGGTTTGGTTCTGGTTTAAAAATCTTCTGGTTGATCCTTAAGAAATTGAAGCTCCAGTTTAATCTTAAAGGTATGGGATACATTCAGGAGAAACTTCCTGCAATTTGAGTTATTATTGGTATTCTGAGATTCTGCATCTTCCTACTATGCTAAATCCTAATCTGGATGAAATCCAGTTAACGAAAGACGACTACGAAAGATACTCTCGCCATTTAATCTTGCCAGAAGTAGGCTTAGAAGGACAAAAACGCCTAAAAGCTGCCAGCGTATTATGTATTGGCACAGGTGGACTTGGTTCACCACTGCTATTATACTTGGCAGCAGCAGGGGTGGGACGTATCGGTATTGTTGATTTTGATGTGGTTGATTTCTCTAACTTACAACGTCAAGTCATCCACGGCACATCTTGGGTGGGTAAACCCAAAATTGCATCGGCAAAAGACCGCATTCATGAAATTAACCCCTATTGTCAAGTTGACCTATATGAAACTCGGTTAAGTTCAGAAAATGCTATTGACATACTCAGTCCCTACGACATCATTGTGGATGGCACTGATAACTTTCCCACCCGGTATCTAGTTAATGATGCCTGTGTATTGCTAAACAAACCCAATGTTTACGGATCAATTTTCCGTTTTGAAGGACAAGCAACAGTATTTAACTACCAGGGTGGTCCTAACTATCGGGATCTATATCCTGAACCCCCACCACCGGGTATGGTTCCTTCCTGTGCAGAAGGTGGTGTATTGGGGATTTTACCGGGAATTATCGGTGTAATTCAGGCTACGGAAACAGTAAAGATTATTATTGGTAAGGGGACTACCCTCAGTGGGCGTTTAGTGCTCTATAACGCTTTGGATATGAAGTTCCGAGAGTTGAAGTTGCGTCCTAACCCTGTCCGTCCAGTGATTGACAAACTCGTTGATTACGAAGAATTTTGTGGTATTCCCCAAGCTAGAGCAGCGGAAGCGCAACAGCAAATGGAAACCCAGGAAATGACTGTCAAGGAGTTGAAGACTCTCATAGATAGTGGTTCCCAGGATTTTATCCTATTAGATGTGCGTAATCCTCATGAATATGAAATTGCCAGGATTCCTGGTTCTGTGTTAATACCCCTACCAGAAATTGAAAATGGTGATGGTGTAGCAAGGGTCAAAGAATTACTTAATGGACACAGTTTAATCGCCCATTGTAAGATGGGTGGACGCTCTGCCAAAGCTCTGGCTATTCTCAAAGCAGCAGGTATATCAGGAACTAATGTCAAGGGTGGTATTAATGCTTGGAGTCAGGAGGTAGACCCTTCCGTACCACAGTATTAGTCTTACTGTATTTATTATCGAGGTGGCGATCGCTCGTTTACAAAAAGGGGAATTTATGTGCGGGCGATCGCCTCTTTGGAGATTTCTTAGGTCACTTTCCATTTTGGAATATCAAGACTTTATGAGTATATACAAATCAAGGTGAAAGTGCCAACATTGCCACCATGTTCAGATAGCGCTAAAATTTTCTCGAGGTTTTTTGTCAAAAATTACTAATCGCGTCTTTCCTGGTTATAATAGTATAACTGTTCTGATCAAAAAAACAAAGCGACCTTAACGCATCTTTGTTAAATCCTATATTTAGACACTCTAATGGCAACTAACACAGCGGATAATGGCAAACAAAAAGCACTGAGTATGGTGCTAAACCAAATTGAGCGCAGCTTTGGTAAAGGAGCAATTATGCGTTTGGGTGATGCTACCCGAATGCGAGTAGAAACCATTTCCACCGGAGCGCTAACCCTGGATTTAGCCTTAGGTGGTGGTTTACCCAAAGGAAGAGTCATAGAAATCTATGGACCAGAAAGTTCCGGTAAAACCACCGTGGCCCTCCATGCAATTGCGGAAGTACAAAGAAATGGCGGTATAGCAGCTTTCGTGGATGCAGAACACGCTCTCGATCCTACCTATGCAGGTGCATTGGGTGTGGATATTGAAAACCTGCTGGTTTCCCAACCGGATACTGGTGAAGCTGGTTTGGAAATAGTTGATCAGTTAGTACGCTCCGCTGCAGTTGATATAGTAGTAATTGACTCTGTAGCTGCCCTAGTACCCCGCGCTGAAATAGAAGGGGATATGGGTGATGCCCACGTGGGTTTACAAGCTCGATTGATGAGTCAGGCTTTACGTAAAATTACTGGTAACATTGGTAAATCCGGTTGCACAGTTATTTTTATTAACCAATTACGCCAAAAAATAGGAGTTACCTATGGTAGTCCGGAAACTACCACGGGTGGTAACGCCCTGAAATTTTATGCTTCTGTAAGGTTAGATATCCGCCGAATTCAAACACTCAAAAAAGGTTCCGATGAATTTGGTAATCGGGTTAAAGTTAAGGTAGCAAAAAATAAAGTTGCACCACCCTTTAGAGTAGCTGAATTTGACATTATCTTTGGTAAGGGGGTTTCAACCCTGGGTTGCTTGGTAGACCTAGCAGAAGAAACAGGTGTGCTAATTAGAAAAGGTGCATGGTATAGTCATAACGGAGAAAATATTTCCCAAGGTAGAGATAATGCCATCAAATACCTGGAAGAGAAATCTGATTTTGCCGAAAAAATTAAAGAGCAGGTACGTGCTAAACTAGATCAAGGGGCGGTAGTTTCCGCCAATTCTGTGGCTAAGTCCACTGAAGAGGAAGTAGAGGAGGAAATGGAAGAAGAGGAATAAACGTGGCCCGGGAGATGGCTCAATGTTAGAATTGTACTGTTTCAAATTCAAAGGTGGTAATCAGACTGTCGTCAACATAAACTTCTATCTTGTGTTGACCAAGAGGATCGCCAGGAGATATTTGCCAGTAGTTTTCAATCACACCATCTTTAGCCATTTGGGTGCGTCTTGTAATTGCTGTGGTACCATCCGCTCCCAAGGAGAAGTTATGTTTTTTATCCTGTGTAATCCATGTTTCCGGAGCTTTTGGTAAACGTAATACCTCCCGCCATTTTACCTGACCTCGATAATTTTCCAGTGTAATTCGCCAACCATAAACATCACCCCTCTTTAGGGGTACCCTGGTTGTAGGAAAAAAATTAACCTTACCCTGACCATCAACTATTCTCACTCCGAACTCTGATTTTAAGACGGGAATTGATTGGTTGTTAGGTAAGGGAAAAATTTCCGGAGGTTCTGGAGGTAATTGTGCCACAACTCTATTATTCAATTCCAAACCCCCTAAACCAACTCCTAGGGTGAACCACAGAAAAGCTAGGCAAAACTTGACTGGTGTAAACTTCATAAACTTTTCTTGCTAGATAATTGTATTTGTAGAACTAGCCAATAATTCTATAATTATCAGCCATAATCCGGTTTCTGTCTGTCAGCACATAACCCAAAACCCTAATTTTTAAACCAATAAAAACTTATTACCGGAAACCCATTAACAATGTCTTTTTTTCATGAAGATGAATTCCTGAACAATTTGGGCAATCAAGTTCTAACAGCTACCAGGTCGAAATTCCCTCAATTGTCTGATGACCAAATAGCTTTAACCTGGGTTGTTTACGACCCTCCTGTTATTGTCAACACGGGTGGCGCTTTGACCCCCGATGCTTTTTGGCATCATCCAGTCCGAGGTTTTAGTTATCGTGGTGGAGACCGGATCTATCCCGCTAGTGTAGTAAAATTGTTCTATATGGTGGCAGCCTATGAGTGGTTGGAAAGGGGAATGACTACCACCTCTAAGGAGTTGGAACGAGCCCTGAATGATATGATTGTGGATTCTAGTAATGATGCTACTAGCTTGATAGTTGACATTCTTACTGGAACCACCTCCGGTCCAGAATTGCCCACTGAGCCTTTTGCTACTTGGAAGTATCAAAGACAAATTATTAACCGTTATTATCAGTCCCTGGGTTGGCAAGAAATGATGAGTATTAACGTTTGCCAAAAAACCTGGGGTGATGGTCCCTATGGGAGAGAAAGAGCTTTTTACGGGGAAATGTTTGAAAATAGAAATATGTTAACCACTAATGCTACTGCTCAGTTGTTACACAGTATTGTGGGCGGTGTGGCGGTTTCTAGTCAGCGTTCTCAGCAAATGCTGACCCTACTCAAGCGAGAAATTAGTACTGATGAATTACTAAAAGATTTAGAAGAAGATCAAGTTACAGGTTTCTTAGGAGGTGGCTTGCCTCAAAATAGCCAAATCTGGTCAAAAGCGGGTTGGACTTCTTCTGTACGCCATGATGCTGCCTATATTGAGTTGCCCAATCACCATCCTTATCTGTTGGTAGTTTTTACGGAAGGGAAGGAAAACGCTAAAAATCGGGAAATTCTGCCTTTTATCTCCGCTGAAATTGTTCATACCATGACCAAGTTTTAAGCTTCTCCGGTCTAAAGACACGGAGATTTCTTTCATGGGAATTTCCACGTTTATACTGTGGAAGATAACTGACTGCTCAATTTGGTCATAAATTTCCAGTTGCCAAAGATTGTTTTTTTCTCCATGTTGTTTAAGGGAATTTCAACATCATTCCTAGGAATTGCGATCGCTCGATTATTAGGACTATCAGTGTAAATAACCATTAATCCACCTCAGCAACTTCTAGTTTCTTGACAAGACTCACCATGACAAGGATTTACCTCTATAGAAACATGAGAAATAGTAGGAATATCTCTGAGTAACATTTTATAGTATTCTGGCGTTTTTGGATCATGGGTAACTAGGGAAATCATAGCTGCTAAATGATGCTGTCCAACATACCAAATATGTATATCTGTCACACGATTGTCCGAATTTTCCTCAATGGCGTTGACAATGGCCAACCTTATTTGTTTATCACCAGACCCATCCAATAAAATCAAACCGGTATCTTGTAGCAAACCGTAAGACCATTGACTAATTACTCCTGCGCCCACCAGTCCCATTGCTGCATCCATCCATACCCAACCTAAAAATTTACCAGCAAATAAGGCAATAATAGCAAATATAGAGGTCAAAGCATCAGCTAAAACGTGAAAATAGGCAGCACGTAAATTATGATCCTGCTGATGTTCGTGATCATGTTCATGGTGATCTTGCAATAAAAAGGCGCTGACTATATTGACAAATAGGCCAATAACAGCTGTTGTTATAGCCTCATTGAACTGAATTCCCGTGGGTGTGAAAAATCGCTGCAACGATTCAATCCCCATGAAAAGGGCAATAATTCCCAACACCACAGCACTAGTAAATCCAGCTAGGACGCTAACCTTGCCAGTGCCAAAGGTGTATTTAGGATTTTTAGCGTTATTGCGTGCATATTGATAGGCAAAGACAGTAATACCAAAAGCTGCAACGTGGGTAGCCATGTGCCAACCATCAGCTAGCAAGGCCATGGAGCCAAAAATCGTCCCTGCTGCAATTTCCGCTATCATAGTTAATGCGGTTAGCACCATAACAATTTTGGTACTTTTCTCAGCTTGATGCTGGTTACCAGAAAAATCGTGGGAATGTTGCCATTCTTCTAAAGTATGAATATGCACAGGTTTTTGACACTCCTTTTATATTTAATTCCACCCACCCACTTAGGCTTTCTAAACTATAGTTTAAAAATCTCTAGCAAATTCTGTCAAGAACTTCACTGCTTTGACTATATAATTAGCACAATCCCTAGGGGAAGTGTTGTAAAATTGTGGCCATGCTAAACCCTTGTCTTCGTCATAGCGATCGCACCTTTGGGGATTTTTTTCTAACCAAGCTAATCTGACTGCATGACCAATTAAAACATCTAAGACTATATAGTCTTGAATTTGTAAGTTGGGATTATTAGATGCGATCGCGGCTAGTTCCATTAAAGCTTCCACATTTACTTGACGATATTCTGGAGCTTCAATTTTATTGAGTAAATGTTCAATTCTCAGGGCAAAATTGCGTTCACCAGCTGTCATTTCTGCAATAATTAACTCACTATCTAAACGATTTCTCCTTTCTAGTTTATCACCAATTACCAGACCTTTACAATGGTGCATTAACAACCAAACCTGTTTAAAGAATTCCTTGGGAACTCGATTTAGCCCTCCTTCCATTTGACGAAATCTTCGCCAATTTTCTGGAGAAACTTTAGCTTCTTCTTCGTTGATGATAGGTTGTACCACCCAAGCGATATCAGTTTCTTTTTGTTGAATATGCAGGGATTCTTGTTTGCGCAACAAACCAGTTACTCCACTATAGCTGGTTAACACTTTTTGTAAGCGTGTTTTCACCTCAAAGGGTGGAAGTTGCATCAAGCGATCATAGGACTCATCCTGGGTCACACCCTGTTCTTGTGCTAATTCGCTAGTAATTAACAAGATTAAATAACCTACTCTCAAGGTCAAAAAACCCTTAAATAGTTCTGGTTCTGTTTTAATCAACACACCCAAATAAATGAGAATCTCCTGGGTCAGAACCCTGTCTCGAATATCTTCACGACAGAAATGATTAATCTTTTCAGCAATCTCATAATGTGATTTAGGCACGACTATTAAAGATGCTTCACTGTAGGACCTACCAACTGCAATTTGCTTACCCCTGACTAAAATACTAGTTACCGCATCGGATAAAGCAATATCCACCATTTGTCTTAAAGCAGCAGCTCTTCGTACTACTGCCCATAAGCCTAAGTAACTGGCCTTACTGTATAATTCATCTAGTAAATTACCCACAGTCACATAATTGATATCTCCACCATAACCTGTATCAAAATCCAAACCCTTTAATCGAGTTAGGGTTTGCAATAGTTCAATCTGTTCATAAATATTTTCTGCTTTCCTTAAATAATCTAGCAACAGATGCAAATCAGTTTCACACTCCATTTGAAATTCTTGAGTATTTCCCAAAGGCGAATTTTTCTCCGGTCGAGAAATCAAATAATCTGGGCGTAATTTTGCTTTTTTAGCTAGGGGATCAAGTAACTCTATGTTATCGATATAATCAATTCTTTGAATAGCCGCAGTGAGCATCAATTGATTTAATTTTCCCACCCTGACTTTTACACCACCACAAATCCCATTCTTGATCTCCTGCATTAATTCCAACAGTGCTTCCGCTCCCGTTTCTAACATGGTGCGGGTAATCATCAAAGTTAATGTGGGACGACCCAAATCACTCCAATATTTCTCAATGTATGCCAATTCGCCACGAATTTGGTCAACTAAAAAATGGTAATCTAGAGTCAAATAAAATTGTTGTGCATCTAAAAAAGCAGGCAAAAATACAACTATCTGACTTTGAATTTTGAAGATCCTAGATGTGGTCAAACTTCTTAATCTTCTTACAGGACGACCCGTTAATCCCAATTGATTATTGCGTCCAATTTGAGTATAGATTTGTGATAGTTCCCCAACGGGTCTAACCTGAATGGGTTCTACCTGATTAATTGTTTGACTTTCAATACCATAAATTTCTAGTTGTGCTTGTACTTCTTCATTTTCTGCCAATAGGGCAATTTGAACCATTGCTGTTCGGTTTTTCCCCACACATAAATGTCTACCCAAAGGGTCAATATCACCTACTGCTATTAAACCGTCACTCAACATTTGTCCCAAGAAATATAAACTCTGGGCCCACACCAGCGGAATATTTTCATTGGGTAATCTGGTTTGGGAATGGGGATTTAATTTTTCAGCTTCTACATTTTCTACAGCTACATAATATAGTTCTGGTAATAACTTATAACCTTCCCTTTCCACCAACAATTCTGATATTAGTTGTTGATATTTTTCCGTTTGCTCTTGATCCTGACGAAAAATACCATCTAACACTAAATAAGTGAAAAATAATGGCCATTCACATTCAATATTTTCAAATTGTTTCAGTTCCCAAGGTTCATAATGTAACCTCTGAGAATCTTCTAAGACCGTTTGGTGTCCATCCCTTAAAAAACGCTTGCAACCATAGTTGCCAGCTAGTTTGTTAATAATTTCTTTAAAGGTGCGATCGCGCAGACCTGGATCTTCCACAGCAAAAGCAGGATAGCTGATTATACTTAACAATGCGGCATCTACCTCTTTAGAAGCAGATTCTCTTGGCAATAAAGACTCTAAAGTAATTCTCCCCCTGGCAATTTCATCTGGTAGGACGTGAATAACCGATGCTTGACTGCCATAAACACCAAACAAGTTCAGCCCATTTATAGCCTCTAGTGCAGCTTTAGCCATTCCTAAAGAGCTGGCATTTAATTCTGCATTACCATGATTAATTTTATTGCCCCGTTCCCAGATACCATAATCAGGAGTGCGATAGGCCCTACCCACATAGTAAACTAGATTTTGAACAAAGTTCACTTCATCCAAAGTGAAAATAATTGACAGACCAGATGCAGTCATCTGTGCCAGAATCAATAAATATATGGATGTGGCATCCAGTTGTAAATGTCCCCATTCATCATCACCAACTACGATATCACCAGTGGTTGTGTTGTATTTGGCGTGTAGACCATCTAATAAGGATTGTGTATGTTTGAATTTTTCCACTTTATGAGCTTGACGCATCATGGCAAAAAGTAAACCACGCATCAACTTAACCACACTATGCTCAAGTTCATAAGTGCGTCCCTCATCATGGTCAATTTTACGATACGCCAATGCCAAACCCCAAACTGCTAAAATACTATACACATTGTCCCGTACCCAAGCATCAGTATAATCACCATGAGCAGTGATAGCAGTACTCGCAGGTAGCAACCCAGTAATGGGATTTTGACGGGCGAGAATAATTGTCTTAATTTGGTGGTAGTAGTGATCTAAGTGGTTGGGTAGTTGTTTGGGTGTTTTCATGACTATATCAAAGTTGATGGTTGACCGATGACAGATCTTGTAATGGTTATTGGTTAGTCTCCTAATCTAAAATCTGAAATCTTTTGTTTCTTAATGTATGCTGAAAACGATATCATATAAGGCATCACTTCAGACATCACAAATTGAACGCGCCATGAAAGTAGAAACTATTCGCACAACGTTAACCATACCTAAAGAATTGCTAGAAGCAACTGATAAAGCAGTGTTAGAAGGCAAAGCTAAAAATCGCAATGACTTTGTGGTGCGAGCTCTGAAAAGAGAACTAGCAGCACAAAAACGAGCTGAAATTGATGCCGCTTTAGCGGAAATGACTAGAGACCCAGATTATCAAACGGAAGTTTTAAGGATGGAGGTGGAATTTGCTACGGCGCAATGGGAAGCGTTGCGGCTAGGGGAATCTCCACGATGAGAAGGGGTGAAGTTTATGATGCGCGTCTTGAAATGACTGAAGGTTCTGAACAGGGAGGAACCCGTCCAGTAATTATTGTGAGTCGTGACGTGATTAATCTATCTAGTCCGGTTGTTTTAGCAGTACCATGTACTACCTATCAAACGGGCAAGCGGGTTTATCCCACCCAGGTTTTGATTTTAGCACCAGATGGTGGTCTCAGGAAAGATTCGGTCGCAATGGCAGATCAGGTGCGGGTTTTATCGAAAACGCGCTTTTTGCGATTACGTGGTGTGCTTTCTGAGGTGGTTATGGCCCATCTGGCCCAGGCTTTATTAATTGCTTTGGATTTACCAGGAGAAAATAGTAGTTAATATAGTTAATAACCGGGATTTCTCAAAAAGAAAAAAGGGGAGAAATTTCAGTAATGTCCTGCTAGTATATTGCTGATCTATTGGAAAAAAATAATGACTAAGATTTACACTAAGGACTTCAAAATTAATTGTGTCCCAAAACGACGGACATGGCAGAATATAGCCCAAGAAATCATGAAACTTCCCTTACCGGGAATTCCCATTCGAGTCATTTTAACATCAGCTCAGGATGACACGCTTTCGTTTGAATGCAGTTTTATTGCCATAGAAAAAAAATTAACTTGGCCATCTCTATTAGAAATTAACGTTCGTAAACGGGTTTCAAATCGTCCCTTTGTTGCTGTTAGTATTGTTCCCACAGGAGTTAGGGCAGAAATTGGAGGCTTTGCGGGAGATGCTACTCCTAGCACTAATTTATTAGCTGCTGCTTGTGACTATGTTGTAACAAATCCTAATGCGGTAACCGCTTCCGATGTGTATTTTGCTAAGGATAATGTTCTTTACTTAGAAGGTAATTTGATTTGCCAGCTACTTCTAGGGAATATTGGTATTATTCCAGAAAAGCGCACCAATATAGCGGCGATTATTGAAAAACCTACAGACGAAAGATTTTTAAATAATGTTTTGAATGCTCTCAATGGTTTACGTGCTGTTGGTGGCATTAACATTGACCCGGTGATAGTAACGGGGGGAGCCATTGAAACCAAATGTACTTACTCTCAGTACGGTAATGCTTCAGGAGAGTTCAAAGGAATTGAAGAGTTAATAAAAGCTTTAGATGTAATAGAAAATTCATCCGCTAGAGCAGTAGCTTTAGTAAGCACTTTATTAGTAGATGATCGAGTTCGTCAAGCCTACTATAAAGGAGAATCCATCCCCAATCCCTGGGGTGGTGCAGAAGCAATTCTTACCCATACAATTACTAATTTTTATCCTTTTACCGCCGCCCATGCTCCTCTTCTATTAGAGTTGGAACATACAGGATTTGGCAAATTAGTAGACCCCAGAGATGGAGCGGAATTAATTTCCAGTGCTTACGTGTGTTCGCCCTTAAGTGGATTAACAAATTCTCCACGTCCAGTTAGCTTTGACACCCCAATAGCGCCCGGTGAAACCAGAATATCCGTAGAAAATATTTCAGCATTAGTTATGCCTGAAACAACTGTAGGGAATATTCCTTTCTTTGCTGGTTTAGATCAAGGTGTTCCAATTATTCTAGTCAAAGATAATACAACTCAATATAAAATTACCCCAGAACTATTGCAAATCCCCGAAACTGAAAACAGAAAGATTTATCGTGTCCGTAGCTATATGGAAGCAGCAGGATTATTGCTGGCTTTACGAAATGGTATTTTACCGGAGAGTACAACTCGTCCAATTCCACAACTTAAGCCAATTTTCATCTAAAACTACCTATGGATCGGAATCAATCACCTTCTACCTATGAGTTTATCTCCTCTCATAATTGTGATGTCAGAGTAAATCTTTATACTCCTGCTCATCAAGGAATTGGTAAAAATATGGATCATCTGTCAGAAATTTACCAGTACGATGTTACTTTTCTAACGAGATCTCGCACGGAAAACATAGAAAAATATTTTTCCGAGTTGTATGGGACAAAGCATACTTTCTGGCTAACTGGAGGAGGTACTCAAGGAGTATTAACAGCCTGCGCCTTGTTGGGTACTTTTAATAAAAGGGTGGCAATTGCTATTAATAGCCATATTTCCACTATTAGTGGCATTGTTTTAGCCGGGCTAGATCCCCATTTTATTGCGTCTAAATCCCTTATGCCAACAGCTAGCGAAGTGATTGCTTTCTTAGAAGTTAGTGGCGTATCGGCCTTATTGTTAACCAACCCGAGCTATGAGGGGGTAACAATTGACTTAGCTGAAATTGCTCATTATTGTCGCCAAAATGATATTGCTTTAGTGGTAGATGAATCCCATGGAAGTCATTTCCCCTTTCTGGGAAAACAATGGCAATCGGCGATAACTTTTGGTGCGGATATAGTTACCCATAGTCTACACAAATATGTAGGAGGTTTAGTCCAAACAGCTTTATTGCATTTACCTAAATGTTCCCGGTTTAGTGTAGAACAAATGATGGGGAGTTTGGCATTATTTGAAACCACAACCCGGAGTAATTTGTTAATGTTAAGTATTGAGGATGCGATTAATCATGGTTATTCAGAATCTGGACAGGCGTTATTTAAACAAGTAATCTATGAGTGCAATCAAGTCCGGCATCAACTTGATAATTATGGTCGAGTTTTAACCTATGATCCTCAAGTTAGGGATCCTTTTAAAATTTATTTACAAAGTGATCGTGCCACGGGAGAAGAGTTGGCAAAACTGTTGTATGAAGAGGGTATAGATGGAGAGTTTGCTAATGGAGAAGGATTACTATTAATTTTCTCCTTTCGTCACACTTCAAAAGACTTTGAACTCGTTAAAGAGTCCTTTGCCAAACTCGTACCAATTCTTAAAAAGAAGGAAGTTAGGAATGTTTTACCACCTAATTACTCCAGTCGTCATCCTCAGATCAAAATTTTACCCAAGGATGCTTTCTTTAGTCCAAAAGAAAAGTTGCCAATTGAGCAAGCATTGGGTAGGATTAGTAGCTGCTCTATTCTCAAAGTTCCGCCGGGAATTGCTGTTTTAATACCGGGTGAAGAAATTACAAACTGGCATCTGCAACATTTAACATCTGATCATTGCGTGGAAGTTATTCACTAGTTTTATGATACAATTGCAAGAACAACAAAAAAAATCACCTTGGCTACCAATAGGTAGTATATCATTAGCTGTTTTGACTTTTGCTTTTACACCAATACTGATTCGGACATGCCAGGAAGAAATAGGACCAGTTTCCACCATATTCAACCGCTATTGGATAGCAGCAATGATTTTGCTATTATGGAATATTTTGAAAAATCCACGACAACTTCTGATGAAAAATCAAAATCTATTCAGTCAGATGAGTCAGCAAAAGTTATGCTCCATTTGTAATAAAACGGTATTTCTATTGTTATTGTCAGGTTTTTTTCTAGCAACCACCACAGTTTTGTGGTCTTGGTCGCTTGTGCATACTGGTGTGGCCAACTCAGCATTACTGCATAATTTATCCGTATTTTTTACCGGAATAGTCGAATGGTTTTTCTTCAAAAAATACTTCAATAAGCACTTCATCATAGGTGGTTTGATAGCTGGGGGGGGAATAATTATATTAGGGTTAAATGACCTCAAGTTTGAGGTGGGACAAATCCAAGGAGATCTGGTCAGTTTATTTTCCAGTCTCGCATTTTGCGGATTTTTAATGACTGTGGAAAGAGTCAGAATTAAGGTTAGTAGTGTAACTACAATGTTGTGGTGTTATGGGCTAGGAATTATCCTGACACTACCCATAGCCTTAATCAATGGTGAGCAATTATTTCCCCTATCATGGCATGGGTGGTATGGTCCTGTGGTTTTAGGAATTAATGCTGTTGTCGTTAACTTTTTAGAAATCTATAGTCTCCAGCAGTTATCTGCATCTTTCGTTACCCTAGTTTTCTTAATAGATCCAATTTTGACAGGGATCCTTTCCTGGTGGATATTTGGAGAAACATTGTCTTGGCTCAATTTTGTTGCATTTACCGTGATTTTGTTCGGTCTGTATTTGGCAATATCATTCGATATTGGACAATTAACCATTTCCGAACATGCGGTCATGGCTAACGAAATCTCTGATGCTTAATTTAGACTCATTAAGTGAGAAACACAGGTGAAAATATAGGAGTAGAAACACTGTGCAATCTTTAAATATACGAAAAAGTTATGATGTAGTAGTTGCTGGCGGCGGACATAATGGACTCATTGCCGCTTGTTATATTGCCAAAGCAGGTCGCTCTGTTTTGGTGTTAGAACAGCAAGATAAAGTAGGGGGGACAGCTGTTTCAGAACAACTATTTCCTGGTATTGAAGCTCAACTTTCAGTTTATGCTTATCTTGTGGGAATGTTACCCCAAAAAATAGTCTCTGATCTCAACTTAGATTTTCAATTCAGACAAAGAGATCCAGCTTCCTTTAGTCCCTTTGAAAAAAATGGAAAACATCAAGGTTTGTTGATT
This sequence comes from Cylindrospermopsis curvispora GIHE-G1, assembly GCF_014489415.1. Lineage (NCBI taxonomy): Bacteria > Bacillati > Cyanobacteriota > Cyanophyceae > Nostocales > Aphanizomenonaceae > Raphidiopsis > Raphidiopsis curvispora. Next base: position 1,691,140 of record NZ_CP060822.1, read on the forward strand.
AGTAATAGTTCGCAGAGCATCACGAAAAATTCCTTTGAGCAACTGACGGGAAATTTGAATGAATATGATAGTTATTGCAAATTTCATCGACTGCAAAAATATTTGGGCAAGCATATTTGGCCATCTTTGCTAGAACCAATGCAGACCAGAGAAGAAATTAAAAATCGCTTTCAGACGGAAGAGGAAAAATTAGCTTGGAAATTATTTATCGAGCAACCTTTAGGAGTGGCAATCGAAGAGTTCTTTGACAGTGATTTGGTTAGAGGTTTAGTATTAACTGATGGAGTAATTGGTACCTTTGCCCATCCCCACGATCCCTCATTGCAACAAAATCGGACATTTCTTTATCATCTCATTGCCAACGGTTCGGGAGATTGGTGTGTCCCAGTTGGAGGGATGGGAAAATTAACACAACAACTTGTTACCCAATGCCAAAAATTTGGTGTGGATATCTTAAACTGTGCTGAAGTTATTAAAATCAACCCAGATCCTGAGCAAGCAATCGTTCAATTTCAATACAATAATCAGGAAAGCTATGTCAGGGGAAACTATATTTTAGCCAACATCGCACCAAAAAAACTCTCACAATTATTGCCTGGCTATGAGGTTGTTAACGACCCTAAAGATGTAGGTTCTTTTGTCAAAATTAACATGGTTCTAAGCAAACTACCTCGACCGAGGGCAAATTACGATTCTGTGCAAGCATTTACTGGAACCTTTCATATCAATGAAGGCTATCAAAACATTATCCACAGCTACAACATGGCAATTCAAGGAGTAATCCCAGAACAACCACCTGGAGAGTTTTATTGTCATAGCCTAACAGATAATTCTATTCTATCCCCACTCCTGAAGGCAAAAGGCTATCAAACCTTAACTTTATTTGGTTTAGAAATGCCTTACACGTTATTTATTCCAGATAATGAAACAAATAAAAAGAAAGTGTTGGCACTTTATCTAAAAGCGGTTAATCAATATTTATTAGACCCGATAGAAGATTGTATTGCCCGGGATGAAAATGGCGATTTTTGTGTTGATATTACCACTCCAGTAGATGTGGAAAGGAAAATGGGTATTCCCACAGGTCACGTATTTCATCAAGCTCTCTCATGGCCTTTTGTAGAAAGTGAAGAAGAACGTGGAATGTGGGGTGTAGAAATTGGTTTCGATAACATATTTTTATGCGGTTCCGGCGCTAAACGGGGAGGATGCGTAAGTGGAATACCCGGTCACAATGCAGCTATGAAAATACTCGGGTACTGAATAGCTCTCAATTTATTGCCCATATACCCACATTTTTCAACATTTATAAGACCTTTATCATGTAAAGGTCTTATAGCTTTAAACTGTAACCGTTTTCAACCCTGTCGGATGTAGCTGTAGCCAAGAAAGCCTATCTAGTAATCAACGTCGTTTGGCTGTACTGCGGTTCATTTCTCGGTTTTCTTCCTCTCGACGACGGCGATCGCGCCAATCAGCTAAGGTTAAATAAACTACACCGCCTGTAACCCCTACTAGTAACATTAGGGCAACTACAGCTAAAATATTCAGTAATGAACTCTCCACAGTTACCCTACAGTCCGTTACGTCCCCAAACGACCATGGCAATGGACCATGTAAAGACGACCATTAGCGATACCCAACCTAGTGTCAAAATCATAGTTCTACTTTTTAAAAACAAACCACACTTTCTTATTTTATCAGAAATTCGGTGGCAAAACTCTTTGCTGTTGGCAAAGCTTTCTGCTATACCGGAAATGTCAGCGTTATGGCAAGTGGTAGAAAATTGCCATTTAGGAAAGTTAAAGTGGAATTTAATCAACAACTTTTGAAACACTACTGGAAACGTCACTTAGAATCAGAACAACAACAGCCACATTTACTCAGTTCTGTGCACGTTTTTGAAAGTTTACCATCAACAAATCAAACGGCGTGGCAATTGTTGAGTCAAGGGGAAAAACGGGGATGTGTAGTGATTGCCCAACAGCAAACTGCGGGAAAGGGACAGTGGGGAAGACAATGGTTATCTCCCCAAGGCGGATTATATATTTCCCTGGGCATACCTTTACAACTGGAAGTTGCCAATGGGTATCAACTAACTTTAGCCAGTGCTTGGGGAATTGCATCCCAGTTAAAAAATTGTGGCGTGGAAGCAAGAATAAAGTGGCCAAATGATTTAGTATTAAATCGTCGTAAACTGGGAGGCATTTTAACAGAAACTAAAGTTCAACGAGGACAAATTACCCAGGTGGTCATTGGCGTAGGTGTCAACTGGAAAAATCCCGTGCCAGAAACCGGTATTAACCTACATTCTTGGCAAAACGAGAATTTGTGGCCAATTTCTGGACTGGAAATGCTTGCTGCTCAGGTTTTACTGGGAATACAGTCCGGTCTGGATTGTTTACAAGACGAAGGAATAAGCATTGTTGTGTCCCGTTATCTGGATTTACTTGTCAATTTGGGTGATCAAGTATGTGTCAATATCCCATTTTCAGGTGAAAATGAGAATAATTTAGTTGAAACTGGTGTTTTAGCTACCGTGGTCGGGGTTACACCCCAAGGTCATTTGCGCCTACAAACATCCGGTAATAGAGAGGAACTCATCCAAGGAGAAATTTCTCTTGAACCAGGTACAATCAGTTTGGGTTACACTCAATTCTCTGTTTAGTTGTTTTTAATCTGTCCATACTATTTTTAAACTTACCCACAAATAAGGAAAAAATGCCCTATTCCCATAGATCTACTAAAAAGCAAAAACAGTATAATCAAGACTTAACAGCCAAACGCTTTGCTTCTACAGTACCAGCTCAAACTTTATCCTGGTTGAGCAGTATTAGCCTACTAAGTGGGGGTTTTGTATTTGCCCAAACCGAATCGCCAGTAGATAATATTGTCTCTACAGTGGAAGTTTCTCAACCAACCACATTGGGAGATAAGGGGCAAAATGATCAGGGATCCCTACCCGTGGAATCAAAGGTGACGGAATTGAAAACTGGTGTGCAAACCCAGGGGAAGAGTTCAGAAGTTAACTCAAATCTTGAAAGTGTTCCAACAGAGGGGAATTCTGAATCTAGGTCAGAAAGTTCTCCAACTTCAGTAATCCTGAAAGTTCCCGTACTTCCCGCCCTAAAGTCCCAACCTGAAACATTACCTAGTACTCAACCTATCCCAGAAACATCCACACTAGTAATTCCAGTGACTAGTCAACCCAATAATAGTGACAACGGGAATACAGGTAAGGACTATAATAGCACTCAAATTGATCCCACGGAATATAACGGAAATAGTACTGTTAAATATGATGCACCTAGTTCCGTGGAAATTACGGGAAGAACTCAAGATTGTAAAGCGGTAATCTCTCAGTCAGGGAAATCTGTTGGCACTTGTGGTGGCAAAAATCCCACTAATTCATCAGTAGCGAACTCTACCCGAAAGTCAGCACCTACTTGGCTAAAGAAAAGTGCACCTGTGAACTTAGGTAAAAGCCCACTTAAAACAGTACCCGGTGAAAATGCACTGAGCACTAATAATAGCAGTCCCAGACCCCAAAGTCAGAAGTCTGAGGAAGTTGTCAATTCCTTAGCTGCTACTGTGAATAATTCCCAAAATTGGCATAGTCTAGGATCCAATTCCAGTAGTCGTCATACCAGCGGGGGGAAACAGGGTTATATGGGAAGAATTTCCACAAAGACTAGCTATAATCGACCTCGCATACCTGACCCCAGAGAATTTTCCTCTGGCACAACGGTGACTCCAATTACTCCCAGTTTTGGCACTCTACCACCACCAATGATAGAAGGAAAGGTGGCACCCCGTCCCAGTAAGGTTGCCTATGATTTTGACCTGGCATCGGTTTTACCACAAGTCCCTTATATTACTTCCTTTGCTGATAGTACTAATTCCGGTAGTATTTCCGGTGTTACATTTCCCTTATCCTTTGCAGCGCCTATTACCTCCCTATTTGGTTGGAGAACACATCCTATCACAGGCGATCGCCGTTTCCATGCTGGGATGGACATTGCCGCACCCACAGGAACACCAATTTTAGCAGCAGAGAAGGGACAAGTAGAAATGGCTGATTGGATGGGTGGTTATGGTTTAGCAGTAACCATTAATCATAACCACAGACAACAAACCCTTTACGGTCACATGTCAGAAATTTTAGTCCGTCCTGGACAATGGGTAGAGCCAGGAATGATCATCGGTCGTGTGGGTAGCACGGGCAACTCCACAGGTCCCCACCTTCATTTTGAGGTTCGTCACCTGACTGCCAATGGCTGGGTTGCTGTGGATCCTAGCATGCAGTTACAGGCCGGAATGAATAGTCTTTATAGTAGAGTTGCCTACAACTACAAATCCCAAAGCAAACAACTACGATAAAGCTGTTTCCATAATGGCATAAGCCTAGACGTAACCATTTTCCATTAAAAACGCTGGTGTGATTTCCTCTGGAGCTTGATGTTCTTGGTATGACATAGAAAGGAATTTTTCTACGTATTTACCGAGAATATCTGCTTCCAGATTCACCCAACTGCCAGGGACTAAACAGTTAAGATTAGTTTCTGAGTATGTGACTGGAATTACGGCCACAGTGAACTGGTAGTGTTCAGGTTGATATCTGGCCACCGTGAGACTAATGCCATTAATGGCGATGCTACCTTTGGGAACAATATAGCGAGCTATGTCAGGTGGTGCAATAAAGGTCATTTCCCAAGAGCTGGCCGTTTGTGCTGAGGAAACTAACTCACCAATTCCATCCACATGACCCATAACAAAGTGACCCCCTACTTTACCCCCCACGCGCAGGGAGGTTTCTAAATTCACATATCTACTCTGAACCTCCTTCGTGCCTAAAGTTGTTCGCTGTAGGGTTTCTGGTGAAGCAGTAGCGATAAAGCCTTCTTGGAGAAGTTCTTCTACTGTTAGACATACACCATCTACGGATACACTATCACCATAACTTAAATCTTTGATAATTGTACTTGTAGGACTTGTTAACGGATGAATAAGTGTAATCTGCCATAAATTTCCTGATAAAGGTTTAATCCTACCTAATCCTTGAATCAAGCCTGTAAACATAATTAACCTGCCAAATTAACTCTAATTGTGTCACAATCTGCGGCTTTGAGGAAAAAAAAGCAATAATTGCCCATAAAAATCTTCAAAACTTCTCCAATCTTCCACACACTTCCAGACAATTGATAAAATTTTCCCAACCGATTAAAATTCACACATTCCCATCAATCTCAAGGCATACTTGATTAAGATAATAATTGTGGAGGAGCATAATTTGGCCTAGGTCATTAGGAACAATAAAGTCTAGATAAAGTCCAGATGGTCTGGGTTTTATCCAGCAGTCTAATACAAGTCATTATAGAGAAGAAAAACCTTATGTTTGCTTCTGTCTCACATAACTGGCTCAAGGGCAATTTCTACCACGTAGCACTCACGCTAGACAAGGATTTTAGAGGGTTAGCCAATGATTGAAATGAGAGTCGCTGGTATAGCATTAGATGCCATAACCCGCAGCCCGATCGTACTCCTGAAAGATAGTTCAGATCGTCGAGCTTTACCAATCTACATTGGTCAAGAGCAAGCTAGAGCTATCATGGGTGCTATGGAGCATCAAAAACCACCCAGACCTTTAACTCATGACCTCATGGTCAATATTTTGGAAGTGTGGGATATGACCCTAGAAAAGGTCATTATTCATTCTTTACAAAAGGATACTTTCTATGCAGCTTTAATTGTTCAGCAAGGTGATGTGAAAAAGGAGATTGATTCTCGTCCTAGTGATGCGATCGCCATTGCTTTACGTACCAATTCGCCTATTTGGGTGATGGAAGAAGTGGTGGCGGATGCTTCTATTCCTGTAAACCGTGATGCTGATGAAGCTGAACAACAAGCGTTTCGGGAATTTGTTTCCAATCTTCGTCCGGAGGATTTAATTAAACGATTTGGCAACAGTGATGGTTAAGGTGCTCACTGACCATTTTTGATCATGCTTCTTCTACAGCCATTTCTATAGTGGAACTACTCTCTAAATTTAGGTCATGAAATACCGTCGTTTTGGTAAAACTAATTTAGAATTATCCGTGTTTTCCCTGGGGACAATGCGGTGTATAACTGATGTGGAAATTTTCCATCACACTATAGAAAAGGCTTTAGAATGGGGAATAAATCATTTAGAGACTGCTAGGGGTTACGGTAAAAGTGAGGAGTATTTAGGTACGGCTATTAAAACAGGTTTATCAGTACCCCGAGGTCAATTTTATATTACGACTAAAATCCCTCCTTGTGCAGATAACAGCACTATGGAGCGACATATTGATGAGTCTTTACAGAAACTAAATGTTGATTATTTAGATGCTTTGGGTATTCATGGCTTGAATACAGAGCAGCATTGGCAATGGGTAAAGTCTAATAATGGCTGTATGAAAGCTATACAAAGAGCAATAGACGATGGTAGAATTAAACATGTTGGTTTTTCTACCCATGGTAGTTTAAAGATTATTTTGGATGCCATTAATACAGATTATTTTGAGTTTGTGAATTTGCATTATTATTATTTTTTCCAGCGCAATAATTTAGCAGTTGCAGCAGCAAAAGAAAAAGATATGGGTGTATTTATTATTTCTCCTGCAGATAAGGGTGGGAGACTGTATACACCATCGGATAAATTAAAGGAACTGTGTCAACCCTTCACCCCTCTGGAATTGAATTATCGGTTTTTGTTGAGTGATTCGCGAATTACCACCCTAAGTGTAGGTGCTGCAAATCCAGAGGAATTAACTGTACCCTTAGCAGTTTCTGATAATATTAGTAATTTAACACCAGCAGAAGTCAAAGTTTTTAAAAACTTAGAAAATTACCAGACTCAAATTTTGGGAACTGATAAATGCAGTCAGTGTTATGATTGTTTACCCTGTCCGGAAAATATCAACATCCCCGAGATTTTAAGGTTACGAAATCTAACAGTTGCCTACAATATGATTGATTATGGCAAATATCGTTATGGAATGCTAGAAAATGCTGGTCATTGGTTTCCTGGTATGAAGGGAAACCGATGTACAGACTGTGGTGATTGCTTACCCAAATGTCCCGAGAATTTAGATATTCCCCATTTATTGCAGAATGCCCATGAAACATTAAATGGCAAAGCTAGCAGAAGATTATGGGATTAAACCATCCACATGTTACACTCCACATGTCCTAACAGGAAGGTGCAAATCTTGTACTAAGTTTATTAATACAATATAGCACTTCTTGCTCAATGTACCTAAAAACTCACTACAGCAGCCATGTATTAAGATATGATTACGAAATATTATTTTAACCTTAAAGTAAGATATGGTTAAGAATTATTATTTTAAGCCAAAGAGGTTATAAAAACTATGAAACTAAGAGCGCTTTTCACAGCTTTGACTGTAGCAGGTTTGGTTATTCCTAGCGTACTAAGTGACACATCAAAAGTTTTAGCTGAAAAAATTTCTCAGGTATCAGAAAATACTGGGGACATTACTTTTTCGTTGCAAAATAAAACACGTGTAAACATGACAGAATTTTATGCTTCTCCTAGTGGGGTGAAAAATTGGGAAAACGATATCTTGGGTGATGATGTTTTGCAATCTGGAAAGGCAATAGAAATTAATATCAATGATGAGCGCACAACTTGTATCTATGACTTTCAAGCCAAATTTGCTGATGGTGATGTTGTGAAAAAATATGATATCAATATTTGCAAATTGTCAGGTGGTAGTTACGAATTCTATGATTAGGTTTAGGTTGAACGCCAAACCCACGGATGCTCCATCTAAAACTATACGGCAAATTAAACTTAGACCAGTATAGCTACGGTGATCGCACTCTCAAATTACACAATCCAATAAATGCGATCGCTTAACACGCGTACTTGATTTTCTGTATTGGCAACTCCACCACTGCACCTTGCCCAAAAAAATGTTGACTGGCCAAATTTGCAAAAATGGGAATGGTAAATACGGTAATTAAACTACTTAAAGCTGTCAGTGTGACGCTTAAAGCTACATCACCCATTGCCAAAAATGTCACCAAATTTGAGGAAACTCCCCCCGGACATAAGGCCAAAATCATCAAACCTGTAGCGATCGCAGGTTGCATGGGTACAAGCTTTGCGATCGCCAATCCAATGAGGGGCAGTATGAACAACTGACTGATTAACCCAATTGCCACGGCCTTTGGGTATTTACCCACTCGCTGAAAGTCCTCTGGCACAAGGGACAACCCCATACCAAGCATCATTGTGCCTAAGGCGATAGGTAAGATCAGGGATGTAAAGATATTGGATTCCATTGATTAAGGTTTTTAAAAACTGTTAACTGCTAGCAACCTCTCCACAATGCTATTAGTATCATCATCTTGACGCACTTTATTAATATAACCAGAAAGTAATGACAACCCACCAACCAAATTACCTTCTCCGCTTTTAGCCTCCGCTAAAAAGTCGCCGTGCATATCATTGGAATGCAAAATCGTAAACTTTTTGAGTTTTTCTGTAATTTGAGTCATTATTTCCCTCAGTATTTTTCCTCAATGAACGGTATTATTGTAATCAAAAATATTTATCTGAAGAAATAAAGTTGACAAAAATTAACCTAACCTGACCCGATTCCTCATTCCGCACCCTCAACTTCTTCGTTGACAAGTTCTCCTGATCTTACCCATAAAAAAAGCCCCTCACCAGGTGAGGAGCTTTTCATTTACCAGTATTGGTTATTAACCGTTGATTGCGGGGGCGGTTAATGCTACAGGAGCTACTTCACCAGCAGCTAGGTCTAAGGGGAAGTTGTGCGCATTGCGCTCGTGCATTACTTCCATACCTAGGTTAGCGCGGTTGATTACGTCAGCCCATGTACCGATTACACGACCTTGAGAATCAATGATGGATTGGTTGAAGTTAAATCCATTCAGGTTGAATGCCATGGTGCTTACACCCAGTGCTGTAAACCAGATTCCTACTACTGGCCATGCTGCCAAGAAGAAGTGTAGTGAACGGCTGTTGTTGAATGAAGCATATTGGAATATTAAGCGACCGAAGTAACCGTGTGCTGCTACGATGTTGTAGGTTTCTTCCTCTTGTCCAAACTTGTAACCGTAGTTCTGAGATTCGGTTTCAGTTGTTTCTCTTACTAAGGAGGATGTTACCAAGGAACCGTGCATAGCGCTGAACAAGCTACCACCGAATACACCTGCTACTCCTAGCATGTGGAAGGGGTGCATGAGAATGTTATGCTCTGCTTGGAACACAATCATGAAGTTGAAGGTTCCAGAGATACCTAAAGGCATACCATCAGAGAATGAACCTTGTCCGATGGGGTAGATTAAGAATACTGCGGTAGCTGCTGCCAAAGGAGCAGAGAATGCTACGCAAATCCAAGGGCGCATGCCTAAACGGAAGGACAATTCCCATTCACGACCTAGGTAGCAAGCTACACCAATCAAGAAGTGGAAAATTACTAGTTGGTAAGGACCACCGTTGTATAACCATTCGTCTAAGGATGCAGCTTCCCAAATGGGGTAGAAGTGCAAACCAATAGCGTTGGAGGAGGGAACCACAGCACCGGAGATGATGTTGTTACCGTACATCAAGGAACCAGCTACGGGTTCGCGAATACCGTCGATGTCCACGGGAGGAGCAGCAATAAAAGCAATGATGAAGCAAGTGGTAGCTGCGAGAAGGGTGGGGATCATTAACACGCCGAACCAACCAATATAAAGGCGGTTGTTGGTGCTGGTGATAAATTCACAGAAGCGATCCCATACGTTAGCGCTTTGGCGCTGTTGAATGGCAGTGGTCATGGTTTTATAATTGCGGTTTTACGAGAGATTTATGTATGTTCCGGTAGGTGTTTCTACCTTATGAACTTATATTAAGACAGATGTTTAGTTTTGTAAAGGGGTTTTTACAAAATTTTTAATAATTTTGCCAATTAGGGATTTTGCCATAAATGGTGGGGGTTTTCGCCTCCTGGAGGTATTTTATATGTATATAGACGAGTTTTTAAGTTTGTAGGTTGGGTTGACGCTAGGAAACCCAACATTAATGATTTAAACAACAATGGCGATCTCGCATACCCAGTGCTTCGCGACTAACTGCGAATGACGGTAATAGTGCGTCCCCCCGGACTAATAGCTTCCTCCGTACTAATTCTCTCTCCCATGGGTGGTAATCCGGGACGGCGATCGAAAATCACTAACCAACCTGTATCCAATCCTAAACCATTCAGATATTTATCCAATTGGATCAAACCCTGGGTTAGCGGATCTAACTTTTCTTTCCGCACCTTTAACTCTATGCCCATCACCACTTTGCCATAGCGTAAACAAATATCCATCCTTCCAGAACCAATGGCATATTCTCGTTCTAACGTACCACCACTATTCACTACCCGATGTAAAAATGCCATTAAAACTAAATGGGGAGCAATCTCATGATAGGGCGCACTTTTGAGTAGTGGTTCCCCATGTTGTCGCCAAAACTCTAGGAAAGCATTTAATAGTTTGTTAGGATTTAGAGTATTGTCAGTATTTAACCAAGTGGGTTGAATTTGGGGTAAGCTATCCTGACTACCCTGGGACAAAACACGAGGAATCACTTCCTGGTAAATGGGATTGGCAATGGTTAGTCCGCCCAAAGGGCTACGCTTTACCAAGCCTAAATCTAGTAAAAAACGGCGATCATCCTCCGGGGTATCCGGTAAGTCGGATCCAGATAACATAGGTTGAATAATGGTTTTGACCCTATCTTCCCGTAATCGCTCTGCCAAACTATCTAAATGGGTATCCTGGCGCTGAATGAGAATCTCCTTGGCTCGGTTAATCACTTCAGCGGTAATGGGTTGGGTGATATCTTTCACCAAAACCTGGGTAGCTTGACGAGCTAGGGCGTTTACTAACCACGGTTGTCCATCGGTTAAATAAAATGACTGTTGAATTGCTTCTATGGTAAACACCTGTCCCGTAGCCTGCGTATGTTGTAAGTAAAGTTCTTCTACTTCTGATAAAGTAAAATTACTGAGGGTTAAAGACTCAGCCTTGATATTGAAAGGACTGGAGGTATTGAGTCTTTCACTTCCACCGGATTTAACCTTATAGTCCCGCACATCCCGCATACCAATCAACCCCACCGAATGGGGAAACGCCCGGGGACGACGATTGTAACCTGAGCGTAATTGTCTGAGAACAGAAATCAATGTTTCATCTGCTAAAGCATCAATTTCATCCAGGAAAACCACTAGGGGACGAGTAGCAACCTTAGCCCAGCTGGCTAATGCGGCTCCAATTTGCCGCCCGGGTTGAGATGGTGGCCAACGGGGTGGGTGAAGATTAGTTGGTAGGTAAACACAAGCGGATTCTTGCCATTCATCCAAAATTGCACGTTCAGCCATACCCGGATCCTGAGAGAAGGGTGCCCCTACTTCTAAAGAAAGCATGATGGCGGTGTATTCCCCACTATCAGTCAATTCTTGAGCTAGGGCTATCATAGCGGTGGTTTTGCCTACTTGTCGCGGTGCATGAATGATAAAGTAATTGCGACCATCAATTAGTGCTTTCAAGTCCGGTAGTCGAACCGTGGGGGAGAGCATATAGTGGATGTCAGATTGGCAAGGACCAGCAGTGTTAAAGTGTTTAGGCATGGTGAGAAGGAGTTTTTAAAAAATAACCTTACCGATTTTATTCTAAGTGGGTCAGTGGAATTAAATATAAGATTAACGTAGGTTGAGTTTAATACGAAACCCAACACCCTCAACTCATGGCATTACTCAAATAATATGCCATAAAAAAAGCCCCCCACTAGGTGAGGAGCTTTTCATTTACCAGTATTGGTTATTAACCGTTGATTGCGGGAGCGGTTAATGCTACAGGTGCTACTTCACCAGCAGCTAGGTCTAAGGGGAAGTTGTGCGCATTACGCTCGTGCATTACTTCCATACCTAGGTTAGCGCGGTTGATTACGTCAGCCCATGTACCGATTACACGACCTTGAGAATCAATGATGGATTGGTTGAAGTTAAATCCATTCAGGTTGAATGCCATGGTGCTTACACCCAGTGCTGTAAACCAGATTCCTACTACTGGCCATGCTGCCAAGAAGAAGTGTAGTGAACGGCTGTTGTTGAATGAAGCATATTGGAATATCAAGCGACCGAAGTAACCGTGTGCTGCTACAATGTTGTAGGTTTCTTCCTCTTGTCCGAACTTGTAACCATAGTTCTGAGACTCGGTTTCAGTTGTTTCTCTTACTAGGGAAGATGTTACCAAGGAACCGTGCATAGCGCTGAACAAGCTACCACCGAATACACCTGCTACTCCTAACATGTGGAAGGGGTGCATGAGGATGTTATGCTCTGCTTGGAACACAATCATGAAGTTGAAGGTTCCAGAGATACCTAAAGGCATACCATCAGAGAATGAACCTTGTCCGATGGGGTAGATTAAAAATACTGCGGTAGCAGCTGCCAAAGGAGCGGAGAAAGCTACGCAAATCCAAGGGCGCATGCCTAGACGGAAGGATAATTCCCATTCACGACCTAGGTAGCAAGCTACACCAATCAAGAAGTGGAAAATTACTAGTTGGTAAGGACCACCGTTGTATAACCATTCATCTAAGGATGCAGCTTCCCAAATGGGGTAGAAGTGCAAACCAATAGCGTTGGAGGAGGGAACCACAGCACCGGAGATGATGTTGTTACCGTACATCAAGGAACCAGCTACGGGTTCGCGAATACCGTCGATGTCCACGGGAGGAGCAGCAATAAAAGCAATGATGAAGCAAGTGGTAGCTGCGAGAAGGGTGGGGATCATTAACACGCCGAACCAGCCAATGTAAAGGCGGTTGTTGGTGCTGGTGATGAATTCACAAAAGCGATCCCATACGTTAGCGGTTTGGCGCTGTTGAATGGCAGTGGTCATGGTTTTATAAATGCGGTTTAACCGGAGGTTTATGTATGTTCAGGTAGGTGTTTCTACCTTATGAACTTATATTAAGACAGATGTTTAGTTTTGTAAAGGGGTTTCTACAAAATTTTTCATAATTTTGCCAATTAGGGATTTTCCTATATGTGGTAGGGGTTTCCGGGTATTAAGTTACTAGTCCTAACGCTCAAGTTAGCTTTTTACTGATTGTTTGTATTAGGTAGAATATTGAATAGACTTTGATTTGATTATTTTTGTATATACACTATTATAGGAATTATGATAAAAAATGCGATCGCTCCTTTTGTTAGTATAAACTCCAGTCAAAGTACCCAGGATGGGATATGATATAGTTAAGTTGTGTATAGATAAAAAAGTGACAGGAATTTTAGGACGATTGCGAAGCACTCCTTAGGGGAGATCGCCTTCTTGAGATTAATACTGAGGAACTGTTGGGAGAGTTTGGGTTTCAAGTCTTTCAATTTTAGGATTTGTTTTGTCTGTACTAAGTTCTAATCATTGGTCCGTGTTGGAATTACCTTTCTTGTTTAATATCTGCCAAACTAGAGGGAATTCCTTGTTGGGTTTTCTCAATCCAACCTAAACTCTAGCCCTTGACTTTTTTAAAAAACCTGATACCATGTTATGTTGATACAGAATAGTCAATGCCGATCACATCTAAATGAGACACAAACTGAACAATAAGGTTCTGAGCTTTGACGGTCTATATGATCTCAGTTCGTGCCAATTCAGACTCACCCAACCAAGTAGCTGCAGCTAAGAGTCGAGTGGTAGGGTAAGTCTGTGCAAATTTAAACCTATGACCATTTACATTCCCCCTAATACCCTCAAAGGTCTCCTAGATAAGGTAACTGGATGAACAGGGAATCCCTCGCTTTTAGCGATGGTAGCGTCAATACTGTTAACATTGGTAACACGGGAAAACAATGACAGATACATTAAATTATAGCCCTGGTTTCATTGTCAGCTGTCGTAGTCGGCAATGGGTAGTATTACCAGATGAAAACCCAGACTTAATCCGCCTTTGTCCCCTGAGTGGCAACGAAGAGGAAATTATTGGTATTTTTCGGCACTTAAACCTAGAAACCCTAGAACCAGCTACCTTTCCTAAACCTACTGCTGACAGTATAAAAGACCACAGTGCAGCTTTATTATTGATGGATGCTGCAAGGCATTTATTACGGAGTGGGGCGGGTCCTTTTCGCTGTTTGGGTAGGTTGTCCTTGCGTCCTCGTCCCTATCAATTAGTACCATTGTTAATGGCTTTAAGGTTAGAAACAGTCAGATTATTAATTGCTGATGATGTGGGCATTGGTAAAACTATTGAAGCTGGTTTAATTGTCAGAGAATTATTAGACAGGGGAGAAATTGCCAGAATTGCTGTATTGTGTCCTCCCCATTTATGTGATCAATGGCAACAAGAATTAAGAGAAAAATTCCATATTGATGCTGTGGTAGTTCGTTCTGGTACAGCTTCTAAATTAGAAAGGGCAATACCTAATGGTTCTCATATTTTTAGTTATTATCGTCATATAATTGTTAGTTTAGACTATGCCAAATCAGAACGGCGAAAAGCCAGTTTTATTGAACATTGCCCAGATTTTGTGATTGTAGATGAAGCTCATACTTGTACCCGTGCTAGTAATAAGACTACATCCCAACAACAACGACATCAATTAATTACCGAAATAGCTGAAAAAAGATCCCGTCATTTATTATTACTCACTGCTACTCCCCATAGTGGAATTGAGGAATCTTTTTTATCTTTATTGGGTTTATTAAAAGCAGAGTTTGCTGATTTGACTTTGGATAAACTCACAGAAACAGAACGAGATAATTTAGCTGGTCATTTTATCCAACGACGACGTGCAGATGTAAAATTGTGGTTGGGTAATCAAACACCTTTTCCAGAACGTCAATCTGATGAAGAACCCTATAAATTATCTAAGGAATATAAAGAACTATTTGAGGAAGTTTATAATTTTGCACGGGGGTTAGTAAGAACTACTACGGTAGATATGACTTATGGCCAACGTCAGGGGCGTTATTGGTCAGCTTTGGCTTTAATTCGGTGTGTGATGTCTTCCCCTGCTGCTGCGATCTCTACTTTAAATCGTAGTTTAAATCGGGAGTTGGGAGTTGGGAGTCGGGAGTTGGGGGAAATGTGGGAGTCGGAAAATAATAATTACGAATTATTCAGTTCTTATGTTTATGATCCTACGGACTTGGAACAAGCGGTAGATGCTGCACCCACTGTAGTCGTAGAACAGGGACAGCGGAGTTATAAAGATATTGATAAACGCAAACTGCGGGGTTTTATTCAAGCTGCGGAAAAATTACAGGGTAATAAAGACCAAAAATTACAAGCTTGTGCTATTTATGTGCAGAATCTTTTAGCAAATAATCATCATCCAATTATCTGGTGTCGTTATGTTGATACAGCTAATTATGTGGCTGAAAATTTAAAGCAGAAGTTAGAAAAGAAAGGTTCTCAAATTCGGGTAATTGCCATTCATGGGGAACAGTCAGAAGATGAGAGAGAAGTAAAATTAAACGAGTTAAAATCCTATCCTCAAAGGATATTAGTGGCAACTGATTGTTTGAGTGAAGGGATAAATTTACAATCTCATTTTAGTGCGGTTATTCATTATGATTTACCTTGGAATCCCAACCGTTTAGAACAAAGAGAAGGGAGAATTGACCGTTATGGACAAATAGCAGAAAAGGTGAAAAGTTGTTTACTTTATGGTCAAGATAATCCTGTAGATGGGGCGGTTTTAGAGGTTTTAATTCGCAAAGCAGTACAAATACATAAAACTCTGGGAATTACTGTTCCAGTGCCAGTGGATAGTATCACTGTTTCGGAAGCGGTGTTTAAGTCTTTATTTGATAAAAGTACGGATGCACAACAGTTATCTTTATTGGATTTGTTAGATGATGGATCTGCTGTTGAACAGGTGCATAAACAATGGGATAAGGCCGTAGAAAGGGAGAAGATCAGTCGGACTCGTTTTGCCCAAAAGGCAATTAAACCTACAGAAGTTGAACAGGAGTTATTAGAATCTGATGAAATTTTAGGTAATGAAAAAGATGTAGAAAGGTTTGTTAAAAATGCTTGTGAAAAGTTAAATTGTGGTTTGATTGAAAAAAAGCGAGCATGGTTATTACCGTCAATTCCCAGTTTTTTACAACCCGTTTTAGGTAATGAAAAACGTCTAATTACTTTCACTACTCCTGCACCGGAGGGGGTGGAATATGTAGGGCGAAATCATCTTTTGGTTGAAGGTTTAGCACGGCACATTTTAGAGGTAGCTTTACTGAATAATCAGAATGATTTAGTTGCTAGATGTGGTTTTACAATTACGAATACTGTGAGTAAACGGACTACCTTATTGTTATTTAGATTGCGACATTTATTAAAACAGAAAGTTAGTAATCGTAAGTTAAGTGAAAGTGGAAATTCTGAGAAGCGAAATTATGAACTATTAGGAGAAGAATGTGTAGTAGTTGGGTTTACGGGTCCACCATCTAACCCGGTTTGGTTAGCACCACTGGAAGCAAAAGCTTTTTTGGAACAAGCTAACCCTGTGGGGAATGCTGTTAATCCTAAACAGGAAATTGAGGATTTTTTAAATTCTTTTGATGAGTTAAAAGCAGATTTAGAAGTGTTTGCCAAAGAGCGATCGTTTTCTTTATATGAATCGCATCAACGAGTGAGGAAAATTACTAAAGAGGTGGATGTTAAGGTTACACCACAATTACCGATGGATTTATTAGGTGTGTACATTTTACAACCAGGGAAACGTAAAAATAGTTTATAATTTTTGTCGGAATTAGGATGTACAGAATTATTAATTACCCGTTACCAAAATTGTCATGAAAACTGAATTGGTAATTTGTAATTCGTAATTCGTAATTGGTAATTCGTAATTCGTAATTCGTAATTCGTAATTTAAGAAAGAAGAAGCAAGGGAGGATGTTAAAGGTGACAAACACAAATGCAAATGTAAATATCAAAACCAACAATCATATCACGATTACAGATAGAACAAAACAATTTGCTATTAGAATTATTAAGGCTTGTTACTTTCTTGATGAAAAATCAGGAGTTTATCGGACAATATCTAAACAATTACTTCGTTCTGGTACTTCCATTGGTGCAAATGTTAGAGAATCTCAATCTGCTCAATCTGATAAAGACTTTATTCATAAATTAGAAATAGCTCTTAAAGAAGCTAGAGAAACTCAATATTGGTTAGAAATATTAATAGAATCAGAGTTGGTGAGTAAACCAAAATTTACTTCTCTTCTCCAAGAAGCTAACGAAATTGGGAAAATCTTGGTCGCTTCTACCAAAAAACTCAAAGAAAAATAATTACGAATTACGAATTACGAATTACGAATTACGAATTACGAATTACGAATTACGAATTACGAATTACGAATTACGAATTAAAACTATGATTGGTATTCAATTTGAAGGCAACCTATTAACACCTGATATTACCACTGAACTATTAACAGGTAATATCAAAGGACAAACACCATCAGATTTTGGGTTATCTAAAACTGATAAGCTTGAAGATGAAATTGCGATCGCTTGGGGTGATGTTAAGTCTTATTGGGTCGCATTTCAACGTCAATTAGAAAGGTTAAACGCTGAAGATACTGCTACTAGCGTTACCCGTGAAATGTGGGCTGTTCCTTTGTTACGTAGTCTTGGTTATATCCCCGTATATACCCCGAAAGCTGAGGTAGTGGAAGAACAAACCTATGCTATCTCCCATCGTGCAGTATTACCATCCGACTCTTCAATTACGAATTACGAATTACGAATTACGTTAGCGAAGCTCTCCCGAAGGGAGCATTACGAATTACGAATTATCCCCCGATCCACATTATTGGTTGTCGTCTGGATATTGATAAACGTCCTCCTAGTGGTACACCTCGATTATCAGCACACGCTTTAGTACAGGAATATCTCAACAAGACTGAGCATCTTTGGGCTATCACCACTAATGGTTTACGTTGGCGGTTATTACGCGATTCTTCTTTGATGACTCGTCTTACTTATATCGAATTTGACCTAGAGCAGATTCTTAATGGTGAGAACTTTGCCGAATTTAGTTTATTTTATCGGCTTTTCCACCGTTCCCGTTTACCGGAAACTGCGGATGATGCGGATAAATGCTGGTTAGAATATTACCATCAAGAGAGTTTACAGCAAGGGGGAAGGGTACGCGACAGACTGCGGGATGGGGTAGAAAAAGCCTTGGTGCATCTAGGTAATGGTTTTTTACAACATCGTGATAGTGAAAATCTCCGCCAAAAACTATCTAATAATTACGAATTACGTTCGCGTAGGGTTTCCGAAGGAAATATTACGAATTATGAATTAATTTATTATCGTCAATTATTAAGATTAATTTATCGTCTCTTATTCTTAATGGTGGCAGAATCCCGTAATTTATTATTGGTAGGAGAAGACGCAGAAAAAGCGAGAATCTATCTTAAATATTACAGCATTGAAAGATTAAGAGAATTAGCGGAACATCCCCGCTATCGTCGGGAAGGTTTTCAAGATATTTGGCAAGGTTTACGAGTCACTTTTAAATTATTTGATGAAGATTGGCGCGGTAGAATTTTAGGTTTATCGCCTTTAAATGGTGGTTTGTTTGGTTCACAAACATTGACAGATTTAGATGATTGTGGTATTGATAATTATGATTTATTAACTGCCATTCGTTGTTTATCTTTGTATGAAGATAAGGGACAATTACGACGGGTAAATTATGCTGCTTTAGATGTGGAAGAGTTGGGTAGTGTGTATGAAAGTTTATTAGATTTTCACCCACAAGTTAATAACAGCCAAGGAATTTATGAATTTAACTTAATTTTTGGAACTGATAGAAAAACCACAGGTTCTTATTACACACCTCCCCAACTTGTCCAACAGTTAATAAAAACCGCATTAGAACCAGTAATAGAAGAAAAATTACGGGAGTCGAATAATAGGGAGTTGGGAGTCGGGAGTCGAGAGTCGGGTAATAATACGGAGTCTGAAATTACGAATTACGTTAGCGAAGCTCTCCCGAAGGGAGCATTACGAATTACGAATTACGAATTACGAATTACGTTAGCGAAGCTCTCCCGAAGGGAGCATTACGAATTATCTCTATTAAGTATTAAAGTCATAGATCCCGCTTGTGGTTCTGGACATTTTTTATTAGCAGCAGCACGACGCATAGGTAAGGAATTAGCGAAAATTAGAACTGGGGAAGCAGAACCAGCACCAGAATATTTAAGAATTGCCATTAGAGATGTAATTCAAAATTGTATTTATGGCGTAGATTTAAACCCTTTGGCGGTAGATTTGTGTAAGGTGGCTTTATGGATAGAAGGGTTTTCTACTGATAAACCATTGAATTTTTTAGACCATAGAATTAAATGCGGTAATTCTTTGGTGGGGGTATTAGATTTAGATTGTTTAAATGATGGCATTCCAGATAATGCTTTTACACCTGTCACAGGAGATGATAAGAAATTATCTACAAATTTGAAAAAGCGGAATAAAAAAGAAAAAGACAGTCAAGGACAATTATCTATTTTTGAAACTTCTGCTGATCATAATTACATCTTTGCTAAATTATGGCAAGAATTAGCGAACTTTTCTGAAAATACACCTGAGGAAGTTAAAGAAAAAGAGAAAAAATATCAGGATAATCTTTTAGATGATCATTGGTGGTTGAAAAAAGCAGCTTGTAATTTATGGACTGCGGCTTTTTTCATGTATCTAACTGAACATAATTTACAACTTTTACCAACTACAGCAACCCTAGACAGATTAAAACGCGAAACTGTCCAAAAAATCCTCAATTCTCAATCTAATTACGAATTACGAATTACGAATTATGAATTACAAGGGTTAATTGATGCTGCGAATAATTTAGCTAGTAAATATAATTTCTTTCACTGGCCTTTAGAGTTTCCAGAAGTGTTTGAAGATGGCGGTTTTAGTTGTGTTTTGGGTAATCCTCCTTGGGAGAGAATTAAGTTACAAGAAAAGGAGTTTTTCGCCTCTCGCAGTTTAGAAATTGCTAATGCACAAAATAAAGCAGCACGGGAAAAGTTGATTAAGGAATTACCTAAGAAAAATCCAGCATTGGCGCAAGCTTTTGAGGATGCTAAACATGATGCGGAAGCACAAAGTAGGTTTATTCGAGAGTCGGGGAGATTTCCGTTAACTGCTGTGGGTGATATTAATACTTATGCTGTGTTTGCAGAAACTATGAGAAGGTTAATTAATAGTAATGGTAGGGTTGGGGTAATTGTTCCCACTGGTATTGCTACTGATGATACTTGTAAACGGTTTTTTGGTGATTTAATTCAAAAGCAGAATTTAGCAAGTTTGTATGATTTTGAAAATAGAGAAAAATTATTTACTGCTGTAGATAGCAGAATGAAATTTTCTTTACTTGCTATGACTAGTCAAGCAATAAAACGGGGTAATTTTGCTTTTTTCTTAACTCAACCTAAACAATTAGAAAATCAAACGCGGTTGTTTCAACTTGCACCGCAAGATATAGCATTAATTAATCCTAATACTCTCACTTGTCCAGTTTTTAGAACTAGCAAAGATGCGGAATTAACTAAAAAGATATATCAAAATGTGCCAGTTTTGGAAAATGAGAAAACGGGAATTAACCCTTGGAATTTTTCGTTTATGAGTATGTTTCATATGGCTAATGATAGCGGGTTATTTCACACCCAAGATCCCGGACTTATTGAAGAAGTCCCGGATCTGAAAGTCCCATTATATGAAGCGAAAATGTTTCATCAATTTGATCACCGTTGGGCGAATTATACAGATAATGGTGATACTCGTGATTTAACAGATGATGAAAAAAGCGATTTATCTTTTACTATTAAACCTCGTTATTGGGTAGATAAAAAGGAAGTTGAAAATAAGTTAAGTGGGAGATGGGATAAAAATTGGTTGTTAGGTTTTAGAGATATTTGTCGTTCAACTGATGAACGTACTGCAATTTTTAGCTTATTACCTAAAGTTGCTGTAAATAATAAAGCACCATTGGTTTTGTTAAAACAAAATAAACCTCAATTTTATTGTTTATTTCTAGCTAATGTTAATAGTTTAGTTTTTGATTTTGTCACTCGTCAAAAATTGGGAGGAACTAGCTTTAGTTTTTTCATAGTCAAACAACTTCCAGTTATTCCCCCAGAAAGATACACAGAAAAAGACATAGAATATATTGCCCCCCGCGTATTAGAATTAGTGTACACATCCTGGGATATGCAACCCTTCGCATTAGACATGGGATATGAGGGTGAACCCTTCGTTTGGAATCCTAACAGACGTGCATTAATCAGAGCAGAATTAGACGCATATTACGCTAAACTTTATGGTTTAACCCGTGATGAACTGAGATATATATTAGATCCTGCGGATGTATATGGTGTAGATTTTCCTAGTGAAACATTTAGAGTTTTAAAGAACAATGAAATCAAACAATATGGAGAATATAGAACCCAAAGATTAGTATTAGAAGCGTGGGGTAATTCGTAATTCGTAATTCGTAATTCGTAATTCGTAATTCGTAATTCGTAATTATTTTGTCTGAATCAGGATATCCAGGATTAGAGGATGTACAGGATGTAAGTGTTTTATTGTCTATGAAAAATAGAGATTTGGGGATGATATTTAATAAATGAGATGTAAAGTTTTATATTATCTGCTTTTATGAGTTGACCATAATGATAATTGTATTTTATAATCTTAGATATTCACCAATAAATTATCAATAACATCCTGAAAATCCTCAAATCCTGGACATCCTGATTCAGACAATTTTTAAGTTTAGTAAAACTAGGAGAAACAAAAATGACATTTAAAGAAGAACTCGTTGCAGAAATTGAAACCATGACAGAAGCAGAAATAGCAGAATTGCTAAAGATGGTAAAAAACATGAAAATGAAAAAAGCAAAACCTCCTCAACGTCTAGGTTCAGGTAAATCAATTTTACGCCATGTTGGTAAATGGCAAGGTGATGATCTTCAAGATTGTTTACAAGCAGTTTATGATTCCCGTGGAATAGCAGAAGATTAATAAATTTAGGAGAAACTTATAACAAAATTAAAAACTATGAACAGAGAATATTTAATTAACTTTCTCAAACAGAACTTAACCACCATAAAAAGTTATGGTGTAACTTCCTTAGCTTTATTTGGTTCTTATGCAAGAGATGAAGCAAAAACTACTAGCGACATTGATTTATTAGTAGAATTTCAAGGTAAAGTTACCTTTGATGAATATATGGACTTAAAATTTTTCTTAGAAGATAACTTATCTTTATCCGTTGATTTAGTCACGAAAAAAATGTTGAAACCTCAAATTATTGATGCTGTAGAAAAGGATGCTATTTATGTCGCGTAGCTTAAAACTTTATTGTGATGATATTTTAATTAGTTGTGATAAAATTCTCCGTTATACTCAAGGATTAGATGAACGGAGTTTTTTTGCTGATGAATTAAGATTTGATGCGGTAATTAGAAATTTACAGGTTATTGGAGAATCAGTTAAACAAATTCCCCCAGAAATAAGAAATAAATATCCAGATATTGAATGGCGCAAAATTGCCGGATTACGAGATATTTTAGTTCATGCGTACTTCTCTTTAGAAGATGAGATTATTTGGGATATCATTCACACTAAAATTAGTCCTGTAAAATCAGCGATTTTAATTATTATTGCTCAAGAATTTTAAGTTATTAATTAAAAATTATACATTATGAAAATACCAGTCAAACTACAAGAACTCATCCAACAACCAGAAGCAGCAATATTATCAATTAGTACCCTCATGGGACAAAAATTAGCATTAGTTGACTGTACAAATATTGCTGAACTCACCCCAGAACAACTTGATTTAATTTTCACCCATATTCCCCAAGAGTGGGATGATAAAGACATCACAGAAATCTTTAACTCTGACACCTGTACACAAACCTTTACTAATCAATTATTAGCATATATAGATCAACGTTTAGGACGCACACCCCAACCTTCCACAATTACGAATTATGAATTACGAATTACGAATTATCTCGATATATTCAATTTCCGTAATCAAATTATAGGCGATTATCGTCGATATATAGAAAGTTTCTTAAAAATTCGTGATCCTAGAGTACAACAATTTGTCAATCAAGAACTAGAAAAAGGACAACTCTGGACAAATCCCTTAGTACAATTAAATCCTAAATATCGTCCTGGTGCAACAGTTAATGAATTAGTTAAAAACGGTATTCTCCATCCTGACTGTACACAATACTTCTCTAAAAATGGTCATCCTTTTAATTTCCATTATCACCAAAAACAAGCTTTTGAAACTGCTAAAAAACAAGAACCTTATGTATTAACAACAGGTACAGGTTCAGGCAAAAGCATGACTTATGTTGTCCCCATTTTTGATGACTTACTGCGTCATCCAGAAATTCAAGGAGTTAGGGCAATTTTAGTATATCCCATGAACGCCCTGATTAACTCCCAGGAAGAAGAATTAAATAAATTTCTTAACAACGTTCCTAATAGTCATATTCGGGTTGCTAAATATACTGGACAAGAAAATTTAAGCACAAAAATAGAAATTCAAAATAACCCACCTCACATACTATTAACTAACTACGTGATGCTGGAATTAATGCTTTCCCGCACCCAGGAAGAAAAACTCGTTGCTTCTCCAGAATTAAAATTTCTCGTATTAGATGAACTGCATACCTATAGAGGTAGACAAGGTGCAGATGTGGCAATATTAATTAGAAAATTACGTCAACGCTGTGGAAAAATTGCAGCATGGGGAAATAATTACCAATTATTATGTATTGGAACAAGCGCTACCATGTCCACAGAAGGAACACGCGCACAACGTCGTCAAGTAGTTGCAGATGTGGCAAGTAAATTATTTGGTGTTAAAATTAAACCTGATAACGTCATTGACGAAACTTTAGAACGTTCCATTAAAAGTCCTCAACCTACCATTACAGAACTGGGAGAAAGTATAGATCAAGGTTTACCACCAGAACCAGAACAAACATTAGAAAACTTCCAAAACCATCCTCTAAGTCATTGGATAGAAATGACCTTTGGTTTAGAAGATAAACAAGGTCATCTTGTCAGGAGAACACCTATAAGTTTAGAAAATGCTGCAGAAAAATTAGCTGATGAAACTCAACTTTCTCACCACACTTGTTTAGACTTCCTTAAACAGATGTTTTTATGGGGAAGTAAAGTTAAAGGTTTAGCATTTCGACTTCATCAATTTATCTCCCAAGGTGGTAGCGTTTACTCTACTATTGAAACTCCCGAAAAACGCTTCCTCACCCTGGAAGGACAATATACCACCACAGAAGAACGTTTACTTTATCCCCTCGTCTTTTGTCGGGAATGCGGACATGATTATTATGTTATTCATTACAATGAGGATAAACAAGTAGTCCTTCCCCAACTCCCCACATCATTGGATATGAATCCTGAATATGCTGATACAAAAGCTGGTTATCTTACCTTAGATGAACCAGGACTTTGGGATCCTTATAAAGACGAAGAAAGACTTCCTGACTCCTGGTTTACCGAAACCAAAAAGAACGGACGAGTTCCTGGAAAAGATTATGCTAAATTCATTCCCCAAAAATTACAAATTCTCCCCAACGGAAAAGTTACAACTTCCCTATTACAAGGAACAACTTGTTGGTTTGTTCCTAGACCATTTCGCGTGTGTTTAAATTGTGGTGTAGTTCATGATGGAAATAAAAACGAATTTACTAAACTTTCGCGCTTGAGTAGTGAAGGTAGAAGTACCGCTACCACCCTCCTCTGTTTATCCACTGTAAGCCGTCTCAAACAAGTTTTCACAGGTGAAAAAGCACAAGCTGCCAAAATTCTCAGTTTTACCGATAATCGCCAGGATGCCTCATTACAAGCCGGGCATTTTAATGATTTTGTGCAAACCAGTTTTTTACGTGCTGCTTTGTTAGGTGCATTGCAAAGTAAAGGAAAACTTACTCATAGTGAATTAGTGGGTGAAGTTATTAAACAAATGGGAATATCTCAAAAAGATTATGCTAAAGAAAAGGCAGAATTTGGGAAAGGTAAAACACGCAATGAAAAGGCTTTTCAAGACTTAATTGAATATCGTCTTTATGAAGACTTACGCAGAGGATGGCGTATTGTTCAACCTAATTTAGAACAGTGTGGACTTTTGGTAATTGAATATGATGGATTAGAGGAAATTTGTACAAATAAAGATATTTGGAATAAACACCGTCATCCAGTTTTATTACAAGCAACTCCTCAAGAGAGATTGACTGCTGCTTTAGCTTTATTAAATCATCTCCGTCGAGAATTAGCAATAGACGCTAGATTACTTCAATCTGATAATAAGGATTCTTTACTTAGAGATGTTTTTCAAACAATTAAAGAACCTTGGGTATTTGATGAAAATGAGAAATGGCATTTTGCCAAATTTGCCACTATTGATGGTAATTATAAAGCAAAATCTCAACACAAAGCTCCGGTAAAATTAACAACTAAAAGTAAAATTGGAAGGTTTTTACGTTCTCCTAAAGCTTGGTCACTACGCAGTGAATTGTTAACAGAAACAGAGTACAATACTTTAATTAGTACCTTCATTACTGCATTAGCTGATGCTGGTTTTTTAATTACTAAAAATGGTATTCAATTACAAATTAGTTCCTTGGTATGGAAATTTACAATATTAACTGAAATTCCCCCTGATCCTCTCTCATCTAAGCGCTTACAGGGTCAAGAAGATGTAAAAATACCTGTTAACAGATTCTTTCAAGAGTTTTATCAAACTAGCGCCCAAAAAATTCAAGCAATGGAAGGGCGAGAACACACAGGACAAGTTAAAACTCAGGCTCGTCAAGAACGGGAAGAAAGATTTAGAAAAGGAGAATTAGCGAGTTTATTCTGTTCTCCCACAATGGAATTAGGTATAGATATTTCTGACTTAAGCGTGGTTCACTTACGTAATGTTCCCCCCAGTCCTGCAAATTATGCCCAACGTAGCGGACGTGCGGGGAGGAGTGGTCAGGAGGCTTTAGTAATAACTTATGCTGCAATTGGTAGTGGACATGATCAATATTTTTTCCAACGTCAACAGCAAATGGTAGCTGGTGCTGTTGCTCCCCCTAAATTAGAATTAGCAAATCAAGATTTAGTTGAATCTCATGTGTATTCAATTTGGTTAGCACATACAGGAGTTTATTTAGACGACTCAATGAACAAAATTCTTGATTTAGATGTTGCTGGTTATCCCCTAAAAGATAGTGTACGTGAACAATTAACACTTAGTCGTGCAAAATTAGCTGAATGTCTAAAAGCTACTCAGTCAATACTTGCAGATCCTTTCTGTCAAAGTGATCTACAAAAAGCCTCTTGGTATTCTGTACATGGGCTAGAATTTACCCTAGAAAATGCATTGAATACCTTTGATAGAAAATGCGATCGCTGGCGTAAACTTTATGATAGTGCAGTCAAACAAAAAGATCAGGCTAACATCATAATCAGTCGTTATGCTGCTGGTCATGTTACAGAGGAAGAACTAAAAAACGCTAAAGCTCAAAGAGTAGAAGCAGAACGGCAAATAGATTTACTGGTAGGACACAACCAAGGTAAAAGTAATAGCGAATTTGAATTTTATCCCTATCGCTACTTTGCTGCTGAAGGATTTTTACCAGGATTTAACTTTCCCCGCTTACCTGTACGAGCATTCGTACCCACCAATGATGGGGGGGAATTTATCTCTCGTCCTCGTGTTGTGGCCTTACGGGAATTTGCACCCAGTAATATTATTTACTATGAAGGTAGTAAATTTATGGTGTCAAAAACCAAAGTACCTGTGGGGGGAATTGAAAGTCAATATCAACGAGTAAGCTGTTGTTTTAACTGTGGTTATTTCCATCTAGATACAGCACTGAATAACTGTGAAAATTGCGGTGTAGAAATTAAACCTGATAGTTCTCAAAACCTAGCTAAATTAAATCGTGTGTTGTCAATGGAGACAGTATTTAGTCACAGAAGAGAACGTATTACCTGCGATGAAGAAGAAAGATTGAAATATGGTTATAATACTACCACCCATTTCCGTTATGCGCTTCAAAAACAAGAATCAGCTACAGTTTTAGCAGCAGATAATACACCACTATTCAAATTAACCTATGGAGCTACAGCAACTATTTGGCGTATTAACAGAGGACTGAAGAGAAACACCGAGGAACGGGGATTTAAATTAGATGTGAAAACAGGTATGTGGGGAGACACAAAAACAAATTTACCTCCAGAAAGGTTACATAGGGAAGTAAATTTAATGGTAGAAGACACTTGCAATATTCTTGTCATCGAACCCTTGAATGTTCCCCAAGATAACAAAGAAGGTTTTATTGGCACACTCCAATATACCCTAGAAACAGCAATTCAAGCAGTTTATAAATTAGAACCAGATGAACTGGACTCAGAAAGATTAGGTGAAGGAAAATATTTACTATTTTGGGAAGCATCAGAAGGTGGTGCAGGAGTTTTATCTCAGCTACTACAGCAAGCAAATGCTTTTGAGAAAATCGCCAATGCTGCTTTAGATATCTGTCATTTCTTAGAACCCAAGGATACCTGTGTGCAAGCTTGTTATGAGTGTTTACTTTCCTATAGGAATCAATTTGACCATGCGTTAATTAATCGTCATCTGATTAAATCTTTGCTAGATGAACTGCAAGCAAGTACAGTAGAAATATCAGATATAGACCGCAGTGCAAAATATCAAAAGTTGCTTTCTCAAACAGATCCAAACTCTGATTTTGAACGAGTAGTGTTACAGGAGATTTATCAACGGGGGTATAAACTACCTGATGCTGCACAGGAATTTATTCCTGAAGCCAATTGTAAACCAGATTTTGTGTATAAGGAAGATGCGATCGCTCTCTTTTGTGATGGTTCAGTTCATGATAGTCCTGAGCAGAAAAAGCAAGATAAAATTGAGCGGGATAATCTCAGGTACAATGCTAGTTATCAAGTTTTAACTCTACGGTATAATGAGAATTGGGGTGAGGAGTTGGAGGTTTTAGGGAGTTTGTAAACTGATCATTTTTGGGAATCTCCCCCATGGTGCTGTTCATATATTTTATGGGATAAAATAATTCGTAATTCGTAATTCGTAATTTGTAATTCGTAATTCGTAATTCGTAATTCGTAATTCGTAATTATACAGAACTACAGCTAAATCCAGAAATAAAAGAAATCTTTGATAAAATAGACGGTTTCACATATAATTTAACCAGAGGGTTTTTACAATGGGAGTATTTCGACGGACTAAATGCAGGAACATTACCTTACAGTATCGAAACAGCAAGGTTTCAAAAATTTCAGGAACTTATTAAAAAAAATCGCCCTACTTCCTTTGAAGATTTGGAGGTGTTCTTGATATGACTAGGTTATATACAGATATTTGCAACCAAGACGTTCGGAAATTACTGGAAACATTAGCCAATAAGGGTGTCAATCCAGACCAGTACAAAGAAACTATGACCAAGATAGGTGATAATCTTGGTAATTTCTTGCTGACTAAAATTAATGATAAAACTTCTGATATATACCTTGCTTGTACAGTAGAAGATGCTGATTTTTTAGCTAAAGGCATACTTTCAGAATTAGAAAATCATTATCACAATATTGGCTTTGCTTGTTTTTGGAACAAGCGATTTTCTCCATTTGAAATAGAAGATTTAAAAGTAGCTCCCATCCTCAAAAAATATCAAGAACCTTCCCATGGGAAGGTTCAGTATTTGATTGTAATTAAATCTATTATTTCTGGTGCTTGTGTAGTCAGAACTAACTTAGTGAACTTGATTCAAAAAATAGAACCAGAGAAGATATTTATAGTTGCACCTGTCATTTATAAAAATGCAGAGCAAAAACTCAAAGATGAATTTGACGAAAATATTTATAGTAAATTTGAATTTCTTTATTTTGCTAAAGACGATGAACGCACCAACGAAGGTGAAGTAATACCAGGAATAGGAGGTAATGTCTATTTAAGATTAGGATTTGATGGACAAGATAATAAAAATGAATATATCCCCGAAATCGTGAAAAAGAGACGTTCCCAATTTATGCGTCAAAAACAGGAAATTCATCTCTCAAAAAATATCAGTAACTAAATCAAATAAACTACCTTGTTTCACTTGATTTTCTTCCTCATATCTGATATTTTTAACTTTTTGTACTGCAATGTTTACATAATTTGGATTGATTTCAATACCTATTGCTTTACGTCCTGTTTTTATAGCTGCTTCTGCTATTGAACCAGAACCAAAAAAAGGATCAAATATAATATCTCCAGGATGACTACTGGCTAAAATGATTCCACTAATTAACTCAACTGGAAATTGTGCTGGATGAGGAGTTCTTTCTTTAGAACTACGATTTTGACCAGATGTAATTTTGGGTATTTGCCAAACATCAGTAGGATTTTTTCCGTTAACATTACATTTTAATTTGCCATTTTTCTTTTGATTAGGGTATTTAACATTAGGATCACGGATATCATCTAAATTAAATAAATAGTTTTGAGAGTCTTTTACATACCATAAAAATTTCTCATTACGAGGAGAAAAAAACAATTTACCTGCTACTCCCGCACCATAATTCCAAACAATTTCTTGGATTAAATAAAAAGGAATTTTATCCCAAATTAAATAGGGGATTGGAATTGCTTTAGCTGTATTAGGAATAGAAAGATAACCAAGATTTATCCAAAACGCACCAGAAGATGATGTGCAATAATAAACTTGATTAATCCATTTAGATGTCCATTGAATATAATCTTCTAATGATAATATAGATTCATATTCTTTGCCGATATTATAGGGAGGAGATGTAACGGTTAAGGGTAAACATCCTGCTGGTAATTTATTCATGATTGTTAATGAGTCACCTTGGTAAATCAATACATCTTTATCTTCATAAACAGGATTACCTAAAAAAGATTTAAAATCATTTAGTTTCATATATTTTAACTCAGAATTATTGAATGTTAAGATTTTGATGATACTAAATTTTAGCAGTTAATCACTCTATTCTCAATAGACAAGGGATTTTACCCACAAGGATGAAAAAGGTTGTAAGGTAATTGCATTTTTCTTGACCCCGGACATAATAACTTATAATATGAGAGTTTGTCAACTCATGGGAACACATTGTTGTAACTTGGGATATGTAAGCATTTCTTCTGATTAAAGGTGCGATTGCCTCCAGGGTAAGAGCATATCAACCAGATTTGACACAACAGGAGAACCTAATGTGTTGACCTCTCTACCACTTTGGGAATCTCCTCCCCCATGGTGCTGTTCATATATTTTATGCTAAACCCTATCCAAATCCAACTATTACCTCGCTGCTCAAATTGAATACCTGTACTAAATTCATGGATTTCGTGGATTTTATTGTTAGATGAGTTCATGTTTTTAGTTGACTTTGCCCATAGTTGTCAATGTTTTTAAAAACTAGTTCCCAATTCATGGGTTTGTTTATTTTTTCCTACCTGGATGGGTTGGTGTTTGAGTGCGATCGCATTTTTTTGTTCAGGTGAACCCTCTCATCTATAGTAATTGGAGTGCGATCGCAAGATGCTCCCATGTTTTTAAATATTCTTTCCTCCTCTAACTCTTCACTTTTGAACCGGTTTTGGTAGTTTTATCTTTAGGATCGCGGCTTAATTTTTTCATTTATATCGTTTGTTAATTTAGCTTCTAAAATATATGTTTCCTCTGTTTTTATATTTTTCTGCAGACAGAAACCGAATATTTGTAGAACGCACTCTTCTTTACCACTTTTTTGTGTACTTATTTTCTGTTCTATTTTGCTTTTAAGTTGATAATTATACACTGCTATTACCCATTGTGTCTTGACTGCTTCTTCTATTTTATCCGTAGAGTTTAAATCCTGATATTTAAGGTTTTTATCACCTAAAATTTGGATAAGGTTTTCAATAACTTTTTCTTTAATATCCTGTTGTCCATAATTTTGTCCTGATCTGTTTAACCCCGGAGATTGTGTTGGTTCTGGGGTCAGTATTTTTTTTTGTTGCTCAACAACTTGCTTAACAACTTTGGGAATTACTTGTTTAATCTCATTAAAAGAATAGTGGGTTTTCCCATTCAAGACTATAACGGGACAATTTTCACCACCACCTGATTTTTCACACAAGAATTTCTCAGCTTCATTAGCATATACATACTGCCAAGTTTTCGATCCAATGAACCAACCACTCCCTAAGATTAACAGTGAAACGGGAATAACAAATACAAGTTTCATATCTACATCCTGATTAAAAAAGTTGACAATGCTATTAACCAAATCAATAAGAATATCCTCTAAAGTTACTTCTCTTTCAATTCCTAAACCATAAATAACCGGTGAAGGACGATTTTGCGCCTTGGGTATTTCATCAAATAAATCCTTTTTAACAACTCCATCACTAACTTGGTAAAAATATCCAGCTAAATCATACTCTTTGAATTGTTCAAATAATTGAGCTAATGGTAGATACTTTTCACATTTCTTATATCCCCCTCGGATACCTTGCCACCTGTTAATTAAACTTCTCCAAACTTCTGCTTTACATTTAAGGGTGCTTTCATCAAAAAGTCCCACTATTGGTTTGGAATAATAATTGTAAATCAATTGTAGATCATATTTGATGTTGTTTATAAACTGATTTCGACCATAAGCCCAAATGGTATCACCACCACTCTTGGCTAGTAACCAACATAACCCATCTACCGATATTTTACCACCTAATAAACTAGGTAACAAATAGGTAATACCCGCCGCTATCTGCTCTTTGGGAAATAGTGGCTGAATCTTTTTCTGTAATTCCAATGATACTCTCTGATTACCATCAACATTACTACCCTTTTGGATGTTCAACCATTGCAAAAATTCTGGTAATGTTTCTGGAATAACTAATGCTCTCAAGGTCATTAATCTGACAATTTGTGGACTATAAATCTTTTCTTTAATAGCTCTATCTATCCCTTGAGCATTAAATAAACTGTGCCAATATTCACGGGTGACATCTTTATTATTTAGCCCATTTACAATGGTCTCTACCGACTCAGGTTTCACTTGAGAACTATTTGCTAAACTCCTCAGAGCAGATTTTAATGCTGCTTCATCAATGTTTACTGCATTTCTGACCACTCTACTCCCAGCTGCGATCGCTCTGTTTATTCCATCTCTTGCTTTTTGGGATGCTGGTTTAATCACCTGAAATCTTTCTGGTTTGACTAGTGCTTCTACGTCAAATGCCCAACATACTGGTAGTCCATTTTTACAGGAGTTCCATTTGTTAATTGCTAATACGTTGATGGTATATAAATCATACTGGACATTTGGCTCTAAAACTATGGGACTTAATTGCTGAAATAGGGAGTATTCCTCCACTTGTGGTTCAGAGGGTTGTTGGTATCCCCATGTAGATACAGGTTGCTGAGCAGGAGATGGGAATCTTTGCTGTCCCTGTAGTTCAGTTTGTACATCTGACGGTTGTGAAAGTTCCTGTGTAAATTCAGATTGTTGTGCGGGGGATGATAATCTTTGCTGTCCTGATGGCTTTCCTATCTCGAATGATAATGGTTGAACTCTCTGTGTAGATTGGTGTCCACCCACCTGTGGTTCAGATGATTGTTGGGATCCCCATGTAGATACAGGTTGTTGATCACGGGATGACAATCTTTGCTCTCCGTGCGGTTCAGTTTGTACATGTGATGGTTGTGAGAGTTCCTGTGTAAATTCAGATTGTTGTGCGGGGGATGATAATCTTTGCTCTTCCTCTGGTTTAGTTTGTACCTTGAATAATGGCAATATTTGCTCTAAATCTGGTGGTTGTGGTATCTTCCCTTCAAATATATGGGGACTACCCTCATCTTGTTGATCCAGAGGGTTAAATGTTGGTCGGTTATTTTGTTCCCACCAGGCTAATATTACCCTCAATTTATGATCTCCCCTACATAAAAAATAACGGTGAAAAGCTGCACTCCTCCCTACTTCATCTCTCCCCCTGGTAACCACTGCTATTACTGACCAAATATCATTCCCACTCCCTAATATTCTGGCAATTATTGCTGGTTTCTCTGTGGATGATCCTTCCGCTAGGGCAAATTCTTCATTGGCAATTGACCTCTCTACCACTTTGGGAATCTCCTCCCCCATGGTGCTGTTCATATATTTTATGGTAAACCCTGTCCAAATCCAACTATTACCTTGCTGCTCAAAGTGAATACCTGTACTAAATTCGTGGATTTCCTGCTTGTTAGATGAGTTCATGTTTTTAGTTGACTTTGCCCATAGTTGTCAATGTTTTTAAAAACTAGTTCCCAATTCATGGGTTTGTTTATTTTTTCCTACCTGGATGGGTTGGTGTTTGAGTGCGATCGCATTTTTTTGTTCAGGTGAACCCTCTCATCTATAGTAATTGGAGTGCGATCGCAAGATGCTCCCATGTTTTTAAATATTCTTTCCTCCTCTAACTCTTCACTTTTGAACCGGTTTTGGTAGTTTTATCTTTGGATTCCGGCTTAATTTTTTCATTTATATCGTTTGTTAATTTAGCTTCTAAACTATATGTTTCCTCTGTTTTTATATTTTTCTGCAGACAGAAACCGAATATTTGTAAAAAGCACTCTTCTTTATTACTTTTTTGTGTACTTATTTTCTGTTCTATTTTGCTTTTAAGTTGATAATTATACACTGCTATTACCCATTGTGTCTTGACTGCTTCTTCTATTTTATCCGTAGAGTTTAAATCCTCATACTTAAGGGTTTTATCACCTAAAATTTGGATAAGTTCTCCGATAACTTTTCCTTCAATATCCTGTTGCTCAGAACTTTGTCCTGATCTGTTTAACCCCGGAGATTGTGTTGGTTCTGGGGTCAGTATTTTTTTTTGTTGCTCAACAACTTGGTTAACAACTTTGGGAATTACTTGTTTAATCTCATTAAAAGAATAGTGGGTTTTCCCATTCAAGACTATAACGGGACAATTTTCACCACCACCTGATTTTTCACACAAGAATTTCTCAGCTTCATTAGCATATACATACTGCCAAGTTTTCGATCCAATGAACCAACCACTCCCTAAGATTAACAGTGAAACGGGAATAACAAATACAAGTTTCATATCTACATCCTGATTAAAAAAGTTGACAATGCTATTAACCAAATCAATAAGAATATCCTCTAAAGTTACTTCTCTTTCAATTCCTAAACCATAAATAACCGGTGAAGGACGATTTTGCGCCTTGGGTATTTCATCAAATAAATCCTTTTTAACAACTCCATCACTAACTTGGTAAAAATATCCAGCTAAATCATACTCTTTGAATCGTTCAAATAATTGAGCTAAG
This sequence comes from Cylindrospermopsis curvispora GIHE-G1, assembly GCF_014489415.1. Taxonomy (NCBI): domain Bacteria; kingdom Bacillati; phylum Cyanobacteriota; class Cyanophyceae; order Nostocales; family Aphanizomenonaceae; genus Raphidiopsis; species Raphidiopsis curvispora. The sequence goes on from NZ_CP060822.1 coordinate 1,725,610, forward strand.
GGTCGATACTTTTCACATTTCTTATATCCCCCTCGGATACCTTGCCACCTGTTAATTAAACTTCTCCAAACTTCTGCTTTACATTTAAGGGTGCTTTCATCAAAAAGTCCCACTATTGGTTTGGAATAATAATTGTAAATCAATTGTAGATCATATTTGATGTTGTTTATAAACTGATTTCGACCATAAGCCCAAATGGTATCACCACCACTCTTGGCTAGTAACCAACATAACCCATCTACCGATATTTTACCACCTAATAAACTAGGTAACAAATAGGTAATACCCGCCCCTATCTGCTCTTTGGGAAATAGTGGCTGAATCTTTTTCTGTAATTCCAATGATACTCTCTGATTACCATCAACATTACTACCCTTTTGGATGTTCAACCATTGCAAAAATTCTGGTAATGTTTCTGGAATAACTAATGCTCTCAAGGTCATTAATCTGACAATTTGTGGACTATAAATCTTTTCTTTAATAGCTCTATCTATCCCTTGAGCATTAAATAAACTGTGCCAATATTCACGGGTGACATCTTTATTATTTAACCCATTTACAATGGTCTCTACCGACTCAGGTTTCACTTGAGAACTATTTGCTAAACTCCTGAGAGCAGATTTTAATGCTGCTTCATCAATGTTTACTGCATTTCTGACCACTCTACTCCCAGCTGCGATCGCTCTGTTTATTCCATCTCTTGCTTTTTGGGATGCTGGTTTAATCACCTGAAATCTTTCTGGTTTGACTAGTGCTTCTACGTCAAATGCCCAACATACTGGTAGTCCATTTTTGCAGGAGTTCCGTTTGCTAATTGCCAATACGTTAATGGTATATAAATCATACTGGACATTTGACTCTAAAACTATAGGACTTAATTGCTGAAATAGAGAGTATTCCTCCACATTTTGCGATTCAGGCGTGGATAAAGGTTCTTCAGACAACGGGAATATTCCCTCTTTAATCACCCGTGTTTCACCTGACTGTCCTGGTACTCCCCATGTAAGTACAGCTTCTTGAGCAGATTGAGAGGAGGACGACAATCTTTGCTCTTCCTGTGGTTTAGTTTGTACCTTGAATAATGGCAATATTTGCTCTAAATCTGGTAATTTTGGAACCTCTCCTTCAAATATATGGGGACTACCTTCATCTTGTTTATCCAGAGGGTTAAATGTTGGTCGGTTATTTTGTTCCCACCAGGCTAATATCACCCTCAGTTTATGATCTCCCCGACATAAAAAATAACGGTGAAAAGCTGCACTCCTCCCTACTTCATCTCTCCCCCTGGTAACCACTGCTATTACTGACCAAATATCATCCCCGCTCCCTAATATTCTGGCAATTATTGCTGGTTTCTCTGTGGATGATCCTTCCACTAGGGCAAATTCTTCATTGGCAATTGACCTCTCCACCACTTTGGGAATCTCCCCCATGGTGCTGTTCATATATCGCCCAGTAAACCCTGTAGAAACCCAACTATTACCTCGCTGCTCAAATTCAATACCTGTACTAAATTCGTGGATTTCGTGGATTTTATTGTCGGATGAGTTCATATTTTTAACCGTTATCTAGTTGTGGATGACGAGAACCTTTACATAGCCAATAAATGGGAGCAATTAAACCAAAGGGTCTCCATAATTTGGGATTTCTAATCACTGCTGTCACTCCTGATCTCCCTCTGGTCAATAAGTTTACATTGGGTTCCGGGTATTTAGTACCCAACATACCAAATGCTGATGCTGTAAAAAACTCTATGTTCCCCCCTCCCATTTTTTGCCAGGCCTTTAATCTACTACACACTTGGGGAAATCTCGCAGATGCTAGGTATTCTGGTTTGTTTCGGTTTACCCATAGGTCCGGTTGTTCACATTTATTTAATACCAGAGCAATCCTCTTTTTACTCCCCGTTATATCGTTCCGATCTAATAGTAACAAAAACTTATCTAGCCCATTCACATACTCTGAGTCCTTACGTCTACTACTACCATCAACTAAAAATATAATACCATTGGCCTGGACGCAATCTTCTAAATATTCCTCTAGTTGGGAATTGTTTTGGTGCAATAGGTCTCTAAAAAATTCCCCTGAGTAGTCTTTACAACTGACGTTTAAATTCAGTAGTTGATTTTTCTCTTTTAGGGTGATTTGCAGGGTGCAATCTCTAACGTCTGATACGTTGGAGGATAGTTGGGTACTTTCTAGTTCTAGTCCCTGCTCTAGTATGTTTTGTGCTTTGCTGATTAGATCCTGTCCCCCTTCGTCTATGGCTGTTACTGCTTGCACTAAACTTTCAGGGTTGGCATTTGGCCACCTCGCTAAGGATGCCATATAGGTGGTCTTCCCCGCAGTGCGATCGCCTATTAGTCTCACTGAGGCACTATCCTGTGATGTTTTATCTTTCTTTTTGAAGAAGTTAAACATATCCTTGGATCCTCTTACCTGTACTTAACCAATAAAGGGGGGATACTAAACAGTATGGTGACCATCTGTCGGGATCTCTTAAAACAGAATATCTGTCTTTTTTTCCTAGTTCTTCTTTACGGTTGGGTCGAGGATCTTTGTTACCTAAAACTCCAAAGGCGGATATGGCATAAAATTCTAGGTTTTTCTGGGGAATATTGTCTCTTAAAAAGCGTAGTGTGTCTGGAAAGTGAATGGCAAATAGGTCGCTTTCAGGATCTAATCTACCAGGCCATAATTCCCCTCTCTCACATTTACTCATGGCTATGGCTAATCGCAAATTTTGCAATCTTTGTTGTTCATCCATCAGGGCTATAAATCTTCTGAATACTCGTTTATAAAATTTGTCCATCCCTTGTTCCCACTCGGTTAGCAGGATTAAACAACCCTGGGTGTCTGCGCTCAAACACTCGTTTATAAATTCTTCATGTATCGGATCCCTAGAACCAGATTCTAACTCTTTAAAAACTTCTCCTGGGTAGTCTCTTACTGTTAGTTGTAGTCTCTCTAGGTTCCGCCATTTTCTCTTGATTTCAATTAAAAATGAGTAAACTTTTAAATCATCAATGGTTTTGACATATTTCTGGGTGGGTTCTAAAGAAGCTCCCTGTAAAATTATGTTTTCTGCTTTGTCTACTAGTTCTCTGGTTTCTTCATTTAATGTCTTTATCTTAATATTTGCCTTTCTCACGGGTGATCTTGATGTCTCTGGTTGGTAGGCTAAAGCTGCTAAATATGTGGTTTTACCTGCGGCCTGGGGCCCAATTATATGGATATTACTCATACTCTTCCCCTTTTTAGTTCTTTTTTACTTGGGTAAACTTTTTTAAAATGTTTTTTGCCTAGTGTAAAGTTATCTTATTGACCTAAATAACTGCCTAAGTAAATCCAAGGTAGTTCTAATAGACCTCGATGGTAAATTGATGTGATAAAACATTTTACGGATGGACTGCTCATACCTTCACCTAATCTCAGGATTTGGGAATACACGGGACGAAAATATTTTTTTATTACATGTTCATGTCTTTGTTGCCAATTACAGGGACTATTATAAGGTCTATAGGCCAGTTTCTGTCCCTCTTGGGATAGATCACAAAATAAATCGGCTTTGTTAAGACAAATGGCTAAATGTCTAATTTGGGGACACTGGTCACAGAAAAATGTCACCCAGGTTTCAAAACGATTACACCATTGTTGCTCTGTGGGAAATTCTTGGATGTCTACACCAGGTTGAAAGGTCATTCCCCTATGGGGTGGAAGAATGAGTAATATCCCCTCACTCTGACGAATGGGTTCTAAGTAGTCTTTCCACTTGTCAGAATTATCCCTTTGCCAATTTCCCCGCCATACTTCCCCTCCGGTGTCAATCCAGTCTAACTCAACCCTTTTATTGCCAGATGGCAGTTGAACATTCATTTCTAAATACCTTTGATAGGGCTTTAGTGTGTCCGTAGGTTTAGACATGGAGTTTTCATCTAGTAATAATAACTTAAGTTGGTCATAGTCTGGACTGGTAACTTTCACATGTTCATGTCTCGGGTTGGTCAACTCTAGGGCTAAGTGTGTTTTACCCGTTGCGCGATCGCCTATGTATACTACTCCCACAGAGGTAATTGTTGTTAAAGTTGTTAAGGTATGTACATTTAGGTATGATCATACTATAACTCAGGGTATTTGGCGAGGCATATTTTTTTCATAGCTGTGGCTATTCGCAAGGCAAGATACAGCAGTTACGCTTGTATGGAGTTTTGTCCTTTGATAGTGTTGAGTCTCGTTCCTGAGCCCAACCTACATTCAAATTTAGAATTGCTGTAAAATCCTAGAAGGTCTTGCAAAACTAAAATAATTGCGTTAGAAGACGGTTGAACGGTGATATGTGATATACTAAGGAATCTGCTTCTCACTACCTGATGTAATGAGAAATTTTAAACTGCTATTTTAAATTGCCAGTTCGCACAAGTTCTTAGACGTGGGAAACTCCGGTGAAATTCCGGGACTGTGCCGCAGCTGTTGAGCAACCAACGATTCTAGACGCCTTACCTATTGGGTCTCAAGGTCTAAAATCTAAAAATTGTACAAGTCAGAATGCCACCTCTAAGAACCTCCACCTATTCTGTCCCCGCGTCGCACGGAGATTTGTTTTGTTAAGTCCATTTACAGCTTGTCCCGGTCTATTTTATAACACTTTTGCCCAAGATGGCATTCTCTGTCGCATCCGCACCCCTGGTGGCATTTTAAATAGCCAACAATTTCATCTGATCGCTAATATGGCTGACGATTATGGGGGTGGTTATGTTGATATTACTAATCGCGCTAACTTACAAATCCGAGAAATTCAGCGGGAAATAAGTACGGATGACCTGCACACCCTACAAACTTCTGGTATGGCTGCTGTTAATCCCGCTATAGACCATCTCCGCAATATCATGACTAGCCCTACTGCTGGTATAGACCCAGGAGAGTTAATAGATGTTCGCCCGCTCATTCAAGATTGGGAGCAATATATTAATAATCAACCCCAACTAGGGGAGCTTTCAGCTAAGTTTAGTGTGGGTTTTGATGGTGGTGGTAAAGTATCTATCGCCAGTTTTCCCAATGACATATCTCTTACTGCTCTGGATGCTATCTCTTTACTTGTTGAGGGGGGTAGGAAAGAACCTAAGTTCTTTCCTACGGGGAAATGGGGACATCAACTAATATATCCCATTTTTTATTTTTGTGCCACTGGAAAGGAAAATTTTTCCCCAAATTTCTCTCTTTGGTTGACTCCTGAACAATGTATACCCGTGTTGGGATCTGTGGCACAAGTCTATCTGGAATACACTTTGCTCTCTAAAGAATGCTTTGCTAAACGCAAACCCCGATTACGAGAGGTAATTGATAATTTGGGATGGCAATGTTTCTTACATAAAATGTTGGTACTTTTACATAAAAATAGGTTACTTGATTTAGAAGAGATAAGGGCTCTGGAATTTCAAGTCTCCCATGCTCCCTCTCCAAACCTTTTGCCCAACCACAAATTTAACCCTCAAAAACATAACCAGGTTTTCCATCTGGGTATTCATCCCCAAAAACAATCAGGAATGTTTTATATTGGTCTAGTTTTACCTCTGGGGCGATTACAAGCTTGGCAAGTTCGCCGATTGGCTAATATGGCAACCCAATATGGCTCCGGTGAACTAAGACTAACCCCTTGGCAAAATTTACTGATCACTGATATTCCTCAACAACACCTTTCTTGGGTAACTTCGGAAATTAATGATTTGGAACTTGACTACTCACCTACAAACATAAAAAGTGGGTTAGTCTCCTGCTCCGGAAGCAGTGGTTGCTCCGCTTCTGCTACGGACACAAAAACTCATGCTTTAATATTAAGCGAATATTTACAAACCCATATAAATCTAGATTCCCATATTAATATTCATTTCACTGGCTGTCCTAAGTCTTGCGCCCAACACACTGAAAGTGATATTACATTGCTTGGGGTCAACATTGAGCAAGAAAATCAATCTGTCCCAGCATATCAAGTGTATATTGGTAATAATATTCACCGCCCAATTTATGAAAATTTCCCCTTTGCCCAATTACCTCAACTCATGGAAAATATATTCAAAGTATATATACTTAATCGTCTGAGTCCTCAAGAGTCCTTTACCGAGTTTGCCAATCGTTATGATATATCTCAACTCAAGGAGTTTTTCACTCAACTCTCAGTTGAGTGTTTTTAGTCTTGCAATTTTTCTATTTTATGTGTAGTTTATGTATAATTATATACGAGATGCTGGAGAAATATACAAAAAATCTTTTGACATTATCCGCTCGGAAGCACAATTAGATAGTCTCCCGGAGGATGTAGCAAAGATAGCTGTGCGTTTAATTCATGCCTGTGGCATGACGGATATAGTAAAAGACTTAGCATACTCACTAGATGCTGTAAATTTAGGCAAAAACGCTTTGGCTGCGGGTGCACCCATTTTATGTGATTGTCAGATGGTTGCACAGGGAATCACTAAAAAAAGATTACCTACTACGAATGCTATTATTTGTTCTTTGAATGATCCAGAAGTGCCCACAATAGCTAAACGGTTAGGCAATACCCGTTCAGCAGCAGCTCTGGAACTATGGCGATTTCATCTTGATGGTGCGGTTGTGGCTATTGGTAATGCTCCTACGGCATTATTTAGATTGCTAGAAATGTTGGATGAAGGAGTGCCACGTCCAGCTCTGATTCTAGGCTTTCCTGTGGGTTTTGTCGGCGCTGCTGAATCTAAGGCCGCCCTGGCGGAGAATAGTCGTGGTGTGCCATTTTTAACTTTACATGGTAGACGGGGTGGAAGTGCGATCGCCGCTTCTGCTATTAATGCGCTAGCATGCGAGGAAGAAACATGAATTTAAAAGGTCGTTTGTATGGAGTAGGTGTTGGTCCTGGAGATCCGGAACTGTTAACATTAAAAGCATTGCGTTTAATACGTTCTGCTTCTGTTATTGCCTATCAGTCAGCCATAGATAGAGAAAGTATTGCTAGAAAAATTGTCTCTCCCTACTTACCTGGGAATCAAATAGAAGTTTTATATCATCTTCCCCGTGCTCTGGAACCGGAAAAGGCTCAAGATATCTATGATCGGGAGGTTGAACCTATTGGGTCACATTTGGCAGCTGGTCGGGATGTGGTGGTATTATGCGAAGGAGACCCGTTTTTTTATGGATCTTTTATGTATATATTTACTCGGCTTTCAGACAAGTATCAGACGGAGGTGGTGCCCGGGATTTCTTCTTTAATGGCTTGTCCTATTTCTCTGGGTGTACCTTTTACTTATTACAATGATATTTTGAAAGTTTTACCGGGTACCCTGCCCAGAGAAATGTTAATTAGTCAACTTCTTTCCGCTGATGCTGCTGCTATTATGAAGATCGGTCGTCATTTTGTCAAAATCCGGGATGTGCTGCATCAATTAGGACTAAGTTCCCGAGCAAAGTATATTGAACGCGCAACTACTACACAACAGAGAATTGTGCCACTGGATGAGGTAGACCCTGAAGAAGTACCTTATTTTTCCATGATTGTCATACCTACTAAACAAAGACTGTAGGTTACAGATTTAATATGATTAAATCTAATTTAGTATAACTACAGCAAATTAAATCGTGACAATAATATTATGAATGGATTGGAAAAAAACAAAACAAAACCGGTGGTTATAATTCTCAGTCAGAATAGTCTCATAGTGGCAAAACAAATTGTTGGTGTTATACCGGGTGCCAAAATATATGGTTTAGCCAATCGTACCTGTGATGTGGATGTGAGCTTTACTGATTTTGGACATACCCTGGGACAATTATTTGTGACGGGAACCCCCATAATTGGTATATGTGCTGCTGGTATTTTAATTAGAATGCTCGCACCATTAATTACTAATAAAAATCAAGAACCACCTCTATTAGCTGTAGCAGAAGATGGTAGTGCTGTTGTTCCTCTCTTGGGTGGACTAACTGGAGTAAATGAGTTAGCACGGCAAATAGGAGCCGGTTTAAATATAAAACCTGCCATTACAACTACGGGAGATTTAAGATTTCGCACCGCTTTATTATCTCCACCCAGGGGTTATTATTTAGTTAATCCAGACAACGGAAAAAAATTTATAGCTGATTTATTAGCAGGAGCAAAAGTTAAATTACAGGGTATAGCTCCTTGGTTGAGTGGGAGTAATTTGCCCATTGATGACAGGGGAGAATTAACTATTCAAGTTACGGAAAAAAACCTAATTCCCCCATCTAATTGTTTAGTTTATCATCCCCAAACAGTGGCAGTTGTTTTATCAGCGCTTCACTCACAAACACTCAACCACATTCATGAATTATTGGCAAAATCAGAAATTTCCCCTCACGCATTAGCAGTGATAATTGCTCCTCTTACTTTAGCTAATAACTCTATTTTGCAGGATATTAGTGAAACTTTTTCCTTACCGGTGAGATTTCTGAACACAAATCAGATCCGGGAACTAACTGATAAAGGATGCAGTTTTCATGAGGCGGTGGTTGGTGCTAGTATGATCATAAATAATGCCTATCATACATACTTTCATTCACCATTTTCTCCAATTACCCTCAGCATTGCTCACGAAATTATTTCCCCAGAAACTATTGGACAACCAAGAGGAAAACTGGCCATCATCGGTACAGGTCCTGGGGGAATACAATGGATGTCCCCCCAAGTGCAGGAAATTCTCCACAATGCTACTGATTTAGTAGGCTATAAAACTTATATCAATCTCATTGGTTCCTTAGCTGATGGTAAAAACATACATGAATCAGACAACCGAGAAGAAGAATCCCGCGCCAAAAAAGCCCTAGATTTAGCAGCTCAAGGACGATATGTGGCAGTGGTTTCTTCAGGAGATCCAGGTATTTATGCCATGGCTACAGCAGTTTTTGATGTGCTGAGCCAATATGACCAACCAGAATGGCAAACAATTGATATTCAAGTTGCTCCAGGTATTTCTGCTATGCAGGCCACTGCTGCTGCGGTTGGCGCCCCCCTAGGTCATGATTTTTGTGTAATTTCTCTCTCGGATATTTTAAAGCCTTGGGAAATCATAGCTAGGCGAATTACTAATGCTGCTCAGGGGGATTTTGTCATCGCATTTTATAATCCAATTTCCCAAACCAGAACTTGGCAATTGACAGCAGCTAGGGATATATTATTAAAATATAGGAAACCCCATACTCCTGTAATATTAGGACGTAATATTGGTAGACCAGGAGAAATTTTAAAAGTCATAAGTTTACAAGACTTAGAACCTACGGATGCGGATATGCGAACTTTAATTATTGTTGGCTCTTCCCATACTAAAAAAATAGAGTCTCCCCTGGAGAAAATCTGGGTTTACACATCAAGGCGCTACTCAGTATAGTTTAAGTATTTCTTAGGTTACACAATTCTCATAATTACTGTAATTATGTCTAATTAAATGCTGCCAAACCCTTGATTTTTTCCTCATAATCGTCAAACATAAAAGCATCATGTTCCATCCATGATTGTAGCCAACAAAAGTAACAACAAGCCCTGATGTATGTCCGCATTCGCGGACATTTTATTGACCACTTTAATAAAAATAACCTAAAGTTAACCCCAATTAGTCAAAGGAAGGATTACAATCGATTCGGACAGACTCTAACTCTAATAAAGGAGGGCCATAAAAGTATGTCCGACTTGAATCGCGGAATTATGAAGTTTGAGGGTGCAGACTCTCCTAAGCTAGTAATGGTATCTACTGTATTGGTATTAGGTTCTATAGCAGTACTCATTATCTGGGCTTTGGGATCAGCATACGCATTAGGCTAAGTCTATTAAGATTTCGATTAAGCCTGTAGCTTTCCCATACTTTTTAGGCACGGATGGTGGGAGCTACAGGTACTCCCAAATGTGTTGCTGGACTTATCAGGTAAGATTGTAATCTAAGTGCTATGATAAGTCCTATGAGAAAAACATCGGTTTTATGGAAAATTCCCATTGATCCTATTAAATAATCATATTTGAGATTTTGGAGTGGATAATTTCAGTTGTCATACTACTATAATTATTACATTAGTCTACAAGAACTTACCTTGCCAAAACCTAACCTAGTTTTCAAGTAAGAATACATTACACACAACAATAAATATTTATATAATGTCTCAGCTTTGGGGTTTATTAGTTATTTTAATTACTTGTCCACTCTTGGGCGCAATGCCAATAATTGCTTGGATAACCCAAATCATCCAGGGTAGGCGATTAGAACAGGTGGGTACTGGTAATCTTAGTGTGGCAGCAGCATTTTATCACGGAGGAAGAGTAGTAGGTGTTTTAGCAGTGCTCTCGGAAGCTTTGAAGGGAATTGCTGCTGTGTTAATTACTCGCATCTTCTTCCCCCAAGGGTCCTTCTGGGAATTAATTGCTCTCATTGCCTTAGTCATAGGTAGATACACTTTCACCAGGGGTGCAGGAACTACCAATGTGGCCTGGGGATTTTTGCTCCATGACCCATTAATAGCAGGATGTGTCACTTTGTCAGCAGCTATTGGCTTTCTCCTTCTCCGTTCTAGACAGGTAATCCAATTTGGGGTGCTGATTTTATTTCCTGTGCTGGTGGCCTTCCTCCATGGTCAAGACCTCAGTAAAATTATTGCCGCCTTTACTTTGGCTGGTTTAATGGGGTGGATTTATCAACAAATCCCTGATGACCTGGAATTACCACCCCAGGGAGCACAGCTGCCAGTTAAACCAATAATGGAATATTTAAGTGGTAGTAAACCAAATATTATTACCTTAGATGATGTGTTAGATCCCGACGTATTTGGTGCTAAATCCGCTACATTATCACAGATTAAGCGCCGGGGTTACTCCGTACCTAAAGGTTGGGTTTTAGCTCCTTTTGACGATCCTAGTCAGTTGATTAATTTCCTCCAACCATCTCCATTGTCACCCCTGGTAGTTCGCTCTTCTGCTATTGGTGAGGACTCCCAACAGGCATCCGCAGCTGGACAATATACAACAGTGTTAAATGTTACTAGCAAGCAAGGTTTAAGTCTGGCGATCGCAGAGGTTAAGAGATCCTACAATAGTGAGAATGCGGTAAAGTATAGACAGGATTTAGGAGTAAAGGATGTGGGCATGGCTGTACTAATCCAACCTCAGATACAAAGTGTTTATTCGGGGGTAGCATTTAGTCGTGATCCCATTTCTCAACAGGGGGATGCAGTAGTAATTGAGGCTGTGGTAGGAACTCCAGAGCAAGTAGTTTCTGGGAAGGTAACACCCGAACAATATCGTCTGTTTGTGTTGGGGGAAGATAAATTATCTACGGTGCAATTTGAGGGAGAGGGAAAAATTCCTCAGTCATTAATCAAACAAGTAGCCTATCTGGCCAGAAGGGTAGAAAACAATTATTATGGCATTCCCCAGGATATAGAGTGGAGTTATGATGGGCAAACCCTGTGGATCTTGCAAGCTCGACCAATTACCACCCTAGTGCCCATCTGGACAAGGAAAATAGCTGCTGAGGTGATTCCCGGTGTGATCCGTCCCCTAACTTGGTCGATTAATTTACCTTTAACCTGTGGAGTATGGGGAAAACTATTCACTATAGTTTTAGGAGAGCGTGGTTCTGGTCTAGACTTTACCAAAATGGCTACGCTTCACTACTCCAGGGCCTACTTTAATGCTTCCTTGTTGGGTGAAGTCTTCCTGGCCATGGGGTTACCGCCAGAAAGTTTAGAGTTTTTAACCAGGGGTGGGAAAATAAGTCGTCCCCCCCTAGCTTCGACTTTCAAGAACTTACCGGGATTACTCAAACTATTGCAACGGGAAATTGGTTTAGAAAAGCAGTTTAAATTGGATTACTCCCGACTCTTTCTTCCTGGAATGACACAATTAGCTAATGAGTCTTTGGGGGAATTATCACCATCTCAACTCTTGAATAGGGTAGACCAAATTCTGGATTTATTGGAAAAGGCCACCTACTATAGTATTTTATCCCCTTTAAGTGCTGCTATCCGCCAGAAATTATTCCGTGTCAAAGATGAAGAAATTGATCACAGTAGCGCTCCTGAAATATCATCATTGCAATCGTTACAACGTCTAGCCATAGCGGCGAAAGATCTATTACCTGATTTAAAACCTGAAAGAGTTTTTGATCAGTTGGCAGAAACCACTTCAGGTCAAAGCATTTTAGAAGAATTCCAGGAGGTGTTAGAAGAGTATGGTTATTTAAGTCAAGTAGCAACTGATATTGCTGTGCCCAGGTGGAAGGAACAACCGGACTTATTTAAGCAAATGTTCATACAGATCTTAGAAACCGATGAAGTTATCAGTAACCAGGGATCCGCAAAACGCCAACAGGGCAATGTTCAAAATCGTGTCAACTTAAAAGGAACAGTCACTGAAGTTTATTCTCGACTTCTGGCCGAATTACGCTGGACATTCTTGGCTTTGGAAAAGACCTGGTTAGCATCTAATCTATTAACAACACCGGGAGACATTTTCTATTTAAACCTAGGCGAGATTAGACGTTTAGTTGCTGATGCAGATCCACAACTAACGGAACAACTAGTAAAATTGTTAGCCAGCAGGCGATCGCAGTTTGGGCAAGATGGTGAAATTGGCCAAATTCCGGCGGTGGTTTATGGTAACAATCCCCCCTACCCCATGGCTAACAGTAGACCAGTGAATGTTTCTGACCGAGTTTTGGTAGGAATTCCAGCCAGTCGGGGACAAGCCATAGGAAAAGTGAAGATAGTGCGCAATTTCCAAGAAGCAGGGGAAATTAATAAACAGACAATTCTAGTGGTACCTTATACAGATTCTGGGTGGGCGACCATTTTAGTTCGTGCTGGTGGGGTGATTGCTGAAACTGGTGGCAAACTTTCCCATGGTGCAATCGTGGCCAGAGAATATGGTATTCCTGCGGTTATGGATATACATGGAGCTACTGATTTATTACGAGATGGTCAAAAAGTACGCATTGATGGTTCCCGGGGGACCGTAGAAATGGGAAGACTTCCTGAACCAGGATCCAATTGACTTAATTAGCCTTTTGTGTTCCCCCTTCTGACCCTTGGAAGTCCTAAAGCGCTACATTCAGGAACAAGAAAAGCCATCAAGGACGGGGTTTTTAGACCCAAATTTTTGATAATCTATTGTTTAAACTTACATTATTATTTATTATTTAGGTGTAAATTTCTATGGTTTTGCCCATGAGTCGTCTGTCTATTTTCGTAGACGGAAACAACATGTTCTATGCTCAACAAAAAAATGGCTGGTTTTTTGACCCGCGACGAGTGTTAGAATATTTCAAGAACGAACAACCTGAAACAACATTAATCAATGCTTTTTGGTACACTGGTTTAAAAGATCCTCAAGACCAACGTGGTTTCCGGGATGCACTCATTAGTCTGGGATATACGGTACGCACGAAAATCCTCAAGGAATACTATGATGATGTTTCTGGCCGTTATTCACAAAAAGCAAATTTGGATATTGAAATTGTTGTGGATATGTTCAATACCGTCGATCAGTATGACCGAGTAGTTTTATTTAGTGGAGATGGTGACTTTGAAAGGGCAATTGAGCTCTTACGCTCTAAAAATACCCATATTACCGTTGTGTCTACAGAGGGCATGATTGCCCGAGAGTTACGTAATGCTACTGATAGATATATAGACCTGAACGATATTAGAGATCAAATAGAAAAAACCGAAGCTTAGTAGAATTACACCTAATCTAGGCAGTGTCAAAAAGCAACAGTTAGATATGAATAAGGAGTCAGTAACTATGAGTGGGAATCAATGGATCGGTCGAACCGGGCCGAGTCCCTAACCGCCAATTGATAAATTTGCTGGTTATTTAAAATTTAATTATACATCAGCTAGTTTTAAACTATTAATTCTACATTCTTTAAACTGACTCTTACATTCCTTTTAATAAAGTTCAAGGTATTTTAACCTTTACCAATTAGTTAACTTAAAACCAGATCGAAACCAATGAACAATCAAGCGGATAGAATTATCATCTTTGATACCACCCTGCGAGATGGAGAGCAGTGTCCAGGAGCTACCTTAAACATTGAAGAAAAGCTGGTTATAGCCAAACAGTTGTCACGTTTGGGGGTAGATGTGATTGAAGCTGGTTTTGCCTTTGCCAGTCCGGGGGATTTTGCCGCAGTGAGCAAAATTGCTGAGACTGTAGGCTTGCCAGAGGGTCCGATTATTTGTAGTTTGGCTAGAGCTAAACAGGATGATATTAAAACAGCAGCAGCAGCTATTAAACCAGCAGCTAAGGGTCGAATTCATACTTTTATAGCTACTTCTGATATTCACCTGCAGTACAAGTTGAAGAAGACTCGCCCAGAAGTTGTATCTATAGCTCGAGACATGGTAGCATATGCCAGGAGCTTCACTAATGATGTGGAATTTTCCCCTGAAGACGCTGGTAGATCGGACCCAGAATTTTTGTATGAGGTTTTAACCGAGGTGATAGCTGCTGGTGCAACCACGGTTAATATTCCTGATACGGTGGGTTATACCACTCCTGGAGAGTTTGGCAATTTGATTAGGGGGATTAAAGAAAATGTTCCCAATATAAACCAGGCTATCATTTCTGTGCACGGACATAATGACCTAGGTCTGGCGGTTGCTAACTTCTTAGAAGCAGTAAAGAATGGTGCTAGACAGCTGGAATGTACTATCAATGGCATTGGTGAAAGAGCTGGTAATGCTGCTTTAGAAGAATTGGTCATGGGTCTTCATGTCAGACGACAATATTTTAATCCGTTCTTTGGTAGACCTGCTGATTCGGAAGCGCCTTTAACCAATATTGACACCAGACAAATATATAAGACTTCTCGATTGGTTTCCAATTTAACGGGAATGTTGGTACAACCCAACAAAGCCATAGTCGGTGCTAATGCTTTTGCCCATGAATCTGGTATTCACCAAGATGGGGTACTCAAGAATAAACTCACTTATGAGATTATGGATGCCCAGTTGATTGGATTAACCGACAACCAAATAGTATTGGGTAAACATTCGGGCAGAAATGCCTTTAGATCCCGATTAAAAGAATTGGGCTTTGAATTGTCGGAAAATGATCTCAATAGGGCATTTATTCGTTTTAAGGATGTAGCAGACAAAAAGAAGGAAATCTCAGATTGGGATTTGGAAGCTATTGTTAATGATGAAATTAAACAAGTTCCCGATTTGTTTAAAGTTGAATTGGTGCAGGTTTCCTGTGGTAGCAATGCTAAACCCACTGCTACCGTAACTCTTCGCACTCCGGATGGTCAAGAACTGACTGATGCGGCCATCGGTACGGGACCAGTGGACGCAGTTTATAAGGCTATCAATCGAGTGGTGAATGTGCCTAATGATCTGATAGAATTTTCTGTGCAATCGGTGACAGCTGGAATTGATGCTTTGGGAGAGGTAACCATTCGTCTGCGTTACGAGTCCCGCGTATTTTCTGGTCATGCAGCTAATACAGATATAATTGTAGCTTCAGCTCAGGCTTATGTGAATGCTTTAAATAGGCTATATGCAGCTATAAATCAAAAAACAACTCAAGAGGTTACGGCTTAAACGAGAATGGTTAGGGAGTGGTGATTGCTCACTAACTCCTGACTTAAACCTAGCTAAACTAACTAAAAATAGCGATGAAAGCACAAGTATTTAGAGGCGTAAATCAGTTATCCTACGAAGAAGTTCCAGTCCCTAATTTAGCACCAGAGGAAGTACTAGTGCAAGTAAGAGTGGTGGGTTTATGTCAGTCGGATATTAAAAAGATCCGTTATCCTCTGTATGAACCCCCACGGATTTTTGGACACGAAACCGCTGGCACTATTGCCGCAGTGGGTTCTCATGTCAAAGGTTGGAAAGTGGGAGACCGGGTAGCAGTGATGCATCATATACCCTGTATGCGCTGTGCCTATTGCCTGAATGACAATTTTTCCATGTGCGATGTCTATAAAAATATTTCTACCACAGCAGGTTTTAACCCCAGTGGAGGGGGTTTTGCCGAATATGTGAAGGTACCAGGTCATATTGTGGAAAACGGGGGTTTAATCCCCATTCCCGACCATATTAGTTTTGAGGAGGCCAGTTTTGTAGAACCTACTAATTGCTGTCTAAAAGCTGTAAAAAAAGCTCAAATAGCACCAGGACAAACAGTGTTAATTACTGGAGCAGGTCCCATTGGGTTAATGTTTATTATGTTGGTGCAATATTTTGGTGCTAGGGCGATCGCCACGGATCTTTTACCATCCAGAATTGAAAAAGCTATGGAGATAGGAGCAGAAGCAGCATTTGATGCTCGTGATCCAGACTTGGCTAGAAAAGTCCAAGAGCTGACGGGAGGAATGGGTGCTGATGTGGCATTGTTGGCAGTTCCCAGTGATAAAGCCTTTTTTCAAGCCTTGAACTGTACCCGCAAGGGTGGCAAAATACTCTTTTTTGCCGAATTCCCCGACGAGGTGGAAATACCCATTAACCCCAATATTCTCTATCGTCGAGAAATAGACTTAATAGGAAGTTACAGTTCCTCCTATAGGTTACAAAGTCTAGCAGCAGATATAGTTTTTAGTCGCCGCATTAACGTTCAGGCATTAATTAGCGATCGCTATCCTTTAGAAAACTTACATCAAGCAGTGGAGCAGGCGATCGCACCCACAGCAGAAACCTATAAGATCTTAATTTACCCATGAAATGAACCAATTGATTATTGCCAGCTTGTTATCATTCTATCTTGCATTTAACCTAGGTGCCAATGATATAGCTAACGCTATGGGAACATCCGTAGGGTCAAAAGCAGTTACACTCAAACAGGCCATGATCATAGCGGGGGTTTTAGAGTTTGCGGGTGCTGTATTATTTGGGGGAGGTGTGACAGAAACCCTGGGTACGAAAATTGCCCATCCGGAATTGTTTATCACCACACCCAGAACCCTATTGTTAGGGATGATGGCAGTGCTTATATCATCAGGACTATGGCTTCAACTAGCCACCGCCCTATCTCTACCTGTATCATCATCCCATGCAGTAGTTGGTGCTATTGCTGGCTTTACCTGGGTAGCAACGGGTGTAGACAACTTAGACTGGCAAGCCATAAGAGCCATAACCCTTATTTGGGTATTTACACCCATAATGAGCGCCACCATAGCTGGTATTTTTTACAGTATCATCCAGAATTACATATTATCCCCAACCAACTCCCAGCAAAGATTACAGGAATGGATTCCCTGGCTAAGTGTGATTGTTCTGAGTATATTTGGAGCCATAGTGTTAGTTCCCTTAGCGGAACCAATAGCCAGGTTTTTCAATCAACAAGTGGGCCTACAGATCCCTCCACACAGTATTGCCATTTTTACCATTGTACTTGGCATTATTGTTCTGACAATATATAGTTGGAAACAAGTGGAAAACACCACCGGGCAAATTTCAGCATCCCCCATCCACAACTGTATAGAAGGATTATTTGCCAAGTTTCAACTTTTAAGTGCTTGCTTTGTTGCTTTTGCCCATGGTGCTAACGACATTGGCAATGCAATTGCCCCTTTGGCAGTAATTTCCTACATTGACCAAACCCAGACAGTTCCCATTCATGGAATCACCATTCCTGGGTGGGTAATAATTTTAGGAGGTGTAGGAATAGTCAGCGGATTAGGGATTTGGGGTAGAAAAGTGATCACCACCATTGGTCAACATATTATCCCTCTGCAACCAAGTGCAGGATTTTGCGCTGAATTAGCCACTGCTACCACTGTTTTGTTAGCATCTCGCCTAGGTTTACCCGTATCCACATCCCATGGGATCGTAGGTAGTATAATAGGGGTTGGATTAGTGCAAAGTCCTAGTTTAATTAACTTTTCCACCATTCGAGGAATCACCGCAGCTTGGCTAATTACAGTTCCCGTTAGTGCCTTTATCAGTGCTCTAATCTTCATTATTATCCGGATTATCTGAAATCTCACGAGAAATCTTGGGATATATTTTGAGTATATTGGGCGAGTTTTGCAATATTTGTTAGTAAAAAATAGAACCCCGACTTACAAATATGACAAATAATAGGTGATAAGTGATAATGACAAAAAACTAATAACTCTTCAAGGTGTTAGAGGTGAGAAACTAATGGGGCGACTTGAAAAGCGACCAGAAAACCAACGCAGTAGAAATGACCTATCTAGGTCAGCAGAAAACGCCCTTTGGGACATGGTGGAGGATTTAGAAAATCTCCAACAGAATGTTCTACGAGCTTTACAGGATGATGTGAAGCGGTTAGAAGGTGAGAAAAGTCGTTTAGCTAAGGATATTGAAAGATTAACAGAAGAAAAGGAAAAATTACAACAAACACGACAAATTAGCGAACAACAAGTTTTAATTCGCCAACTAGCGGAAGTTTTGTCCAAGCACATATCTTCTCAATTGCAGTCTTCGTTAAAGATTTTGGTTAGTCAAGCACAGTTAGTAGGGACAGAATCTTCTGACCAAGTAGCCATGAAATGGGCAGAAGTTAATGCCAAAATAGCTGGTCAGATAAGTGAGAATATTACGGAGATAGTTAACAATTTAGATAATAATTTGACAATCGCTTTCAGTTCCCTACAGGAAGAATTAAAGAATTATCAAAGTCATCTTTCCCAACAGTTTTTAAAAATCTATGATCAACAACGACAAGGAGAACAAATTCTAACAGCTTATGTTAGTCGGTTACAAACCGAGTTAGACAAAGCTAAGCAAATAAATTCTCAGGTGTTTGTGACGGGAGGATCGCCAACCGTACTACAGCTGGGACAGACTCAGCACAGGAATGGATTTTTGCCCAAATCTCCAGAGCAAACAGAGCAAATTGTTACCGAGCCAATTGCTTTGGCAACGGAATCGCCACAGGAGCAAGATTCCATTCTAGAATCAGTGCTAGAAAGTTCAATTGTGCTTGCACCACAATCACCACCTCAAGAATTATCGAAGGATGTGTCAGCTCCCCAAAGCTCCCATTCTTCAACTCCAGAGTTAATACTTGACAGCACAGTTAACATAGAATCACCCCCTGAACAAGTCGAGGAAGTAACCGCTTCAATTCCTGATAGTTTAGTAAACAAAACCACTACCCATTTCTCTGTAGATACCATCATAAGTACGCCATATACGCCCATAAACACTCCCATAAATACAGCATATCAAGAACCCACTTTTGAACGAAAATTGCCCAAAAATAATAGACATGTCTCATCATTACAAATAGGGTTTCTGTGGTTAGGTTTATACACAATTGTCTGCTCCCTTTATAACGTAATCATCCGGGCATTTTTCTGGGAGGGTTCTCAACTTTTGGGAGAGTTCCAGAGAGAAGGTCTACTATTACCAACCTTGGGTAATATTTTCCTTTTATTAATGCTGAGATTGCTAGTAGTTCTACCCTTAATGTTGCTTTTGGGTCCTACTTTGCATCCACCAATTTGGCAAGAACTTAAAAATCTGTTTCGGAAAACTAACAGGAATAATAGCAAACATACCACAGGAAAACAATTATTAATCCTATCAGTTTTAAGTGGTGGGTGTCTATTCTTATCTGAGTTGTTTATTTACGTTGCTATTAGTCAGCTAACCGTAGGGGTAGCCATGAGTTTATTTTTTGTCTATCCCCTGGTGACCGGAATATTGGCTTGGTTCCTCTTGAGCGAACGTCCTAGTCCAGTGAAGATTGGTGCTATTTTCGGTATCCTAGGCGGTCAATTGTTCATCCTCAGTACCACTATCAACACCCTGGCAAGTATTTCCGCAATTCTTTCCGGAATAGCCTTTGGCAGCTACGTAATTATTTCTAGGTTGTCTGCATCTGCAATACATCCTATTTCTTTTGGTTTTCTTAACTTCGCTACTATGTTACTACTAAGCTTTCTTTGCCTATTAGTACCATTACCAGCTGACTGGAATATCGTACTGAAATCATCTGGGTTCTTAGAATTATTACTGGGCGCTTTTATGTTAGCTGTTCTCACCCTTAGTGCCTGGTTGTTAAAAAGTTTAGGCACTAACAAGCTGGGATCACATTTTTATACTCTGTTTAGATCTTTTATTCCCATTTCTACTGTGGTCTTGGCCGGACTAATGATTCGAGAAAATTTGGATTTATCCCAGATGATAGGAGTTATACTGGTTACAGGTGGAACAGCGGTTATTAGCTGGGAGAAAATGCACAATCGACCCAAAATCACTGAGCCCTAAGATTTAATCTTGTAAACACGTAAGATCATTGACCGAACGAGGTTTTAAAGTTATTTTAAGGCTCCTATTCCCAGACATAGAACCCAAAAACTAGAAACAACAAAATTTTGTCTAAAATTTTGGTAAAATCATGGAAGTTTAGCAAATCTTTCATCTGGTTGAAGACAAAAATTTAATTTTGTTGTACAATCGCTAGGTTGAATTCAATCACCAACTGTTTTGTAAACGTGTCACTCACTTGTCTGTAAATATGAATAACGACATAGATCTGATCAAACGTCTTGGTCCAAGTGCAATGGATCAGATCATGCTTTATCTGGCTTTCAGTGCCATGCGCACGAGTGGACATAGGCATGGGGCGTTTTTGGATGCAGCAGCAACGGCGGCAAAGTGTGCAATTTACATGACCTATTTAGAGCAGGGGCAAAACCTGCGCATGACTGGTCATTTGCACCATTTGGAGCCTAAACGAGTCAAAATCATTGTGGAAGAAATCAGGGAGGCCCTGACAGAAGGTAAGTTGCTGAAAATGCTAGGTTCTCAAGAACCTCGTTATTTGATTCAATTACCCCATGTGTGGATGGAAAAATACTCCTGGCAACCTGGAAAATCTCGCATTCCCGGTTCAAGTCTCACAACTGAAGAGAAAAAACAGATTGAGCGCAAATTACCCGCAAATCTGCCTGATGCTCAGTTGGTAACTTCCTTTGAATTTTTAGAGCTAATTGAATTCCTCCACAAACGCTCTCAAGAAGAGTTGCCACAGCACCACCAAATGCCTTTAAGCGAAGCTCTTGCAGAACACATCAAGCGCCGACTAATCTACTCGGGTACGGTTACCCGAATTGACTCTCCCTGGGGGATGCCATTTTATGTCCTGACTCGTCACTTTTATGCTCCAGCGGATGACCAGGAGCGTACTTATACGATGATTGAAGATACTGCTCGTTATTTTCGCATGATGAAAGACTGGGCAGAAAGAAAAAGTCATGCTATGCGTGCTGTAGAAGAGTTAGACATAGCTCCGGAAAAAATTCAAGCTGCCATGGATGAGTTGGATGAAATTATCCGGGTGTGGGCAGATAGATACCATCAGGAGGGTGGTAAACCCGTAGTTTTACAAATGGCTTTTGGTCAACAAGATGATTAGATTGTCAATAGCCATGGTTGTGAAAGTCTCCGACCCAGAAGGTCGGAGATCTTTGTTTTTGTAGTACAACTTGCTACCTAGCTAGTATCAAGACTATAATATCAAAAAAATAAGTCATCATGTGACTCGATTTTCTCTAGTTCTTGGCTAATTGCTAGAATTTATGTGATAATGGATTGTTTAGGTAAAGTTTAAACAGGATTAGATAAGGAAACTCATGTCTCGATATAGAGGTCCGCGCCTCAGAATTGTGCGCCGTCTGGGGGAATTACCAGGATTAACTCGCAAAAGTGCCAGACGTGCTTACGCACCCGGGCAACACGGTCAAAATCGTAAGAAAAGATCTGAGTATGCTATCCGTCTGGAGGAAAAGCAAAAACTCCGATTGAATTACGGTTTGACAGAAAAGCAAATGTTACGCTATGTTCGCAAGGCCAGACGAGTAACTGGATCTACTGGACAAGTGTTACTTCAGTTATTGGAGATGCGCTTGGACAACACGGTTTTTCGATTGGGAATGGCCCCCACCATCTCAGCAGCAAGACAATTAGTCAGTCACGGTCATGTGACGATAAATGGAAGGGTGGTCAACATTGCCAGTTATCAATGTCGTCCGGGAGAGGAAATTGGTGTTAGAGATAAGGAAGCATCCAGAAAACTGGTAGAAAATAATTTGCAGTATCCTGGATTGGCTAATCTTCCTAATCATCTGGAATTCGATAAGAACAAGTTGACTGGCAAGGTCAATAGTGTGATTGAGCGGGAATGGGTGGCACTGCAGGTGAATGAACTGCTGGTTGTGGAATACTATTCACGTCAGGCATAATTTGCCTTTTGGCTTTTGAGGCTATCCAAAACTACTTAGGATAAGTAGTTTTGGTGCTTGCTCTATCCCCCAATTTGGGACATGGTACGACTGTAAGTGCCAAGTGTACCCGGATTCCTCTCTTTAAAGTTAATTTCTGACTTCAGGTGTAATAACTCCCTTACTTGTTGTTGTAATTGCTCTATGGTCTGACCCGATCGCAGGGCTGTTTTTAGGTCTATTTGTCCAGATTCATTCAATAAACAAGGACGCAACCAACCATCAGCGGAAAGACGCACCCGGTTACAGCGATCGCAAAAGCATTCAGACATCTGACTGATAAAACCTAGGGTTCCCTTGGCTCCGGGAATTTGAAATACATCCGCAGGTCCGTTACCATGAACCTGTGATTCTGTCAAACCCCAGCGCTGACGAATCTGATCTCGTAACTGTGCGGAAGATATCCAACCGCGATCGCTAAATAGAGTGTTGTTACCAATGGGCATAAACTCAATGAATCTAACATGCCAGTTATTGTCCAGGGTTAGAGCAGCTAGGCTGGGAATTTCATGGTCATTGACACCTGGAATGACCACTACGTTTAACTTTAAGGGATTAAATCCAACCTTGTCAGCGGATTGAATACCATGCCAAACTTGTTCCCAACCCTGAGGACGATGATGTCCGATAATTAAATTAAAGGTATTGGGGTTCAGGGAATCTAAACTAATATTAATTCTGGTTAGTCCTGCATTATAGAGATCCTGTGCTAGGGGGGCTAATAAAAAACCATTGGTGGTCATGGATAAATCTTGGGTTTGGGGGAGATGGGCAATTTTATTTACCAAGTCCACCACTCCGGGACGGAGTAGGGGTTCACCGCCAGTTAAACGAAACCGGTTGAATCCCACAGGAATAAATACATCTTTAATTAGGGTTAATAGTTCATCATTGGTTAACAGTTGTTTTTTGAGAATATAGTTTAGTTCCGTATCATCTGGCATACAGTAGACACAACGAAAATTACAGCGATCTATTAAACTAATACGTAAATAGTTGATATGGTTCATTTTTGTTTAGTCGAGTTTTGATACTTTTTATTTTCCCAGGCTCGAGAATTTTGACAACATAGTCAGCTATAATTTCCAAATATACGTAAATTTTTATCCATATTTATTGATTGTGCAAGATACCGACCCTATGAATAACCTTGCAGCTGTACTGCAACAACCTGTAGATTTAGACTTTGAAATACCAGATCCAGAAGATGAAGAAATTGACGAAACTGACTTTTTAGAGAGGTTAGAGGTAGTTTGGCAGGTATGTGACCGTTTTGACCTCCAGACAGAAATCTGGCGGGGTCGGATTTTACGTGCCATCCGTGACCGAGAAAAAAAAGGTGGAGACAGTAGGGGAACTGGGTTTCTCCAATGGTTAAAAGAAAGGGAAATTAGCAAAAGTCAAGCATATAACTGGATTCAACTGGCTAATAGTGCTGATACTTTAATACAAAATGGTAAGCTCGAGCCCAGTAAAGTCAATAATTTTAGCAAACGGGCTTTTGTGGAAACTGCTAAAGCAACCCCAGAGGTACAGCAAATGGTCAGTGAAGCAGCTCAAAAAGGCGATCGCATTACTCGTCGAGAAGTTCGTCAATTGACTGATGAATGGACTGCCATGTCCTCGGAATTATTACCTACACCAGTGAGGGAGAAAGCTGCGGATAATAGCCTTCCTGCTAGGTATATAGCTCCCCTAGTTAAGGAAATGGAGAAACTACCAGAATCACATCAGAAGGTCTTACAAAGAGAAATAGAGGTGAGTCCTGATGTGGACACTTTAAAGCAGGCAACAACAGAGGCTAGACAGTTAGCTAGATATCTCAAATCAGCAGCTCAAGTTCAAGCGTTAGCAGAGGAGAATGTGGATATCGAAATTGCTTTGGAAGAAGCGCAAAGAGTTGGGTGTTTAAGTGTTGCTGCTGACCTGGTGAATCAAGCGTCCCAAATGGAGCAAAATATAGCTAAGTTGTATTTGGTCTGGAAACGGATTAGTAATTTGGCTGATAGATTATATGTTGATACGGGGGCAAGTACACCTAACTTACGTTCTCTGCTTGGTTGTATTGAACCCCTAGGTGGTGAAATGATGGAAATCAAACTTAATGGCGCTACTGAGCATACCATTAGACTACAGATTCAGGAAACAGATTAGAGGAAAAAATGGGGATTAAGGCGATTAAAACGCTATAGTTTTAGAGAAGAGTCGTTGAGAAGCCCACACTCACGTATAAGCCTTAATTTCTAGTAAATTTATAGTAGATTCACACCATGACAGCACACAAACTTAACGAAATGGAAATAGCCCAAGCTCTTAAAAGTTTGCCCGGATGGCAAGTTCAAGGGGGTAAGTTATCCAAGGAATATCAGTTTAGAGACTTTGCTACTGCTTTGGGTTGGATGGTCAAGGTGGGTGTTTATGCTGACACTCTAGGACACCATCCAGAATGGTTTAATGTTTATAACAAAGTAGTGGTTAATCTCGCTACTCATGATCTCGGTAATGTTATCAGTAATTTAGATGTGGAACTGGCACGAAAAATGGAAGAGAGTTTTTAGTAGGTTAATCCTTTTTGATTTTTCTCCACCATATAAATCTCATAAACCTCTTCAGGTACTTTCCATATCGTTGAACCACTTGCTTACCCAGCAATACGGTTCCTAGCCAAAACAAAAGTTCGCCTAAAACTAATAGTGCAGTTACTAACAGTCCTTTTTGCCCAACCGACAATGCTAAAAATGGCACAACTGTGGCGATCGCCACCCAGGGAAAAAAGGAAGCAACGATTAGGAATAAGCCGAACTTTTGCATATCTAAGGTTGGTGATAATGGTAGTAAATTCCGTCATGTTATTGTATCATTATATTTTAACTGAAAATTTCCCTGACCATTCACCATTTTTGGTAAAAACTACTATAATTAACTAAGTTAATAATTTGTAATCAAAAGTAGTTCCTAATTGTGTTTACAACCACACTAACTCGAACCCAGAGCAAACCACCCTTGGACTTATTTACTGCCATTGAGAATTTAAAAACTGAATTAAATGCAGTAATACTAGCTCACTACTATCAAGAACCAGATATACAGGATATAGCAGATTTTATTGGAGATTCTCTGCAACTAGCGAAAGCAGCAGCAAAAACCAGCGCGGATGTGATTGTATTTGCTGGTGTTCATTTTATGGCGGAAACGGCAAAAATCCTTAATCCTGATAAATTAGTGTTGTTACCAGACTTAAACGCTGGTTGTTCCCTCGCTGACAGTTGTCCTCCGGAAAAGTTTGCAGCATTTAAAGCCGCTCATCCAGATCATATAGTTATCTCCTATATTAACTGCTCCGCTGAAATAAAAGCTATGAGCGATATTATCTGTACCAGTTCCAACGCGGTCAAAATTGTTCAGCAAATACCTAAAGACCAAGGGATAATTTTTGCTCCTGATCGCAATCTGGGAAAATACGTAAGCCAACAAACAGGAAGGGATATGCTTTTATGGCGGGGTAGCTGTATTGTACATGAAACCTTCTCTGAAAAGAAAATAGTTGAGTTAAAAATTGCACATCCTCACGCCCAGGCGATCGCCCATCCAGAATGTGAGAGCAGTGTTTTGCGTCATGCTGATTATATTGGCTCTACTGCTGCGCTCCTCAATTATTGTCAAAAAAGCCCTGCTGTGGAGTTTATAGTTGCTACGGAGCCAGGAATTATCCATCAGATGCAAAAATTAGCACCGGGCAAACACTTTATCCCTGCTCCTGCTGAGAATAACTGTAATTGCAACGAGTGCCCATTTATGAGATTAAACACCTTAGAGAAGCTATATTTAGCTATGAACAACCGGACTCCAGAAATTACCATGTCAGAGAAAATTCGTGTTCAAGCATTAAAACCCATACAAAGGATGTTGGAAATGAGTAATTAAGGAAATTTCAATCATGGAAATCCGCGATCGCATTAAACCGTTCAATATTTACTCTCCTAGATGATTATGAACCTAAAAACGAAAAAAGCTATTGAACAACTAGAAAAATTCGTTTCTACTCCCCTAGAAGAAACACTGAGACAGCATGAAAAGACTACACATCAAGAAATAGCAACTAACCTATTTAAGACCGTAGCCAGCACCGTACCAGCTTATCAATCGTTTTTAGCGACACATAAGATCAACGGGGAAACAATTCAAACTTTGGCGGACTTCCAAAAATTACCGGTGATTTGTAAAGAAAATTATATTTCTGTTTACAGTTTGCCAGAACTATGTGAGGATGGCATGTTAGGAGGCTGTGATATGATCGCGGCCTCCTCTGGCTCAACGGGAAAACCCACATTTTGGCCCCGGTTCTTCACTGATGAATTGCAAATAGCCACCCGGTTTGAGCAGATTTTTCATGACAGTTTTAGTGCGGACAATAAAAGTACCTTAGCAATAGTTTGCTTTACCTTGGGAACATGGGTAGGGGGAATGTTCACAACTAATTGTTGTAGATATTTAGCAACTAAAGGTTATCCCATTACAGTAATCACACCTGGAAATAACAAAACCGAAATATTGCGAGTTGTAGAAGAATTAGGCAGTAATTTTGAACAAGTTGTATTATTGGGATATCCGCCATTTTTAAAAGATGTCATTGATACAGGAATCGCCAATGGGTTGCAGTGGAAACAATATAAAATTAAATTGGTAATGGCGGGGGAAGTATTTAGCGAAGAATGGCGAAGTTTAGTAGGTGAAAGGATAGGAACGGAAAAGTTATGCTATGATTTCGCCTCAATGTATGGAACAGCAGATGCAGGAGTTTTAGGAAACGAAACACCTTTAAGTATTTGTATTAGAAGATTTTTAGCAGCCAACCCAGCAGCAGCAAAAGCATTATTTGGTGAATCTCGGTTACCGACGTTGGTACAGTACGATCCTTGTAGTCGGTTTTTTGAGGTCGAAGATAGTCAACTCATATTTTCCGGTAACAATGGTATTCCCCTAATTAGATATAATATTTTAGATCATGGGGGTTTAATTACTTATGAAGGAATGGTTAAATTTTTAGCTGAGTGGGGTTTTGATCCGGTTGCTGAGTTAGGTAAAAATAGAGGAATACACCAATTACCATTCGTTTATGTTTTTGGACGTTCCAATTTTGCTGTTTCTTATTTTGGTGCAAATATTTATCCTGAAAATGTGAGTGTGGGATTAGAACAACCAATTATTAGAGAATGGGTAACGGGTAAGTTTGTGCTACAAGTAAAAGAAGATCAAGATCAAAATCGCTTTTTATCCGTGGTCGTGGAGTTAGCACCAGGGTTAGAGGGAAGTGAGGAGAAAATTATAGAGATCACTAATTCTATTCTTGCTCAATTGTTACGTTTAAATAGTGAGTTTGCAAATTATGTTCCTAGGGAATATCAAAGACCACAAGTAGAATTAAAAGCTACAGGTGATATGGAATATTTTCCCACGGGGGTAAAACATAAATATACTCGTAATTTATAATTGGAAATGGTAGAGATTCCCCAGGTATCATTGACCTATACTAAAATTTGTGCTAATATTTTCCCGTACTCCTAATTTTGACTATAACCATGATTTCTACTCTCCCTAATTCTGGTACTCAAAATCTACCTAAGGTACGCTTACAAATCCGTGCACTGTTACCACAACTGATAGAATGGAGACGTAAAATACATCAAAAACCAGAATTAGGGTTTCAAGAAAAACTAACCGCTCAGTTTATTTCTCATCAGTTACAATCCTGGGGAATAGAGCATCAAACCGGTATTGCCCAAACTGGTATTGTGGCTACAATCACAGGAGCAAAATCCGCCACTGGTAAGGTTTTAGCCATTCGTGCTGACATGGACGCTTTGCCAGTTCAAGAAGAGAATAAGGTATCCTACTGTTCCCAACGGGATGGAATAATGCACGCCTGTGGACATGATGGACATACTGCGATCGCATTGGGAACAGCATATTACCTACAAAAACACCGTCAAGACTTTAGTGGTCAGGTAAAAATCATCTTTCAACCAGCAGAAGAAGGACCTGGTGGAGCTAAACCAATGATTGATGCGGGAGTATTAAAAAATCCCGATGTGGATGCTATTATTGGTCTCCACTTATGGAATGATCTGTTGGTGGGCACTGTGGGAGTGCGTCCAGGTCCTTTTATGGCGGCGGTGGACTTTTTTAACTGTACAATTTTAGGTAGGGGTGGACATGGAGCTTTACCTCATCAGACCATTGATTCGGTTGTGGTTGGAGCTCAGATTGTGAGTGCTTTACAAACTATTGTAGCTCGGAATGTCAACCCCCTGGATTCAGCAGTGGTGACCATTGGTGAACTTCATGCTGGTACAAGGATGAACGTAATTGCTGATACTGCGAGAATGAGCGGGTCAGTGAGGTATTTTAATGGTCAATTGGCAGAATTTTTCAAGCAGAGAATCACGGAAATTATCCGGGGGATTTGTGAAAGTCATGGGGCTAATTACGAGTTAGAATATACACATCTTTATCCCCCGGTAATCAATGATGGGGGGATGGCACAATTGGTGAGAAAAGTAGCAGAACAAGTGGTAGAAACACCTGGGAATATTATCCCTGAATGTCAAATTATGGGTAGTGAGGATATGTCATTTTTCTTGCAAGAAGTTCCAGGTTGTTATTTCTTTTTAGGTTCTGCTAATCCTGAAAAACAGTTAAACTATCCCCATCACCATCCGCGCTTTGACTTTGATGAAGTAGCTTTAGCAATGGGGGTAGAAATCTTTGTGAGATGCGTGGAAAACTTCTTAATACCGCAAAATTAAACTCTATCCTCACTAATAGTTGGCACAATTGTTGGTTCTTCTGTGGGAATGGGAGTTTCCGTAGGAATAGGTGTGGTTGTAGGGGTGGGAATAGGATCTTCCAAGGGAGCGGGGGTTAGGGTAGGAACGGGAGTTTCCGTAGGAATAGGTGTGGTTGTAGGGGTGGGAATAGGAGTTTCCAGGGGGGTAGGAATGGTAGTTCTGGGAGGAATGGTATTTCTAGGAGGAATAGGAGCTCGTTTAATGGGATTTTCTAAAGCGACAGATAAACTATAGTTACTTTCAGAGACTGTTGTAGACAAATTCAGTTGAATAGTTAATCTACCCCTACTTGTCAAGACTCCTTCATAGCTAGTCACTTGTTGAGCATCGGTGCTAAGGGGTTCACCGTCAGCAGTAAGAATAGTTAATAAAACGCCACTTTCCTCATTAACTGCTACGGTGAGCTTTTGTCCTGGACTACCTCTAAAACTGTATTCAATTACTTCCCCAAATTTGATTATTCCTTCTTCATTAGCATTATTAGATGAATCCCATGCTAAATTCCGTGGTTCCGTTTTGCTAGGTGTGGGTGTAAATGTGGAATTGGGGGTAGATCTGGGAATTACAGGAGAATCAAAATTCTGGGGTGCGGTGGATAACGGGGGAGATAACCTTTGACCACGAAGGTAATTAACTAGGGACCAGGAACTAAATCCCGCCAAAATAACTACAAAACCACCAATGGCCACCATGGACAAAGTATTGTCTAAAATAGAACTATTAGTATGAGGTGATATTACTGGTTCAGGTGAGTTAGTTGGGGTGGGAGATGGATGACTAATAGCAACGGTGGGTAAATAGGATAGATTAGGATCCCGAGGGTTTAAGGGACTTGAGACTTCTAAATTAGTTAAATCAAGAAGAACTTCCTTAGCAGTTTGATAGCGATCGCCTGGCATACGACTTAGCATGCGATTTACCACCTGAGCGAACTTGGGACTAACTTGTACCCAGTGCTGCCATTTCCAAATAAAAGTAGTTTCATCAAATAGATCTGCTGGTTCTTTTCCGGTGAGGAGAACTATAGCTGTAACAGCTAGTGCATACAAATCACTATTAGGATAAGCCTTTCCAGTTTGGATTTGTTCCATGGGGGAATATCCGGGTTTACCCACTGTAGTAGCCTGATGAACTGAGGAAGCTGATAACCTGGTTGCTACTTCTTTAACAACACCAAAATCAATCAATACAGGTTTTTGGTCTGTGCTGCGCAAGATTAAATTATCGGGGGAAATATCCCGGTGAATAATATTGGCTTTGTGAATATACTCTAAAACCGGTAATAAAGATTGTAATAAATATAGTACCTCTGCTTGAGTAAAACTTTGACCTTGAGTACGACGTTCATTTAAGATGGTATGGTAGGTTTTCCCTCCCACGAAATCCTGTACTAGGAACAACCGTTGGTCTTGGGCAAATTTTTCTCGGAACTTAGGAATTTGGGGGTGATCAATTTGATATAGTATGGATGCTTCCCGATCAAACAATTCTTGAGCTTTTTTACCCTCGTATGAATCTGGTTCTAAAATAACCAATTCCTTGATAGCGCAAAGTTCGTTAAAACGTCCTTGGTCTTCTGCTAGATAGGTTCTACCAAATCCCCCCTGTCCCAAAAGACGAATAATATGGTAGCGATTTTGGAGAATAGTTCCAAGGTTAATGGGTGATGGCATAATCATAGTAGTTGAAATTAAAATTAAAAGCAAAATATTTAGAGGGTTAAATAAAGCATAAACTAGATCACAGGAATATCAAGCCCAAAAATGCTTGCTGGGGATATAGTTACAAAAGGAACTCATAAAAGTTCCCGGGAAGCAAAAATCCTCCAGCTTCCAGTTGTGGGAATTTTTACATTAATTATCTACAAATTTACAATGCTAAAAGCTGGAATAGTTGGACTTCCCAACGTCGGAAAATCAACTCTATTTAACGCTGTAGTCGCTAACGCTAAAGCGGAAGCTGCTAACTTTCCATTTTGCACCATAGAACCGAATGTAGGCGTTGTTGCAGTACCGGATGATCGGTTAAACGTCCTGGCCAAACTGGCCAGCTCTGAACAAATTATACCTGCACGGGTTGAATTTGTGGATATTGCTGGTCTGGTGAAGGGTGCTAGTCAGGGTGAAGGGTTGGGAAATCAATTTTTGTCTCACATCCGGGAAGTGGATGCTATAGTGCATGTGGTCCGTTGTTTTGAAAATGATGATATTATTCACGTTAGTGGTTCGGTGGATCCAGTACGGGATATTGACATTATTAATTTGGAACTAGGTTTGTCAGATCTAGCTCAAATTGAAAGACGCATAGAAAGATCACGCAAGCTGGCACGGACTAGTAAAGATGCACAATTTGAAATTACGGTTTTAGACAAATTAGTAGCAGCTCTCAACGAAGGTAAATTGGTTCGTCAAGTCAGTTTAACTCCAGAAGAAGCTGGGGTGATTAAAAACCTAGGACTGCTGACTAGTAAACCGATTATCTATGCTGCTAATGTAGCTGAGGATGACTTAGCTACAGGTAATGACTTTGTGGAGAAGGTACGAGCAGTTGCAGCACAGGAAAATGCTCAAGTGGTAATAGTCTCCGCTCAGGTGGAAGCTGAGTTAGTGGAATTACCTGATGCAGATAAGTTTGACTTTTTAGCATCTTTAGGTGTGCAAGAGGGTGGTCTCAAATCTTTGATTCGTGCTACCTATGCTCTTTTAGGTCTACGGACATATTTCACCTCTGGACCCAAGGAGACCCGCGCTTGGACTATTCATGCAGGAATGTCCGCACCTCAAGCAGCGGGTGTCATTCACTCTGATTTTGAGCGGGGATTTATTCGCGCAGAAACCGTTGCTTATGATGATCTGGTTACCCATGGATCTATAAATGCTGCTAAGGAAAAGGGTCTGGTCAGAAGTGAGGGTAAGGAATACATTGTGCAAGAGGGAGATGTGATGTTATTCCGATTTAATGTTTAGATAGGGAACAAGGTGGAAATGGGGACAATGTTAAGCAATACTCCCCCTCTTCCTGGCTTCTTTATAGGAAATACTAACATTTTTAATTCCCGCTTTAATCATCTCCCTTTCTAAAAGGGCGAAGAAGTGATTTCTATCCCCACTTCTAACTACTGCTTGATTATGTGCTTCCGCGATCGCTACTGGATAGCCATACCCCTTTTGTATTTGTGCCAATACGAGTCCCAGAGCTTGATCTATCATCCGAGGGTCATTGACTACCCATGCTGGAAACTCAATTCTGGCGATTTCTGTGCCTACATGCAAATAACAAAAGTAAATGACTTGATCATCATATAATTGTAGAATCCGGGAATTGCTTCGCCACAATGCGCTCCTTTGACCAGGTTGGAGTTGGGTGGCCCATAATGTGGTGTCTCGCAAACCTTCAAATTTTTTACAGGGAACGTAATCTAGTTGGTCTGGACAATAGTTAATACAGTCAGGAACGGGATAGGGACAGTTTAATAAACGCAATAGATTTTTCGCTTCGTTGTTACGAGCTGCACTTAGATATCCAACTATGGGGATTCCTGCTTGACGTAACTTTCCCCAAGCTTCTAAGATAGGTGGTAAAATTTGATCTCTGGCTTCTAGTGGTAGCTGTTCTAAAAACCAATATATTAGAGAGCCATCTACCATCGCTAGAGAGGGATGCTCGTTTTTTATGCTACAGGCTAGGTCAGATAGTACCGTAATTTCCGAAGCAGTTCGGCAATGACTCATCCATTCTTCGGTTTTTAAACCCCATTGACGAGCAATATATAGGTCTTCTTCTCGGTAAAATATCTCTGGTAAACTGTCTAGCAGGGGATGACGATTTTGTCCATAATATAAAACCACTCTCCCTATATTTAGTAAGTAGCAATAGGCAATTTCATGATGGTTAGGAGCAATTTGAGAACCATCCGTGGCAATTATAGTATGTACTTTGGGGGGAGTAGAAATTTGAATACAGGTGTCTAGAGGTTCTATGGGTGTAGCATTGGCAAAAGTAATGCGATCGCGCCATTTTTCCTGACGCTTGACTATTTCTTCTTGACACTCGCAAGCCTTTTTTAAATTTTCCTTTGCTAATTCCAACTTACGGTTACTTTCAGCTACTTCAGAGCAAAGGTGCTGGCTTAAACCCTGCATTTGCCCAGCTAGTTTTGTTAAATCTAACATTATTCACATCAAGAGGTGGTGGGATCAGGAACTGGATATTAACCACTTAGAAAAATCTTGCACAAAGCGAGAAAGTGGGAGCAACTGAATGCGCGGGTCATTTTGTCCAGCTTCTCTTTCTGATTGGGTATTATAACCCCAATCTGCTAAAAAAAGCCCCACCTTGTCTAAATCCGATTGTTGTTGAACCAGTTGTAGAGTTTTCAATCTATCTTCCACAAACCATAATCTTGCTGGTTGATGTTCTGTTGCAGGAATTAATTTTCGTAAAATTTCGTATTTAGGAAGTTTTACTTCTTTACCAAAAATTGCCTTTTCTGGTAAATTAACCCCCTCTTGTTCTAACAATTGCTTGACAAAACGTCCCTCTTTAGTGGTAACAATGAATAATTCCACTTCACTATCAATGGTAACCTTTAATCGTTCTATCACTCCTGGATAAAATCTATGTAATCCCAACCACCCGTCTAAATCTGTGGATATCCACTGGTCACGCAAACCATCCAGTTTCTTACCAACTTCCTGAGATGATAAATGGGATGTTTTTAAGATCTCTAGGACAATTTTTGGCCAGTCTTGTAGGATCTGATCATCAGAAAAACCATCAATTATAGCTTTAATCAAAATGGGCATTTCCCAACCGGTTTCAATCACAGGACGGAGACGATAAAATCTCAAAGCTAAATCATCCGGTATTATTTCTTCCTGGGATGGACAAAATTGGCAGTAGGTGCGCCAGGCCACCTCAAAGTATTCAAGGAGTCCGTCACAAATGACTCCATCAAAGTCCAGGGCTAAAATTGTAGGATGATTTACTGTCATGGTTTGGTCTGAATATCAAAAACTGATGATTTCAACTTAAGTGGGTGGGTTACTCCCAGGTAGTTTAGTCTGGGGAACAGGAAATAGGTTTAAAATGGCCGTGAACTATTAAACTACTATTATAGAGGATTTTCAATATGAGTAGTGCAGGTTGTAGTCAACCAAAATCAGAAATTATCCCCCTACCTAGCTGGTTACGTCGTCCTCTGGGTAAAGCCAGTGAAATCTCCACGGTACAGCGTATTATTAAACAGCGTCAAATTCATACTATTTGTGAAGAAGGACGCTGTCCTAATCGGGGAGAATGCTACTCTCAAAAAACAGCTACTTTTTTACTCATGGGACCTACCTGCACTAGAGCTTGTGCTTTTTGTCAAGTAGATAAAGGCCATTCACCTATGCCCATAGATACAGAAGAACCCCAAAAGGTGGCTGAAGCAGTACAATTGTTGGGTCTGAAGTATGTTGTACTCACCTCTGTAGCTCGTGATGACTTAGCGGACGCAGGATCAGGGCATTTTGTCAAGACTATGGAGGCTATTCGTCTAGTTAATCCAGAAACCCAAATCGAGGTTTTAACACCGGATTTTTGGGGTGGTGCAGGTGTGGGTGAAATAGGTCAAAAGCAAAGAATAGCCACTGTTGTTCACGCTAAACCTGTTTGTTACAACCATAATGTGGAAACAGTACGTAGACTAACAGGATCCGTGCGTCGAGGCGCTAAATATGACCGTTCTCTAAATGTATTAGCAACTGTTAAAGAAATTGATGCTGCTGTCCCTACTAAATCCGGTTTAATGTTGGGCCATGGAGAAACCCAAGAGGAAATAGTTGAAACTATGCTAGACCTACGAGCGGTAGGATGTGATAGAATTACCTTGGGTCAGTATATGCGTCCTTCTTGGGAACATTTACCAGTCCAAAAGTATTGGACTCCAGCAGAATTTGCACAATTGGGTCAGTTAGCAACAAGTATGGGGTTTAACCACGTGCGATCTGGTCCTCTAGTACGTAGTTCCTATCATGCTGGAGAATAAACATTCTAAAACGTGTCAAATTGAATAATAGAGAGGAAAAGACTTAGCATCTTTGGGTTTTACATACACTCGTTCTTTTGGTTCTAAGTTTAATTCATCAAATCGTTCACGACTTAAGTAGGCAGTAAAAGTTTGTCCATCATCTAAAGTCAATTCCACTTGCACTTCCCAACCCAGGTGAATGATACGGTGAACTATCGCAGGTGTATTGGCTCCATTACCAGCTTTTTCTATAATCACATCTTGGGGACGCAAAAACACTTCCGGGTTGGGTGAGTCGAAACCACTACCTTGAAATATTTTAGCAGAGCTGGGCAAAACGTTAACAGGACCAATAAAACTCATAACAAAAGCTGATGCGGGATGATCATAAATTTCTGCGGGGGTTCCCATTTGTTCCAGTCTACCCCGATTGATAATCACAATTTTATTGGCAACTTCCATAGCTTCTTCTTGGTCGTGGGTGACAAAAACAGTGGTAACACTAACTTCTTCATGGAGACGACGCAACCAAGCACGCAGGTCTTTACGCACTTTAGCATCCAGGGCTCCAAATGGTTCATCTAGCAGTAGCACTTTAGGTTCTACCGCTAATGCTCTTGCTAAAGCTACTCTTTGTCTTTGTCCACCAGAAAGTTGGGAGGGATAGCGCTCTCCTAGTCCACTCAATTGAACTAGATCTAGTAATTGCTCTACCCTACCCTGAATTTTCTTTTTTGCCAACTTGCGGATTTCTAACCCAAATGCTATATTTTGCCTGACAGTTAAATGTTTAAATAGTGCATAGTGCTGAAAGACAAAGCCAATATTTCTTTCCTGCACACTTTGATAAGTAGCATCCTTACCTGTTAAAAAAATTTTACCCCGATCCGGTGTTTCCAGTCCTGCTATTAGTCGCAATAATGTGGACTTACCAGACCCAGAGGGTCCAAGTAAAGCTACTAGTGATCCGCTGGCAATTTCTAAGCTCACATCCTCAACAGCATGAAAACTCCCGAAGTATTTAGACACGTTCTCTACTACTATACCCACTAGCTTGATACCTCTCTTACTAATCTACGGTTTGCAACTAGGATTAATGTAATTTTATTTATATCACATATCCATTCAATTTTGCTGGGAGTGGGGTTAGGTATTTATGACGAAGTATGAAGGAATGTTGCAATTATGTGAAAACCTAGGAGCGAAAAGGTCGAACCCGGGAAGGTGTGTGCTAGGATTCTCTGGTAAATTGAAGGATTAGGAGTAAACCTTTGACATTACGAGTTGCTGTTGTGGGTTCTGGCCCAGCTGGTTCATCTGCTGCTGAAACTCTGGCTAAAGCAGGGATTGAAACTTATTTATTTGAGCGTAAGTTGGATAATGCTAAACCTTGTGGTGGTGCTATCCCCCTTTGTATGGTTAGTGAGTTTGATCTACCAGCGGATATTATTGACCGTCGGGTACGCAATATGAAGATGATCTCTCCCTCTAACCGAGAGGTTGATATCAATCTGACCAACCAAGAAGAATATATAGGAATGTGTCGCAGAGAGGTCCTAGATGGTTTTTTAAGAAACCGGGCCGCTAAATTGGGTGCTAACTTAATTAATGCCACTGTGCATAAATTAGATATACCTAATAACAATTCTGACCCCTATACAATTCATTATGTTGATCACAATGAGGGTGGATCCGTTGGTGTGGCCAAAACTCTCAAGGTGGATTTAATTATTGGTGCGGATGGTGCCAACTCCCGTATTGCGAAAGAAATGGATGCTGGGGACTATAATTATGCGATCGCCTTTCAGGAGCGAATTCGTCTTCCTGAAGATAAAATGGCATACTATAACAACCTAGCGGAAATGTATGTAGGAGATGATGTTTCCACAGATTTTTACGCTTGGATCTTTCCCAAGTATGACCACGTAGCTGTGGGTACTGGAACCATGCATGTGAATAAAGCCAGTATTAAACAGTTACAGGCTGGTATTCGCGCCCGTGCAGCGGAAAAATTGGCTGGGGGTACAATCATTAAGGTAGAAGCCCATCCCATACCAGAACATCCCCGTCCACGTCGGGTAGTAGGTCGAATTGCATTGGTAGGTGATGCTGCTGGTTATGTGACCAAATCCTCAGGCGAAGGTATTTACTTTGCTGCTAAGTCTGGAAGAATGTGTGCGGAAACTATTGTGGAAGTATCTAATAGTGGAGCGCGCATCCCTAATGAAAGGGAATTAAAACTTTATATTAAGCGTTGGGATAAAAAATACGGACTTACCTATAAAGTATTGGACCTGTTACAAACCGTGTTCTACCGCTCGGATGCTACCAGGGAAGCATTTGTAGAAATGTGTGATGACATGGATGTTCAAAAGCTGACTTTTGACAGCTATTTATATAAAACCGTAGTTCCAGCTAATCCAATCACCCAGTTAAAAATTACGGCTAAGACCATTGGCAGTTTATTACGTGGTAATGCACTTGCACCATAGTATATGTGGTTTAGGGTTGGGGAATGTCTAATAATCCCCTACCTTACCTATGTTAAACTACTCATGCAGCATAGGAAGAGAGCTTCAGTCCATTCAACCACTGCACCATAGGTGTCCCCGGTATGTCCACCCAGTTTATGGTTAAACCATGCGGGAACAATAAAGGAGATAATATTGCCAATAATTAGGGTAAATAGAACCAAAACAAAGTTACCTTGGTTAAAAGCCAAAATGAGTAAGGTAAAACCCAAAAGCAAAACCCAACTAGGTAATAAATCCATGTGATAACGAATGGCCTGTTTATGAAATGCTCCCTTACCAGTAGATTTAAGATAGGGATATTGGAAAATAGCCAATTGCTGTCCCCATCTTCCCCAACCACAAGCAACCATTAGAAGAAAAAAGCGATTTTGGGAAATATCCGTCAAAGCAGCCATTTTCATCAGTAAAATAGCCAGAGCTGCCATGACACCAAAAGCACCCGTAGCACTGTCGGCCATGACTTCTAATCTTCTTTGGGGATCAGTCACTGCTAAACCATCAGCAGTATCCATAGCACCATCTAAATGTAGACCTCCTGTAATCCCTATCCAAATGATGACTATCAAAACACTTTGTGTTAATGCTGATATTCCTAAGTAATCAAACAGCATATCCAAAAGACCCAAAATAGCGCCAATTAGCAAACCTATAGCAGGAGCAAAAAGGGCTACCCTTTGGAATTTCAGGTCTGGAAGATGGGGAAGCGGGATGGAAGTGTAAAACACAACAGATGCAATTACACATAACAATTGTCGATGACAAAATTGCCAAACTTGCTCAAGAATTGCCATTTTAAAAAGAAATCTTTAGATAAGGCATTAAAACTTAACAAAAAACAGGGGAGAGAATCAAGAGATATAGATGGACGATTAGCATATAAAGTTGATATTTTGGAGGTATAGGTTGTTGTCTGGTAAAAAGGTCAGACATGCAACCAAAGAATCACATTTTGTGTGATTGCCAATTGCTAATTCTTACCCTTCCTCAATCCCTATTTCCCTATGAATAATCATCTACCCGAAATCCGGACACCCGCCCCTTGTATTGTAAACAACGGGATTATTGTGAATAAACTCGATATTCACAAACTTTTAAGCGATTTGGGTCGAGTTCATTACATCTACACCCAAGGAGATAAATTACTCAGTGAGGGTGATGGAGATGTCATGGAGGTATTTGCCCACCCCCAAAGATCCACATTAGTTGCCAACAACACGCTATATCTCAACATATATAGTTTTGACTATTTGGAATTGAAGCAGTCCGATGCACAAGAAACCTACCTTGACCTAATTCAGGAAGAATATTGTCTACGTCTGATTCCTTTATTCATTCCTCCAGAAGAAAGGTGTGATGACCAGTTCAACAACGGGGTGATAGAAGCTATGATGGACCAAGTGCTTTCGACCAGATGGGATGTGGAAATCGATGATGATTGTTCTGATTGTTTGTAACCCCAATATTCATGTCTAATTTTTCTTTTCGACTGGTGGCTAACTGTAGTCAAACCCAAGCTAGAGCAGGGGTGTTTTCCACCCCCCATGGAATTGTGGAAACTCCCAGATTTATGCCCGTGGGAACATTGGCTAATGTTAAAACTGTTACCCCGGCTCAATTGGAAGATACGGGAGCGCAAATGATTTTATCTAATACCTATCATTTGCACTTGCAACCGGGAGAGAAAATAGTTGCTGGTGGTGGTGGACTGCATAAATTCATGGCCTGGAATGGTCCTATGCTAACTGATTCCGGCGGATTTCAGGTATTTAGTCTCAGTGAAATGCGGAAAATTACTGAGGAAGGAGTAGTATTTCGTTCGCCTCATGATGGACAAATGATCAAGTTAACCCCTGAAAAATCCATAGAAATTCAAAATATTTTGGGGGCGGATGTAATTATGGCATTTGATGAATGTCCCCCCTATCCTGCTACTTATCAGGAAGTCACAGCAGCTACGGATAGAACTTATCGGTGGTTAGAACGTTGTATTATGTCCCATCAACGTCTAGACCAAGCATTGTTTCCTATTGTACAGGGAGGAGTGTATTTAGACCTACGCACCCGTGCAGCAACAGATTTAGCCAAATTAGATATGCCAGGATATGCTATTGGCGGTGTGAGTGTAGGTGAACCACCAGAATTAATGGCCCAGATAGTTAGGACTACAGCTCCCCTATTACCCAGGAACAAACCCAGATATTTGATGGGTGTGGGTACTTATCGGGAAATGGTGATTGCCATTGCAGCAGGTGTGGATCTATTTGACTGTGTTATTCCTACTAGATGGGCGCGACATGGCACTGCTATGGTTCAAGGGGAAAGATGGAACCTGAAAAATGCCAAGTTTAGAGAGGACTTTGCACCCATAGATGAGACTTGTCACTGCTACACCTGTTCTAATTTCAGTCGTGCTTATGTGTCTCACTTAGTCCGTTCCCAGGAAATTCTGGCATACACTTTACTAAGTATTCATAATATTACCGAATTAATTCGCTTTACTCAAGCAATTCGAGAATCTATTTTACAGAATCGCTTTTTAACGGACTTTGGTCATTGGATGAACGATCCCGAAAAGGATCTGGAATAGGAAGTTGCGCCTCAAAAATATTCAGTTTCCATCCTTGGGTGTTAACACTGGTAACAAATAAATTAGTCCAGAAATCACCGTTAAAAGTACAGATAGCCAGAAGGCAGATTTAGCATAGATTTGCCAAGTTATGGGTAATGGTGCAATCAGTAGAGCTATGGATAGAATTTGGGTGATGGTTTTTAATTTTCCCCAAATATTAGCTCCGCTAATTGTGGTTTGATTAACTCGCCAACCTGCTATAGCTAATTCTCTTGCTAAGATGATGAATACTCCCCAACCGGGAATTTTACCCAGTTCTACAAATACTAAGAACGGTGCTAGAACTAATAACTTATCCACCAATGGATCCAGGAATTTGCCCAAATCCGTAACTTGGTTCAGTTTTCTGGCCAGATATCCATCTAACCAATCTGTTAGTGCTGCTATTAAAAATATAATTAAGCATATCCATCTAGCACCCTGGGTGGGAATATATAGCCCATACAGTAAAAACGGTATGCCCAATAGTCTAGACAAGGTAATAGTATTTGGCCAGTTCATCCAGTTCATATATAGTAGAAAAACGACAACATTCAACATAGATGAAATATAACTATATACTAGTGACGATAGGTACGGTAAATTTTGATCAGTTAGTCAACTTTTATATGCAGTTACTAGAAAGCCCGCCAACCAAATTTATACCTAGTGTTTATGTTGAGTGGCAAGTTGACCATCTGAGATTAGGTATTTTCAGACCGCAAAAAGATCATGAATCAGAATTTGTAGTTCACGGCAAAAATCCGCTAAGTTTATGTATAGAGGTGAGCAACCTAGAAAATGCCATTTCTGATCTGAAATCTCTAGGTTATCCTCCCACGGGAGAGATTTCCATAACTTCCCATGGTCAGGAGATTTATGCCCAGGATCCAGATGGTAATCGTTTAATTTTGTACAGCAGTAGCAATATTGATAAACAATGTCCATAACACAAAACTACAAATTAAATATCATCCAATGGTATCCTGGTCATATTGCTAAGGCGGAAAAAAATCTTAAAGAGCAATTAAAAAGGGTAGATGTGATATTAGAAGTTAGGGATGCACGTATTCCCCTATCTACACACCATCCCCAAGTTAAAGAATGGATAGGTAATAAATCACGGGTGCTAGTGATTAACCGACTAGACATGATTTTGCCCCAAGTGAAATCAATATGGTCAGAATGGCTTAAAAAACAAGGAGAAGTGCCCTATTTTGCCAATGCTCAACAAGGTCAAGGAATTACAGCCATAGCTAAAGCAGCACAAATAGCAGGAACAGAACTGAATGAAAGGAGAAAACAAAGGGGGATGTTACCTCGTCCCGTGCGTGCAGTAGTGATTGGTTTTCCCAATGTGGGAAAATCCGCACTGATTAATCGGTTGTTAGGGAAAAGAGTTGTGGAAAGTGCTGCTCGTCCGGGTGTCACCCGTCAATTGCGCTGGGTGAAAATTTCTGAACATTTAGAGTTGTTAGACGCACCGGGAATTATTCCTTCTCGATTAGAAGATCAACAAGCAGCAGTGAAATTAGCCATCTGTGATGATATTGGAGAAGCATCCTACGATAATCAATTAATAGCAGCTGCTTTTGTGGATATGGTCAATCAGTTTCAAGAAACTTCCCCCCATTTATTACCACCCCATCCACTACTTTCTCGCTATGGTGTTGATTCTATTATTCATACAGGAGAAGCATATTTAGAGGTGTTAGCAGCAAGTCGTTATCAAGGAGATGTGGAACGTACTGCTAGGACTATCATTAGTGATTTTCGCAAGGGACTTCTGGGTGCTATAGTTTTAGAAGTACCTAAAATTAATAATAGTTAATTTTCTTTTCTATCTATGTCTTTAGTTAAAACACCAGTACAAGCAATAGCAAAAAAACCACTTATTGGTTTAAAAGCAGACTCTTTCCGTCACCCTTTAGACTTGGAAGCAACAAAAACTCTTCGGCAAATTCCAGGAATAGATATTATGGTCAGAAATTTGCTTGGCCCAGTTGCTGAACAGGTATTTTATGCAGAAAATATAGCCTCCAGTATTTTGGTGAGCGAAAAACAACTACCTGATTTACATTATCTATTAATAGATGCTTGTAAGAATTTGGATATTGAGCTACCACAATTATATATCCGTCAGCATCCTAGTCCCAATGCTTATACTTTTGCCATGCGGGGTAAAAAACCTTTTATAGTATTACACACTTCCCTGGTTGATATGCTCACACCAGAGGAAATACAAGCCGTAATTGGTCACGAACTCGGACACCTTAAATGTGACCACAGTGTTTATCTAACACCAGCTAACCTGTTAATATTAGCCACTTCTATTTTACCCAACATTGGCGTTGTTTTAGCTCAGTCACTACAAAACCAGTTATTAGAATGGGTGCGCTGTGCTGAATTCACTTGCGATCGCGCTGCATTATTAGCGACTCAAAATCCGAAAGTGGTAATGTCAGTATTAATGAAACTAGCTGGTGGTTCACCAACCCTAGCACCCCGATTAAATCTGGATGCTTTTGTTGCCCAAGCTCGTGCTTATGATGCAATAAGCAAAACTGAATTGGGTATGATGGTTAAAGATGCTCACACAGCTCAGTTAAGTCATCCTGTACCTGTTCTGCGGGCCAGGGAAATTGATCGATGGTCTAGCAGTGTTGAGTACCATAATCTCCTGGGAAATAAGGGTTTGGAAAATCGAGATCAAACCCAGGGTGGGTGGAGAAATTGGTAAATTGGAATTCTTTTTACCTAAAATGTCTGCTTGAAGGCTCTCGGTTTTACCGATGAGATGATATAATTATAATGTAACACATTGAGAGGTCGGTTCAATGCGAGTCATAGAGTTTAAAATCAAAGCGACACAAAGGCAACAAGTAGCTATCCTGGAAGCTATTAGAACAGGGCAGTTTATTCGGAATAAATGCCTTAGACTTTAAAGAAAAAGGGGAGCAACAAGCGTCAAAAACAAAAGTCAAAAGTAGCCCGTCTTCATTTAAAAGTCTCCAGACAACGTAAAGATTTTGTTGTAAAGACAGCAAAAGCGTTAATCCAATCTAACGATTTGGTAGTTTATGAAGACTTGAAGGTTTTTAATATGGTGAAAAATAGAAAACTTGCTAAGTCTATTAATGACGCAAGTTGGTCAATGTTCACCGATTGGTTAGACTACTTTGGGAAAATACACGGGAAGTTTGTAATAGCGGTAAACCCACAATATACTAGCCAGCAATGTTCTATTTGTGGCAATATTGTTAAGAAAACGTTGTCTGTAAGAACACATATTTGTTCTTGTGGTTGTGTTTTGGATAGGGATGAAAACGCCGCTAAAAACATACTTCAAAAAGCAAATACTGTCGGGCGGACAGAAATTCAAGCCCTCGGACAGACTACCCACTGTCTATTAGGTGAAAGCCTCCTAGATAAGGTAACTGGATGAACAAGGAATCCCTCGCTTTTAGCGATGGGAGCGTCAATTTATGACAATTACTAAGGGTATTAACACTCAACAAATGGAACTGCCAATTAGGGAGATATATGATGACAGTGATGAAGATGTTGAAGAGGATGAGATTGAAAACCTAGAACCGTTTGATCCTACAAAAATTAGGATCAAGACTAAGATGATGTCAATAGATATATTGCTAAAAAGAATTCAGCATGACGAAATTGATTTAGCCCCTGATTTTCAACGTCATGCCGACATTTGGAATGACAAAAATAAGAGTCGTTTAATTGAATCTGTTTTAATTGGGATTCCACTTCCAGCATTTTATGTGGATGCAACTACTGATGATAAGTGGTTAGTGATAGATGGTATTCAAAGAATTAATACATTTAAAAAATTCATTCTTGACCAGGAACTGAGATTAACTGATTTACAATTTCTGAGGGATTTAGAACACAAAAAATATGATGAATTGTCTCGTCATCACCAAAGAAGGATAGAAGAAACAGAGTTAATAGTCTGCTTAGTTGAGTCCGGAACTCCCCCGGAAGTAAAATATAATATTTTTCAAAGAATTAATACTGGTGGTGTATCACTGAATAACCAGGAGCTGCGTCAAGCTATGTACCCTGGAAAGTCCTTGAGGATTCTGAAGGAGTTTTCAGAATTAGCAGAGTTTAAGAAGTTGATAAACATCAGTGAAAAAAGAAGGAAAAGAATGGACGATCATGAATATATTATAGGTTTTATTGCATTTTGGTTGATAGATTATCATGATTATACTCAAGGAAGAAATGAGTTTTTAAATAGTGCCATGTCGAAGTTAAATAATTTAGAGGATACTAGGCTCAAGGATATGAAACGAGACTTCATTAAATCCATGAGAGCAGCAGATAGCATTTTTAGCAGTAACGCTTTCCGTAAACCTCCCAAAAATGGCAAAACAAGGTTCCCTGTTAATAAATCTCTGTTTGAAGCATGGTCAGTTATTTTGAGTAGGTTAACACCGGGGCAAATTGATAAATTGATAAATTATAAAGACTTGTTAAATAAAACATTTATGAAAAAAATTGAAACAGATGCCAACTTTGAGAAATCCATTTCTCAAGCC
Organism: Cylindrospermopsis curvispora GIHE-G1; assembly: GCF_014489415.1. NCBI lineage: Bacteria > Bacillati > Cyanobacteriota > Cyanophyceae > Nostocales > Aphanizomenonaceae > Raphidiopsis > Raphidiopsis curvispora. The sequence continues at coordinate 1,770,404 of NZ_CP060822.1, forward strand.
AGTGATCAGGTTATATATAGGTTTGAGCAAATTAACCAAATAGTTCGGGAGATTTTATCATGTTAAATAGCTTAAACTTAGAAAATTTTAAGCCATTTGAAAATCAATCTTTTGTCCTGAGACCACTAACATTACTTTCTGGATTAAACAGCACCGGTAAATCCTCTTTGCTTCAATCCTTGTTATTACTGCGCCAATCATAATTCCCTGGTCTCTGGATCGGGTTCAAGTATGACTCGCCACTTCATAGTTTTAGACATCCATAGAACTATCCTAAAATTATAGCAGAACAGATAAAAAAAAGTCTTGCTATGGGAGACAAAACTACGTAAAATTAATAACAGTTAATTTTTCTGATTGTCTATATGACCTTAGATTTTATTAAAATTTCCGCCCAAACCACAAAAACTCCATTGGGACTAATTGTCACCTTACACGGTTGGGGTGCCAATGCTGAGGACGTAGCATCCTTATTACCGCATGTTAACTTACATGATTATGAGTTTTTACTTCCTAATGCTCCCTATCCCTATCCCTATAGCGATAATGGTAGAGCATGGTATGATCTACGAGACGACAAAATGTATGAAGGACTAGTAGTAAGCCGTCAATTGTTAATAGACTGGTTGCAATCCCTACCAACCACCACAGGAATTCCCCTGTCTAAAACTATTTTGACCGGATTTTCCCAGGGTGGAGCCATGACCTTAGATGTGGGTCTCAACTTACCCTTAGCCGGTTTAGCAGTCATGAGTGGCTATTTACATCCTCAAGTCTCCACTATAGAAAAACGCCAGTTCCCCCCAACTCTGATTATGCACGGAACCCAAGACCAGATTGTTCCCCTCTCAGCTGCAATTAAAAGCCAACAGGTTGCACAATCCTTGGGAGTTCCTGTTGAGTACCATCACTTTGATGCGGGACATGAAGTTAATTTGGCTATGTTGAAAGTATTGAGAAATTTTGTTATTAAACTAACCAATCCGGAGAAAGGATAGTTCAACAAAATGTTTTTGGCTGTGCGATCGCTATTTCTAGAGGAATTAAAGCCCAATTTCCACATCTTCTAGGATACCCAGGGCGTGGGGAATTAAAACTACAGCGGATTGCTGAGCAGGTTTAAACAAGAATTGATATATCCAAGGTTGTTGTTTTTCTCGGAAGTTTTGACTGGAACTTCCAAGATTTAATAATGGAAAAATACTATCTTGATCAAGAGAATAAATCATTTTTCCTAGCCATTGTGCTTCTTGCTTCAACATAACTTAGCGTTGTATATTTGCGCGATGAATCAACTAAATGTGGATACTAATTTTACTTCAAGTAGTGAAAAAATAATTTAGTTAACTACTTAATCATATCTGTAAATTTAAAGATGTAAAGAATAACAATCATTAGGTCGGGCATCTAAATATGTGTTAAGAAATGCGATCGCCTGGATTAGATACTCCACTCAACATTGCTTCGAGAGGATTGGGGGGTTTTTAAAAAATATCCCCAAACCATGCGATCGCTCCCCTTAAATATTGCCATAAACGGGAATAGTAGCACCCCGGATATCCCCACCACGGGAGATTGCAAGGCACTCCCTACGGGAGATCGGCGGTTTTGTGTGCAGTTTGAGTCAACCCACGCCTGGAGACTGTCTGTGGGGGAGACAGGGAATTTATTCCCTGTCTCAAAGCTCAAGTCAGTTGAAAACTGACTGGTTTTGCCGTGGGTGGATGGAATTGAACACACAACATGTGTTTTACTAGTTATGTTACAATGTGAAATTGTCTTAAATTAAAAGAGCGATTGCGAAGCACTCGCACTAGGGAGATCGCATTTGGAGATTATCCCCCAGTTCCTTTACCAATTGGTCTAAAAATGATATACTATAATGAACCAGGGACAAAATTCGGCTTCATGCCGTGTGATTGTCAAGCAAAGCCTTAACAATCCTATATCCCTGGTATTTTTGTGGCTGTTAGAGGGTTTTTACGAGTATAGTACACGCCGTACCTAGCAAATTTTGTGTCATCAATATCATGCACGAGTGCAAATTTTGACCAAAGAAACTCAACATATCTACCCTCACCTCTCTCATATAGGCGTTGTAAAGCCCACAGAAAGTAATCTACCGCTTGTAAACTTGGAGAATTGGGAGGTATATTAGCAGTTATATTAATAGTTGCTGTACTGGTAATACCCCATTGTTCAGCGAATTTTGCTCTAGCTGATTCTAAAGCAACTTTGAAGGCTTCGGTTCTATCAGAAGTACCTCGTCTAGCAAAGCAAATATTATATTCATCATCCTTGTGTAAACGATTCTTAAATAAACGCCGCGTCAAATAATCGTATAATTCATTTTGTTGATAACGATAACCAGGGTCATTTTGATTACGTTGTCTAACATACTCAAGTAACTTATCTTTACTTCTCACCACAGCAAAAAATTTGAGTTCATGTCGCTGCAACAAATTAAAAACTTCTCTTCTCACTTCAGGAATATCGTCTTTAGCATGAAAATATAAAGCAGTTTTTTTATTTTCAGGTTGCATTGAAGGAACTTTCTTAAAATATGGATCAGCTAATAAATTAGCTCTTAAATTTTCCAAATCTTGAGATAAAGATTCAGTATTAGCAACGTCTAATAGACCAAGTATAAAAAAATGAGAACATCCATCTGATCCAATTAAAATCTTACCTTTACCATTAAAAATTACAGGATCTCCTGCTTCATCCACAAAATAATGACGCACCGAAGATATTTTTTCAGTTAATTCACTCATTTATCACCATTCAAAACTGACTTAGATTTAATATATCTTGAATTTCTGCCATAATCTCAGCAACATGCCTATCCTTTTCTAATATGAATGGGATGAAAAAATGTTAGATAAGTTCCGTTATCTTCCAGCTTGTATGTGTCAATAAATCAGTTATGTTCATTGGATGGAAGATATTATGAGATGTTGACATTTTCACCTTTGATAGAGGTACTATATCTAACTATATAAAGTTTTGCAACGACATTCAACATTTCTGTTTCTAATTAATTGTGTTAAGTTGCTTATTCTCTCACAAATTCCATCCTGAGAAAGGGATAATGGGCGCGTTTATTTTTAGAGTTAACTTCTACTTTATGAGCGTAATTTGAACCCACTTTATCCTCACGAATTGCCCGCCAGACTAATAATCGCCAACGATCTTTAGAAACTAGATAGCGATCAGTTGTTCGCCCTGGTTTTAGCCAGCGTAAACCATCGCCAACATTGATATGTTCTGCTTGTTGAATAGTTTCATCATAATGAGTAGCAACCCTTTCTAAATAACGGAAGGGATCACAGTTATCTAATTGGGATAAATCATCGAAACAATCATTGATCGCTTTTCTGGATAAAAAAGGTACTAAAACCCCTGGAGAACGAATCTCATCAAGAAATAAAAAACCCACCGCAGAAAGGGTTATTTCGTTGTTGACTAATTCCGTCAAAGGTTCTAAGAATTTTCTTTCTTGCCTGGAAATTTTTTCCTCCCATTTTTGGAGGGAAATGCTGCTTTCTCGTTCGATTTCCTCAAATAATTCTTTGTAGATTTCAAATTGCGATCGCTTGAATTCTACGGGTAAAGGTGGCAATTCTAGGAGAGTAGTGGACTGCTCAAAAATATAATCGCACTTTACCCCTTTTAACATCCCCAGTAGCACGGTATAAGGAACTAAAGCTTTATAACCACCAGTAGGATTAAGGATAATATTTTCCGAACCATATTGATAAATTTCTCGAATAATATGGCGAACAAATTCCACTACCCCCTGACTGCGAAAAAGGTCAGCATTATTAACTTGTAATCCCGTCACCTGGTGAACTTTAGTAACAATACTAGTCCAATAATATTTAAGATATTTCTCGATAGCGCTGGCGCAGCAGTAACCATCTTCGGTCTGGGAAGCCAGGAGAATAATTCTATATCCATTATCGATGCCAATTCTAACTAGGGAGTGAATTTCTGCTGATAAATCCCTAAGATTTGCTTCTATTGGTTCCTTATCTCTAAAGGTGAGAAATATATTTTCGGCGGCGATTTCTCGGCTTTCTTGTTGATTAACCCAATTCAGGAGATCTCCCGGTTTTCCGATCGCTTTTGCCGCACTGGTTCCTACGGAACATATTACTGTCTTAACCATAGTTTTTGCTTTTGCAAGTGTTCAAGCATCATTGTAGCATTTTTATCGTTTTTTTTGTTACAACTTACAAAAGTTAACAATACTATAGAGGATGGTTTCTGGTGGGAGATTGCAAGGCACTCCCTACGGGAGATCGGCGGTAAAGCATTACCACTATATTAAGGTTGTTGTTTTTCTCGGAAGTTTTGACTGGAACTTCCAAGATTTAATAATGGAAAAATACTATCTTGATCAAGAGAATAAATCATTTTTCCTAGCCATTGTGCTTCTTGCTTCAACATAACTTAGCGTTGTATATTTGCGCGATGAATCAACTAAATGTGGATACTAATTTTACTTCAAGTAGTGAAAAAATAATTTAGTTAACTACTTAATCATATCTGTAAATTTAAAGATGTAAAGAATAACAATCATTAGGTCGGGCATCTAAATATGTGTTAAGAAATGCGATCGCTTGGATTAGATACTCCACTCAACATTGCTTCGAGAGGATTGGGGGGTTTTTAAAAAATATCCCCAAACCATGCGATCGCTCTCCTTAAATATTGCCATAAACGGGAATAGTAGCACCCCGGATATCCCCAGCAGCTTCCGAAGCCAAAAAACAAATTACCTGGCCAATGGATTCGGGTTTGACCCATTCGCCAGCTTTTTCCACACCCATTGCCTCCCTATTAGTGGGTGTATCAATAACACTAGGTAAAACCGTATTTGCGGTGATATTAGTGCCCCTAGTTTCATCAGCTATGGCCTTAGTTAGAGCTATCACAGCGGCTTTAGATGCAGAATATGCTGCTAAATTGGCAGCAGGCTCTAAACCAGCACGAGAACTAACGGTAACAATGCGCCCATAACCATTCTCTAGCATTCTTTTTAAACTATATTTGCAGGTTAAGAAAGTTGTGTAAACATTTAATTCAAATTGATGTTTCCAATCGTCAAAACTGCATTCATGGGTTTTGCCATAATAAAAACCACCGACTAAATGAATTAAGACGTCGACTTTGGTCATGCTATTAACCAGTTCTTCCACGGAAGAATCGCTTTCAAGATGTACGGGAATAAATTGAATCCTGGCCATATCCGCAGGGGGTAAGATTGTTTTTAATCTTTCGACATAAGTAAGATTGCGGTATGGAATGGTGAGATATGCACCTTGAGCCAAAATAGTGGGTGTGACGCCTAAGCCCAGTCCACCTGTTCCACCTGTTAGTAAAACTTGTTTCCCTTTCATGGAAAATTTGCCCCTCCGAGTTTGTTTTAAGGTTTGTAAAAGCCTTTTCTAGTTTCCATTAATTCCAGTCCCTACAGGGAAGCGGTCTATAGGTTAAACATTCGGCTTTAGTTCCTATTTTAGCCCCATTAGCAATAACAGAACCGCGATCGCACTTTTTCCTATAGTAGAATAACGTAGGATATGTTAGCGTCGCATAATGCATCCCAATTTAGATTTAAGTGTTTTTAAAAGTGAATGGTGCACGGGAGGCACCCTACAATATCTACAAGATCGGCGATCACACTATAGATCAGCGATCATACTAATCTAAAATAATAGTAGTTCCTGTCGGTACTAATCCTCTCCCCCATGGGTGGTAATGGCAATCCGGGACGGCGATCAAAAATTACCAGCCAACCTGTATCCAATCCTAAACGATCCAGATATTTATCCAGTTGGGTCAAACCCTTGGTTGAGGTTGTCACCAACCCCCACCTCGACCTAGTTTTGACCCGCCATAGCGGACATATTAGCTACTACAGCAGCTTGACCGGCCAGCGCCGCAGCCAGGACCCCGATCCCTGGTGGGACTGGAACCGTGTGCTGGACTGGGTAGAACGGCGATCGCCAGGGCATCTTGTTGATTCTTAAGCTTCTCCGGTCTAAAGACACAGAGATTTCTGAAGAGTCCATAAACGAACTTTCTGAGGCTGGCTTAAACACCCTCTACTGATTCTGCTAAAATTAATTCTTAGCATTACCACTACTTCAAGTTAATTTCGAAAGTATAGCTCAGATAAGACTTACTTGTCAATAGCAGCCACAAAATAACATAAAGACAACACTGGAATATTGAAGATCCGCATCACGGTTAAATATCAAGGCGAATAAAATCGCCGTTGGCACTTCCTGTCTAAAGCCAAGTGGCTTCCGTGCCTTTCGGCGATTTTCTTGTGAAATTGAGGCAATTCCTAAGAATTACTGGGCACACCTTTTGGGTATCTTGCGTCAGTTTCGACAGAAAGTTGTAACAATATCTCCTTACTCTGAGGAAAAACGAGCAACTAGCAAATATGTAGCTGGTATTGACCTTGGTTTAACTAATTTGATAGCGTTAACTTCAAAACCCATCAAACAAGCAATGTATTCTCGCACCTGTAACTCAATACAGCGATAATATATAACCTTATAACCCGTGTGGGCATGGGTGACTTCAGTTTATAACTTTTCTTGTCAATGCTTGAGAAAATTCTTCAAAGCATCTAGATGTAAGTATACACCACCATGCTCATCAGGGGGAGTAAGTAAGTGTGAAAGAACAGAGGTATGTAACAAAATGTAAATTTGATAGAAGTCTCTTCCCTCTGGCCTTGCCATAATGACAATTTTCAACGCCAACCTACTTATACCCAATTCCAAAAATCACTGCACACCATCACTAATGAGTGTTTCCACTACCCAGTTTCGCACTGACGTGTAGATATAATAATCTACATCATCACCAATAAAATTATTACGATAAATAGTTTTTAGCCCAATCAACTCATTTTTGGTAATTTCTGCCATCACAGTTAAAATTTCATCAGCCGCACAAGGTTGTGGTTGATTTTTTTCAGGAATGTAGTTATCACTTATTTCACGCATTAATTCTTTTGATAATCCTTTAGCCGTATGAATTAATTCGTTTCTTTTCGTAGCCCAATAGTCTAGTTTTTTTAACCTATCGCATAGACTTTGCCAATATTGTTGTTCATCTTTATTGTTGCGAATCTTCACTAAAGCTTCAATTAAATTACGTTTACTGTAACGACTCACTAACTGAAAATTTTGTCTGCGTGACCTTTCCCAGTCTGTAAATCTAGGATTGCCAGTCCGTTCTAAACTGACAAATATATCCCAAGTTTTTTGATCAATTTTTCGCACATCTATTTCCCATTTTTCATTTAAATAATTATCTTTACCTACTATTTTACGAATTAATCCATGTAGCACTTCTTCATAGAATGAAGAAATATAGGCAAGAAAAATGGCAATTTGGTCAAGTTGCCAATAAATTCTGTTCAAGGAGTATAAATGCAGTAGTCTATTTGGAAAATTTTTATACTCTGTTACCCCATCATGAAATTTATTGAAAATAGTAGCATGAGGATATTTAGCTATTGCTTGTATTCCTCGTTGCGCAAATTTTGGGGCTGTTTGAAAATCTAGGTTCAAACAAGCACGGGCAAATTTCAAAGCTGTTAAAATTAATTCGCTAGTGTCGCTACTTTGTTCCAGTTTATTAATAACTTGATCATCTGCTGTATTCTCTTGGTCTACAATACCTTGATTAATTAAATAACTAAGATATTCTTGCCAGTCAGTGAGAATTTGAATTGCACCATCAAAATCCCAGCGTTCTAACAATAATCTAATGGTTTGGTACTTATGAGTACGCATATAACGCCAATAAGATTCTAATTCACAGCTAGATGGTTGACCTGCAAAAACACTAGGAATGGAAAGTAGAGGATTAATAAATAATAGGCGTTTAAATGCGGATACAGAAATACCTTGAAGTTGAAGTGCGGTTTTCATTTGGTTAGTGCCACCTTTGACGCTAATCAACATTAATTCTTTTTCTTCCAATTCAGATTCAGATTGTAAATTTATTGTTTGTTGCACTGGCACTCTATTAAAAAATGCTTGTGGATTATTGATGATTTCTCCTGGTGTTTCCTCCAATTCTTTTGTAGATAATTTATATTTGCCGTTATCAATTTTAATGACTAGCCCATAAACTAAAGAATTAATTGTTAAAATACTTCTGATATCATGGAAATCAACCTGAGTCTGTGAAATATTGTCAATGTGAATAAAACCCTTAACACCTTCTATGGTTTCTACAAATATTCCTTGACCTTGATTTTCAAAGCTAATCACTTTAGCGAGAACTGTTTCACCAACTTTAAGTAATTTTTTCTGTCTTTGATTTTTTTCTTCTGCTGTTCTGAGTCTGGTAAAAAAATCAAAGTAAAATTTAAACAATAAATCCGAATCTATTAACGGTATATCTTCGGGTATGTATTCGGGAATCAGTGTAAAGTTAGGTAGTTTAGTAGCAAACCATTTTTCAATTATTGGATATAGATGTGCAGTATCTTTATTGCGGGCTGTTGGGTTTTTCTGCTCAACTTTTTGGTTACTGACAATTATATATGCTTGGTTAATCCCCATTGTTATAGCTTTTTCAATAACACCCCAAATTCGAGGCGGAAAAATCCGCTCAGTCCAGTATTCAGGATTATCTTGATAAGACGCTAATAATCTTTCCGTAAGTTCGCGACTGCTCGGTACATTCGCAGTAAAACCTAATTCAGAGTATAATCCGCTAGATTGGAAATATAAATAAGGTTTTTCCCACATATTTATTTCTTCAGGAGTTAATCCTGATTTATCTTGATTAGGTTCAGAAAGTGGGTCAATTGGTAAATAACGTTCTTGATCATTAACGTTGATTTTAATGGCCAAATCAGATGTACCAATGTTAGCGATGAGGATACTCATATTTTTCTCCAAGATGTGAAGTTGATACGGAAATGGTAAGGAGTTACAGGAGCAACAAAAGTTCAGCTAGAGCTAAGTACAAGGTTTGTATTTCTGTCTCCTGTGTTATATCTCCTACCTTGTATGAAGTCGTTTGATGAGTGTATCTTAGGAGACGCACATGGATGCGTCTAGCTATTTGGCGCGAACAACAAAAAGCTAGGGGAGGGGGAAAATTTGAGCAAATTCTTGTGTGGATGTACCATCACGCAATGTTTGTACAAATTTATGTCTTGGGTTGTTGTTTACAGTAACACCAAACACTGTTACTACTTGATAATTATCTAAATCCGCTATCCAGACAGGAGAGGGTTTTTCAGCTTTCCCACAAACGTTAACGTCTTGTTTGAATTCCTTTTGGTGCAGTACAGTCAGTGCGTAGGGTTTTTCATAGTTAGCATCTCCAGTACAGACAATGATACGGCAGTTACTATCCACTGCTTGACTCCATTTATCCAGTCTTACCTGACCAACTGTACGTAGTTGTTGATAATTAATATTATGACCTGTTAGTTCTTTAAGTGCATCATAAAATTCCTGTAATCGTTGTCTAAATAGTTTCTGAAATTCTCGTATTGTCTCTGGTAATTCCCAAAACTTATCCTCACTTTCTGGGATAAGTGTTGAACCACGCCAAGGAGGTTTAGGATTAGCCCGGTTTTGACGAGAATAACATGGTCTTCTTGCTCCTTGTCCTACTCCTCCTAGGTGAAACATCATCCACGTTAAATTGGTGAATAATTTCTTAATGGCATTCTGTTTGTCTAAAGGTGCTTCTGATGAATAACTGAGTATTAATTTTCCCGATTGTTCCCCACAAGTATAATTATTACCTTGTTTTTGAGATGGAATAATTTCGCTATTGGTGATTTGAAATTTTACCCAGCCTCTAGTTTGTGGTGTAATTGCACCGAATAAAATAGCTTCTAATGTTTTTACATCGGTAGTAGATAATACACCTGATGCCAAGGCACGAAACCAATAACGTAACATGGATTTAAAAGCTATACTTCTAACTTCATTTACCGGAGAAGTATAAGGTTTTAAATTGTTTTCAGTATCTTTTTTTAAACCTCCTCTGTCATTTTTCTCATAAGGGTTATTGAGTTTTTTGAATTTTTGTATACCATGTATAAGTTGTCCTTTTAGAGTGAATGGAATTTGCCAAAAATACTGATTGATCTCTTGATTTTGGTCAGTAACTAATGTTCCGTATCCTGTATTAACTTGAGAGCCAATGCCATTTTGTAATCCCGAAATTAACCATACTTTAATCTTGTTAAATTCGTTTGGTTGGCAATAATTAGTAGGACGAATACCAATCAAAAATTTAGCTTTTTGAAGAGATAAAAACGCTTGAGGATTTGGTTTATAATTCAGTTGATTATTATCACCCCATTCCCAAATATTATTGGTGATGTCAACAGATAAGCCTCCGGTTTTATTTGTAGGAGTAGGGTAAGCATCTAAAAAAGGGTAAGCATCTAAAAAAATGACTTTACCTGTATGGTCTCTTTCTATTGCATCTAGTCCACCAAAATATTTCATCACTTCTGTTTCAGCTTCTTGGAGGCTTTTACCTTGTTTAATAAAGTCCTCTATGGCTTGATTTCTGGCGACTCCGCGTAGGGTGCTGGAAGGAATAAAAGGCATACCTAAAGCATCAAAAGCAGGTAACAAGGTACTTTCAGGTCCTCTATGTCCACCAACTCGTATTCGCCAAGGACAAGTTACAGGAAAGCAATTATTTTCACCAGCAATGAGTTCTGTACGTTTGTTGAGTTGACCGAGGCGATCGCTATAATTCGCGTTTTCCTCTATCATCTGCAATATTCTTAATTTAGAAATATTGGCAGTATCTTTATCTGGATATTCTGCTGCACGCATCCACCGCAGGTATTCCACAAAACCAGCCGCCTGATCAGGTTCAGGAAGAGTATTATCAGGACGTTCTAACCAGGGAGAAGGAATTTCTTCATCAATGTTTTTTTGCTGATTTTGCTGACGCTTAGGAGCTTGATTTTTATTGGGCTGATTATTTCCCGGTTTTGGACCTCTATCAAATACCATTATCTACCGCCTTTATTAAACATTATGATAAACTGCTGCTGCCCAAAAACTAAATTCTTGAGCTAAAGATAAACCCAAACCAGTTAAACCAAGATATTTTTCAGGACTGAGATTTGTTAGGCTTGTTAAACCTGCGTCTCTGGCTAAATTTGGTTCACCAGATAAGCTTTCTAAACATTCAAAAAATTTCTGAACTACATGCCTTTTATCATCTTGGCTGAGGGCTTTTTCCTCTGCTTTTAATCGCATTAACCCCCATGTCGCTAAATATGTATATAGTTCTATCGCCTGATTTTTCTGTTCTTGTAATCGTTCTGTATTATTATTAGCATTACTACTTAATTCTGTTAATGCTTGATAAACAGGTTTAGCAAAAGCACGTGGTTCAAATATGGTCATTTTCACTAACTCCACATAATTACAGTCAACTTGAGATTAAATCAGTCATTAAAGGTTCCATCCACAAAAGCAAGGCGCGTAAAAACTTATTTGCGAGAAGACCACCTGTGTCCGGTTGAAGTTTTAAACCCTTGATTATTAATTAGTCCGTGCAGGTGGATTTTGTTTTTATAACCGCGATTTCCAGTTGTCAGGACTATCGATCCACATTTGTACAAACCCCCTACCTAAACCCTCCTGTCCTCCGATTTGTAAAACTGGATTTGCATTAATTAAATTTTGAAAATTTTGCCTTGATGTTTCCGCAGTTCCATTAGCCTGAAATGTCGTTCCCCAAGGAAAATACATTAACGTATCTGGAGGAATAGCTTCTTCATAACGGAAACCACGATCTACTGTTTTATGCTGGTCTAATTTTATTTTCACTTGTCGCCACAAACTCATTTGTATGACTGTAGTGCAATATTGATCTGGTAAAACCAGTACCCGCTTAATACTATTAACTTCAGAATATTTGGGGACAAATTTGTCTTTTTCTTCCCATTTTTGTAAATTATCTTTAATGATTGCATCTTTGAGATAGATAGGATTATTCACTCCCACATTAGTTTTATATTCCAATCCTTTCAAATCTGAGAGAGTAATGTTACTATGAGGATTAAACCTTACCCATCTTTCTATTAACATAGGGCAACTAATCCAAATTACGCCATGACTTAAAGAAGGAACTGGAAGCCACAGAATAGAAGCATCACCAATCCAAATATCTCCTTGTTCCAGTTGATTGAATTCGGCAATTTCTTCCTGATCTTTAATCTTTACTTTTCTCCTATCTGGTTGTTGTTCGTATTCAGCAACAAAATCTGTATCCTTTAAATCCTCCAGTCGTGGTCCAAATAGTCGCACTTTTTTCACGCGATTGTTTTCAGTTGCTCTTAATCTACCTCTAATTGTGCTAGAAGGTACATAAGGTAAATTAGTATGAGATTCTCGCGCAATTCCTAGCAAATTTCCCTCTTGGGTTACACCACCTGTATGTAAAGGGGAAATCGAGTACAAAGAGACTAAATTAAAGTTATTTTGTTCACTCATGATTATTCACCGATTCCAAAGTAAAGTACCGTAATTTAAGCTACATAAAGTCTGCAACCATTTTTCTTTTACTTCCGCTTGGGGTAGGGGTAATAGTTGCTGCAAAGATTTTTTGTCAGTTTCACTCAACTTTTCATAATTATCTTTAAATCTGTACACTGCGCCCGGTGCGACATAAGCCCGTTGAGGTGACATTGGTGTTTTCACATAACGTGATTTACCACCCCACAATAATGGTCTATCACTCACACAACCTGCTAAAATTTCTTGCCAGTAATACGGATATACACCATAAATCATTTTTTCGGGTTGGGTTTGTGCCAGTCCAGGGGTGAGTAAATAGGCTTTGTTGCTTGTATTTGTAGGCTTTCTCAAAGATTCTAGTTCTTGTAAAACAGACTCTTGGAAATCATCAAAGTTGTGCTTTTTATTGTTGTCCTTCTTATTGTTCTTATCGGCATTATTAAATAAATCCTTTAGAGGATAAACTAAAGCCTGGTGTCCTTCTCCTCCTAACCGCACTATTGATGATGGTAATTTTGTATTGACAGCCGCAATCAATTTCCAATGTTTGTGTAATCTAACAGCTACTTCTGTAAAGTAACCATTTTCTGATTTAACTTGGCGTTGATTTGCTGCCATTTGAATGTGGGATAATACTTGTTTCTGCCAAGGGTCTGAGTGAAAGTCTTTTCCGTTGCATTTATAAGTTAAATTCGCACCTTTGAGATATTTAATCAGAGCTTGGGCTTTTATCCAAGGGTTTGGATATCCACTAATATATTCTTCTGTTGGCGAATTTTGTGATTTGGGATTATTTGCTGTGGCTGAAAGTACAGGTGTCACCATTGGCGAAATACCACCATCTGGAAAATGTTCAGGGTCAAATCCCAGATGTTGCCATTTTGGGTCTTGGCGGTTTAAGGGTTCTAAATAGGTGAGACGCTCCCATTTTTTTGCCGTTTTATTTTTGCTGACAGTTTCTTCTTCATATATTTGTTTAGTGCTGACACTGAGTAAGTCTTTAGGTGTGGGTAGGAAAATTTCTGGTGTTCCCCCTAGCTCATGATGCAGTAAAAATGCACCAAAAAATTCTAGTTTTTGGGCTTTATCTACCAGGGAACGCAAGGCTTGAAAAACCGTGATTGGTACGGGAGGAAAGATACTTTTAGCCCAAGCACCTTCTCCGGGTGAAAAGGGTTTGGTTTCTCGAAATAAGAGGATATCGATGGGTTCAATTACATACCATTCCATATTTTTTGTATTTTGATAATTTCAGTTTTTTGTAGGGGTTTAGCAATGCTAAACGTCTTCTATTTTTATTCGACTTCAAAGAAGCTAAAGGCTACAGCTTGAAAACTTCACCCTGGAACAATCTTACAACACTTTTTCGTGATATGCAAATTTTTCCCCGAATAATTGAGAATATATATCAATCCGTGCAAAAATCCCTAAACTTTCTTTCCTCCTACATCCTGCCAAGAAACTTCCTGTTGTCGCCGTGACACCAAAAAAGCACTAAAACGTAACAAATTCGCCAAATCTTCCGATTTTGTACCTAAAACTTCCCCCTCTCCTGACTCTCTAGCTGTTTCCTTCGCCCCCCAAGCCCATTGTTCCCAAGCGTCCAACCACCCAAGTAAAGCAGTTTCCACTTCCTCAGCAAGTTGTTGATCCCGACTTACAAGTATTGCTTGTGCGGCTTTACGAAACATAAAACTATCTTTAGTCACCTCTGCATGACGTGGCAACTCTTCACTTAAACGATACAACACTGGACTAAAATCTACCTCTTGATATGCTTGCAAAAAATTCCACCATAATGGCAATAAATGACCTTTCATTAAAGCTTCTAAGGTATTGCCAGAACCGTAAATTACCCGAAAACACAAACCATCTTTATTGGGATAAATAATTTCATCTCCTAGAGAGTCCTGCCTTTTTTCTTTGACACCCGACAATTTTTTCGCCCGTTCTTTTTCTGCATCCCAAATACTTTCTAACACCGTTGGTAAAGGTACACTTTTATGGGCAATAACAACACCTAAACTCATAGTCGCATCTTTACCCATTGTAAATAAAGGTCGTCCCGGAATTTCTAAAGGTCGTGTTTCTTCATTTTCCCAAAACCAATATCCCCCTTTACTAGTAAACTTATTTTCTGGGTCATCTTCACCACGCCAAGCTGCACGCAACGACCGTAAAAACCCCGGTAAATCTGCTAAAGGTAAGGCAGCCATGACATCATCACCACCACTATAAATGACTTTACCACAATGTCTTTGCTCGGCAAGATAGGGTACTAATCGGTTAGAAAAATCTAATAAAGCCCGATTTAAACCAACGTGGGTAGCTGGTCCCATGCGTTTTTTAGTATTTAGTAAATTATCCCATTTTTCCCATTCTATATTTTGAGTATCTACCAAATTAGCAACAATATAATCACTATAATTTTTCAAACTGCTGCCATCTACATACCCTCCCATACCATCGCCATCACCTAATACTAACACCCACCAGTCAGCCGGACTACCATCACCAAAATGCTTTCTTTGTACGGTATCAACAACTGTTGACAAAGCAGATATTTCTGTGGCTTTGAGATTCATGTCATCTGCTAACCATTTACTAGAAAACATCACCGCATTTAAACCTTTTTTATAATTGGGTAGTGCTTGTTTTAAAGCTGCATCAGCACAACGGACTTGAAATGGACGATTAGTACGAGAACAAAAATCATCATGTTTTGATTGTAATTCTGAATTTTGCTCTATTTGTTGTCGCAAGTCAGACCAAAAAGATTGTATAATTCTTGGATGAGAAGTAGCAAAATTAGCCGCAGCAATGGAACAGAGATTGGGAAAACGAATTAACCCTTCATAATCATCATCTGAGTTTAATTCAATTCCTAAATTTTCTGCCACTCCTCCATGTCTCCAAGCTAAACGCTTTGTTAATTCAATAGCATTGAGTTTTTCAGAACCATTGAATACACCAGGATAAACAAAAGCCATAACTTTCCAAAATAACCCCAATGACTCAAGCGGTAAACCCAGTCCGTTGTGAAAGTTTTGATAGAGAAATCGGGGATGTAAGGCTGTATATTGACCAGATAGAGTAGAACGTTCACCAGATGCAATAGGTATTTGCCAAGAACGAGTATTTTTAATAGCTTGAATGGCTTTAGCTAATCTGCGTTGAAAACTACCCCACCAAGTACCAACATTCAGGGAATCATAAGCATTTAATTCTGCTGCTGTAGGTATGCTTTTTTGATGGTTGGGATTTTCAGTGTCATTATTTTGCTGAGTTATGCGAATATCTGCTATTTGATTTTGTCCTTCTATCCATTTTTTTTGAATATTAGAATTGATTTGGATTTGTAAATCTTCTTCAGGATTTCCTAAAGGTACAGCTACAAAGTAAGTTTCCCAGGTATGATTAATTTGGGCATCCCATAAACCATTCCATTCCCAACATCCCGGTTGACGCAGTTTTGTTAATTCTGTTTCGAGTTCTTCTCTGGGTGTTTTTTTCGCTTTTTCTACGGGTTCTTTCTTGTTTTTATCCTTAACTTTTGCTTCGGAATTTTCTCCTAACAAATCTTTGGCGATTGCGTTCACAACTTCTTTTAACTTATCATTATCTGCTATTTTATCTCGAAACTTACTTTTTACATCTTCTCGCACTTTTCGCGCCATTTCTTGCCAATGATTTTTTAATGTTGCTTCTAAATGTTTACCGAGTTTAATTGCTTCATTTTTACTTCCTACCAAAACAGTAATGACGTTAGGAAAACCCGCAGTACATAAACTTTGGGGTGGGTTATTCTGATTCCAAAACTTGCTGATGGGATCTGTTCCTTCATATTTATGAAAATCAGCTTGAAAATCAGGATAACGTTTTAACAACAAAGCATCAATAATTTCTTGACTCCAAAGAGAAGGAGTAATGACTGCATCGGGTCCATAAAGTTTAGCAACTTCCCAACAAATAATTGCACTCAGGTAATGTAAGAGATATGAACCACCCCAAAAGTCAAGAAACTTACGTGAGGCTTTAATAAATTCCTGCACGGGGGAAAAGGTAAAGATTAATAAATAAGGATGGGTTTCTGCTTTACCTTGTTGCCAAGTTTGGGGATACATTGCCCCAACTAAAGCTGCAACCGTAGTCTTGTAACTATGGTGAGAACAGTCTGGTAAAATAGAATGGGCAGGAGTTAAAAGTGCTACATCATATGATGCTAATAATTGAGGATAAAACCGCCAACACCACCAATACAGTTTAGCTATTTTATCATCTTGGTCTATATCTGTTTGCGGGGAAATACGTTGCCACACAGTTTGAATTTCTGCTGCTATGGCCTCTAATGACAAGTTTTGAGGATAATTAATTATTTGTTCTTGTCCACTGAGAGGATGTCTTAATTCTATTGTATCCCCATTATTTTCAACTGTCTTTAAATTCACCCGGTCAGAAGAACTGCTAATAGCTGCGGCTATATGTCCTTGAGTTTCCCACCATTGAGATAATGCGTCAATATCTGCTTGAAAAACCTCGAGATGTTGACACATAAATTCTGTATTGGGAGAATTTTCGGTAATAGTAGATAACAAAGCGTAAAGTTTGCGTTGATGAAAGTTCATATTTAACCTGGTATTTTTTGCTTGTGGTGGGTAATAGGGCAATACTTTTTGATTAAGCGCAAAAACATAATTATGTGAGCCGAGTTGACGTAATTGAGCCTGACATAGATAGGCTTTTGTTAGATTGCGCTGTTGCTTAACCTAACCTACGAAAACTCTTAACCGAACAGTATTGGGGAATAGAGGGCTTTATCTGCCGATTTTGATGATTTTTGCACTCTGGTTAGTCTTGAATGTGGTTTTTGACAATCTGTATAACTAATTACAAGTTTCATCATAACATCAAAGTACCTAAGCCGTGTTAATTTGACGCGAACAACAAAATTAAAAGTTGTAACGATTAGTTATAGATTTGTTGTAATTGGTAATTTTAGGTAATGAAAATTTGGGAATCTTCAAGGTATTTTTCGTGATTCGCGTTAAGTATTATTAAGAATTAGTAATTTAGCCTAGTATATATTTATTGATTTTTAATCATTTCTTTTATGTCTCCAATTTGTCATTGTCTTATCGGTCTTCCTGGTTCCGGAAAGTCAACCTTTGCTCGTCAGTGGGTGGAATATGATCCTAATTGTGTAATAATCTCTACAGATACAATTCGGGGGGAGTTGTTTGGTGATGAAAGTATACAAGGTGATTGGAATTTAATTGAACAGGAGGTATTGAATAGGGTTAAAGTTGCTGTTGCTTCTGGTCGTTCTGTAATTTATGATGCTACAAATTTTAAGCGATCGCAACGTATGGATATATTGCAAAAGTTTGCATGTGTAGGTGCAGAAACTTGGATGGGTTGGTATTTAAAAATACCCTTAGATGAATGTTGCCGCAGAAATGAACAGCGACAACGGCAAGTTGGTAAAAACATAATTGAGAGTTTCAACAAGCAGTTAATAAACTTTGAACCCATTGAAGCAGAGGGTTTTGCTAAAGTAAATGTTGTGCCAATGGTAAATGGCAAATATGACTTTTCTCTAGTTGCAAAACAGATTAAAAGTTTACCTCGTTCTATTGTTAATCGTCGTAATTGTAGCCAGAAGAAAACTTTACATCACTATTCTGGTTTAATTGATTTTGAACGATTAATGTATTTGATTTCGTTAATTATTAAATTCCCTGGGTTGGGTTTACTCCATGAAATTAATCCTGATCTTTTACAAAAGGAGTTAGTTGGTAATGTTCAACCTATAACAGATTCTTTAGATGAAATATCTGCATTAATGTCGCGTAAGTATCATTCTATTTATGCTCAACCCGAAGCTTTAGCTAATGATTTGCAATGGTTAGAAAAAAATGGAATTCTTAATGAACAAGGATTAGCATCAGAAATTTTGGTTGGTGAATATACAGGAAATATTGATAAATTTGAGGCACATACCTATTCTGATAGTGATGCCTTTTTACGATTAATAACAATTATTCGCTGTTTGGTACACTTCCCTTGTTTTCGCCATGAGGAAGACGAGGATAAAACAGTTCAAGAGATATTTTTTGAAAGCTTGAAAAAATATATTGTTGGTTTTAGTCAAGACACACTGCGTAAAGATATTCAAAGAGTTTTACACCCCTATAAAATATTACCTAAGGATATTATGAAACGTGCTTATTTTGTTGGCAATGCAATTTTAAATAAACATGAACTGGTACAGGTTTATAAAGTGCTTCGTTCTCATGCTAAAGATTTAGATGATCCTATTTCTTTATCTATTTATGAAGGGATTGAGAAAAAGTTAGAATTAAGTCAAATATTGCGTCCTCAGAAGAACAAAAAAGCAGATTCTAAAGAGCCTGGTGAATCAGAGTCTCAGGATTCTACTCAAACCGATTCTGAGGACTATACTGATGATTACCGAGTGAGAGCGATCGCTGATAGTCCCGGTATTGATCTGGAAAAATTGTCAGACAACGCAGCTTACAAGAAACTAGATCAACTTACCGAAGCTATTTTATCAGGTCAATTATTAGAACTTATCCGCTTTGCAAATACAGGACGTCATCTTAATGATCCCTATCCTAACCAACTATTCCAAGTCTGGCCTTTACAAATTGTATTTTCAAAAATAGGCTGGTATTTAGGCTACGAAACCAAAGGTGGAAAAGCTGATAAATTATTTAGATTTGAGCGATTAGATCGCTTTTCTATTAATGAGTATTTACCAACAAAACGCGACAAAAAAGAACAGAAAGCAGCTTTATCTAAATTAGAAAAATTATACCAATCTAGCTATAGTTTATTTTTAGGTAATAGCGTTGACGAACAGCAAAAGTATTTAAATCCTAAACAACGTTCTTCTGTAGAAATTACAGTAGAAATATGGTGTGAAGAAAGCATTTTTAATTTTCTGAGTGAAAGAACTAAACGATTACCTCATAATAAAATTAAATTCTCAAAGCGATCAGGAAAAAGAATTTCACAAGGGGAGACGATATTTGTTTTACCACTAACAGAAGATTCTAAGTATCCTTATTGTTGCCAACTGACTTTACCCTGTTGGAGTATTGAGGATATAGACCTCAGACGTTGGATTATTGGTTTTGGAGATAAAGTTAAGGTTGTACAACCATTGGAGATTCGGGAACAAATTAAGTTAATGGCGGATGGGATTAATAAGCTATATCAGTAGTTTTGAATGAGTTGTTTTATAAAGAGCAGATGCAAAGAGAAGAGACTTTACAAGGAGGGAGTGCGTTGGCGAAATTAGTCTAAATCTTCTTCAATCAAACCAGCATCTTTCAAAATACTTTTCAGTGTACCCGTAGGTAGATCACGATTTCCATGAACAGGTATAGAAAGAATCACACTCATACCTTCCCTAACATAGATATGATGACTACCTGTAATCCTTTTTAGATTCCATCCATAGCGTTCAACAATCTTACACAGAGACTTACCAGAAACGGATTTCATAAAGATAACTCAATTAACTGTTTTTGTGGTTCAACTTCTTCTTGCTGACTAGCAACTTCTAACCAACCTTGAACAGCATCTTTCAACATTTCTAATAAATGTTCGTAACTTTCACCCCAGGTATGACATCCTGGTAAAGCTGGTACAGAACCACACCATACACCGTCTTCTTCCCAAATAATTGCTTTTATTTTCATAGCCAATTCCTTGAACTAACGATATTTTAGCGCAGAAGGAGTCAGACGTACCAGTTTAATAAAAATGAATAATCGCTGTTTGGGGAGTTGAGGAGGTGCGATCTTATAGCTTATTGTAGGCGATCGCTCTCATATTTTAAATTTCTCCCCATTCCCTAGCATCAATAAAAATAGAAAGATGCTTTTTATTGCTCGTGGCAATAATTACCTAAAGACAATGCGTTTCTATTGATTCCACTTCCCAGAGGGAAGCGGGGAGATTAACAGTGTAAATGATTTTTTGTAGGAGATTAAGGCGTTTCCATTGATTCCACTTCCCAGAGGGAAGCGGGGAACAGCTTTCCAAGACTTCTGACCCGCAGTTAGTTATGAAGTTTCCATTGATTCCACTTCCCAGAGGGAAGCGGGGAGCCGCGCGCCTTACACTTTAAGTTACCTGTAAAAAAGATGTTTCCATTGATTCCACTTCCCAGAGGGAAGCGGGGCACCGAGGGCCAAGAGGCTCTACTCTCCATCACCCACGGTTTCCATTGATTCCACTTCCCAGAGGGAAGCGGGGAGGATTTAAAAAATGACAGCAGAAAAAAATCAGGAGGTTTCCATTGATTCCACTTCCCAGAGGGAAGCGGGGATACAGCGGTTTCTTTGGTCGAGAAATCAAGGCTACGTTTCCATTGATTCCACTTCCCAGAGGGAAGCGGGGGGATATAGAACCCCTGCCCGCTCCAGTAGAACTCATGTTTCCATTGATTCCACTTCCCAGAGGGAAGCGGGGAAAGAAGGTCGTGAAGGTTTTAGCAAGAACGTTCAAGTTTCCATTGATTCCACTTCCCAGAGGGAAGCGGGGAATTTTAATCCATATGCAGAAGAGGAAGAGAAGGAAGGTTTCCATTGATTCCACTTCCCAGAGGGAAGCGGGGTAAATAAAGACCGGATGAGGTTTCACTACCTAGCTAAGGTAGTTTCCATTGATTCCACTTCCCAGAGGGAAGCGGGGCCTCGATGGTACTATCAGGATCTCAAAGATCATTTTGGTTTCCATTGATTCCACTTCCCAGAGGGAAGCGGGGGGTATTTTATACGCCTATTGAAACCGTTAGGTACTAGCGAAAGTTTCCATTGATTCCACTTCCCAGAGGGAAGCGGGGTTATATTTTTGTTCGCTCTGGCCCTTGGCAATCTATCTACGTTTCCATTGATTCCACTTCCCAGAGGGAAGCGGGGTTCTAATACTTCGTTGGGTAATGCGGTGGGTAATGTCAGTTTCCATTGATTCCACTTCCCAGAGGGAAGCGGGGTATTACGCAACCAAGCTGGAATCATCCAAGTCATCTGTTTCCATTGATTCCACTTCCCAGAGGGAAGCGGGGACTACCAATTGTAAAGGACTTAGTAACTAGGGAATATTTGTTTCCATTGATTCCACTTCCCAGAGGGAAGCGGGGACCTCCATTTTAAGCCCTTACCCTGACTGGTGTCTAGACCCACTTTGCGAAGGTCAGCAAATTTTCTCTGTTTTTCACCCCTACCACCCTCAAAATAATGGCTGAAACCCTTACACCACAAGGCTGCGAGGTTCCCGACGAAATAATAGGCATTCCAGCGTTTTTTGCTGACCTTCGCATTTCATTCGTTAATCACTGAATTTACTGTCATTAATATCACTTTAGCCCTTAATTAATACTCAATAAATAATCTCAATACTAATCGTTAATTAACCCATCTAGCTATATCATTATAACTGATTCATGCTCAAATAACTAGTATTCAAAAACAAAAATTTTATTGTATATTTTATTTTTGCTTAGACTAAAGTAAACAGATATCATATAGATTAAAACTTTACCTAGCATGAATACTCAGATAATAATAGAATTGGGTAATTGCACTATGGGTACTCCCACTCCCCAAGCTTCTATTTGAGGAATGGTATGTTTAGATAAAGGATAAAATCTAATATTATCCTCTTGTAACTTGATAATCTTTTTCAGTCGGGAATGCAAATCACGATATTGCTGTGTGCTTAGTTGACACTCAAATACGGAATACTGCACTCGCTGACCATAACCTTCTAGTAAATCAGCTACTTTCTTGCGCCTTTTATCATCAGGAACATCGTAGGCAATTACATATAAAAACATAATTAGAAGTACCACTTAATAATACCATAAACTTATAATGTAATTCAGCATAAAATTAAGACATTCTGCTGTAAAGAAAAACTAATGTATTCTATATGGACGATAGTGATGGGCAGGATTGTAAACAAACTGCTTAAAAGCTCTTACCTGTTGAGTGAGTAAGTCCCACTTTGGTTGTTTAGTTCCATCCTCCGTTTGTACTTCCTCTGTCATTCTTTGCAAAAAAGCTTGTAAAAACTTTTTTCTTCCTGAATTATTTAAATAACATCCCCCTTTTATAAACTCAAAATCAGCTCCTACATCAAAAATATTGCGATTGATTAACCACATAACCAATGAGT
Organism: Cylindrospermopsis curvispora GIHE-G1; assembly: GCF_014489415.1. Taxonomy (NCBI): domain Bacteria; kingdom Bacillati; phylum Cyanobacteriota; class Cyanophyceae; order Nostocales; family Aphanizomenonaceae; genus Raphidiopsis; species Raphidiopsis curvispora. The sequence goes on from NZ_CP060822.1 coordinate 1,793,170, forward strand.
CTATTAATGGGGAGCGAAACTCTTCAATTAAATCAGAAGCTAATGCTGGATGACCATCATGACCTTGATGCAAACAACCATAGTAAGGATCTAAACCTTGAATTTCTATTAGTGCCAATAGATGATTCCAAAGCACTTGATATCCAAAACTCAACATGGCGTTGACCTGGTTTCCAGGGGGACGACGACTGCGACCTAAAAAAATAAAATTCTCGTTGCTAAGACATTCCCCAAAAGCTGAAAAATATTGGGCAGCACCAGCGCCTTCTATCCCCATTAGTCTCTCACAACTGTCAGCTGATGCAGTTTGCTCTGCTAAATAATTAAGGCTTTCTAAAACACGTTCTAAATTAGCAGATGCTGTTTTTTTCTTCTGTCTTTGCAATAATACTCTACTGTTCTTTATTTTACTTTTAATAATCTCCCTCGCTGTTACTAATTTTTCCATAGCAGAAAGTTGTTGTTGATAACGAGACAGTTGGCGATATCCTCTCGATATTGGTAAAATTCTGCCATAGCAGTAACCCATTCTGGATAAATAGGCAATAGGAATGTCGCGCAACAAACAGGCTCGAACTACTTGAGTGGTTACCTGGGAACTACCAAATATTAGTATCTGTTCTAATAAGGGTAACTGCACTTGTGCTTGTGTAACTTCACCTCTTTTTACCACTAATATCTCTTTTTGCAAGCAAATGTAGCAGTTTTGCTCAGAAACATACAGGGTTTGCATTAACGCCACCAACGTTGTAAATTTGACTTCTTGACAGCAGAATATTCGTTTCCACCAGCTTCCATATCTTTCCTCGATTCTGACTGTAACCACCATACTATCCTATCAGCAATATTGGATACAAAATAAGTAGCAAATGTTATCAGTATTGTATTGATAATAACTGCTGCTAATCCCAAGGGCGCAATCAATAAAATTACCAAGGTGATAATTCCATTAACAACGGCAACAGAAATGTTTCTAAGAGTGGCAGAGCGACGTGAAATATACACAATTATCAAGTTCCTTATTGATTTTTCTCAAGGTGTAAAACTGGGGAGCGGAAAGTATTAAACTTTTTCAATCCGTAGATTAAATTGCTTTGAGATAGAAGACTGCAATGTAACAATATAACACAAGTTTTGTAGCCATAGTCATATACGGCTGAGGTAAGTCAGAAAGTCTACCTAGCACTCACTTCTAGCCATTAACCTTTACCCTAATTGGTGTTCCCCACTAGAGGAAAGTCTGTGATATGTCAAGAATTGTTACAAAACTGAGCTTTTGTTAAAAGTGTACCTTCTAAGTATGTACTATATAGAATAAGCAAACACGAGTTAGAGAAAATGGGTAAGTATAGTGTTGTCACTTTTGCTCCCGTACAAGGTTTCATCGAAAAGTCCCGTAAACTACGAGACTTGTATGGTGCATCCCTGATTTTATCTTATTTAAGTAAAAAAATAGCCAAACATGTGGATCAAGATCCAGATTTAAGGCTAATTTCTCCCGCAAGTCCTAACATTCTCAAGGGAATGCCCAATCGTATTCTAATTAAGGGGGAACTCACAAAAGAAACAGCTGAGCATATTATACTCTGTTCCTGGAAGGAATTACTAAAACATTGCCGAGAATGGATAGAGGGTAATATTACCAACTGTGGTCCATATTACTGGGAGAGAGAATGGAGTTTATGGGGTTCCCACGCATGGGAAGTATTCCAAGGCTCTGGTGATACTATTATTGCTGCAATGTCTGACCTAGAAGTTAAAAAGTTATCCCGCGATTGGAGCGCTGTCAATTGGATTGGCGAAAGTTCTAGTTTAAGTGGATCCGATGGTATTGCATTCCCTGATCTGGGCTCAAGTCATCGCAATCCTCAAACTTTGAATTATGGGTGGGAAAAAGAACAAATTCAAAATTTCTATACTGAATTAGCTAAATTAACCGACAATACGGAGGAAGAAAATCCCGAAGGTAAATTTATTGCAGTCAATGAAAAACTCAGTATTCCCGAACTGGTTAAACGTCTCATAACATGGCACGAAATTCAAAAGGGAATTAATATAGAGCGATCGCTCACAAATTTTAGAGAAATACAACGTAAACCAACGGAAACCTTTAAGGGTCAGTGGACAGGATGGTTTATGGGGGATGGTGATAGAGTCGGATATCACTTGCAAAAACTAGCTAGGATGGAAGATCCTGATACTGCAATTCACAATTTCAGCCTAGCTATACGACAATGGGGTAGAGATTTTGAACGAGGATTCGATTTAGGTAAGGTAGTTTATGCTGGTGGTGATGACTTTTTAGGGGTAATTTATAGTCAAGATCCTAGTCTTTCTGTCTCCCCATTAACTGCTTATGAGTGGTTGCTGGGTTTAAATGATACATGGAAAAAACATGAACAAGAAATTTCATTGAGTGTTGGTTTTGTCTGGGTAGCAGGTAGTGTGCCTCAGCGAGATGTTTTACAACACTGTCGGGAAGCTGAAAAAGTAGCTAAGTCTCGGGGAAGAAATAGGATAACTATGCGCATACTATTTAACAGTGGTCAGTATGTTCAGTGGACTTGTCCTTGGGACTATTTGGATATTCTAACCAAATACAAAGACAGAGAAGGAAAAGCAAATTGGAGTCACATTTATCAAGATTTGGCATATTTAAAATCCCGGCGTGCTTTTGATATTGATGATCGTACTAATGTCAATAAAACTAAACTGGTTGAAATAACAGCCTTGGTAACAGCTTTGCATTTTTTAGATCTTTACTTCCCTAGTCAAGATTCTGAACCAAGTTTGGTTACTACCTTGATCAATCAAATGAATAAAAATCAAGAGGAATTAGCTCAAAAATTATCAGGATTTAGTGATGATGCTGATACCATAGAAAAGGCAAAAGCTATTATTGATTGGATTACGGACTTAGTAGAAGTAGGTTGGCATTTATGTTCAATTACTTAATTAGTATTAGTCCTTTGGGACTTATGTATGGCAGTGCGGGGGCATTTTTATCTCCGGAAAACTTAGTAGGTCGCTCTGGTGCTAAATTCCCCCCTGAAGCTGCTACTTTGGCGGGTCTCATATTTAGCATCAATAAGGTCAATAACAAGCGATCTCAAGTAGAATTAAGAGATAATTTGTATGTAGCTGGGCCCTTTTGGGCAAAGTCAGATAATCCACAGAACTTTTTTGTTCCCATACCACGCAATAAAATTATTGGCAAAAAAGAATGGGGAGAGTGGAATATCCAAAATGGCGAATGGTATTTGCCTAACAAGCAGGATAATAAACAAGAGGAGAAGCTAGACTATAAATTGGAGTCAGATTATAATTGGCAAACCATAGAGTCGTGGAAATTACCTACCAAAGAACTAGTCAAAGCTAGTAAACCTAGTAATGATTCTTGTAACCTTGCTAATGATCCTTGGAAATTTGTTTCTTTTCTCCACCCGAAAATTGAGTTTTCAGCAAGACGCGTTGAAAAATCCGATGGATTGTTTTTAGAAAACTCCGTACAACTACCAGATGATGTTTGTTTAGTCTATTTATCCACTTATGATATCGATAATGGTTGGTATAAATTCGGGGGCGAAAATCACATTGTGGAAATAACCTGTAAAAAACTTCAACCCAAAACCAAGGAATTACTCCAACAACCCATTGGTAAAAGTTTTGCCTTATTGACACCGGGAGTATGGGGATCCAACCGTATTTCTCACCGTTATCCCCACCCAGAAGATGACAGTCATCCCTTTCCCCAGGTTGTGCAATTACTCACAGACAAAGCAGTTCCCTATCGTTTTCGTTCCCAGGGAACTTTAGGAAGAGGACGTTATGCTGTACCTGCTGGTAGCGTTTACCTCCTCAAAGAACCCATTAATCAACCGTGGTGGAAATGGGATGAAAAATGGTTTCCTAACGAAGGTTACAGTCTCAAAAAAGTAGGCTGTGGTTTGTGTTTACCAGTAGAAATTCAGGGAATTAACTAAAGGAAGAAAAAATGTACACCAAACAATATGGCATTATAGAAACACTAGCACCCGTTCATGTTGGTGCAACTGCAGGAGAAGAAAGTGGTAATTTGAACCTCATATTCCGTGACCAGTTCACCCAAACGGGGATTATTCCCGGTAGTTCCATTCGTGGAAGATTGCGGGCTGAAACTCGCATTTTAGAAGGAGAAGAAAGGGCAAATCACTGGTATGGTAACGGAGCAGATGACGATAAAAATAACGAATCTATTGTCAAATTTGAATATGCTTCTATTATTTGGATTCCCGTTTTTTGTCCAGGTCAACCCATAGTTTGGGTTACTTCTCCTCGCTTATTAAAACGTTACCAACGTATAGCTGGTGACACGGTAGAAATAAAAAAGAATGGTCAAAATAAACTTCTTCGGGAAATATCAGTTCCCACACCTTATACAGGTTCTACCATAATTAAGACAAAACAAGCTGCAGGAGGTAAAAGAACTATATTTTTTAACCTAGGATTCTTAGAAATTAACAACACTGAAGATCTATCAGCGTGGTTCCCTGAACTTGAACAAAAATCAGCAGTAGTGGTAGATGATGGGGATATTGGAATGATCCATGATATGGCATTATATCGCCAAAGTCGGGTGCGTTTGCAATCGGAACAAAAAGTAGTAGATAAGGGTGGATTTTTCAATACTGAAGCCTTACCTGAAGGCACAATTCTAGTATTTCCCATAGCTATTAGAAACAATATCCAGGGTGAACAAAAATGGCAGGCATTTGGCACTAGTAACACGGGAGATATTTATTTGGGTGGATTAGAGTCCATTGGTTTTGGTCATTGTCAATTAACAGTTAAAGGAGCGTAAATTATGACTTGGAAATCCTATAATTTAGATCAGAAAGCTCAAAAATTAGTTCTTATCTATCGGGATAAAAAAGGTGTGATTGGTCAATCCCATAAAATGCGTAGCACCGTAGCCTACGGTTTAGAAAGATTTTCCGGTGAACACCTACGACTGTTGAGTAAAAATAATGATGATGACCAACAAAAAGGTAAGTATTGGCAGGCTACCTGGAAAGAATTCACACAGATTATGAAGAATGCGGGCGTACAATTACCAGAAATACCAACTAATAATGACACCGCACAACTACAAGACTATGCATCTAGATTATGGAACCTATCTATTGATGACCAACGTGTTTGTTTAGCCGTGTTAACACAATTTTGTGATAGCTTAGTGTGGTGGACTCAACGCTATAAAAAAGCAGGTGAAAATGATGATTAATGAATTACGTTTAATGAACAGTAATGAAGTCCCCTTAATGTTTCAAGCTCAAGTTGATGGAAGGGGACAGGTTCAGTATATTGCAGATCGGTCAAAGCCAGAAAGATGGGTTGACGAATGGGATGAAGCAGTAGCAAACCTACCTAAATTTGGGACTCATGTGAGAACCAAAGAATATGAGATTTCCTGGCGTTTTCTTGCCAATAGTGGACAAGATGATGATATTATTAGACCTGTAATTGGTGCCAATGGATTTCCCTATTATCCTGGTGCTAGTATGAAGGGGGCATTTTTAAGAAGTTGCACCCGTGAACAAGGTATAAGATATTGTGGAACTCAAACTACCCAGGATACCAAACCAGGTATATTGCGGTTTCATGGTGCATATCCAAAAGATGATAGTTGGCGTGAGGAACAATTAATTGACATAGTTCACCCTCAAGAAGAATGGCAAGTTAAAAATAATCATAGTCATTCTGCATTCCTACAAATTTCCCTATATCAACCAACCCTGGTTTTTGGTATTTCTAGCAATATTGAGTTAGATGATACTGAGTGGCAAACAATTTGGGAGATTTGGGATAAAGCCATACAAAAGGGTATTGGTTCTAGAGTCAGTGCGGGTTATGGTCAACCTGTTATTGCACCAGAACAAAACCAGAATAAATTATTAAGTGTTAAACTAAAGGGCAAAGGTTTAGCATCACAGTTAATAGACAAAAGTGGTGAATTTCGTCCCAATATATTTAAAGCTGCTCTCCGTGGTCATACCCTCAGATTATTAAGTGGAATGATCAATGAAAAAACCGCAGAACAATTAACCAAAGAACTGTGGGGAGGATTTGCAGGAAATAATGGAGCCATAGCAGGAGATTTAGGGATTAGTTTTAATCCAGAAAATTTAGTCATGGGTGAGTTTAGATATAATAATGTCACCATGCCCACCTACGATTTAAAAAGTGGTACCTTAACCATTGTTTGTATGAAAAATCCTTCTCCTGAATATAGAAAGCAATTGAAACTGTTGGCAAGGGCTATTCTGCGATTTAGTATGTTGATTGGTGGATTTGGCAAATCCTCTCGTCGGATAGATCATAGAGAATTTTTTCCACAATATTTGGATAATCAAAATAGGCCCATGATTGGTTGTCACTGGGAATTCATCCCGGATTCAAAGGACTATTATTTCCCAGTTAATAATATTCCACATATCAAAAATGCCATTGATAAAGTTCGTCAAACTGTGGAAGAATGGTTAAGGTTTAAAGGAATAACACCTGAAAATGTGAGGTGTTTATGGAGAGAATCTTTTCACCCTCAGAATGTACAAATTTGGGGACGTATAGCTGAAGATAAGGATGATAGTTTAGCAGTGCATTGGTTCCATGGTAATTATCAAGGGAATCAATCAATCAAGGGTTCTACCTTGACTGGTCGCATGGGCAATATTGGCAGAATTTATCATCGAATGTATCCTCATTACAAGAAAACTGTAGATGGTAATATAGTTCGCCAAAAGGGGTACGTAGAATTACTCACTATTTTTCCTGGTGCTAATTCTCCTGACCAAACTAGACAATTTTTGGCTTTTTTAGGAACACCTGCAAGTAATTTCCAACGATTATGGGGCCACTAAGTAGGGAGGCACAATTATTTGTAGGATGGGTGAACCCATGCGGGCGTTGGGTTCACCCATCCTACGTTCATCTTATATTTAATTCCTCTCTCGACAATCTAAATCATCGAATACTAAGATTAAACTACATACTTTTTATGTCCAGAGCATACTTCGCTGGATATAAACAGTCCTTTTCCACAAGAAAAAAATGTGTGGCGCAGCAATAAAACTGCGATCGCTCTCCACTCCTCTAATAATATTGGTCTAGCCTACCTCTAACTCAGAGGGTAAAAATCCATTAGCTTGCATTTTCCATAATTTGTGATAGGTTCCACCCAATGCCAGTAAATCATCATGAGACCCATCTTCAACAATAGTTCCTCTGTCGAATACCAAAATACGATCCAGATGGGAAATAGTAGACAAACGATGGGTGACCACAATCACCGTCTTATTATTCATTGCCAAATCTAGTGTTTCTTGAATTGCCTTTTCAGTAATAGAATCTAAACTGGAAGTTGCCTCATCTAGAATCAAAATTGGTGCATCCTTTAAAATAACTCTAGCAATAGCAATCCTCTGTCTTTGCCCTCCAGATAATTTCACTCCTCGTTCACCTACCAAAGAATTATAACCATTTTTCATTTGGGCGATAAAATCATCAGCATAGGCCTTAATTGCCGCTATTTTCACATCTTCATCTTGGGCGTCTAAGCGACCATAACGGATATTTTCTATTAAAGTTCTATGGAATAGGGAAGTGTCTTGAGGAATTAAGCTAATCTGGGAATGGAGAGCATCCTGAGCCATTTCTCGCACATCTACCCCATCAATAAGAATTTTTCCCGATTGGGGGTCAAATAATCGCAAAATTAAATTGACAAAACTGGATTTACCAGAACCAGAGAATCCCACCAGTCCCACACGTTGTCCTGGTTCGATTGCCACAGAAAGATTTTCAAAAACTTTTTTTTCTTGAGAATAACTAAAGTTTACCTGGTGAAACTCAATCCGTCCTTGGGAAAATTGATGGGTAAGTGCATTCTCTTTATCAATTAATTCATGAGGTTGAACTATTATATGAACTCCACTGGCTACATTACCAATAAAGTCAAAAAATTCAATGAGCCTGCGACTTAATTTTCTCGAGTCACTGATGATTAACAATGACAAACTGGTTGCTACAACAAAATCAGCTCCTGTGATTAATCCCTTACTCCACAAATATATAGAATAATACAAGGTAGTAATTTTAAGAATTGCAGCAGAAATATATTGAAACCAACGAATTCTTTCTCCGTACCAATTAGACTTTTTTACTTCCTCTAGTTCATGTTTTAGCTGATCATCTAAATACTTCCTTTCAAAGTCAAAATTGGCAAATAACCTGGTGCTACTAATATTTGTTACAGCATCAACAATCAACCCATTAGTGTTACCTTTAGCTACTGCTGCGTTGCGGGAGTAAATTTGACAACGGTTGGCTAACCAAAAGGAAATGACCATAAAAAAAACTGCCCATGTACCAACTAATGCTGCTAGGGGAGGATAGGCACGATAAAGCAAAATTGTGGATACAATGCACACAATTATTATAGGCATAAATTCGGTAATCAGCACGCTGATTATTTGAGTAACACCTATGGAGGTTTCACTAATACGATGTGCTAATGCTCCTGCAAAACTACTACTTAAATAACGATAGGAATGATATTGTAAATAAGCGTACAAAGATCGGACAATATGCTGGCGATGAATGAGAGGCACAAAAGTTTGCAAAAAACCTGATGCACGACTAAAAACTACTTCACCAATACTGAGCAGAATAAATAAAGTTAATGGTTGTTTAATAACTTCAAAGATTTGCGCATTATTTGAATTAGTTACTGTGACACTACGAAGAATTTCCCCTATACCATAGGGCAACATAATTCCACAGGTAGCATTTAATATCTCCAAGATTACCATTGCTACATACCACCAGCGAAACTGGTTGACAAAATAACAAACAAATCTGAATGGTGTATTGGGCAAATTTGGTGCATCTGATGCACACTGAAAAGAGTGCCAAGGTCTTAGTTTTTCAGAAAGTACTTCTTCCTGTAACGGTTCACCGCTTCCCACCAAAGTATATTTTAAATTAGATACATCCATATTTTCTTCTTATAATATAAATGAGGTAAGTAGTGCCAATAGAAAAATTATGAGTCTTGAGTACACGAAAGATTCCACAGCACTTGAAACTCTCTAATTAGATAATACATATATTTCGCAGTTAGATAATAGGATAACACCCATAAGTAATATTGATTAGAGGAATGTGGGTGTAAACATTCACATAGAATCCAGATAACGACGTAACTTGCTACTAAAAATATCAATTACTGTCACCACAACTAACAATACTAACATCATAGTAGTCGCCTTATTATACTCAAAACCGTCTATATAACTCTTTAACTGAAACCCAATTCCACCTGCACCCACCACACCTAGCACAGAAGCAGCACGAATATTATACTCAAACATCCACAGAGTATAACCCAGTCCCAAAGGTAACACTTGAGGTAATATGCCATACTGAACCATTTGTAACTTTGATGCGCCAATTACCCGTAAAGATTCCAACGAACGGGAATCCACAGCTTCAATAGCTTGTTGATAAAATTTCCCAAGATAGCCAATAGTGTAGATAGCTAGTGCTAAGGTTCCAGCAGGTGATCCCAAACCCGTAGCAGCAACAAAGATTAAACCTAAAATAATCGAAGGAACAGAACGAACAGCATTTTGCAGGAGATTGGCTAACCATTGCAACCACAAGGGTGCAATATTATTAGCACTAGCTACTGCAATTGGTAAGGAGAGCAGCGCACCAATAGAAGTACCCCACAAAGACATTTGTACAGTTTCTATTAGGGCCCTAACAGCTATATCCAGAACTTTCCAATCGGGGGGAAATAACCTGACAATAAAATCTGTGACGTAGGGCCAACTGTTCTTGACCAACTCAAAATCAACTTTTAAACCCTGCAATGCCCAAACATACACCCCCACAACCACTAAGAGGATAATTATATTCCTTAACCAAAAACCAAGCTGAGAATAGTGATTAAATAGAGGGTGTTTAGGTGTTTTTGTCATAGTCTAAAAGTGTGAAACCTGAGCAACTTTCTCTGGTAAATTATAAGGTTTACCGTCATAAACAATGCGCCCAGCATTCAAAACTATAGCACGATCGGCATATTTTGCAGCCATAGCTAAATCATGTAGCACCATAATAATAGTTAATCCCTGCTCTCGATTTAGTTTGACCAGGGTTTCCATTACCTGTTGAGAAGCCATCATGTCTAAACCAGTAATTGGTTCATCCGCTAACAGGATTTGCGGGAATTGAATTAGAGCCCTGGCAATAGCTACTCTTTGTTGCTGTCCACCACTGAGTTGACTGGTTTTTTGATAGATTTTACCTTTCAAACCCAGTTGTGCTAATAATTGTTGAGCTAAGAAGTGATCCTGACGAGGAAATCCAAATAAAGTTTGGGTGGTTTTTCTTTTGCCTAAACGACCACATAACACATTATCTAAAACTGATAACTGCCCAATTAATCCCCCACCTTGAAATAACATGCCAATATCTTGACGAATTTCTGGCAAGGTCTCGTTTGTCATCTGTCTATTGTTTATGTAAACAGAACCACCTACTACCGGAGCTAACCCTATGAGCGATCGCAATAGGGTGGATTTCCCTGCTCCGTTTAAACCCAATAGAACCACAAATTCACCTTGGCTAATCTCCAAATCAATCCCATTGAGGATGGGACGATTTGAGGATGGAGTGTAACTTGTTTTTAGATTGTGACATTCAATTAATTTCATGGTAGTAACCAAATTATTGTTAATTAAAAATATTCTAGCATTTTTAAACAGTTTGTGACAGGAAATAGCTTTGTAAAAAACTACCTATAGAAGTTACATATCAAAATCCACCACCCCATTTTTCGCCAGGGTTGGCTGCTGTTCGACATTATGGTTCTATGCCCAAATTTTTCAGAGCATCGCGCACGGGTTTCAAGTGACGATTATGATCAACTCTCACTAGCTCGGTGGAATTATACAAACCCTGCAACAATTGGTTATTTTCTGGTTTGTTTAACTTGAGAAAGGCGTTAATAATTTTTTCTCGCATGACTACTGGAACATCATCATCAACAACTATTCCATGAGCGGGAACACCGGATATTTTATACAGCACTCGCAATTTAGCAGCATCTGTGGTGGATATATAGGGGGGATACATGGCATACTCAGAAACTGTTGCTACATCTGCTTGACCACGCACCACTGATTCCAGTGCTTTACTGTAATTACCTCCATAAGTAATTTGACTAAAGAAACCTTCCATCCGATCTTTGTCGGGGACAAATCCGTTCTTTACCAACTCACTGACTGGGAAAATAAACCCTGATCCAGAGGTGGGGGAGGTAAAGGCAATTTTTTTGCCTCTGAGCTGTTCCAGCGTCGCTTTAGTAGAAGCTTTAGGAGTTAGAGGACTGTTTTTGGCAACTACAAATATGGAATTATAAGTGTATCTACCGGAGTAGTTAGATCTCACCTCTGCTAGATATAAACGAGAATTTGCTAGTCCTTCCGCTTTTAAGGCTGGACGACTACTTAAAAAAGCCACATCGGCTCTATTAGCTCTTAGGGCTTCTACAGCAGCAGTATCATCGCTAATTTGTGCCTTTACGGGTATTCCTAACTCCCGGGACAAGAAGTTAGCTACTTTCCCCACTTGTTCTTGCAGGTTAGGAGCATCCTTTCGACTAGGAAAGACTATGGTCAAATTTTTGAGATTTTTTGTAAGTAACAGTGGTGCTGCTGCAGAAGGATTGGAGTTAGCCACCGTCGGTTGGGTTTTCACCACATTGCTGACAAATAAACTTGTCACTGTTGCCAATGTACTGGCAATCAAGAACTTTCTTTTCCCAGTTAGGAATTGGTCAAGGTTCATTAGTAATAATTCTCAGTATTTTTGCAAATTAGTTTCAACTAATCCCAATGGTTAATCTAGAACTTTTGAGAATAAAAGTCAATAGGCTGGGGTAGAAAATTTTGGGATTCAAAATATAGTTAAAGTATTAGTATTGATTATATTAAGATTAAATACTAGCTAAACACAAACTGTTGCTACTTAATTTTTAGAGATGAAGATATAATTCTAGGGCTATTTCAAACTATAAATTTGTTTAATCGCATCCCATAAATAGGCTATACCTAAACATATCCTCCTAAGACAAAATGAGTTGATGGAGTTGACATATAACTTGATATCTGTTACTTTAAGGTGAATGTATGGTGTCTCTCTTAAAAAATCAACTACTCGTAGCCATCTGCAAGACAGTTTTGGACAAGGCTATATATTTAAACCAGCTAAATGTAAAAGCGAATGAAAATTTCCATAAAGAATCTCGGACCTATCAAGCAGGCAGAGTTTACACTTAACGAACTAACTATTATATGTGGTGGGAACAATACCGGTAAAACCTATGCTACCTATGCATTGTTTGGCTTTATCTCATTTTGGCGTGATGCTTTCTCCATAGATATTTCCGACGGAGATGTGTGGCAATTGTTAAATGAAGGTTTAATTGAGTTAAATATTGAAGAATACATCCGCAATGCACCAAATATCCTTGAGAAAGGTTGTAAGGCATTTACACAACAATTACCTCACTTCTTCGCTTCCTCCGAAAAACATTTTGCCGGGAGTCAGTTTTTGGTAAACCTGGATTCTAGTGATATACACCCTCTTTCAACCTTCGAGCGGACTATGGGTGCAGCTAAAACCCAGCTATTCTTCATATCGAAAAAAGCCGACTCTTCCCTAGTTTCAATTTCTTTGCTCGTTGAGAAAGAGCAGGTAAGGATACCTCAAGAAATAATTAGTCGAATTATCGGAGACGCTCTAAAAGACATTATTTTTGGGGACCTTTTCCCCCGTCTTTTCATTGCCAGCGCCGAACGAACTGGTGTGGCAATATTCAGAAGAGAGCTTAATTTTGCCCGAAACCGTCTCCTAGAGGAAATGAGCTCAATGGAAAAGGAAATAAATCCACTTGAATTACTTTCCAAAGTATATGCGGATTATGCTCTACCCATTAAGTCAAACGTTGATTTCACAAGACAGTTAGAAGAGCTTTCAAAAAAAGATAGCTTCATAGCAAAGAATCATCCAGAGATTACAAATGACTTCTCAGACATTATTGGTGGTGAGTATCTTGTCACGAAGAATGATGAATTATACTATAGCCCTAAAGGAAAACGCGTAAAATTGACCATGGATGAAAGTTCAAGCGCTGTTCGTTCACTACTGGATATAGGATTTTATCTGCGACATGTTGCTGCTCCTGGCGACTTACTCATGGTTGATGAACCTGAGCTTAATTTGCACCCGGAGAACCAGAGACGCGTAGCTCGTTTGTTTTCGAGGTTGGTAAATGTTGGAGTAAAAGTATTTATAACTACTCACAGTGATTATATTATTAAAGAGCTTAACACTCTCATTATGTTAAATCAGGGAGGAAAAAGGCTAAGTGAAATAGCAGAGCGTGAAGGATACCGCAAAGAAGAGTTGCTCAAAGCTGATAAGGTTAGCGTTTTTATTGCAAAAGAGGAATTGATTAAGCTAGACAGCTTAAAGAAAAAGACTTATTGCCAAACACTAGTTCCTGCTCCCATAGATGCCAAAATGGGAATTGAAGCTTCTAGCTTCGATAAAACAATTGAAGAGATGAATCGCATTCAGGAAGAAATTGTTTGGGGGGACGATGAGTAGGGACATGGAAATTCTTGCCGAACTAATTAAGAAAACCGCACAGGTTGAGCTTAAAGAGGAGAACGGGAAGTTATATGCTATACTCGATGAAACTCAATCCCCGGATTCCATGGTAAAGATACGTAACTTACCTTCGGATGCTCTGGTGATAAAAGTGGATCAGTTTCGGTCTCCTGAGGATATCTTTAATGGGACGAAAGGGGAGTGCAGACGCGCCGACTACGTTATAATAAGTTCGGAGAAGCGATGCATTCTCTATATTGAAGTCAAGCGCACAAAAGATAAATGGCATAAGATTGTGCAGCAATTAAGGGGAGCAGAATGTTTTGTAAAATACTGTCAAGACATTGGTAAGTCATTCTGGAAGGAGAGTAGTTTTCTAGCTTGCTATAAACACCGATTCGTCAGTATTGGTTGCACAAGTATAAGCATCGATAAGAAAAAGACACGAATCGATAAAAATAGCCCAATCCATGACTCGCCAGATACAGCTATGAAAATTGCCTACCCAAAATACATCCTATTCAATAGCTTGTTATGAGACTAGACTCCCTGAGTCTAGAAGATTTATGAGGAAGAGAATAGATACAAGATACAAGTAATTAGTAACTTTTATAAAAATGGTAAAAAGAAACATAATCAATCCAAAAAATCCTACACATTTGCAGACTATTTTAAACTTAATTTTACTCCACAAGACATTTTACCTTATTTCAATGTTTCCTTAGAACGTTCCAGTTTGGAGTTAGCAAAGTATACTAACGATTTGAATCTTTTAAATTTTTAAAGAACCGTATCGAAGAAGTATTACCTCATTTAAGTCTTACCAGTGAAATTGCACGCAGAGAGTTTTTGATTGCTCCAGTGTTAACAGACCTGCTACACTACACAGGAGCTACCTTAAACATTGAATATCCTATAGTAGTCAACCATCAACTAAAATGTTTTAGGCAGTAAAAAGCAAATCTAACAAATCATACTAAATATTACCAAAATCTCATAGTATATGATATAGTATATGTATTGGAGTAAATTGCTGTGAACAGCAAAAAGGTAATCCGTGTTACAAAAACTGAGTTTGGGTTGGAAGACGGCACAATTTATCCTCATGCAGTGGAACTTGATGAAGTCCCTACACTTGAAGAGTTCCAAATGTATTACGACTATTGGTTCTTTATCTTTGAGGAAATAACCAATGGAAGAAAAACTAATGACAATAAAACAGGTTTGTACTGCGCTTAATGTCAGCATTCAAACGCTTAGGCTGTGGGACGAGTCAGGTAAGTTATCAGCAATTCGGACTGTTGGAAATCATAGAAGATATAAACAGTCCGATATTTATAAACTTATAGGTATTGATAAACCATCTGAGGAAGTAGAAGAGTCAGTGGCTCTTTACTCTCGCGTCTCAAGTGGTGAACAAAAGACTAAAGGTGATTTAGATAGACAAAATACTAGACTTACAGAATACGCAGCTAAGAAAAAGTATAAAGTTAATTACATATTTACTGAAGTTGGTTCTGGGATGAATGATTCTAGAGCTGAGTTACATCAGTTAATGAAATTAGCCATAGAAAGGAGGATTACTAAAGTAGTTATAGAACATAAAGACCGTCTAATCAGATTTAACTTCAATATATTAAAAATGTTCTTTGAGTCACATAACGTTGAAGTTGAATATGTAGAAGAAGTCTTACCTAAGTCTTATGAAGCAGAGCTAATAGAAGATATGTTATCTTTAATGGCTTCATTTAGTGCCAAGACTTATGGTGAACGTTCTGCTGAACGAAGGAGGAACAAATGATATTAGTTGAGAGACACATCATTCTAAGTTCTTAGGTGAACCTAGAATACCGGGTTACAAAGATAAAACCAAAGGACGTAATGTAGTTGTCTACTATCATGAGTCAGTATATAAAGCTGAACTCAAGCAAAGGTTTTCCAGCAACTTTTAAATCAGGTGGGTCAATTTTCCGGTAAAATACTTTGAGATATTTAAATGTTGACAAGAGAATTACCATGACAGTTGCAACAGCCTTTGACTTAGAAAGTTTAAATGAACAATTTGAAACCGCCACTCCCACGGAAATTCTGGCATGGTCGGTGGAAAACATACCTACGGGTTTAGTCCAAACCAGTGCTTTCAATGTTGATGACTTGATTATTACCCATATTCTTTATGAAGTACTGGATCACCCAACACCAGTGATTTTCCTTGATACCCTTCATCACTTTGAACAAACTTTAGACTTGGTTGCTAAAGCTAAAACAGTTTATGGCTTAGACTTAAAGACCTATAAAGTACCCAATGTCTATAGTCGTGAGGAATTTGCCGCTAAGTATGGAGAGGCGTTGTGGGATACTGATATTAGTAAATTTCATCAAATTACTAAAATTGAACCTTTGCAGCGTGGATTGGATGAATTAAATACAGTAGCTTGGATTACTGGTCGTCGTCGGGATCAGGCGGTTACCCGTGCGAATATGCCCGTGTTTGAGTTGGACAATCAAGGGCGCTTAAAAATTAATCCCTTGGCTACCTGGACAAGAAAAGAAAGCTGGGAGTATGTAGCTGAATACAAGGTAATTTATAATCCCCTACATGATCAAGGATACCCGAGTATTGGTGATGAGCCAATTACTACCAGAGTAGCTGATGGAGAAGATGAAAGAGCTGGACGTTGGCGCGGTACTGGGAAGACTGAGTGTGGTATTCACATTTAACATTTAAATCTAGATATAAATCCCACACTGTGAGTGTGGGAGCGTATCATGAAAAAAAGATTGCCGTAAATCCATGATCAAAGTTCTACACCTTTCAGATATTCATATAGGAAGCGGTTTTTCCCACGGACGTATTAACCCCAACACTGGATTAAACACCCGCTTGGAGGATTTTGTTAATACCCTATCTTTATGTATTGATCGGGCCCTGTCTGAACCAGTAGATATGGTTATATTTGGTGGTGATGCTTTTCCGGATGCTACCCCTCCACCCTACGTACAAGAAGCATTTGCCAGTCAGTTTCGTAGGTTAGTTGATGCCCATATTCCAACGGTTTTATTAGTTGGCAATCATGATTTACATTCTCAGGGTATAGGAGGAGCAAGTCTTAATATTTACCGAACTTTGGGAGTGCCTGGTTTTGTGGTGGGTGACAGTTTGACCACCCATCATATTCAAACCCCCAATGGTAAGGTACAAGTAATTACTCTACCTTGGTTGACTAGGTCTATGTTAATGACCCGCAAGGAAACTACGGGAATGTCTATGGCTGAGGTTAATCAACTTTTGATTGAAAAATTACAAGTGGTTTTAGAAGGAGAGGTGAGAAATTTAGACCCAAATCTGCCCACCATACTTTTAGCCCATTTGATGGCTGATAATGCTATGTTGGGTGCGGAACGTTTATTAGCTGTAGGTAAGGGTTTTACTCTGCCAGCTTCTTTACTTATTAGACCATGTTTTGATTATGTGGCATTAGGTCATATCCACTGCCATCAAAATCTGAATAAATCCAACGACCCACCTGTGGTTTATCCTGGTAGTATTGAGCGAGTGGATTTTAGTGAAGAAAAAGAACAAAAGGGTTATGTCATGGTAGAGTTGGAAAAAGGTAAGGCCAATTGGCAGTTTTGCCCACTACCTGCTCGCATTTTCCGCACCATCGAGGTGGATTTATCCCCCAGCGACAATCCTCAACAAACATTATTGCAGGCGATCGCCAAACATGACCTAAGAGGGACTGTGGTCAGACTAGTTTATAAACTGCGTTCGGAACAATTAGATGTAATAGAAAACGCTGTTATTCATAAGGCGCTGGGAGATGCACATCATTATACGATTCACCCAGAACTAGTGAGTCAACTAGCTAGACCTCGAATTCCCGAATTAAATGCTAGTAGTAGTATGGATCCCATAGAGGCATTAAAGACCTACTTAAATAATCGTGAAGATTTAAAAGATATTGCCACATATATGTTAGAAGCTGCACAAGAGTTATTAGGAGATGATGAGACTATGATTTTAGTAGATAGATAGTGGTATATTAGTTTGTTGTATTACCCATAAAAAAGAGAGTGGGAGGAGGCATTACCAAGCGCCATTCACTCCCACTCTCTTATTTGCCGCTGAAGCGATTAGGGAATATCACTAACAAACCTGATCGTTAATTAGGGGGGTAATTTGTAATCGATTAGGTTTGTATTTATTGATCATTCCTATTGCAGCAAATGGTTATTACGTTATTAGTTTCACAAATCGAAAAGTGGAGACTAGTACCTTGTGGAACCATTAGTTTCTGTTTTTTCGTTTGTCAAATTCAATGTAACTCAATTCCAGAGACCCTGGTTGCCAAGTTGGCACTTGGTTAAGACATTATGGAAAAATTTTGCTTAGTGTTAATATTGGACATTATATTATAGATTTGCTGGATTTGTTCCCAACCACGTCAGAACATTAGTTCAGTAGGACTCTTATGTCATTATACTCCCAAATTAAAAAGTTTTTAATTGGTAAATCCTTACCCACCAGCGCCCACACAGAAGAGAGACTAAGCAATGCTGCTGCATTAGCAGTTCTTTCCTCAGATGCGCTCTCTTCAGTTGCTTATGCAACCGAAGAAATTTTATTGGTTTTAGTAGCTGCTGGTAGTGGTGCCCTAGGATTTTCCCTACCCATTAGCATTGGTATTGTTGCACTCCTAGCAATAGTTATCCTCTCCTATCGTCAAACCGTCCGAGCTTATCCTCAGGGAGGTGGTTCTTACATTGTTGCTAAAGAAAACATAGGTTTATATGCTGGTTTGGTAGCAGGCAGTTCCTTAATGATTGACTACATTCTGACTGTTACAGTTAGCATATCTGCTGGTACAGCAGCTCTAACATCGGCGATAC
The DNA here is from genome assembly GCF_014489415.1 of Cylindrospermopsis curvispora GIHE-G1. Classification (NCBI taxonomy): domain Bacteria; kingdom Bacillati; phylum Cyanobacteriota; class Cyanophyceae; order Nostocales; family Aphanizomenonaceae; genus Raphidiopsis; species Raphidiopsis curvispora. The sequence continues at coordinate 1,811,782 of NZ_CP060822.1, forward strand.
CAATCCTGAGAGGTCACACAGTTCTTTTGTGCTTAATCTTCATATTTCTATTGAACCTAGCAAATTTAAGGGGAGTTAAGGAATCAGGAAGGATATTTATGATTCCCACCTACGCCTTTATTGGCAGCATTTTTTTGCTGATTATGGTGGGGTTATTTAAACAATTAAGCGGTGAGGTTTCCACATCATATCCTACCATTGCCATCAGTCAAGAATTAAGTTTATTCTTTGTTCTACGGGCCTTTGCAGCTGGTTGTACCGCACTAACAGGTGTAGAAGCAATTTCCGATGGGGTATTAGCATTTAAACCTCCAGAATGGAAAAATGCCCGTTTAACCCTCTTATATTTGGGAATTGTTCTGAGTTCAATGTTTGCAGGAATTACATTTTTAGCCAATTCCTATCATCTTGTTCCCGAATCAGGACAAACCTTACTTTCCCTATTGGGGAGAGAAGTTTTTGGTGATAGTGTCATTTATTATTTTCTACAAATTGTCACCCTATTAGTTTTATTATTAGCTGCAAATACCAGTTATGCCGATTTTCCCAGACTGTGTTACTTCCTTTCCAAGGATGGATTTTTACCTCGTCAATTATCATTACTGGGAGACCGACTGGTCTACTCCAATGGCATTGTTCTTCTGAGTGTTTGTGCAGCCATTTTAGTTGTCATCTTCAAGGGTCAAGTCAACGCTGTTATTCCTCTTTACGCAGTTGGTGTATTTACTTCCTTTACCCTATCCCAAGCAGGAATGGTGCGTCATTGGTTTCAAGAAAAAACCCCAGGTTGGCAGGCCAGTGCGGTCATGAATGGCATAGGTGCAATTACTACATTAATTGTTTTGTTGGTAATAGTTTACACTAAGTTTTTGTTTGGTGCTTGGCTAGTAGTAGTAGCCATTCCCATATTCATAAATTTGTTTTTAGCCATTGCTAAACATTATAGGCATGTAGCTGAAAGTCTTAGTGTTCAAGATGTGGTACCTTGTAGTTACGTGGCTAGACTTAAATCGGAAGTGGTTAGTCATCCTGCGGTGATAGTAGTTGGTCAACTAAATCGGGGAACAATAGAAGCTTTGGATTATGCACGCATAATTGCTGATAAAATTGTTGCCATACATGTGGATATTGGTTCTACAGACAGGAAAACATTGGAGGAAAAATGGCAAAAATTAGAGTCTGATATTCCTCTGTATATTATTGACTCCCCCTATCGTTCTGTCATCGATCCGGTTGTTAAGTTTGTGAGTGAGTTTGAGGAACAGTATCCAAATATGTTTACCACCGTTATTATTCCATCCTTTGTTACCCGCAATTGGTGGGATGCAATTTTACACAATCAAACTACTTTATTTTTGAAGGTTGCTTTACGGGCTGAAAAAAGCCGAATTGTCACCAGTGTCAATTATTTTTTGTGAAAATAGGGAACGATTAGAGTTTTAGATAAATCTATCTTCATATCACAACCAGTTATGAGTGTAAACAAAAAAAATATAGGGTTGCCATATCAACGCTGGCACATAGCAAAGCAAAATGAAGAATTAGCTGAAAAGTTAGCAAGTGTCAATAATGTTTCTCCTATTATAGGTCAGTTGTTAATTAATAGAGGTATGGAAACACCAGAAATAGCTACTAGATTTATCAATCCTGAATGTATAAATTTACCCTCTCCCTTGGACGAGTTCCCCGATTTAGTTCCTAGTGTGGAATTATTGGCAAGTGCTATTAGGAACCATGAGAAAATTGCTATCTGCGGCGATTATGATGCTGATGGCATGACTAGTACAGCCTTGCTGTTACGCAGTCTTGGATCTTTAGGTGCAAACATTGACTATGCTATTCCCAGTAGGATGCATGAGGGTTATGGAATCAATAAACGAATTGTGGAAGAATTTCACAGTGAAGGGGTCAGTTTAATTCTAACCGTAGATAATGGTATTGCTGCTTTTGAACCTATTGCAAGAGCAAAAGAGTTGGGTTTGAAAGTGATTATTACGGATCACCATGATTTACCTCCCCAATTACCAGTTGCTGATGCAATTCTTAACCCCAAATTAATATCTCTATCTTCTCCTTACAGAGGTCTTGCTGGTGTGGGTGTAGCCTATGTTTTAGCTGTATGTTTAGCTCAACATTTGGGAAAACTCACAGGTCTAGTTCAACCTATGTTGGATTTATTTACTTTGGGAACTATTGCTGATCTAGCTCCTTTAACTGGTGTTAATCGTCGTTGGATAAAACGGGGTTTAAAATCATTATATAAGTCTAACTTACCCGGTATTCAGGCTTTAATTCAAGTCTCTGGTGTACAACCGAGTATGGGAGAAAATCAGCAAGTATCTAAGGCACAAAATTCTAAGTCTTTAAAACCAGAAGATATTGGATTTCGTCTGGGACCAAGAATCAATGCTGTGGGTAGAATTGGCAATCCTCAAATTGTGATCGAATTACTAACTACGGATGATATGGGAATTGCTTTAGAACGAGCAATGCAATGTGAGCAAATAAATGCTGAACGTCAAAAAATCTGTGAGGAAATCCAAGGAGAGGCAATATTGTTGGTTGAAGATTTGTATGCACAAAATTTGCATCAAGACCGGGTTCTGGTGGTGGTCAAAGATAATTGGCATCATGGTGTAATTGGTATTGTCGCTTCTCGTCTGGTAGAACGTTATGGAGTTCCCGTCTTTATCGGTACTTACGAAAATAATAACCTGGTTCGTGGTTCTGCTCGAGGAATACCCGAATTCAATGTGTTTGAAGCTCTGGAGTTTACCAGGGATTTACTATATAAATATGGTGGGCACAAAGCAGCTGCTGGATTTTCTTTACCCGCAGCTAATCTAGAAAATTTCCGGTTGCGTTTATCAGAGTTTGCCAATCAATGTCTGGAAGTTCAACATCTCAAACCACTATTAAGAATAGATGGTCAAATCAATCTTTGTCAAGTCAATCGGGATTTATTCCAACAGTTGAATATTCTTCATCCCTGTGGAATTGAAAACCCTGACCCTATCTTTTGGACTCCCCAAGTACGAGTGGTAGAACAGCAAATGATTGGTAAGGGTAGTATTAAGTTGACTTTGGCTCAAATCATAGATAATATAAGATATGAAATTAGAGCTTTGGCTTGGCGATGGGGTGATTATTTCCCTTTACCCTTCACTATTGATATTGCTTATAAGTTGCGGGAAAATAACTTTAATGGTGCGAATGATATTGAGTTGGAATTAGTCGGTGTCAGGTTACCTCAACAGTATCATCAAAGCTGCAATTACAGCTTTGACGGAAACTAGTTGACTTAGTTTTGGCTTAGTTTTGTAGTATTTTGGCAAAGTATGGCTTGCTCACACCTGCTTCCCATTTATCCAATTAAAGATCCCCGTTACGAAAAGCAAGTACAAAAATTACAGCGGGTCCAGCAAGGACAATTAATGCTACACAAGTCAATTGAAACACGACTTCCCAGTTGATATTAGCTAGAGCTTCCATTTTTCCTCCCAAGGGGTTTAAAAAATTAAATAATTCAAATTGCTAAATGGCAATTTTCCCTACTATATCAATATACCAAAAAATAGGATCAGTTCATGTCTCTTTTTGTTTCATCTATTATGGAGGTAATTTATGGCTACTTGGCAATGTGTTAAGCAGTGTGGTGCTTGCTGTCATCTTGACCCTAGCGATCGCCCCCATTTATCCGATTATCTCTCACCTGCTGAACTCTCACTCTATCTCCGTTTGGTAGGTGAGGATGGTTGGTGTGTTAATTTCGATCATCAAACACGAGAATGTAATATTTATAGGGATCGTCCTTCATTTTGTCGGGTAGAGTCTAAAACCTTTGAAAAGATGTATGGTATCAAACCAGAGGAATTAAATGACTTCGCTATTGACTGTTGTCATCAACAAATAGATTCTGTATATGGCGATCGCAGTTTAGAAATGATTCGATTTAATGGGACCCTAGGTCTTGAGTTGTGAAGTAGGGACACGGATCTTTTTTTAAAAACTTGTCATTGGTCATTACATTATGAGATAATGATAAAAATATGAAAAACTCCGTTAGCACCGTGAAACTTGATACTTTAGATTTAACCATTACTGCACCTGGTGACCAATCACCACCCAAGACAAAAAAGTCTGACTCAGTTTGGGTAGTATTTGGGACAACCTTTATTACCATTTTTTTGGCGGAAATTGGTGATAAGACTCAATTATCAACATTATTAATGAGTGCCCAGTCCCATGCACCTTGGTTGGTATTCCTGGGAGCGGGAGCTGCTTTGGTCACCACTAGTTTACTGGGTGTACTGCTTGGTGGTTTTATTGCTAGTAGACTTAGTCCTAAAACGGTAGAAAAATCAGCAGGACTGGTATTATTGTTAGTTTCTTCGATGTTATTTTGGGATGTGATTCACGGTTAAGTTATTAAATAGATATAGATATGGATTGGAATCTTCTGGGAATTAGCTTTATTACCGTGTTTCTTTCCGAACTGGGTGATAAGAGTCAACTAGCGGCGATCGCATTGTCTGGTCAAGGACAATCTAGAAAGGCTATATTTTTTGGCACCGCAGCTGCGCTGGTGTTCACTAGTTTGCTGGGTGTGTTAGCTGGAGGAGCGGTGGCACAATTATTGCCCACTAGAATTTTAAAGACAATTGCAGCTATTGGTTTTGCTGTTTTGGCCATTCGTCTTTTACTACCTGAGAATGAAGACGATCGCGCTTCCTAAAAGCGATCGCCTTCATGGTCAAACTAGATTGCTGTGATTTCTCTATCATTCCAACAGCGATTAAATAGCCAACCAGCTCCTACTAACTTAATAACTTCTAGGATAAAATAACCACCATGTAGTAAATTCATGGTTTCTGGCACTGTACCAGGTGTAACCATCAAACTCAAATTACTACCCAGAGCGGACATTTGGGGGGTGAGGAGATAGGTATCTAACAGGGCCACCATGACCAATAAACAGGACCAACATATATAACTCAAGTCCCATTTTGACTTGGCTTTACCCATGGCCAATATGGAGGTTAATACTACCGCAGCAGCTACTAACTCCACACGGTTAAAATTCCAAAAAATGGTGTATCCGGCCATGGTAAAATTTGCTTCTTTCATCATACCAGTAATGTAAAGACTGGGCATGATTAACCCATCTAATACCATGCTAGCGCTGAGCCAAAAGCCCAGGGTGAAGATCACGGTGGTTTGCCAACCGGATCTTTTAAATTGAAGGTTAGAAATACCGTTCATAAAATATGATTGCTGTAATTCTTTTAATTACGTTATTTGAGAACACTAAAGAATCAGGTTTTGGGAATTGCTGACTACCTAAGTGCCATACCATTTAGTTTCTATCCAAAAATCCAATTTGACAACGAATATGCACCAAATGTTACAAATCGTTATCTTTCTCCAATCATGGGGATGGGGTAATAACCTGCTGGGGAATAATTTCTGTCACCACCCGACCAAAACTACCACCCTTAACGGTAATATTTTCCGTTGCCAAATTGCCAATTGCGGTTGACCCTTGGAAAGTCAGGGGTGGTTTCATCTGACGATAAATGACCTTTCCTTGAGCTTCCACCAATTTGCGCTCTAAATACCAAGTGAGTCGCTCTGATTTTAAAAATTGATTACGTTGCCCAATTGCCTTAACATCACCCGTTAAATAAACCGTTTTCTCTAGCAATTTCATTTCCGCTTGATTGCCAGATACTGTTATATTCTCCCCTTGATGAATTACCCTTACGGGAACATTACTTTTGACAATTTCTTGATTAACATCCCAGGCGATCGCATTGCTATTAATTTCCATTGGTGGATTAACTAACTGGAGTTTAGCTTCCGGTCCTAGGGTGGTAATTTGGGTTTTCAAATTAACCTCTATACCCTTTCCTTGAGCGCGATCAGTCAATTTATTGTTTTGATAACGTTGAATTTCCACAGGGCGATCGCCCACTAACTTTTCTGATTGAACTTGCCAAAGTAGGCGTTCGGTTTTGATTTGTAATTTAGGGTCATTAGAAACGGCAAATACCTGGCCTGTAAACTCCACCTGTTGTTGACGAGTTTTGACTCTAGCCTCCTGGGCGCTAGCTTTCAATTGACGATGACGACCATTGAACTGATTACGGACTATTAATAAATCTTCCTGGGGTCGCCATTCTAATTCATTTCCTTCCAGCACTACCCCATTGCGAGGATCTGTAGCCACAATCTTACCCTTGAGCACAAGTTGTTTACCATCTTGCTGAATATCCGCCGTTTCTGCTTTAATTGTATAAACTACTTTACCATCTTGATATAGTTCACCCTGGGGATTTTTGGCTTGACCAATTTCCTTTTCTTTGGTGTACTTAGCCTGGCGAGCTTGCACCTTCCAAAATGGTTTACCATCCTGGTCAAATTGCTCCAGACTAACATCAAAAAAAGTCAACTGACTATCACTCCTCAACTTATCAGAATTAGAATTATTCTCCACTGAAGAAATAGTAGATGAACCCGAGCAACCAAATAATCCTGTTAACAATAATAAAATCACTGACAAATAACTGAAATTTTTAGGCATGTTTAACATATAAAAGCACATAAAACTGTAGCGGGAGGAATTGGATTTACTTCCCCTCAAGAAGTTGCGCATTAACGCTACCATAATTCCCGCCTAGTTGGTTTTGCATTATTCTGGAATCTGTAAATGTCCTTCACTATCTTGATGGTCGTCCAAGAATCCCATACTGGATAATGGCCTATAGGGATAACCCTGACGAGGTGTCTTTTGGATATCCTCCCTAATCGCTTCCAAATCAATATAGCGATCGCTCACATTAATTAAGCTGTCACTGGTCATGGAGCGTAGACTAACAACTTCCACCCTGACGCCACGATAACTGACCGAGTTAACAGCATAGGCCAAATCGCCATCACCGCTGACCAAAACTGCGGTGTCATAGGAATCCACTAAAGCCATCATATCCACAGCTATCTCCACATCTAGGTTAGCTTTCTTGGAACCGTCTGGCAATTGTACCAAATCCTTAGCTATGACTCGATAACCATTGCGACGCATCCACAACAAAAATCCCTGTTGCTTCTCATTAGTCCGGTCTACACCAGTATAGAAAAAAGCCCGTAATAGCCTTGATCCACCAGTTAACCGACATAATAGTTTAGTGTAATCAATTTCGATACCTAATTGCAAAGCTGCATAAAATAAATTTGAGCCATCAATAAATATTGCCACTCGACCCCGATTTTCCAAAACCTGTTCTGGCGTAAAAATCGAGTCATTTTCCAAATTATTCAACATCATTGTTAGACCTCGGTTGTTATCCATGTCGTCTGCGATAGAAATCATTAAATTCACGCCCTTACTAGATTGGGTTAATTGACTCAGAAAAATGTCAGTTTTATACACCTCCCCACGGTAACAAACACCTCCAGGAGTAACCTTTGCCATGAGGAGACAAATGTTGAGAGGCTTAAATCCGGTTTTTTTCCCAACAGACCAAATTCAGTGGTGCAACTCAATAATAGAAAGTGTTAACTGTCTTTTGGTAGTTCTATCCGTTTGAAAATTGGCTGAGGTGTGCCTAACTGTTGTTTATTCGATAGTACGCCCCATGTTGCATGGGTAGTAAAAGGTGCAACAGTGGAGGTTTCTTTTGGATTGTTAAAATTGATTCCCCATCCTAATTGCTGATAAATATCGCTACTGATATTAGGAATAATTGGCGATAGTAAATAAGCTGCTAGTCTCACCGATTCCAGAACGGTGTACAACACTGTTGCCACCTCGTTGTGGTTTCCCTGTTTATATAATGACCAAGGAGCTTGTTCATCTATAAACTTGTTACTGGTTTGAACTAATAACATTACAGTTTGAGCTACCTCGTTGAAAGCTAAAACTGAATAAGCTTGTTTAACTTTCTCCCCTAATTGCCCACCAATTGTCTTTAAGGTATTCTCAGGGGGAATATCTTGTGGAGCAATGGAGGGAATCTCCCCAGCACAGTATTTTTTCACCATGTTCAAAGTACGATTTAACAAATTACCTAAGTCGTTGGCTAAATCTGCATTTAGAACATGGATGAACCTAATTTCATTAAAATCGCCATCCTTGCCAAATTCGATTTCCTTAAGGAAGTAATAACGAACAGCATCACTACCATATTTTTTCACCAGCGCTACAGGATCAACAGTATTACCCAGAGTCTTCCCCATTTTTTGACCATCTTTAGTCAAAAATCCATGTCCGAATACTTGTTTTGGCAAGGGCAAATTAGCTGACATCAGCATAGCTGGCCAATATACGGCATGAAATCTTAATATATCTTTACCAATTAAATGTAAGTTAATTGGCCACCATTTAGACACGGCATTTTCTAAAGTTGCTTCTGTTCCTGGTTCTAATAGTGCTGTTATGTACCCTAAAAGTGCATCGAACCAAACATAAAGAGTGTGTTGGGTATCCACAGGTACAGGAAAGCCCCAATCTAAATTGACCCGCGAAATTGAAAAATCCTGTAAACCTTGACTAACAAAGCTAAGAACTTCATTGCGCCGACTAGCAGGTTGAATAAAGTTTGGATAGGATTGATAAAACTCCTCCAGTGGTTTTTGATACTTAGATAGACGAAAAAAGTAATTTTGTTCATCGCGCCATTCTACTTCCTTGGTGGTATGGATAGGACAGCGCTTACCTTCTATCAGCTCCCTTTCTTCCTTAAACTCTTCACAGGATACGCAGTACCAACCCTTCTGCTCTCCTCGGTATATATCACCCCGTTCCCAAACTCTATTAAAAAATTCTTTGACAATTGCCTGATGCTTTAAATCAGTAGTACGACTAAATCGATCATATTGAATGTTCAAAAGTTGCCATAAATCAATAAAACTAGGGACAATTTGATCACAAAATTCCTGGGGTGATTTTCCTTGACTTTGGGCTGATCTTTGGATCTTTTGTCCATGTTCGTCTGTCCCAGTAATAAATATTACTTCATTACCCAATAAACGCTGAAATCTAGCTATAGTATCTGCAGCTATTGTGGTATAAGCACTACCAATATGGGGAACATCGTTTACATAGTATAGGGGTGTGGTCAGGGCAAAGGTTTTTGAAGTTTTATTTGTTAGATTCATAGATAATAAAAAAGAAATTATTAAACAGTTTTACCAGCTAGTTAGTTCTGTAAAGCTAGGTAATTATATAACATTACAGCTATTTTTTCCAACTGTGTTTTGATCATGGCAAGTTAATAACCTCACAATTTTTTTCCATTCTATAAACACTAATGATTGTTCTCCGTGACCAGGAGACAATTACTCAACAATCACATTCCCGGATTTGGCCTGGATTTTGATTACTGTAGTCAGAGAGTGTACTCAGATCAAAAACTGGGCAAACCGACGGAAAATCAGGCCTAATCTCTAATTTCTACAGTCCCATCTGATCCCGTTCAGGTTTAAGTACAGAAATGTAAAATATTAATTAAGAAAAATGCCAAATTTTTACGCAACATATAGGAATTAATCCGTAAATAGGTAGAAAAATTTGATTTTTTAGTATGGGCACTAGAGATTGTGCTTCGTCGAATACAATCTCATATCCAAACTTCAACTACCAACCATTGAGATGGATTAACTGCGTCAAGGATTTATTCAGCGATTTCACCTATTTATATATAATTCATTCAAACTTCGTTAAAATCTGTAATTATAGTTTCAGACTGAATTAATTTTTATATAGAAAGCTTGATGTAGTTAGCTTTTAATGACTCTATTCCCCGACAAATACCAAGATGACAGATGTGGAACTCAAACTCCGGTTTTTAACCCCCAAACCCCCACAACCAGAATATCCATTGTTTATTTATTTACCAGGAATGGATGGAACTGGTGAAATGCTACAGTCACAAATTACCGATTTAGGGCGGGGGTTTGACATTCGTTGTTTAGCGATTCCTAAAACGGATATGAGAGATTGGAACCTATTAACTACAAATGTCCTCGACTTAATTAATATGGAGTTGACTACAACACCCGTCAAGAGAGGAAACCGCTCGGTTTATTTGTGTGGTGAGTCATTTGGTGCTTGTTTGGCCATGAAACTGGCTACCCAGTCACCAAGTTTGTTTAAACGTATTGTTCTAATTAACCCCGCTTCTTCTTTTAAACTAAATCCTTGGATCAGCGTTTCATCCCAAATAACAAATTTAGTGCCATCATGGTTTTATCCCATGGGTGCTTGGGGGTTGCTACCCTTTTTAGCATCTTTACCTCGCATATCCAGTTCCCTCCGTCGTCAACTGCTGCAAAGTATGACTTCCCTCCCTGCAGAAACTATTAATTGGCGATTGTCCTTATTGCGTCACTTTCACGTAGACCATGAGAAAATGCAACAACTTAAACAGGAGACACTGTTAATCGCTGGGGCGAGCGATCGCCTGTTACCATCCCTTACAGAGGTAGAAAGATTAGGAAGGATGCTGCCAAATAGTAAGATCCTGATTTTACCTGATAGTGGTCACGCTTGTCTAGTAGAGGAAGAGATAAATCTATATAAAATTCTCCAAGACCAGGGATTTTCCGAGAAAGTCTCCCTCAATAGAAAATTTTAGGCCATACTGGAAGCAGGTAAAAACAAGAAAAAATGACAGAAATGATAACTCGGACTAGTGACACAGAATTATTAAATTGGACTGGTGATACCCTGGGTATTGGACTGTTTGAAGATGCAGTAGAGCTAAAAGACGATCTAGCAACTCTCAACCAGAAATACGGGGGAGTTTTCTCAGAAGTCATCGCTGAAGAAGAGTTCACCGGTAAAGCTAATACTACAGTGGCCATTCGTGTGGGAGCCAACTCCCCCATTCGTAAAGTAATTTTTATTGGCTTAGGAAAAGTAGATACACTGAAATTAGAAACCTTGCGCATAGCAGGTGCAACCCTTGCTAGGACTGCTAAAAAGCAAAAAACCAAAACTCTGGGTATTAGTTTTCCAATATACAATAATCAACCAGCGGCCACTGCCCAAGCTATTACAGAAGGGGCCCAACTAGCACTTTATCAAGATATTCGGTTCAAATCAGAACCAGAAGATAAGAATCCCTCTATTGAGACCATTGACCTATTAAATTTATCGGGACAACAACCAGCTATCACTCGCGCAGAACAAATTGTTTCCGGAGTTATTCTAGCTCGAGAGTTGGTAGCAGCACCAGCTAATGCTGTCACACCCATTACCATGGCACAAACTGCTCAAGCGATCGCCCAGGAACATGGTTTAGAACTAAAAATTCTGGAACAAGAAGACTGTGAAAAACTGGGTATGGGAGCATATTTAGGCGTAGCACAAGCTTCCGACTTTCCACCCAAATTTATCCACCTCATCTATAAACCCGCAACCACCCCTAAACGTAAACTAGCTATTATTGGTAAGGGTCTCACCTTTGATTCTGGTGGTTTGAATATTAAAGGAGCAGGTAGCGGAATTGAAACTATGAAAATTGACATGGGTGGAGCTGCTGCTACCCTTGGTGCTGCTAAAGCTATAGGTCAGATTAAACCAGATGTAGAAGTTCACTTCATATCAGCAGTTACTGAAAATATGATTAGCGGTAAAGCTATGCACCCAGGAGATATCCTCACCGCATCCAATGGCAAAACTATCGAAGTAAATAACACTGATGCGGAAGGGCGTTTAACCCTAGCTGATGCTCTAGTGTACACCGATCAGTTAGGTCTGGATGCCATGGTAGATTTAGCAACCCTTACAGGCGCTTGTGTGGTAGCTTTAGGCGATGATATTGCTGGCTTATTTACCCCTAATGATAATATAGCATCTCAATTGCAAACCGCTGCTGAGTCTTCTGGAGAAAAGATTTGGCGGATGCCAATGGAAGAAAAATATTTTGAAGGTTTAAAATCAGGTATTGCTGATATGAAAAACACTGGACCCCGCTACGGTGGTTCTATTACAGCTGCTCTATTTCTAAAGCAGTTTGTTAAAATGACACCATGGGCACATCTGGATATAGCCGGACCTGTTTGGGCCGATAAAGAAAGTGGCTACAATAGTGCTGGAGCAACTGGTTTTGGTGTAAGAACCTTGGTGAATTGGGTTGAGAGTGATTAGATCTAGTATTTTCGTGCTACTATTTTTGTAGTACTTCTCTGGGAATTGATTTCAACAGTTCAGTATTGACACCGGATTCGCGAGTGAGAGAAATTTTCCCTGTGCGGGCAATTTCCTTCAAACCGAATTTTTGTAAAACCTGAACAATTGCTACCATTTTCCCAGGATCTCCTACCACTTCTATGGTAAGAGAATCTTCTGCTACATCAACCACCCTAGCACGGAAAATCTGAGCCAGTTCCACCACCTGGGATCTGTTAGTGCTATTAGCATTTACCTTTAATAGCATCAATTCTCGCTCTACACAGGGAGTTTCTGTAACATCTTGTACCTTTAATACATTAATCAATTTATATAGTTGCTTAGTTATTTGTTCAATTACGCGGTCATCTCCAGGTACAACCATGGTAATGCGGGATATTCCCTCCTGTTCAGCAGGACCAACAGCTAAGCTTTCAATGTTAAAGCCACGACGGGCAAATAAACTAGCAATGCGAGACAAGACTCCCGCTTCATCTTCTACAAGAACTGAAAGAGTATGTTTCATGTTCGTCAAAATGGAATGGGTAAAGATAACTAACAACAGACCGATTATAGGAGAAAAGAACGCGTAGAACAACTGGGAGCGGAGCAGTGTTTGCGCGGAAATGGAGTGTTATAGCAATTTTATAGGTTGAGTTTAATAGGGTGACTCAACAGATTATGATGATAATTAGATGATAATTAATTGTGTATATCTCTCCGTATACTTATATTATTTCCGATGGCTAGAAAACAAAAGTTTCCTTATTTACTTGGTTCTAAGTGGACAGCTCAACAAAAAGTGGATGGTTGGAGACACTTTCAAGTTGTTAATCGTAAAAATCAAGGTAACTGGGTATATGCGGAAATGGTAGCTGCATGTGATCCAAAAGTGCGTTTTTGGATAAATGCCAAACTATTACAGGACAATTCCCAATGGCACCCCGGTTGGCAATCTCTAACAGAAATGAAAAATAATATGTAGTAGTACTTAGCGATCGCCTTTATCTAAAATTCCTGTTGGGAATTGTATATTGGGGGAGTATTATTCCATTTTAATAATAATTTACATAAAAGCTCCACCTAGCATTAAATCTCCCTAATCCCCATATTTCCGTCTTCCTATCCTACCACTTACCTGGATTAAACCTCATAATGGTTAATTTGTTTTTTGTCACTATTTTTATAGTAAAAGTAATAAAAACTTGATTTAGGACTAAATATAGAGATTTTTTAAAATTTAGGGGGGATTTAACCGATAAAAAATTAGTTTTGCTTCTAAATTCTACATTTAGAGCAGATTTGCGTAGTTCATCGTCCTTTGCTTTATGGGGAACTTGCATAATAATGACAATCACAGACCTTGGGAAATTACCTGGTAAAACCCAGGATCTCTGTGGAATCCAAAAGAAAAACTATTGAGAGATGAGAAATTATGAAATTAGCAGTTTATGGAAAGGGTGGTATTGGTAAATCTACAACCAGCTGTAACATATCCGTGGCCCTTGCCAAACGGGGTAAAAAGGTACTACAAATTGGCTGTGACCCAAAACATGACAGCACTTTTACCCTAACCGGGTTTTTGATTCCCACCATCATTGACACCCTGCAAGAAAAAGACTATCACTATGAAGATGTGTGGCCAGAGGATGTCATTTACCCTGGATATGGTGGTGTTGACTGTGTAGAAGCTGGTGGACCACCCGCAGGTGCAGGATGTGGTGGTTATGTGGTAGGTGAAACTGTCAAACTCTTAAAGGAACTCAATGCTTTTGATGAGTATGATGTGATTCTGTTTGATGTTTTAGGTGATGTGGTTTGTGGTGGTTTTGCTGCACCTCTAAACTATGCTGATTACTGTTTAATTGTCACCGATAACGGTTTTGATGCACTCTTTGCTGCTAATCGGATTGCTGCTTCTGTCCGTGAAAAAGCGAGAACTCACCCCTTACGTTTAGCAGGTTTAATTGGTAATCGCACCGCGAAACGAGATTTAATCGAGAAGTACGTAGAAGCAGTGCCAATGCCTGTGTTAGAGGTATTGCCCTTAATTGAAGATATTCGTGTTTCTCGTGTTAAGGGTAAAACCCTGTTTGAAATGGCAGAATCAGACCCATCTCTCAATTATGTTTGTGACTATTATTTGAGTATTGCTGACCAAATTTTAGCTCAACCAGAGGGGGTTGTTCCCAGTGATGCTCCTGACCGGGAACTGTTTTCCCTGTTGTCAGATTTCTATTTAAATCCCACTAAACCACAGACTAATAACCAGGAACAAGAATCGAAACTGATGATGGTCTGAAGTATTTAATTATGCGGGAAGATTGGAAACCCAGTTGCAGCAAACTAGCTATCGAACAACAGTTTCATCTTATCTACAAAATCTACAAATTGTCCTTTAGTCTCCCGTATCATGGTCAGTTGCTGTTATATTACACATAAAATACAGCAGTTCTTAAAAACCTGATTTTTCTGCTTGGTTTTTTCACCACACAATTTAGTTTTTACCGGATAAGGGAAATATGGCTTTCTTCGATAGTTTTACTGATGCAATTAAACAAAAGTGGTTACATTTTTTTGAGGTGAATCGCGAGTGGATTGTGGTGCAAATGGCTGCACAATCAATGTCTACCCCCGATGGAGGTAAACGTCCTTCTTCCTACCTGATCTTGGGCGTGGTCAATGCTCTGGAACCCAAACTTGCTCAGTTGATGTTTCCCTTTGCCAAGTTGAATCCTGACCCCGATATTTTAATTGAGGTTCTGGGATTAAATTTTGACCCCGATCTTGCTATTGCAGGTCAAGCACGTAATCTGGATGATGGGAAAGTATATTCCGATGCACCTAATATAAGTGGGGAAAATCCCTCCTTAGTCAATAGATCTCTAGGGTTGAATTTACCGGATGATGATTTCGATGATTTCAACCAATCCCATGAGACGGGTGAGTTGGTTTCTGACGTTTGGGGCGGGGATTCCTCTGGAAATGGGGAGGAACTACCTCCCAGGGTTTTTGATGGTTCGGAAATGGCCCGTCTCTTCCCCGAAAATTAAAGAAATATAAATAAAGGAGAGAAAACTTAAATGACAATGACTGCGGAAAATACTGCTTTAAGTTTTGAATGTGAGACCGGTAATTATCATACTTTTTGTCCCATTAGTTGTGTAGCTTGGTTATATCAGAAAATCGAGGATAGCTTCTTTTTGGTGATTGGCACTAAAACTTGTGGTTATTTTCTTCAAAATGCCATGGGTGTAATGATTTTTGCCGAACCCCGTTACGCAATGGCTGAATTGGAAGAAGGTGATATTTCTGCTCAGTTGAATGATTTTAATGAGTTAAAAAGATTGTGTGAACAAATTAAACGCGATCGCAATCCTAGTGTAATTGTGTGGATTGGCACTTGTACTACTGAAATCATCAAGATGGACTTGGAGGGATTAGCTCCCAAGTTGGAAGCGGAAATTGGTATTCCTATTGTGGTTGCTCGTGCGAACGGATTAGATTATGCTTTTACCCAAGGTGAGGATACGGTTTTAGCTGCTATGGCTAATCGTTGTCCTACTCAAACACCAGTAACTGAAACGGAAAAGAACGAACGGAATGCTATTCAAAAGTTACTGCATTTTGGGAAGAAAAAGGAAGAGGTAATTGAGGAAGAATCGGAATATGTGAACCATCCACCTTTGGTATTATTCGGTTCTTTACCAGATCCTGTGGTTACCCAATTAACCTTAGAATTGAAGAAACAGGGAATTAAGGTTTCTGGTTGGCTTCCTGCAAAGAGATTTACCGAGTTACCAGTGATTGAAGAGGGCTATTATGTTGCTGGTGTCAATCCCTTTTTAAGTAGGACTGCAACAACCTTAATGAGAAGGAGAAAATGTAAACTAATTAGTGCACCATTCCCCATTGGTCCGGATGGTACCCGTGCATGGGTGGAGAAGATCTGCTCAGTTTTTGGTATTACTCCCCAGGGTTTGGAAGCAAGGGAAGCACAAATTTGGGAAAATATAGAGGATTATGTGAAGTTGATTCGCGGTAAATCCGTATTTTTCATGGGTGATAACCTGTTAGAAATTTCCCTAGCTCGGTTCTTAGTTCGCTGTGGAATGACCGTACCAGAAATTGGCATCCCTTATATGGATAAACGTTACCAAGCAGCAGAACTATCCTTACTGGAAAAGACTTGTCAAGAAATGGGTGTTCCCCTACCTAAAATTATCGAGAAACCAGATAACTATAATCAAGTTCAGCGGATTTATGAATTAAAACCAGATTTAGTGATTACTGGGATGTCTCATGCTAATCCCCTGGAAGCAAGGGGGATTAATACTAAGTGGTCTGTGGAGTTTACCTTTGCACAGATTCATGGATTTGGCAATGCACGGGACATTTTGGAATTAGTCACCCGTCCTTTAAGGAGGAACAATAATTTGAAGGATTTGGGTTGGGATAAGCTGGTGCGAGAAGCAACTACAGCTTAAGTGGTTGACTCTAGGGTAGTTCCACAAGCTAGTCACGCCAACTGGTAATTCAGGGGAGGTTATGAGTATTCTGGTAAGACACATTGTGATTAATTAGTTTCCTTTCTAACTCGTGGGTCTTCCCATGAGTTAAGGAGGTTTTTTTGTGGGTGGAAAACACAACTGGCGATCTCCCATAGGGAGTGCTTCGCAATCGCTCTTTAGTCTAAACTCCAGTTTTTAAAAACCCCTAAGGGTATTCTAGTGCAGGTAATAGTTTATTCGAGTGCAGTAATATCAATACCCTTAGCTTTTAATTGTGATAGCAGGGTTTGATACTTTATTTGTTCCTGCTCTTTCAGAAATCTTTCTTGTTCTGCACGCTGATTTGCCTGTTCTGCACGTTGAGTTTCCTGCTCTTTAAGCAGTCTTTCATGTTCTGCACGTTGAGTTTCCTGCTCTTTGAGAAGTCTTTCATGTTCTGCACGCTGAGTTTCCTGCTCTTTCAGAAATCTTTCTTGTTCTTTAAGCAGTCTTTCATGTTCTGAACGTTGAGTTTCCTGCTCTTTGAGAAGTCTTTCACGTTCTGCACGTTGAGTTTCTTGTTCTGCATAATTACTCAATTCTACAGGACTAAGAAACCTACTCCCATCTGGATAATAGATGACTAATTCATCTCCCCTCATATCAAACCGTATATTCAATCTTGGACTTGTCCAAGTAGTAAAATTCTCAATTTCCTTAAATGAGTTATTTTCCCTAATGGATACTTCTAGACTAATACCATCTGGATCATACACATAATACTCCTCCACTCCATGTTCTAGATAAAAAAGCTTTTTTCTGTCCATCTCAGTATCACTATTACTGGGAGATAAAATTTCAAAAACCACCTGGGGAGGAATATTATTCTCTTCCCACTGTCGATAAGACCCCCGATATCCCTTGGGTCTACCAAACACTACCATGGTGTCAGGAGCTAGTTTAATTTTGTTACTACCCTTCACTGGATACCAAAATAAGTCCCCAGCCACAAACACATCCGCATTAGACTTAAATAGTATTTCTAAATTTTCCTTAATTTTGACGATCCATGTAAATTGTCTAGTGTTATCCGCCATAGGTTTGTGATCACTTTCTGGGTAGACAATTTCAGGTGCGATCGTCTCCCCAACCTGATTAATGTTAGATTTTATCACCCCTAGTTGAGTTTTTGGTGCAATTTGCCTCACCACGTCTATACCTCCCATTCACTTTGGTACTGACTCAATCGGTTTAATTTACTATAACATGGCTTGTGTAGGGGTGTTGAGTTTAATCAGCCTAACCTACAATATGACAAAACTAGTCGGTTCTAAACGACTTGAGCTTTGAGACCGGGAATTGATTCCCAGTCTTTTAATTTCATCTGTAGTTTGGACTCTGAATGCTTCGCAATTTAGCTGCATCTCGCATTCCATAGTCGGCACGGGTAAAACGGTTTAGTTGGGATTCAAAGAAGTCTCGATTTGCCTGCAAGTGACGAGGGTTAGTGTCATCTAGTGGATATAAAAGAGCAGTTCTCAATGCTTGAATTACCGCAGATGTGACATTGTACATGGAACGCTGGAAGGTAATTCCCAACTGAATCAACATGTCATCCTCACCTCGACAATGTTGTTTATAGTAGTCCACCAAGTAGGGGGGGAGGAAATGCAGCATATCCTGCATCAGCAACGTGGGGGGAATACCCGCAGTTCCCACGGGGAACACATCAGCATAGAGAATACCATAGTGGAAATCTTTTTGGTCATTTGGTACTTGTCCAGCTTGAGCATTATATGATTTTGTTCCTCTGAATGGTGCAGTGCGGTAAAACACAGCTTCCACATAGGGTAGAGCTGCTTCGTATAACCAAGTGAAACCTTTAGATTTGGGGATAACTTCATAACATTTACCATCAACGTAAACATGATGATAAATGGGACGACCCGCAATGGCAAAAATACCATTTATGAGGAAATTCATGGCATCGGGAACACCGGAGAAACCCCCTTCATCATAAATATCTGACATTTCAAAAAATACAGGTGCCATTACTTCCCAGAACAGTCCTAAGTTGGCATAATAAGACATCATGCGACACTGTTCTAAAAACATGTCTGGGAACAGTTTATAAAGTGCCAACATGAGGGGGTTTTTCCGAAAGTAGGCTTTGATGGCTTGGTCAGCATTAGCTTTATATTCTTCCGAGTCTAAATAGGCATCAAATTGGTTTACGGGAGCATACATTTTACGATGCCAAAGCATGGCTTGCATACAAGCTTCCGCAAATTCCATGTTGATTCTGTCATGGAATAAATGGTGGAATATTTTGGGCATTTTCCCGGTTTCACCCTTTTCCATAAATGCCAAAAGTTCCGGATGTGCTGTCGCTTCACCTCGCCAAATTCTTAAATCCGCATCATCTCCTGCATAATGATTATGTAAGTCTAAATATTCTTGGGGTAGGAAGTATTTAAAAGCAGGAAGGGGATTTAAAAACACCCTTTCACCAATGTATAGTAAATCTCTCCAATAAAAATCCATTGGCACAGCGTATGCTTTATAAATGCCAATGATTTGCATGAGATTTTCCGGTGTATCTGGTAGCATGGAACCACCAGCTTCTAACCGATGAATGATATCCGCAAATTCATGGGTTGATGGTGGTAGTTTGCTGGTGGGTTTGGGAACTGTTTGTACCATATTGGTTAATTGAGTTTTTTAACTGGGTTTTAATTGGGTTTTAGCTGATTTGTTTCTACTTGGGAAATAATGATTTGCCCAGTTGTAGGAATAGCAGCTACCATTGCAGAAGTTGTAGTTTCACTCCAACGCACTAACCAAGTTGGTTGCACTCCTAGAAAGATAATTAGTCCAGCTAGTACTAGAGCGGGTATTTTTTCTGCCCACATTACTCTAGGATAATAGGCTAAGTCATTGTTAAGTCTACCGAAACAGGTACGGTTGAGTAGAATTACAAAGTAAACTGCTGTTAAACCAGAGGATGCGACACACAATAGTGTGGGTATGGGGAAGGTGGAAAAACTCCCTTGGAAAACAATAAATTCTGCAATAAATCCTGTTAACCCAGGAATACCAGCGCTGGCCATACCCCCTAGAACAAGTAAAGCACTGACAATGGGTAATCCCCGAATTGGACTCATCAAACCATTCAGTTTATCTAGTTCTCTAGTACCAACTTTGGCTTCTATAATTCCTACTAAATGGAAGAGAATGGCTAAGATTAGACCATGACTAAACATTTGTGCTACTGCACCCACTAAAGCTAGTTTAGTTCCAGCAGCAGCTGCAAGCAAAATATAACCCATGTGACCGATGGAACTATAAGCTACCATCCGCTTGATATCTTTTTGAGAAATGGCTACTACTGCTCCATAAATGGCGCTAATAGCTCCCCATATTGCTAATGTGGGTGCTACCACATTCCATGCTTGGGGAAATAAGCCAAATCCAAATCTTAACAGTCCGTAGGTTCCCAATTTGGCTAGGATTCCACCCAGTAAAATGGCAATGGGAGCAGATGCTTCCACATAAGCATCTGGTAACCAGGTGTGAAAGGGTATTAGGGGGATTTTAATGCCAAAACCTAAAATTATGCCTGCTAATAAAACTAGCTGCATGGTTGAGGAAAGGTTTTGAGTATTCACACCATCTAGGGCAAAACTGTGGGAACCACTTAACCACACTATTCCCAAGAATGTGGCTAAAATCAATGCTCCTGATACTGCTGTGTAAATCAGGAATTTCATGCCAGCATAAGCCCGTTTGTTACCCCCCCATATAGAAATTAATAGGTAAAAGGGAATTAGTTCCAGTTCGTAGAACAGGAAGAACAGTAAAAGGTTTTGGGCGAGGAATGCACCAGCAACACCACCGGAAATTAATAAAACCAAGGCGTAGAAAAGCTTAGGACGTTCGGTATTTTCGCTGCTGCTATAGATTGCAATCCAGGTTAACAAGCTGTTCAATATCAACATGAGGATTGATAGTCCATCAGCACCCAGTTGATAAGCTAGACCCAAGGTTTCATTCCAAGGTAGATATTCTGAAAACTGCATTCCCGGATTGGTGATGTCGAATTTCAGCAGGATAAATGCGTTCCATAGCAGAACTAGAAACGCAATAGTTAAGGATATGAGTCGAATCCTATTTTTGGGGATGACTGTATCCGGTAATATACCGATAATGGCAGCACCAATTATGGGTAACCAAATTAAAACGCTCAACATAGTTTAATGATGGGTAAAATATGAGAATGGGTCATCCGGGTTTTTAAAAAACTAGATTCATAAATTGAACACTCCAAAAAGGCCAGGTTGCCCAAGCTCCTAAAACAGCAACACCTACTAAGACAGTGAAGGCATAAAATTGGGTTTGTCCACTGTTGCTATATTTCAAACTTTCTCCTCCTAAAAGAGAGAATAAACCCACGAAATTCACTATTCCATCCACAACAAACCTATCCACAATGTCAGCTAGTTTAGAAAGCTGGGCTACCCCAAAAATGATGGTAACTTTATAGAGTTTGGGGGTGTAAAAGTCATAAGCCAAGAGGTTTTGTAGGCCTTTCCACGGTAAGGTAATTGGTTTGGGAATATTACCCAAGTAAATGACAGCACTAATACTGACACCAAAAATGCTAGACCAAATTAACAGTAGTGCCACGTCTTTTTGTAATGTGGTCCAACTGGGTAGTAAGGATAAACTTTCCAAGACGATTGGTACATGCAAGACAAAGCCAAATAGTATCATCATGGGTAGAACCATCAACCAAATGGCTTCTGGTGACCTTTCACTCATTTGTTTGGGTTTGCCACCAAATATTAAACTAAATTCCCTGGTTAAACTAAAAGCTGTTAGGGCGTTCACTGCAATAATAATTCCCACTAACCAAGGGTGATTTGCCCATATCCCATCCACTAATTTCAGGAGGGCCCAAAAACTCCCCAGGGGAGGAAAAGCTATTAAACCTAAAGTCCCCACAATGAATGCCAAACCAGAAATTGGACGACGTGACCATAAACCCCCCAGTTGGGTTACATCCTGGGTAATGCTATTCCAAATTATTCCCCCCGTACTCATTACTAACAATGCTGCGGATAAGGCATGGGTCAGCACTAGTAGTAAAGCGGCTTCATTTTGTTGAGTGCCTACCGCAATAAAAACTAGTCCCATATAGGCGCTAACTGAGTAGGACAGACAACGTTTAATGTCAATTTGAGCGATCGCAATTAGGGAACCACCCACTGCTGTAACTGCACCGATGGCAATCATGGTGGTGGAAGCTATTGGTGATAAGCTAAATACGGGTTGGAGTTTGATTAGGACCCAAGCTCCACTGGCAACTACTACGGAGTTCCGGAGTATGGTACTGGGAATAGGTCCTTCCATAGCTTCGTCTAACCATAGGTGAAGGGGGAACTGAGCGCATTTACCCATGGGTCCAGCGATTAGAGCTAAACAAACTAAGGTGATAATGGTGGGGTCTACTTTAGCTGTCTGTGCCCAGGTGGCTAGATCTTGGTAATCCCAAGTTCCTGCTAATGTCCATAGTCCTAGAACTCCCATCAACAGGAATAGGTCACCTACCCGTTTGGTTAAGAAAGCATCTCTCGCACCAGTTACCACCAGGGGTTGACTAAACCATAAACCTACTAATAGGTAGGTTCCCAAGGTGAGGATTTCCAAAACTACGTAACTGAAGAATAGGTTATTACATAGGGCTAGTGCACATAACCCGGCTTCAAAAAATCCTAACAGGGAGTAAAAGCGTCCCCATCCCCAGTCCATTTCCATATAGCCCACAGCATAAACCTGGGCAAGAAAGTTTAATCCGGTGATTACAACTAGGGCACCAACCGTAATTGAAGATAGTTCCAGATTAATGGTTAGGTTTAACCCAGCGGTAGATAGCCATGGAATGAAGACTTCTTTAGCTGGATGGTTCCAAGTGGCTGTAAAAGCAATTGCTGAATGTAAAAAGGCCAAAAATGTTGTTATTAAATTGACATAACCAGCTGGTCTTGGTCCTGTTCGTCTAATTATCCCCGGAGACCAGGGTAATGCTAAAAGACCACCTAATAAAGCATAGCCAGGAACCAACCAAACGGTTTCTAGCAAGTATTGGGACATGTATTTAACCTCTATATTTACCGATGGTATTATTTTTAAAGGGCAAAAAGGCATTGATCCCTGATTACCTCACACTAAAAACAATACGAGTTTATCTTTTGTTATGGTTAGATTCAGTTTACCGTTATGTTTGTCAAAAAGGAATTACCTGAGTAGATCAATATGCGATATCTTATGTAACTTATTTCTTATAGCCCTATACATTGGTTTATCAAATGATAAACATTGATTTTTACCTGGGATTGTGCCAGAAGTATTTTCATTTCACTAGTTATTGGCATTATTAATTGACTGATGGGAGCAGGTTTCATATCCCGGTAGTCCAAAATCTGGACTACAATTAAATAAGCTATAGCTAAAAGGATAGAGACTGCACCTGTAACAATTGCGATAATTTTTGATCTACTCATACATTTGTTTGTTCGTTTAGTTGGAATTTGCATATAATGTTTATGATATATATCATAAACAAGGAAGCCAAATCAATGCCCAGATGGAAATTATCCACGGAATTTACATTTGACAGTGCCCACTACATCAAGGATTATAATGGACCCTGTGGGAGAATGCACGGTCACACTTATAGGGTGAAAATTGAGGTCACATCATCACAACTCCATAGCTCAGAATACTGTCCCCATTCGGTTATGGTGGCTGATTTTAAAAGTTTACGCTGGGCTAAAAAGGATGTTACCCAGGGAGGTTTAGATCACTGTGTACTGAATGATGTTTTGCCACCTGAGTATGAAACAACGGCGGAAATGATTGCTAAATACATTTATGATGAAACTAAAAGACGCTTACCAACGGGTGTGAAACTCAAGGTAGCAGTGTCGGAAACACCTAATTCTTGGGCTGAATATGAGGATGATTAACCAAGGTGGTTATGGGTAAGTTATTTTCTACAGGTGCTAAATCTTGCTCACCTGTCTCATCCAATTGGTGATTTGTCTGGTCAATCACCATAGGAGAACGAATCACCCCAATAACAGTTTTGATTACTACCGCACAGGGAACAGCAACAATTACCCCTAACAAACCTCCTACTCTAGCTCCGGTAAGCACTGAAATCAATACCCACACAGGATTTAATCCCGTAAAGTTACCTAGAATACGTGGAGCCAGGATGTTTTCCAGAATCTGTTGAACTATCACAGCTGCTGCTAATACCCTCACCCCCATGGAAATATCCTGGAGGGAAACTAATAGGGTTGTGATGGCAATACCTACGGAACCACCAAAGGGAATTAATGCCATAATCCCGATGGTTAAACCAAATAACAGTCCATAGGGGACTTTTAACCACAAAAATGAGGGAATTAGGGCCGAGGCCATACATGTGGATAAAATCAGTTGGGTGATGAAAAAGTTCTGGAAGCTCAACCTGACGGTTCGAGAAAATGGTTCCCGAAATTTACTAGGCAACCATTCCACTAAGCTTTGCCAAAGTTCATCCCCATGTTGCAACAGATAAAAGGTTAAAACCATAGTTAGCAGAAAGTCTAATAGACTGGTCACAGTCACCACGGCTAAGTTTAAAACCTGGGCGGTAATTGCCTGTAGTTGACTCTTGACACGATCATTGATTTGCACCACAATGGCATCAAGATTGATTGGCAACCCCATCATCTCCGCTTTCTCATTTAAGATCATTAATTGCGATCGCCCGGAATCTATCCATTCTGGTAAGCGGTTCACTAATTGTCTAGCCTGGGTCAAAGCTAAGGGAAATAGGGTCACACCCAATGCTAGGAGAATTGATAAGGCTATCAAGAATACTAGGATGGCCACTTGTTCCCTTCTAGCACCCTGTTTTTCCATCCAGGTAAGTGGATAGTTAAGCAAAAATGCCAGCACTGAAGCTCCTACTAAAATTACTATCAATGAGTGGAAATAATTGAAAATTGAGGACAACGCCCAACCATTGATCACCAATAGGGGAGCAAATAGGGCGATCGCCCCGATGCGGGACAATGGTGTAAATCTTTGCCACCATTCTAGTAGCTTTCTCGTGTGCATTTTGGGTTGATTGGGGTAAAAATGAGGATGACCGGAGACAAGTTAAACAGATTAGGAAAAACCTATGACTTAAAAACCATTATTCAAAAATAAGTGGGGAGGCAAAATTATTTCTAGGATGGGTTGAGGAACGAAACCCATGCGGGCGTTGGGTTTCATACTTCAA
The DNA here is from genome assembly GCF_014489415.1 of Cylindrospermopsis curvispora GIHE-G1. Lineage (NCBI taxonomy): Bacteria > Bacillati > Cyanobacteriota > Cyanophyceae > Nostocales > Aphanizomenonaceae > Raphidiopsis > Raphidiopsis curvispora. The sequence continues at coordinate 1,836,782 of NZ_CP060822.1, forward strand.
CCCATCCTACGTTCATCTTATATTTAATTCCACTCACCCACTTATGGTGGTAAGTAACTATCATAGTCGATTTGCCGTATCCTTGACAATTCCAGGTGGTTCAACTGCCAACCCCTCGCTTTTACCTATTAACCCCTTCTATAGCCTAAATAAAGCTATATCTAACTAAGAAACTAAGAATTTACCTAAAGTAAGTAGGGAGGCACAATTATTTGTAGGATGGGTCGAGTAAGGAGACCCGTGGCGTTGGGTTTCATACTTCAACCCAACCTACGTCCATCTAAAGATTGGATTTATTAAGAAACTTAATAGGTTATACTCTCGTCAATATAATCAAATTGCATTGATTACTGTGGGGCCACCATCAACCTTTCCGGATTGCTCATAAATCCGGAGAATGGCATGAAAGTTCTTTTTAGTAATCAAGACCGCCAGTTATGTTTTGGGTTTCTGGTAAATCCCTGTGTCTTTAGACCGGGGGTCATATCAAGTAGAAGTTAATATATTTAATAACATAAAGAAAAAAGGTACATTGTTTTATCCATGAGTGTGAGGAAATCTGTGAGTAGTCAAAGAACATCAGCAGCGGGTAACAAACCAGTCAGAAGTAAATCCAGAAATAAAAACCCCAGGAGGTCAAAATCCGGGCGCTGGTTATTATTTGTGATAGGAATGGGGGGAATTGCAGTGCTATCGGGGTTAGCTGGAGCCCTATTAGCTGTTTCTGATAGCACCCCCTTACAGCAAGCCAACCTCACCCCAGAGCAGGCTTCGGTTTTTGCCAGAAATCCCATTTCTGGTAATGGTTGGCAATTTTCTCAATTAACTCGCCCTGTGAATATTTTGGTCATGGGTATGAGTGTACTACCCCCCGATATCCAAAACCCACCTGACCACACCAAGAATTTGGGTTATTTACCCCAAGTTAATTCCTTTGACGGTCTTTCAGATGTGATGCTCCTGCTCAAATTTGATCCCCAGACCAAAAAAATTGTCATGCTTTCTATTCCAAGGGATACCCGGGCCGAAATTGAAGGGGTTGGCACAAAAAAGCTTAACTCTGCCAATGTGAATGGTGGACCGGCATTAACCGCTCAAGCTATTAGTAATCTTTTAGGTGGAGTGGCAATTGATCGTTATATCCGAATTAATGTTTTAGGGGTAGGCAAATTAATTGATGCTTTGGGTGGGATAACAGTTTATGTCCCCAAAGATATGAAGTACCAGGATGACTCCCAACATTTATATATTAATTTAAAAGCAGGTAAGCAACATCTTAGTGGTGACCAAGCACTACAATTATTGCGATTTCGCCATGACGCTTTAGGTGATATTGGCAGAATTCAACGGCAACAAATGGTACTGAGGGCGCTTTTTGAGCAAAGTGTGAATGGTGCAACCCTGGCCAGATTTCCACAGATTTTAGAAACTATTAGGGAGCATATTGACACTAATCTGTCTATTGAAGAGTTAATAGCCCTGCTGGGTTTTGGCACGGGAACAAATAGGTCTAATATAGAAATGTTGATGCTTCCTGGTAGATTTAGTGAAAACGGTAGATATGGTGCAAGTTACTGGATACCGGATCAACAGGCCATTGAAAAACTAGCGGTGAAAAACTTTGGTTTGGGAGCATCATGGATGGATACCCAGGAAACCATTGACCCTTCCAGATTACGCATTGCTATTCAAGATAGCACGGGAGAAGGACAATCGGTTAGGGGTCTAATTAATACTTTACAACAAGCTGGATATGTGAATGTTAGTCGCGTTTCTCGTGGTGCGGGGGAACCGCTGGAAACAACCCATATTGTGGCCCAACAGGGTGATAGTAACAGTGCGGAGTCTGTTCGTCAGGTTTTGGGTTTTGGTGAGGTACGGGTAGAAAGCACTGGTGATATTGGTTCTGACATTACTATTCAAGTGGGGAGGGATTGGTTGCGAAAGTCACAGGAATTTTAGGGCGATTGCGAAGCACTCCCTACTGGAGATGATTAATACTGAGGGACTTTACTAAATGACTGACTATAGAGAAGAAATCATATCTGGAGAATCGGAAGAACTGGAATTTAAACGCTCCACCTCTCTACTAAAAGAAGCCACCCAGACTCTATGTGCTTTTGCTAATCACAAAGGCGGCGTACTGTACTTTGGTATATCCGATGACGGAACCGTGGTTGGACAGATGGTAAGTAATGACACATTAAAAAACATTGCTAATACCATTAAGCTCAACACAGATCCCAAATTGTATCCCCAAGTGGAAAAAGTGGAGATTGAAGGCAAATCTTGTATTCGGGTATGCATTGAGCAGAGCCCATTAAAACCCCATGTTGCCTATGGTAGACCCTATATCCGGATTGGCCCCACCACCCAGCAGTTGGATCAGGAGCAGTACCGAATCCTGCTTCAGCAAAGAACCAACGGTTATGGCTTTGATTTCCAGCCTTGTCCTGGTGCCACTTTAGCAGATATAGATGAAACAAGCGTGCAAAGGTTCATGGAAACAGCCAATGTTGTGCGTGACTTCAATCAGAATCTCTACCTACCAGTTGATCAGGTTATGGAAAAGCTGGATCTAGTCAAGAATGGCATAGTTAGCAATGCAGCAGTGCTTCTTTTTGGAAAAAACCCCGCCCGCTTCTTTTTGACCCATTATGAGGTCAAGGTTGCAAGTTTTCCTACAGATACGGGTTATGATGAGATGACAAATAATCATGAGTACACAGGTAATTTACTCGATACCTTTGGCAAGTCCATGGATTTCCTTTTGGGTAGCATAAGGAAATCCTATGGGAAGGGCGAACAACAAGGTGTTGAAATTCTTGAATTCCCCAGGTTGATGCTGCGGGAGGCGTTGGTCAATCTGATCGCCCACCGAGATTACCGTATGGATGTTAAATCCACCATCGAAGTCAGACCCTCGTTTATTCTTTTCTACAACCCTGCTCAACTGTTTACGCCTACTATTACTATTGACGCTCTCAAGCGGCACCATCCATCCAGACCTGGTAATAAATTAATCGCCAGAGTGTTTTATATGATGGGTTTGTTTGAGAACTGGGGTGGGGGCACACTCAAGATTATTGAAAGTGCTAGAGAAAGCACGGGTATAGACCCAGAGTTTGCCTTTGAAAATGGCATGTTTTCCTTGAAGATTTATCGAAAACCAGCCAGCTGACCTAATCTACGGACAAGGCTTTAAATACAGCATCAACAGGGTCAGTGTAAAACGAAGTTTGGAATTTGGCAAACAATTCAGGAGGAACACTGGCAATATCTACTGCGCTGCTCATGGGTAAAAGAATACGTTTAGCACCAGCATCAAATGCTACTTGTAAACTAGTAGCTAGGTTACTGACTGGTGTAATAGTACCACCTAGGGTCATTTCTCCCAAAATGACTAGTTGGGCTTGAAGACTGCGTTTAAGAGTGGCGGAGCATAATGAGATGAGTAGAGCTAGTCCACTTTCTTGGGGAATTCCACTACCTTGCAGGTCTATTATTTGTAACAAAAAGTCCCAGTTAGTGGGAATAATACCGCTGCTCACTCGTTGGGAGTTGGCTTTAAAATAGTTCATGGCTATGTTTAAACTATCTTTGATTTTGGATGTGTTGGCCATTCCTGTGCGAGTTAGTTTACCGTTACCTATGACTGTTTGTAATTCCAGTTTGAAAGCGCCAATTACATTGCTATCTGTGGGACTGATGAAGTGAAGGTGACCGGGATTTAAAATATCTGGACTAATTAGGGTTGCTGCTCCCTGTTCTGGAACCGAAACAAACTGCTCTTCCATTGTTTCCAAATCAATGTAGCTAAAATGCACATCATAAAATTCCATGCCACCAATTTTTTTCAGCTGCTCTTTGATTCGCCTCCTTACTTTTAGGGCATATATTAAAGCATCCCGTACATCTTCCTTACTAAATGAGCCATCGGGAAAAATTAGTTTTAGCATGCCTGAAACTGTTTTGCGCACTGCTTGCACGTCTCTTTGTTTTAGATTATTACCAAGACGAAAGTATTTATCTAAGACATCAGCAAAACTACGTTTACGCATTTCCCGCAGCCATTCAGCTAAATAATCTACTATAAAACCATATTGATTGGTAAAGTTCTCCGGACTAAATTTGGGTACCTCCCACCCTGGTATATAGGCGTGAAATCGGTCAAAAAATGCCGTGTCTATCATCGCTTGGGGAAAGGGTGCCAGCAGATGAGATGTTTTAACTAGGGATTCTACGCTATGATCAATGTTACCCACAAATACCATAGAAGCATTGGCACTAATTTCCGCTTTTCCTCGTGCGAAAGAGCCCGATGCCATATAATCTTTCATAATCTGCACACCATCATTATCATGAAAGCTGATTCCCGCAACTTCATCAAAAGCTACTACGTCGAATAAACCCACTAGTCCAATTCGACGGGTGGACATGTTGTAAAACAAATTGGCTACTGTGGTTTTACCTCCCGAAATCAGGATAGAATTGGGAGAAACTTCCTTATAAACATGAGACTTACCCGTGGAGCGAGGTCCCAGTTCACAACTATTATAGTTGTTCTCGCACAAAGGTATCAATCTAGCTAGTAAGTGCCATTTTACTTCTTCTTTGAGGGTAGTTGGCTCAATTCCTGTGGATCTGATTAGAATATCAATCCATTCACTACGGGTAAAAGCTGAACGGGTACTAAATAGTTCCTCCATGTCTATTGTGGGCATTTGTACTGGTTTTAAACTACCCACAATAAAAGGGCTTGGTTTTGCTCCTGCTTCATACTCTAGTTGTAAAATGCACCAAATTCCACTACCCAATAACTTGGAGTTGGTTTTGACAATCTCCGGACCTATGACTAGATTTTTTAGGCCTAGATTGGTTAATGTTCCCTGGTAAATATCATTCTTTTCATTTAATATGACGCTAACTTGATCTATAACTGTAAAACGTCCTAACTCCCTAATTTTAGACTTTACTAGTTCTGCTTCATCTGGACGTACATAGTTTTGGGCAAGAATCTTTTTTACTCGCTCTACCCCTTCCTCAATAGTAGTTTCATCATCGGTAGCACAGTACATACCCAATAAATATTCCAACACATAAACGGGTACATTAGCACCTTCCTTAATACGCTTGGTTAAATCCTTACGTACAACTTTTCCAGGATAATGGGTGTTAAGTTTGTGATTGAGGTCGTGCATGGGGGGAGCTGGGTAAGGTTTATTAAAAGTCGCCAAAATCATTGGCAATTCCGAGACTAATTCTCCATTTTTCTTTGACCAGTTCAGTTTGGTCTTCTTGATCTTTGATAATTAAGTAGCCTTCCGTGGGTGGAGAACTTGTGGTTATTAATAATCTTATCTCCATTTCTCGCTCTTGGATATGGGGACTAGTGCTATCTAGGTTGGTGGTGTACTCATCCGTAATTTGAATATTACTTTGAAGGTCATACATGGCAACTGTAATTTTACGGGGACGCCATCTTCCTTGTACTGGCTCAGTTTGTAGTATTCTGACGGTAAATCGGTTATTGCTGACTCTTTTGTTAGTGCCAATTGTTTCTACTTCTACTTTGCGCGGTAGTCCTTCGTCACCTTTGGCTGATTTTTGCTGATAATAGATTACGGGGACGCAAATTTCCTGTAGGGATGCTCCTCCATGAACAAATCTTGCTCCTCCTCCCTGCACTGCAAATCTTAATGTCCCTCGGGGAACCGCTGCAAATACTTCCTCTTGAACATAGGGGAGTTTAAAATTCTGTAGGGTGTTATCATTCAGTTGTTTACTTGTTAGTAGATAACGACGTGTTTTCTCTAAGATACATTGGTCCGATGGCATGACCAGTTTATCTCTTGGTTCAAGCCCAGGTCTTTGATATAAGAATCCATGGTCTGCTGTAATAATAACATTTTTTCCATTCAGGGAATTACAAATTTTTTTGACTAGTCTTAACAGGTCTTCAATAGCTGTTTGACAAGCCGAAAAAACATGAGATTCACTAGATGCTTGGTCACCAATGGCATCAATTACATTGTGATATATATAAATTAGTCTGTTGGGTTGTACTATTTTTTTGGCGTTTTCCGTATTCTTTGTTAATAGCTCTTTAGCTTCTATCACTTTTGCTTGTACAGAGCTGTTTTGATTTAGTACGTTTTCCCTAGTCTTACTGCTTTTCGTACTCATGCTATCTACTAACACATCCTCACTATTTGGTATTAATTCCAACTTAGATCCGGGTAGAAGAGCTGCCATTCCTAGACGGGTAATACTGGGTAAAACACCGAGAACTGGTTCTATTTGGATTTCTCCTCGTAACTTCTGTTGGATTATTTCTACCAGTTCTTTGGCTACCTCATAGCGAAAAGCATCAGAAATAATAACAAATACTCTTTCTTTGTTATTTCGTTGCAGAATGGGTAACACATATCTACGGAAGAATCGCTGTTGGGGGGGGATATCCCTTAGTTCCCAGTTGCTATTCTTGCTGAGAACATTAGACCAGGAGGAACCGAGATTTTCCAAAAACCATTGGGTATAAAAGTTGTCTATATCTTCCATTAGTTCTTTAATAATATCCCCTAAAGATTGAGTACTGGCTAAAATGAAGTGGCGATATTCTTGGTCGAACTTATATAGTTTTTCCGTATATTCTTGAAATAGAGGTTTGGGAGTTGACTCAAATCCTTTTGGATATTGTTGTTGTATTTCCCAAAGTGCGATCGCTGATTCTAGAGCTTGATAGACATATTTGTATTTAGAGTACCAAATCAACTCGGAACGAGGTTTTAACCATTGTTTCCAGGATTTTACTTCTAGGGGTACAGTTTCTGGAAGGGAGATTTGTGCAAAAGCAGTGCGGAGGGTTTTTACACAACTACGAATTAACACTTGGTCTATCACTTCAAAACTAGCAGATCTGTATAGAATCTCTGGTGGTTCATTTTCGATGAGGTCAAATATTTGTAATTGTTCGCTAATTTCTTCACTGAGTTTTTGCCAACCTTCGCGATGTTTATCATCGCGCATCCACTGGTCTATGAATGAGTAGGCTCGTTGTCCTGGTTTGATAATTTTATCTGCTATTTTTTCAGTTAATGGTGATTCTTTAATTAGGGTTCGTGAAGATGGGGTATTTAAGGATATACTAAAATGGGTAATGAGCAGATGGGTGAATAGCTTATTTAGGCTAGGAGTATTAGATGAGAAACCAGTGTATTCTTCTACCACATCCCAAAAAGCTTGAGCGGAAACAAATCGCACAATATCTTGCCAGATAGGGTTATCAGACTCTAATAATCCTTTTAGTAATACTTCACGAATTAAAAGATTACCATCAGGAACTTTTAAATTGACTAAAACCGAAAGCATGGCCAGTAGTAGTCCTTTTTCTTCCGTGTCGGGAGAAATAGCCATGGATTGTAAATGACCTATCCGCTTTTTACAATTAAAGAATTTTTTGAGATATTGGCGAATAGTCTCTTCTAAAGAGCGATCGCGTAGACCCAGGTCAGCATAAATTAGAGCTGCTGGGTCAGCGGAGAAGGTTAAACTGCTTTTTTCGATATCTAAGAGCCAGTTGTCTTGGGGTTCCGGTGGAGGAAAGGGGGCATAAAGTAAGAAATTTTGCTCAGGTTCTTCAATAAAGAGACGATATTTAAGAGTGAATGGGGTGTCACCCAGTTGAATTTTTTTGACATCATTTATTTCTAACTCCTCAAAAATACTGACAAATTGCCCATCTGGGTCATACCAAAATACAACTCGTCTTTGGTGGTGAGGCCAACGGGAATCTTCTTGAAATAGATTTTGCAGTAGGTTTTTGATACGTGTGATGTTCATGTGTTCATTTTCGTCTCTCTCAATTTTTCCATTGTGATGCTTTTTCTAAGTCAGCAATTTTAAGGTCAGTGCCCTCATAGACTAGTCCTTTGAATTGACAGTAGTTATATGCTACACCATCATCTAAGTCTAGTTTAATTCGAGCATCAGCTAAATGTTGCAGTTTTTCTTGATATTCTGCTAGTTCTGACTGTTGGTCTTGTAATTCTTTGAGACGCTTGGTGGCAATTTTTTTATCTGCATTGTTAGTGCTGATTTCCAGTTGTTTTTGATATTTAGTGATTTCTCCTTGGAGTTTGATTTGTAATTCTAGGACATAGTCTGTGCGCATACGGGAAAGGGTATCTTCCTGGTAGCGGTGTAAATAGATTAAGGCATTAAAGGCTCGTTTTTTCCCGCTAGTGAATAACCAGTATATGGGGCGTTTTTTATAGGTTTGGATATGGTCGGAGATAAATTCTTGTAGGAAGTAGCGTCGGATCCGTTCTCGTGGACTTTCTGAGTTTTTGATGGTGAGGGTGTCAGCAATGAATTTGAGGTTTGCACTCAGGTTATTTGGATCCCAGGCAATTTGCAGGAATTCTTCAAAACGAGTAAGGATGTCATTGGGGAAGTAGGTTTGATCTGTGATGGGGATTATGGCATCATTACTAGCTGGGAATTTTTGGTGTAGGGATGGGTCGAATTTGCTTCCAGCGTGAATGATTCCGGGTTTGTCAAGGCTATATCTACCCATGATACAGCCAATTATGTAGGAAATGAGGGAGCGCATATCTCGTTGTGGGTCTGCGCGGTGGATGGTGACTTGGTCTTCTGGGACTTCTGGTGTGAGTTCTGTTTCTAGTCCGTAGGATTTTATCCAGTATCGGTTATTTTCTTCTTCTAGCAGTTGGAGTTGTCGAAATGCGGTTTCTGTGCGGTTTTGCCAATTGGTGAAGGATGTGGATATATTGGGGGAGTTTTCTCGCAGCAAGGGGTGGGTTTGGAAGTCCCAGGAGGTTTCAAAGTTATCCCAGTCTTCTCGAGCAATGTTAATCGCTTGTTCTATGGATTGATTAAAAACACTATCTTGTAGGGAGGTAATAATAGGTAGGTTAGCAACATTTCCTACTTGAAAACTAACAGTAGGATTCATGATTTCCATAAAATTGGCAATGACTTTACTGCATAGGAGTCCCACTAGGTTAATGATTATTTGAGAGTGCGGGAATATGGAAGATCCTTTAACATCAAAAATAAATCCTTTGGGCGAATATCTAACCGAAAAATATGAGGAACTTACGGATGACCAAGTTATACTTTCTTGAAAATATTTATCTGTGTTTTGGGGACGGGATCTAGCTTTTAGTCCATGTTCAGTGCCAAAATTACGAATCTCGAAACCATCATTTTCCCAATTAACAACATATTCCTGATTGCCATACCATTTTCTAAATTCCCCGCCTTTATTATAGGGAAACCATTTTTTTCCAGATTTTTTTGCCGCTTCTCGGCTATCTAATCCAAAACCTATATTATTAATGTTAACTTCTGTCCATAATCTCAGAAATCTATCATTATTACCAGTTTGCAGTCCAACACATGGGTTAGCAATATCATTCAGGGGTTTGGATTGTTGAAAAATCTCTAAAATCTTATCACTCACCCAATAGGCGATCGCACTTCCTGGAATTTTGGAGAAATTGACTTGATTAACTCCAGAATACCGATGTTTATTACTAATAAAGTTCCGCCGTTTGAGTTCAGAATCATTATAATCAACTAAACGGATATAAGTAGCTCTGTCATTTATAGGTTCTTTTTTATTAACAATAAAAGCTGTTGACTGAACAACTTCGCCACCAATCTCGGGAAAAGTTCGTGATCCCAGGTGAAGCATCGAACTAATAGTATAGTTACTTAAAAAATATTTTCGTAATTCTTCATAGGTACTTAAAAACATCCATGACTGCTGATTAATTGCAGACATAAATCCATAATTTTCCGTCATTTCTATGGTTCGTTCCATGAAACATGCAAATAAATCACCTTTACTCTTTGTGTAAAATTTATCGACAAAAGTTTTAATTGTCAAGTTAAAACTCCTATTCCCCATATAAGGAGGATTTGCCACCACCACCCAATACTGATTACTCAATAATTCAGCCTGATCAACTAAATGACGTAAAAAAACAACAAATTCCTGTTGAAAAAGAGGATTATCCAATGCTAAATCTGCCAATTGCTTTCTCAAAATCGTGCCATTAAAAGATGGCGGGGTAATCAAACTCCCTAAATTATCTGCATCAGAAAAAGCCTCCATTAAAGGTTGCCAATCCTTCTCAACAACCCCTTGTATGGCTGGTAACTTATACCCCCGTGTACAGCGCACAGTTTTAATATTCAAAGTAGGAGCATTTTTAAAAACACGCTTATTTATAGCCCTTGCCTTCATTAAAACTGCAAAACTTGCTAACTGTACAGCTCTTTCATCTATGTCCAATCCATACAAATTATGAGTTAAGATCAGTCCGGGAATATCCTTTTCCAAATATCCCTGCTCCTTATAAATTTCCACCAACAAATCGAAAGCATAGACCAAAATATGTCCACTCCCACAAGCTGGATCAATTACTGTTAACTCCTCCGGTGTTAAAGGAATTCCTGGACTTACCTTCTTGAAACTGGGGGGTGTTGGGTTCAATAATCCCAACAATGGAGCTGTGTCCCCTGATTGTTCTTCCCCACCCCTGATTTTCTCACCCTCCAAATAATAGGGCATTTTTTCCCGTAAATTTGATTGGGGGTGGTTTTCTAACCATAACCTGCCTAAACTATTTTCTACCATATACTGCACAATCCAACGAGGTGTGAATAGTTGGGTTGCTGCTGGTATATCCTTAGCTTCTATCTTAGATTTGGCTCCAATTACCTGGTCTTTGCGCTCAGAAATATAAAATTGATATAGCCATCCCACTATTTCTATATCTTCCCAATCTTCCTGGGCAATTTCCTTCACCAGTCTCCCGACGATTGAATCTTGACCTAGTAGATTAACTGGCAAAAATAATGCTGGATATCCCGTATCAAATAAAGCTGGTACACTAGAAGACAAGGCCTGACACTGGGCTAATAATAATTGACGGTATAGATATTCATCCGGATTAGTCTGTTTACTTGCTAGATCCTCCCATTTTTTCAGGGTTTCTCGATTAATTCCAGCTATTTCTCCCGTATCTGCTATGGAATCCCTATCTCGCAAAATGTCCGGATCTACCAAACTGCGATCGCTACTACTTAACACCCTTCCGATATAGCCCTTAACCTCCATAAAGCGCAGTGCTACTAATCGGTTAAACCAGGTATAGGCAATTTCCTCAATCAGTATATCCAGAACACTATCAGCTTGTTTAGTTAACTTTTTGTCTAAATTTTTAGATGCTTGTTGTTTTAATAAATATTCTATATGGGAATGTAGTTGTTGATATTGTTTAGCTTCCTCGCTATTGAGAGTTTGCTCCCCACTCAATAAACCTCCCGCAAAGGTCCTTTGGTCAGTAATGGTCTTTTCGGTAATGGTTTTTTCGGTAATGGTAAGTTGGGTAGCACGAGTGCTTACCTGTTCTTTTAGATGGTTCCGTGCCCAAATGGCAAAGTTTTTAATAGTGGTTCTATTCATAACAAAAGTTGAATAAGTAAGTGGGTGGAATTAAATATAAGATGAACGTAGGTTGGGTTGAAGTATGAAACCCAACACCCCCATGGGTCTCGTTACTCGACCCATCCTACAAATAATTGTGCATATCTACTTACTGGTTTTATTTTTGACTTTTCCCTGGTTGAAAACACCAGGGACTCTAGCAAACCAAAAAATTTTTTAAAAAATCTTTATTAGTTTAAACTGCTAACACCAAAGCCATCAACCACAACTTGACTACAAGACTGACCACCACTGGGAAGTAGGAGATCCGCCAGTTTTTGACCAACCTGAGGGCGTTTGATTTTCAGACGAATTTCGGTGGCCAAATTGTTCCTAGAATCGCATTTAAGACTCAAACTGGAAGAACTACCACTGCCAAAAGTTCCTTCAAATGCTGTTTTTACCTGATCTAGGGAGATTGTTTCACCTATGTGCTCAACAAACAAATTTCGCACTTGAGAATCATTAAATTCCTTCAGTAGGTCTACAGATAAATCATAGTAATCATCCGAGTTTCTCCCATCACAGGTTCCATGTTTGATCCATTCATGACGTTCAAGACTAGACTCTCCAAAACCCGGCATTACTTCATCTAATTCATCAGTAGTTTCTCCGTCTACCTCCACTGTGGGTAAATCTTTCCAGTTCCCGGTTTTGTCGTTCTTGATATTACTAGCGGAAACATTACAGTATTCCAACTTATCCGGCCATAATCCATGTAAGGTGAAGTTACTAGCATCGTAGCTGGTTGCTGTTTGTTCCTGACATTCTGCTTTATCCCCATGGGTTTCACAAAATCCAGGTTGCCAGGATAATGCTAAAGTATATTTTTGAGCGCATCCTTTGGTGGGACAATTATCTGCTATTGCAGTTCCTTGATGAGTAAGTAGAAAAGCTAGTACACATGCTATTACTAGTCTTACAGATTGCATAAGTCGTCTAGTCATAAGTTCAGATTCGTTAGAAAACACACAAAATTTATCACATTATATTTATCACATTATTTTGGCATCATCTCTCCAAACGGATTCTGTAACCTGTTTGAATCTGTTTGAGAAATTCCTCCCGCAATACTCCCAGATACACCTCCACATCTTCTTCATTTTCTAGCACTTTGCTGGGAGTAAATCTCCCCAACTGAATAAAAGTGATGGGTTTTACTTGCTCTGGTATGTGGTTTGCTGTATGATATGATTTGCCCAATTTTTCTTGAACTTTTTGAGCTTCAGCATCTATTTTCTTCCATAACTGGTTTGTCTTGTCGCTTAATTCGCTCCGATGGGCGATCGCTGAATCAATAGTTTTGATTTCCGATGGGTGAAAATTGTTTATCTCCTGGGTGATCTCAGAAATTTCATTGACAATCGCTGGGTATTGCTCCTGAATATAATCGCGTATTTCTTTTTCTTGGTTTTCCATTTCCCGATGCAGTTCTCCAATCTTTTGTCGGAGGATTTCCTGTATTTTTTGCTGCACTGGTTTCAGCAAATTTGGCAACAGCTGTATTTTACTGGTTGGGTCATCCATATTGAGAATTTCCTCAACTGATTTTACCTGCTCCAGCAGTTCCTCTTCCTCAATATGGCGCAATTCTGGTTTCAACTCTTTTAAACTCTGTTGAGCTTCTTGAAATATTTTCAGTTGTGAGGTGAAGAAAGACCTTAACTTTTGTAAGTCATCAATATATTCTTCCAGGTCATCCCGACGACCACGAACAAGCTGAAAAAACTCCTGTTCATGAGAGTTATCCGTTCTTAGCTCTTCTAGCATGGCTATGTGGTCTTTCAGCAAATTCCCAAATGGTAATTGCTGTTCTTGAGTCAGTTTTAACCATTCTTTTAACCTTTGAACATGTTGCCATAAAAGTTCTTGATAGGTTTGAAATAATTTGCCACTTTCCGTAGGTATGTCTAGTATATTCTTATCTAGTATATTCTTATCAAGTAATTGACTGGCTAAGTCTCTAGCCACCTTTAAACTAGCTGGATCAATGGTACTAGCCAATCTCACAATATAAGTTTCTTTACCATCGCGAGAAAGTAACTTATCTATTAGTCCTTCCTCTTGTAGATTGACCTTATTTTGTGCGTGTCTCAATTCAACTACACCTGCATTAGCCAACTCTGCCATTATCCCTAGGGTGTCTAGCTCTGACCAACCATAGGGAGTACAGGTAAATTTATCTATTAAAGATTTAATCGTAGTTGGATGATATTTATTTTGACTATGCAAAAAAGATTCCATGTCTTTTCGTGCGGATATATTAACGTCCTTAACCACCTCTCCATCGGTGGTCTTTTCTTGGATATGACGAGTTAAGGCATTTTTCACCTGATCTGAATTTTCAAATCCACTATCGATGTATTTTAACTTGCTGTAGGCATTGTTAATTAAATAGGTAAGAGCTTGTTTTAATAACTCTGTTGCAAATTCAGTTCGAGTAATTTCTACTTTATTGCCATAACTAAACACATCCGCACTGGCAATAAGTTTTTGTAGGCTATCTTTGATATTTTTCTCCCGCTGTGTATTTTCATCTTTCCGTGCTGTTATAATCTTTTGAATACTGGGACTAAGATTACTACCGGCTTTTTGGCGCAGATACTGATCGGTTTGACTAAACGTCTCTAAGTCTTGCAAAAGGTGATCCTCATTCCCTAGCCTAATTAATAACTCTGGACTTGACTGGGTTGTGATTAGACACTTTGTATTGTTCTCAAATTCAGCATAGTTTTCTCCATAGGGAGTAATAATATGCACAGTTAGTTCTTGTAATTTCTTTCCATGATCACGCTCATCTAACTTTCGATTGAATGAATACTTACGTTTACCAAATTTGAATTCCCTATCGGTCAAAATTGATCCCCACACCCATTCTTGCAGTTTTTTGTAAATCTCCCCTGGGTTCACCCTTGTGTTTTTAATTTCTTTACTAATATCTTGCTCTTCGTTTGTGAGAAATATGTATTCATCTGTATTACGCTGAATTAGGGTTTGTTTTTCCAATCTTCCCAGGGCTTCTGCTACTTGTTTTTTCAAGCCTAGTCTATCTTCATCTATGTCGGTTAAACTCAAAGTCGTTAAGTTTTCTAAGTTTGCCCTAATCTCTTTAATATATTTAATCATAAATAGGGTTTTTAAGAGCTGAATATCAAACTCCTTTAGTTGGGGATTATTCGTAGCCTGGGTAATCACCTGACTAATAACACTATCCAAAAAACCCTCAATGGCCAAATAAAAAGTATGAAAAGGAACTAACTTACCCAGGGATTGTGCGGAAATTGCTTGGGAAGCAACCTGAAAAGCGTCCAGCAAGGAGCGTTCTCCCGATGCTAAATGTTTACCCGCAGAACCCATTAACCGAATTTGGGTAAATACCTTCTGCAACAGATAAAACTGATAGGGAATAAACGGATAAGCTGCCACAAAATCCTGTGCATCTTTATACCCTGGTATATCCGCAGAGTCCCTAAAGGTGATTTGGTTTCTGAGAATGGCAATTTTTTCTGTATATAGGACTTCCAAACGTTTTTTAGCTTCGTCAGTTTTAGACAATAACCGTAATTTAATTACCTCATCAGTATTAGCAGAAGATAAATTCAGGGGACGATGAAAACGTCCAATAATTTTAGAGAACTCTTCCCCCTTGATTTTGTTTTTGGTGATTTCATCCATAGCTTCTTGGGATGTGACCAGCACCCAAGCTCTTCCCTGACAATGGATACCCAAATCTTCCACTACTGTTTGCAGATTGAGCATTAATTTGGTATCTTCGCCAATATACTGACCTACCTCATCTACCATAAAAACTAGGCGATGTTTTGGTCCCTTGGTGTGTAAATACTCTTTAACTGTTTTGGCAAACTCTTCTGGACTTAAAGTATATTTCTCATTGAACTCTAATAGGCGATTAGCCTGTTCTCCACTCATTCCTGTGCTAACGGTTAGAGCAGCAACAATATCATCTTGATAAAAAGCCCAAGCTTCTCGAGTTTCTTCCCAGGATTGGTTGGTTTGGCGATAAAAAGCCTCTTTAAAGGGCTCATACTTACCTTTACTTTCTAATTGACGTTCAAACCGGGCAATTTCCGGTGTTGTGCCAAAATATCCCAAATGGTCGTCAAAGACTTTTTGGAATACCTTGGTAATGGTTTCTTTGTCATTTTTATTATTGGCATCGGCCTTAGAATCAATATTAAAGAGAATTACATCACAATGAGTTTGTGCTGCTAAGGCAATATTTGCCAACAGGGATGGGTCGGGAATTCTTTGGGAATCGAAGTAATCTAAAGCCCGATTATTTCCCACCGAACGATTTTCTAGTATATAGGAAAGTATTTTCAAAAAATGAGATTTACCAGAACCAAAGAATCCGGAAATCCACACACCCATCTTATCCGTGGGACTTTCAATTGATTCAGCAAATCTGCCAAAAAAGGTATAAAAATGCTTTTTGAGTTCTTCGGTAACTACATACTCTTCTAACTCTTGACGGATATTAGTATCATCCTGCTGTCCCACCTTGATGACACCATTAATACTGCGGTTAATATCCTTGGCAAACAGTTCAGCAATGTTCATAGACAGCTCCATGATGTGGTATTAAAGCAAAAGCTCGATAATAGTTATCACTTTTAAAGGTATTAAATAAACAGAGTTCTTGACCATCATAGGATCCGGGAAAGAACAGCACTAAGGGAATGTGGTCAAGATAAGGTTGTAGACCATTCAAAATACTGTGGGATCTAATTAGGGGCCAACTCGCTCCAACTCCAGTCAGGAATACTAATTGTTCGTTCCCTTGGAGATGGTTTTGGATCTGAGTAATCACCTTTTCGGGTCGAACTATAGGTTGGATTTTATTCCAGAGAGATTTGTGTCCTTCTTTCGCTTCTACAATAAAAGCTTTATTGAGAATTCCTTTTTCTTGTAATATCTCTAGGATTATATTATACAGATTGAATTCTTTAACGACTAGATTTATTGGATCCCTAGTTAACTGCGAAATAAGTATTTTAGTATATTCTTGGACATATATTTCATCTTCTGGAGCATAATCAAAAACGTAGAAACCAATCTCATTGCCAATACCACGATTGCCCAACAGTCGGGAGTCTTGTAGTTTAGGTAGTAGTTGATTTAATCGTTCCTGAATACTCAATTTAGACATCTGTTTAGGTTAGCAGCACTCAAGAGCTAGTATAACAGGCGATCGCATTTTTGAGGAGGGGCTATTATATTTTATGTTATGTTTTATCCAGATAGGTTTGCAGACCATAGCGTGGTTCTTATGAAGCATCAATTGGCAAAGCTTCTTTTTGATAGAGAAGTCAAAGCGCTAGGATCATTCAACCAGTTGGTTTATAGACCGTAGCGCGGTTCTGTAGTAATATCCACTTACCAGGATGCTAATCTACCCCTCTTATAGGGTACACCGGTAAAAGGTTGAAAACCAGTCATGGGATAAGCATCATCGGTGGGGCTGAATATGCGCATAAAAGCTTCACTGAGAAATTGAACAACTCTAGAAAGCGATTTGGAGATCATCATAAACTTCGACTCCTTATTATTATGCTATTTATCTGATGTACCTGCAGTGTAATTCCAAATCTTGGGACTGACTCATTTTTGTAATATATATACAAGTAACTCAACTTTTCTTAAAAGTTCAATTGGAGTAGTTTTAGGTAAGTTTTATTGGTATAAAATAAACTTGAGAATATTTTCTCGTAAGAAAATATAGTCATCCACCTTATGAGTAGAAAACCAGAGAAATGTCGATTTTAGAAATCAAGCTACCCATTCATGAAACTTTTCAGAGTACAGTTCAAGGTGAAGGATATTGGACTGGTTCTTTAGTAGATTTTATTCGCTTGTCTGGTTGTCCATTGAGCTGTCCTTGGTGTGACACTGGTTATGCGGATGGTGGGGCAAACTTACCACGATTTGAGCGTACCATTGGTGAGCTTCTAGCAGAACTAAAATCTCCGAGAATAGTTATTAGTGGTGGAGAACCATTCATTCACAAGCATTTACCTGAATTAGTTGAGGCCTTGTTAGATGCTGGTAAACAAGTTAATATTGAAACATCAGGATCTTTTTGGAAAGAAGTTCCTTTATCAGCTTGGATCACCCTATCTCCCAAGGAACATATTAACCCTAAATATCCAGTACAGAATCAGTTTTGGAGTAGAGCTAATGAAGCGAAAATAGTTATAGAAACTGGTCAGGAAATTGATTTTTATCAAGAACATTTATCCGCACACCCTGATTTGTGTGTTTACCTACAACCTGAGTGGAATAGTTCATCAAAATCACTGGCTCTGATTTTGCAGTTATTACAACAAAAACCCGATTATAAACTTTCTTTACAAACACACAAATATATAGGTTTACAATGAGTAGGTTTTTTGAGTAGGTTTTTTCTCCTAACACTTTATAAAGTTATAAAGGTTCAATAGACTTACTTACGAGTTAAAATAAAATGCGATCGCTTAATGCGGACTCAAAAAAAATGTGGTAATTATCAGGTGGGAATTTGAAAATAGAGTTCCCAAGAACGGTTGTTGTGTGTTTATAGTTTTAAGATCCCAATATCATTGCTCCTGATTTTTTATTTGGTTGACACCCAATTGAGATAGAATAGCTGCCAAGTGCTGTAGCGTCTCTGGTGAAAGTCCTTCTAGGAGGTCCTGAGGAGAATATTGCTTTAACAGCTCTTTTGGAGAATATTGCTTGATCTCTTCGGGAGAATATTGCTTCAACACCTCTTCGGGAGAATATTGCTTTAATACCTCTTCGGGAGAATATTGCTTTAATACCTCTTCGGGAGAATATTGCTTTAACAGCTCTTTTGGAGAATATTGCTTGATCTCTTCGGGAGAATATTGCTTCAACACCTCTTCGGGAGAATATTGCTTTAACACTTCTTCAGTTGGTATCTCTCTCAAGTGACTTATTACAAAATCTTTTTTGAATTGCTTTAATGTGTATGTCATTGGCAGTTTCTCCTTTATGTAAAACTCATATAGTTGTTGCATTAATATACTATACTCGCTCTTGCGGTAATTTTCTTGATAATGGCTAATCGCTTCTTCTACCACTTCTGCTCTCGCACTAAACAGTCTCCACAACTCATTGTTGACACTTTTGGGTATTTTCGACAGCACTATCAGTCTCACGTTCATGCTAACACATTCTATATCATAAACCCCTTCACTGACACTTTTCCATTTTAATCTCCCCATTAATTGGGTCGGTTCGTGGGTTGTTAATCCGTACAGTCTGTAATCCTCCTCTGGTAGCAGGTTCGACAAGGATTTACTTGTTTGCTTCCGATAATTGACATAGTGTCCTATTAGTTCCATTAGTGACCAAACTGTGAATGATTCATGAATGGACTTATAGCTGATTAGGTTGTGTTTAGACATGTTTTCTAAACCTGCTGGATACAGATTGAATCCACTGTCTTTATATCTCTTAATGATTATGATGTCTAGCAGTTGTTTTCTGATGGTTAGATCCTTTTCTACTTCTACCTCATAAGGGCTATTATAGAAGTGGACGGTCATAAACATTCCTAAGAGGCGATGCCAGTCTCTATTTAGGGTGTCGGAAGACTTTTTTTTCTGAGGTTTGAGTTTTTTACTTACCATAACCGGACTGTTGGTATAATTCATCAGATGTGGGGTGGGTTAATTACCCCATGTCAATATAGTATCAATAGTATCAGCAATTATTACACTAATTTATTCCCAATCCGCTTGGATGAGGTTCCGCTATATTCCAGTATCCGTAGATCTAGCTTGATTGTGTTAAATTGGAGGAGGGCAATTGCGAAGCACTCACATTCCTTGGTTAGGAGTAATTCTTTATATCCCGTGGGTTTGTTGGGTTTCGTATTAAACTCAACCTACGTTCATCTTATATTTAATTCCAGCCACCTACTTACGAGTTAAAATAAAATGCGATCGCTTAATGCGGACTCAAAAAAAATGTGGTAATTATCAGGTGGGAATTTGAAAATAGAGTTCCCAAGAACGGTTGTTGTGTGTTGACAGTTTTAAGATCCCAATATCATTGCTCCTGATTTTTTATTTGGTTGACACCCAATTGAGACAGAATAACTGCCAAGTGCTGTAGCGTCTCTGGTGAAAGTCCTTCTAGGAGGTCCTGAGGAGAATATTGCTTTAACACCTCTTCGGGAGAATATTGCTTTAACACCTCTTCGGGAGAATATTGCTTTAACACCTCTTCGGGAGAATATTGCTTTAACACCTCTTCGGGAGAATATTGCTTTAATACCTCTTCGGGAGAATATTGCTTCAACACTTCTTCAGTTGGTATCTCTCTCAAGTGACTTATTACAAAATCTTTTTTGAATTGCTCTAATGTGTATGTCATTGGCAGTTTCTCCTTTAAGTAAAACTCATATAGTTGTTGCATTAATATGCTATACTCGCTCTTGCGATAACTTTCTTGATAATGGCTAATCGCTTCTTCCACCACTTCTGCTCTCGCACTAAACAGTCTCCACAACTCATTGTTGACACTTTTGGGTATTTTCGACAGCACTATCAGTCTCACGTTCATGCTAACACATTCTATATCATAAACCCCTTCACTGACAGTTTTCCATTTTAATCTCCCCATTAATTGGGTCGGTTCGTGGGTTGTTAATCCGTACAGTCTGTAATCCTCCTCTGGTAGCAGGTTCGACAAGGATTTACTTGTTTGCTTCCGATAATTGACATAGTGTCCTATTAGTTCCATTAGTGACCAAACTGTGAATGATTCATGAATGGACTTATAGCTGATTAGGTTGTGTTTAGACATGTTTTCTAAACCTGCTGGATACAAATTGAATCCACTGTCTTTATATCTCTTAATGACTATGATGTCTAGCAGTTGTTTTCTGATGGTTAGATCCTTTTCTACTTCTACCTCATAAGGGCTATTATAGAAGTGGACGGTCATAAACATTCCTAAGAGGCGGTGTCAGTCTCTATTTAGGGTGTCGGAAGACTTTTTTTTCTGAGGTTTGGGTTTTTTACTTACCATAACCGGACTGTTCGCATAATTTATTAGATGTGGGTTAATTACCCCATGTCAATATAGTATCAGAAATTATTAAGTGGCTCAGTGGAATTAAATATAAGATTAACGTAGGTTGGGTTTCGTATTAAACTCAACCCAACTTTGTATCTGGTAACTCATCTTCTACAAGACGCAGACGGGGATAAAAGTAGCAAATGAAAGTAAAAAGGATGCTAAATAGGCCCATGATGACGAACATTAAACCAATACCGCGACCATGGCCAATACCAATTATTTGTCCAATGGTGTTTGCTGCTGGTCCGTCAGCTTGCATAAAGGGTTCAAATAGTTGATCAGCTAGTGGTCCTGCTAGCAGAAAAGAAAGGGGTAGAAAACCTTGAGTAACTGCTATGCGGAAGGCAAAGACTTTTCCTTGCACTTCTGGAGCAACTTTCTTTTGATAAATTACCTGGATTGCACCATTAACAATGGGGACCATAAGAAATATAAAGAAATCCGAGATGGTAAACAGAATTGGGTTAGGACGTAACCCGGCTACAATATAGAATATACCTAAGAAAAACATCGAGGTAAAGATGAGGTTGATTTGGCGCTTTGGTCCTCCCCAGATGCTGATGATAAAACTGCTAACTAACATTCCAGAGCTTGCTATGGAAGAGATTGTACCTAGTGCTTCTGTTGAAGCAAAGGAAAGAACTAGAGGTGTGGTGAGAGCTTCAGCACCACCAATAAGAAAGTTGGTGATTGCAACAAGAAAGACTAGGCCAATTAGTCCAGGTCTCTCGATAAAATAATGCCATCCAAAGGATAATTCTTGCCAGAATGAAGAGAATAAACCAGCTTCCTCGGTTTCAGTTTCTTTGGTTTTAACTTCGGGGAAATTCACGACCAATAAGCAAAGCAAGGCAAAACACAAAGTAGATAAATCAATGAGAACCACTCCGGGAATTTCAACGCTCACTAAGAGTACAGTTGCTACCAGTGGTGAGAGGATTTCTGCAACAGCTAATCTAATTTGGGTCATAGAACTGGCGCGACCCAGTTGTTCTTTTGGGACTAATAATGTGGTAGCTGAAGAATAAGCGAGGGCTTGAAATGCACTAAAGCTAGAATTAAAGGCGCTAATTAGGCACAGAGTCCACACTTCTAGCTGGTTATTCATAAATAACCAAGCAATGGTTAGGGTACATAAACCAGCACAGAAGTCACTAATAATCATAATCCAGCGTCGGGGAAAGCGGTCAACAACTACTCCCGCAATGGGAGAGATAATAATCGTAGGTAAAGTCGTTGATAGAATTAGGAGGGTGAATTGGGTGGCTGAATTAGTATGTTGGTAAAGCCAAATACTTAAAGCAAAACTGGTCATGCGAGAGCCAACCAGAGATAATACTTGGCCAATCCAGATGAGGACAAAAACGCTCATGCTGGGAGCTTTCTCTGCTTCCTGATTGGAGCGGTCCCCAATCCACTTAAATAAAGATGATGCAAAACTGGGTTTTTGTTTTAATTCTGTTGGGTCGTTATCTAACATAGTAACAGTTATGACTGTATAAGTGGGTGGGTGAAATTAAATATAAGATGAACGTAGGTTGGGTTGAAGTATGAAACCCAACGCCCGCACGGGTCGAGGAACGAGACCCATCCTACAAATACAAATAATTGTGCCTCCCTACTTATTTCAATATTTTCAGTTAGCAAGGTAATTTGGCAGTTAAAACAGGCATGGAATTGTAATTATCCAAATTGGGTAATTGGTCTGTTTGGATTTTGCACAATTTTTTGGAGAATTTCTTGGTAATAAGTAAACATAAACTCTATAGTATCATTTGTAAATAGCTCCGTGCTGTAAAAAACTTTAATTTCAATGGTGGGATTATTTACTGAAGGTGAAGAAACATAAATTTCTAAAGGAGTTTCTTCATCCCATAAACTCAGATCACGCTTAATCGATACAAATTCAAAATCCAACATCCGGTTATGCCAATTTTGTGGGGGTAACATAGTTAGGGATGCAGAGATATTCAGTGGTTGTTTACTGGTGATAGTGTCAATGACTGTTCGAGAGGCAATTTCTTTATTGTTGATTGCTTCTATGAGGGTTTGTTGGACTTGTTCTAGAAGAGTAAGTGCGGTTTCCTCAGATGAGAAATGAGAGTGCAAAATTACATCGTTGATGAAGCAACCGAGCATTGTTTCAGTTTCCACTGAACTACGATTACCAACTGTTGTCATTACTAAAATATCGTTTTTACCGCTGTAATTAAACAAAAGTATGTTCAGAGCAGTGATGATAATCACAAAGATAGTAACTTTTTGCTCAAGACTGAAGGCTTCAATTGACCTAACCATACTGGCTGATAAAACTATGGAATAAACGGATGCACTGCTACTCACCTGTGGCGGAATGTTAGAAAAATTATCAGCTATTTGTGAGGTATTGGTTAATTTCTCTACCCAATAGGCCAACTGCTTTTCTATTACCTTTTCATTAAAGTGCTGATGTTGCCAGAGGGTAAAATCGGCATACTGAACAGGTAATTCGGGTAGAGGAGAAGATAAACCATTGGTGAAAGCTGTATAGAGTATTCCTAACTCCTCCAACAAAAGCCCTAATGACCATCCATCTGTGATGATATGGTGTATATTTATTGTTAACCAATATTCCTTTTGATTTAGTTGCAATAACTTTGTCTTAATCAGAGGAACTGAACCTAGATCAAAATGATGCTCGTATTCTAACGCAGCGAGTCTCTTAGCTTCAGATGTTCTTTCTGTATTAGGTAGGTTTTGTAAGTCTATAATCTCCAATGGTATGGTCAGAAATGGGGTAATTACTTGCACAGGTTGACCTTCTACTATAGTAAAAGCCGTGCGTAGTATTTCATGACGACGAATTATTTCATTGAAGCTGGACTCCAACACAGTTGCAGAAACAGAGCCTGTCAAACGTAAAGTAACAAAGCTATTGTAAGCGTAACTATCAGGAGTTAATTGCTGTGAATGCCATATAGACTCTTGTGCAAAGGAGAGTGGAATATATGTGTTTCGTATTTGAGGGACAAGAGGTAGTAAGGTGTTAAATGTCATATCACTTCCGCGCTCCTGCTGTACCTCTAGCTGATGAATATTTATTACTTGACTAAGTTCAGCTATGGTGGGTGCTTCCAATAGGGAACGCAAGGGAAGTTGGAGAGACAAACTTTCTCGAATTCGAGATATTACAGATGTTGCTAATAAAGAATGTCCTCCCAATTCAAAAAAGTTATCATAAATCCCGACCTTTTCTAGACCTAAGACGTTGGCGATAATGTGGGCAATGGTTTCTTCTGTGGGATTTCTGGGAGCTACAAAGACTGTTTGGGGATTGTCTGCTAAATTGGGTACGGGGAGGGCCCGACGGTCTATTTTTCCGTTAGGATTCAGGGGAAAGGCGTTGAGGATGACAAATGCCAAGGGAATCATATATTCGGGCAAATGTTCTTTGAGAAACTGACGCAACTCACTGTCTCAAAGCTCAAGTCGGTTGAAACCGACTAAAATATAATATAAAGATGTTAATTTAATTATGGTTTTGTGGCAGCTATATTATCACATATTTTGGGCGACTAAAAACGTGAGCCTTTAATTAGTCACGATATAGAAAGTCAAGTCTATGGTTATTTAACCGGGAAGGCTAATCATCTCAATTGTCCGTGGCTATAGATTATGTTAACAATCAAAAAATACATCATTTAAACAAAACTACAATTAGACTATTAGAAACAGATTTAGATGAATCCTGAACTCGATACGCCACAAATCACCCAGTACAAAACCAGTCGGTTGAAAACCGACTTGAGCTTTGAGACCGGGAATGAATTCCCGGTCTCCCCCACGGACAGTCTCCAGGTGTGGGGTGATTCAACCAATCACGGTTAATTGGCGAGCTCCCATAGGGAGTGCTTCGCAATCGCTCTCTTAATTTGAGTTAGAATAAAATGCGATCGCTTAATGCGTGACTCAAAAAAAATGTGGTAGTTATCAGGTGGGAATTTGAAAATAGAGTTCCCATTGTGGAGTTGACTTCTCCGAGTTCTAAAGAGTTGCTTTAGAGGATTCATAGTACCAAGGATTATTAGGTTTTACTTCTGTCAATAAACGCTTATGGAGATATATCGCACTAGGGATTTTGATTGATTTAAAAAGTTGGGTTGATTAAACCCAACATCGACATATTAACCAAAGGAGAAGACCGTATCATTGAAGTCGTAATCATTGACCCCTACACCAGCGGGTAAATCTTCGAATCCAAAGATATTATTGCCAAAGCTCTTGATGTGAGCTGCACCATCTGGGTTAGCTGCACCAAAGCTAAAGTAAGCAACTGGGAAAGAGGTATAGTTTTCAGCGGTGGCTCGACTATTATCAGCATTGAGTTGGAAGAAGGTGTTAATAGCATCCTGCATACTACCGAACAAGTTACCACCATTGGCAATGACGAAGGGAGCGTAAAATTTATCCCCGCCCACAACCACATTTCCAGTTATGCCATTTCCCGAACCCCCAGCTCGTACTGCAAAACTAGATACTGCTCTGTTTAAAGCAGCCCTAGCATAGCCAGGTTGTCCTGGAGCGATGCCATTAACTGTACCTGTAGCATTATCTATTTCATAAAGACCAAATAGGTTATTAAAGGCTGCATCAGTGCTAACTAAAGTTCTTTGCAGAATATCCCTTGCTTGAGTTGGATTGTAGCCAGCACGGAAATTGAAGGACACATTATTAACAATACCAGATAGGGAACCAGCTTCTGAAGGAATTAAGGGGTCACCAGGTTGGACATCTGTTATTACGCCCGAATTTACTACAACTTTTGTTCCCGTCACATTAACCTTGACGTTTGCGGTTGCTGTTAAATTTCCTTGGTCAGAGATAGTATAGCTAAAAACATCATCTCCTGTGTATGCAGCATCTAAGAGGGTGTATTTTAGCTGATCACCAATGATTTCAACCTTGCCCTGTTTACCATCGGTTACGCCAATAATTTTCAGTTTATCACCGCTATCAGGATCAGTATCGTTCTTCAAAGGTTCAATGGATCCGCTAGTATCTCCAACAATGGCTAAAAAGTCACCAATAGCAGCGGGTGCTTCATTGACATCTTCAACCTTGATATCGATATCTTGGGTTACGGGAGGGGTGTTACCATCTCCGACTGTAACTTGTACTTGATAAATATTATTCTTGCCCGCATCCTCGGGTTTTTCAAAGTCTGGTGCTTTATTAAACGTCAAGTTACCTTGGGAATCAATGGACAGCAATTTAGCATCAACTCCTGCTAGGGCAAAGGTAATAACGTCTTCCGGTTCCGGATTTTGAACACTGATTCTACCAACTAATTTACTATTTTCACGAACAGGGAAGGAGACAGCAGAGAAAACAGGTGGTTCATTTTCATTGGTGACATTAATGGTTAACTGTTTCTCAAAGAACTGTCCACCTTGGTCGGTGCTGCGAACTCTAATACTGTAGCTGTTCTTGGTTTCAAAGTCAAAGGCAGCAGCAGTTTTTAGTTGACCACGATCTATGGTAAAGGAACTATTATCGATAGAACCTGTTCCCGTAACTAGGCTATAGGTAAAGGTGTTGCCAGCATCCGGGTCTGTGGTAGACAAGTTACCCACCACTGTGCCAATTGCTTGATTTTCTGCAATGGTAGTAGCTGATAGGGTCAGGTCTGTGGGTGCTTCGTTAATGTTAGTAACATTGATAATCAAGTCCTGGGTGACTGGATTATTACCGTCCGTAACTCCAATCTGTACGTTGTAAACGTTATTGCTTCCTACATCTCCTGGTGCTTCAAAATTAGGAGCAGTAACAAAGCTCAAAACTCCCGTATTGCGATTGATGTTGAAAAGGCTCTGGTCTGCTCCCCCGCTAATGATGTAGGTCAGTGTGTTACCATCCGCATCAGTGGCAGTAATATTTCCCACTGCTGTGGTGTTTTCTGCCACGGAGAAGGTGGAGCTACTAGTAATTACCGGCGGATTACCGACTTCCACCACATTAGTGACATTAACAGTAACTGTTTGAGTAGCAGTTAGGCCTCCACTATCGGTGGCGGTAACGGTCACACTGTAAGTGTTGGTTCTCGCTGCACTACCTTTCGCCTCAAAATCAGGGGGAGTTTTAAAGGTCAGTGACCGGTTATCAATGTTGAACTTGTCCGCATCTGCTCCGGAAAGGCTGTAGGTAAGGGTGTCACCCGCATCCGGATCGGTAGCAGGAGCGATGGTTCCTACAGTAGTGCTGTTTTCCGCTGTAGAGAAAGTGGCAGTGGCATTGGCAAAGCTGGGTGCTTCATTAATACCGGTAACATTAACGGTAACTGTCTGGGTAGCGTTTAAACCCCTAACATCGGTGGCGGTAATGGTCAGACTGTAGGTGTTGCTACCTGGCGCTTCAAAATCAGGGGGAGTTTTAAAGCTAAGGGCGCGAGTAATGGTATTAAAATTAAACTTGGTTGCGTCTGCTCCCGATAGGGTGTAGTTAAGAATATCCCCCCCATCTGGGTCGGTAGCAGGAGCGATGGTTCCTACATTAGTGCTGTTTTCAGGTGTGTTGAAGGTAGCAGTGGGAGTAGGGAAGGTGGGTGCTTCATTAACGTTGGTGACATTAATGGTTAACTGTTTCTCAAAGAACTGTCCACCTTGGTCGGTGCTACGAACTCTAATGCTGTAGCTGTTCTTGTTTTCAAAGTCAAAGGCAGCAGCAGTTTTTAGTTGACCACCATCTATGGTGAAGAAACTGTTATCGGTAGCACCTGCTCCTGTAACTAGGCTATAGGTAAAGGTGTTGCCAGCATCCGGGTCTGTGGTAGAGAAGTTACCCACCACTGTGCCAATTGCTTGATTTTCTGCAATGGTAGTAGCTGATAGGGTCAGGTCTGTAGGTGCTTCGTTAATGTTAGTAACATTGATAATCAAGTCCTGGGTGACTGGATTATTACCGTCCGTAACTCCAATTTGTACGTTGTAAACGTTATTGCTTCCTACATCTCCTGGTGCTTCAAAATTAGGAGCAGTAACAAAGCTCAAAGCTCCCGTAGTGCCATTGATGGTGAACAAACTCCGGTCTGCTCCCCCACTGATGCTGTAGGTCAAGGTATTACCATCCGCATCAGTGGCAACTATTATTGCCACTGCCGTGCTGTTTTCTGTCACAGAGAAGGTGGAGCTACTAGTTATCACCGGTGGATTGCCGACTTCCTGGACATCGGTGACATTCACGGTAACTGCTTGGGTGGTGGTTAGGCCCCCACCATCGGTGGCGGTGACGGTCACACTGTAAGCATTGGTTCCCGCTGCACTACCTGGTACTTCAAAGTTGGGGGCAGTTTTAAAGCTGAGTAAGCGGGTAGAGGAGTCTATATTGAACTTGTCCCCATCTGCTCCCGATAGGGTGTAGGTAAGGGTGTCGCCTGCATCTGGGTCGGTAGCAGGAGCGATGGTTCCTACAGTAGTGCTATTCTCCGCTACAGGGAAAGTGGCAGTAGTATTGGTAAAGCTGGGTGCTTCATTAACGTTAGTGACAGTGATAATCAAGTCCTGGGTCACAGGATTGACGCCATCCGTAACTCCGATTTGCACGTTGTAAATGTTATCAGTTCCCAGTGCTTCAAAGTTAGGAGCATTAACAAAGCTCAAAGCTCCCGTATTAGCATTGATGGTGAACAAACTCCGGTCCGCTCCCCCGCTAATGCTGTAGGTCAGGGTATTACTATCTGCATCAGTGGCAATAATAGTTCCCACTGCCGTGCTGTTTTCTGCAATGGAGAAGGTGGAGGGGCTGGTTATCAACGGTGGATTGCCATTTTCCACCACATCAGTGACATTTACGGTAACTTCTTGGGTAGCAGTCAAGCCAGCAGCATCCTTGGCAGTAACAGTCACCCTGTAGGTATTGGTTCCCGCTGCACTACCTGGTGCTTCAAAATCAGGAGGAGTTTTAAAGCTGAGTAAGCGGGTAGAGGAGTCTATATTAAACTTGCCCTCATCTGCACCGGAAAGGCTGTAGGTAAGGGTGTCGCCTCCATCTGGATCGGTAGCCGTGATGATTTCTACCGTGGTCGTGTTTTCCGCTCTGGAGAAAGTAGCAGTGGGAGTAGCAAACCTGGGCGCTTCATTAACGTTGGTAACATTAATGGTAACTGCTTGGTTAGTGGTTAAGCCAGCACCATCCCTAGCGGTAACGGTCACGTTGTAGGTGTTGTTCCCTCCTGCACTACCTGGTGCTTCAAAATTAGGAGCAGTCTTGAAGCTTAAAAACTGGGTGGTAGAATCAATATCGAACTTGCCTGCATCTGCACCGGAAAGGGTGTAGGTGAGGGTATCTTCCCTATCTGGATCGGTGGCAGCTACAGTTCCCACAAGGATCGTGTTTTCACCAGCTGATAAGGTAGCGGTAGGAGCATTAAAGCTAGGTGCTTCATTAACGCCAGTAACAGTGATAATCAAGTCCTTGGTAACCGTGTTATTATCACTATCTTTGACTTGGATCTGCAGGTTGTAGCGATTATCAGCTCCTACATCTGTCGGGGCTTCAAAGTTAGGAGCAGTAACAAATCTCAGAGCTCCCGTAGTGGGGTCGATGGCGAACAAGTTCTGGTCTACTCCCCCGCTAATGCTGTAATTAAGGGTGCTACTTTCTACATCTGTGGCCATAATAGTTGCCACTGTGGTGCTGTTTTCTGCGATGGGGAAAGTGGATCCACTGGTTATCACTGGTGGGTTGCCAATTTCCACCACATCGGTGACGTTAACGGTAACTGCTTGGGTGGCAGTTAGCCCCCCACGATCAGTGGCGGTGACGGTCACACTATAAGCATTAGCTCCTGCTGCACTACCTTTGGCCTCAAAATCAGGGGGAGTTTTAAAGCTGAGTAAGCGGGTAGAAGAGTCTATGTTAAACTTGTCCCCATCTGCTCCAGAAAGGGTATAAATGAGGGTATCTCCCGCATCTGGATCGGTAGCAGCAGTAATTATTCCCGCAGTAGTGCTGTTTTCTGCAGTGGAGAACGTAGCAGTGGTATTGGCAAAGCTGGGAGCCCTATTAAATCTCACTTCCCGTGCGATCGGTGCACTGGTATTACCAGCAGTATCTGTGGCAGTTGCCAGTAAAGAAAGTATCCCTTCACTAGGTAATTCACCCGCGCTAATATTCACTGACCACTGGCCATTAATCGCGGTGACCGTGCGTGTCACATTACCAAAGGTCAACCGAACTCGGGAGTTGGCCTCTGCAGTTCCTGTAATGGTAATGCCACTTGATCTTTCTGCAGGGTTGATGATATCGTCACCTGTAACCGGATTAATGACAGGGGCGTTGGGTGGGGTGGTATCTAATAACAGAGTACGAGAAGCTGGGATGGTTTGGGATCCGGACTGAGCAATGCCAATGGCCTCAACACTGTATGAACCATCTCCTGGCAACTCCTGGGGTGTAAAATTAGCAGTCCAGTTTCCATCAATGACATTTACTGTTTTCCTTTGTCCAGCAATGGTGACTTGTACCTGAGCTAGTCCGGTTGCAGTTCCCGTAATAACAGCACCCGCTGCTTTTTCAGCTGCATTCAAAGTGTCATTTCCAGCAATCACCCTAATGGTTACTGGTGGCAAGTCATCACTAATAATAGTTGTTGCTGCTTGTCCCGCTGCTACCATTACTGAGCCTATATTAGGAGTCTCTATCCTCATTACTAATTGTTCATCAGTTTCAATGAGAGTGTCTCCTAATACGGTGACCTTCACCAGCTTTTCCGTTTCCCCATCTGCAAAGTTGATTAAACCAGACAATGGAGTACCAGGAGATAAATCATCAGCATTAATGGACCCCTCCAATCTGTAGTCCACTGTGAGATTACCACTGGGGTTGGTGCGCCACACCCGGAAGGTAACATCTTGTGAAGCGCTATTTCCTTCTGTAATAGATAATGGAGTAGCCGCTACACCAACGGAAGTAATAACTCGAGCAAGAGTCGGGTCGGTATCATCTTTGGGTTTATCCGGGAAAACCTCTGCAGCTGCAATAAAAGATCTTTCTCCTGTTAAGAGGTAATCATAAATGGCCGCATCCTTTAATATAGGATCGGTAATTCCCGCAGCAGCACGCACTGCTGCTGCTAATAAATCCGTAGGAACTTGGTTCAGGTCAATAACGCCTTGAGGGAAATTACTGCGGTTAAAACTGCCCACTTCTTCTCCCACACCATAGGAGAAGAGAGAATCCTTTCCATTGTTTGTGCCTACCCTATCTACCCGCCAACTATCGGCAAAGGGCCCGTAAAGATTCTGAAAACTGACTGGCTGAGGATAGGGGGTGCCATCTCGCCCGGTTAGATCATCTGCCCTATCGTTGTTGCGATTGCCCAGTAATCCCCTAAATCCTCGCTTAATAACTGCAGGTCTTTCCACAATTAAGACATTTACGTCCATAAAGGCATCGTAAATCTCTACTCGAACCTGCTCTCCCAAATCATTTAGGGTAATGGTGTATACGTTACCATTCCGCTCTACATCCAAAGTCCCATCACCATTTATATCCACGCCCGCTTCCGTGGGAGCAATGGATACAATTGATCCATCCACTAACAGCGGATCTGGACCCAGCTGTAACTCAATACGTCTTTCACCAAGTTTGACAGCCATACGAGTGGTAACAGACACCACTTCTGATCCTGGATAAGGTTCATAGCGGACTTGCACCTGGAAGGGGTTTTCGGACCCATCAGTTGTTTCTACTAGAACAAATTCGCCCACTGCCATAAAGTCATAGGCCAGCCCGTCTAAGGTTACCAAGTGGGGATCTCCAAAACCCCAACCCCATAACCATCCATCATCATTTAGAATCAGGGACGATGCATAGTTTTGAAAAAGCGCGATTGAGGTAGGATCTGGGTTGTCAATAACAGCTTGAAACGATTCTGCAAATTCAATGGTATTATCCCCTTGAACGCTGATAGTCAAAGGAGCAGTGGATTGCCCCGGTGCAAAATTAACCGTTCCTGAAGGGAGTGTGCTACCGACAAAATCGTTAGCATCAGCATTCGGATCGTTCGGGGAGAAGAAGCTTTGAGTATTCCAGTTGACACTCACAGCTGAATTAAGGTTACCCTGGCGGACAACTTCAAAGGTGTAGTTTGTGGAGGTTCCTTCATTGCCTTCAAAACCAGCTTGCAGCCATGCATTCCCTGGGTTACGAATAGAAAGAAAAGTCTTGGTGGTAGCAATATCTGCGGAATTGATCTGATTAAACTGATTATCACCATCCTCAAATCCTAAATTATAGGCATAGCCTTCTTCGCTACCTAAACCTCTACCACCATAGGCCCACACATAATCAGCTTTTCCATAGCCTCCTGTGCCAATTCCATCTTGGTCAGTTTGAATATCAAAATACTCATTAACCCAAATATAAGTGTTAATGTTCCTTAAACCAAAATCAGAGGTATCCCGAACAGAAGTGACTTTATAATAACCAGTCTTAACCGTATCATTAGAGTTTGAATATATAGCATATCCATCTGGACCCTTAATGTAATCTCCTATAGCAACAATGTAATCTCGACTGGCATAGCCATAGCCCTTGTAATAGTCATTATTTGTATCTTTGCCATAATAATAAGTAAATTCAAAGAAGACATTATTACTTCTTATATCGGCTTCAAAGAAGTTGCTAAAATAAGGGTCAGAGCTGAAAAAGTTAGCATCGTATGCAAAACCATATTCTGAACCCAAACCAGAGAAACCACTAACTGTACCCTGTGGCGGCCATATATTAGTTGTTGTTCCAAATCCCGTATCAGCGTCATTGTAGCTGGTAAGGTAAACCAGGTTGTTAAACGAACTGTCAGTGGTAATTTCTCCAAAAGAGTCAATGGTGTAGGATCCTGTTTGACCAGTTTCATTCCGATTGGAAACAGGTATGTTTTGACCTTGGTTGTAGGTTCCCACTGGAGCATAGACATAACCACTGTAGCTATCGCCATTACCGTAACGATAAGTAAAGTTATACTGCTGATAGCCAGGCAGACCAACAGTCAGAGTAAATGAGTTGGAAAGAGGGCTGACATTACCCGCAGCATCCGTAGCCTGGGCAGTGAAACTGTAAGTAGTTCCTGGAGCCAGGTTAGCAGTGGTGAAGGTATAATCCCCAGGAGTGTTGGCAGCAGTAGCATCACCATAGGTAAGACCATCACGGAACACGCGTACGGAACTGCCTGCTTCCGCTTTGATATTCAGGGTCGGGGTGAGATCATCTGTGGTAGTACCGTTGCCAAAGGTTCCTGTAACTGGCGCTACATCATCTCTGAAATTGATAATTTGGGGAGGATCAGGAGGGGTATCATCCACATCGGTGACGTTAACAGTAACTGCTTGGGTAGCAGTTAGGCCCCCTCCATCGGTGGCTATAACGGTCACACTGTA
Organism: Cylindrospermopsis curvispora GIHE-G1; assembly: GCF_014489415.1. Lineage (NCBI taxonomy): Bacteria > Bacillati > Cyanobacteriota > Cyanophyceae > Nostocales > Aphanizomenonaceae > Raphidiopsis > Raphidiopsis curvispora. Next base: position 1,869,827 of record NZ_CP060822.1, read on the forward strand.
GGTGTTAGTTCCTGCTACACTACCTGGCGCTTCAAAATCAGGAGCAGTTTTAAAAGTCAGTGACCGGGTTGTATTATCAATATTGAACTTAGCCACATCTGCTCCCGAGAGGGTGTAGGTAAGGGTATTACCTGCATCTGGATCTGTAGCAGCAAAAATGATTCCTACAGTAGCGCTATTCTCCTCTACAGGGAAAGTGGCAGTGGGAGTAGCAAAGCTAGGTGCTTCATTAACATTGGTAACAGTGATAATTAAGTCCTGGGTGACTGTATTGTTACCATCCGTAACTCCAATTTGTACGTTGTAAACGTTATTGCTTCCTACATCTCCTGGTGCTTCAAAGTTAGGAGCAGTAACAAAGCTCAAAACTCCCGTATTGCGATTGATGTTGAAAAGGCTCTGGTCTGCTCCCCCGCTAATGATGTAGGTCAGTGTGTTACCATCCGCATCAGTGGCAGTAATATTTCCCACTGCTGTGGTGTTTTCTGCCACGGAGAAGGTGGAGCTACTAGTAATTACCGGCGGATTACCGACTTCCACCACATCGGTGACATTAACAGTAACTGTTTGAGTAGCAGTTAGGCCTCCACTATCGGTGGCGGTAACGGTCACACTGTAAGTGTTGGTTCTCGCTGCACTACCTGGTGCTTCAAAATCAGGGGCAGTTTTAAAGGTCAGTGACCGGGTCGTATTATCAATATTGAACTTGTCCACATCTACACCAGAAAGGGTGTAGGTAAGGGTATCACCTGCATCTGGATCTGCAGCAGCGGAGATGATTCCCACAGTGGTGCTGTTTTCTGCAGCAGGGAAGGTGGCAGTAGCACTGGCAAAGCCAGGTGCTTCATTAACATTGGTAACCCTTAGGGTCACTGTGTTAGTGGCAGTTAGTCCACCTCCATCTGTGACTGTAATCCCAAGGGTGAAGGTGTTAGGTAAACTTTCAAAGTTGTTAGCAGCAGCTGATATACCTGCTGATGTCAAAGTAATTTGTCCACTACTAGAATTGATGCTGAAAAATCCACTCTCGTTTCCACTGGAAATACTATACTGTCTAATACCTACGTTGTCCGTATTGGACAAGTTGTCACTTGCTGATACTGTTCCTAAGGTAGCTCCCTGCTGTTGGTTTTCTAGATAGGAAAGGACCTGGGATGCTGTTATAGTGGGGTCAATACCATCGAAGACGTTCCTTGAATTATTAATGAAGTTATTTCCCGCTATATTAATACTGTTTGCAGTAATCTGGGCTGCGTCACGTAAGACAACCCCAACTTCCCAGTTTCTAATGGTGTTGTTTTGGATGTTGAGATTGCTATTATAGGTTCCATAGCCAGTAAAAGTGGGATTTACATCAATACCGTAATAACTAGCAGTTTGACGAATTCCACCTTCACCGAAAAACTCGTTATTTTTGACCGACACCTGTCCCGGCAAACTACCGTAAAGGTTCAGACCTGTGATTAAATTAACACCTCCATTGGTACCTGTTGGAGTCAAAGTGTTGTTTTCAATGGTCACACCGTTGAAGTTACCCCGCACCTCTAAAGAAGATTTGTGGTCTTTATTGTATTTGACTTGAGCTAGATCCATTGTGATCTTATTATCACGGATCACTAAATCACTACCGGAAGGACCCCCATTCACAACCCTAGCAGTTGCCATGACAGCAGGAATCAGACCGGATAAATTATTGTTAGAGGCTTGAGTATAAGCATTAATAAAGTTATTAGCAGGAAAGGTATTCTTCTCTATGGTGACTTTCTTGAATACGAAGGGATCATTCACTTCACCATAAAGCTGAATACCACCGCTGTTGTATTCACCAATATTATTTTTGATATTAACAGTATCATTTCTCCCCTTGAGTTCTAACCAATAGTTACGACCATAGCCACCACCATAACTACCACCATAGCCACCATAGCCACCGTAACCATAGCCAGTCCCGCTAAAAAATTTCCCAAATCCGTCAAAATCGGCACCACCAGCGTGCAGTCCGTGATAGAACTTATTACCATCTATGGTAACATTGGTGAGAGATGCCAGGTATAGGTGGGCAGCACGAGGGCGCCAAAAAGTGTTATTATTAATACTTGAATTACTGAGTCCGGCTAAGTACATAGACCCGCCCGTGCCACCACCGCCCAATAAGCCACCAATGTAGTTGGCATCAATCTGCCAACCGGTAACTTGATCGGTTGGGTTGTTGCTGTTAGCATCTCCGAAACGGGGTCCCTTATTGGCGTTATACCCGGTAACGTAGTTGTTGAGTAGTTTAAAGTTATCTGGTGTACTAGTCCATTGCAAAGGACCGTTTTCATTTCTGAGTCGGAAACCATCAATAGTAACATTGTCTGCTGTTACAGTAACAGTGCCCTTAATCCAAGCTTCTGGGTTAGTACGGTATCCCTGATTGATATTAATACCACCAGTTAAGTTAATATCCGGTATAGTTGGTCTAATTCCTTTATTGGGACCTTCCAGTGTAACCGACTTATTTATAGTCACGTTTTCATTGTATACACCGGATAGCACCCTAATTACATCACCGTTGCTGGCAGCATCAATGGCTGCTTGAATTGTTGTATAAGTTTGACCGGGTCCAACTTCCAGAATAGCGGTGACCTGGTTATTGATCGCAACGGGAGCAATAGGATCTACTGTGAGGCTAGAATTACTGCTACGAGCAATAAAATTAACTGTTGCCTGGCCATCAAATGTACTGGTTGTTACAAAGGGAATATTAATAAATGATTTATTAGTTGCAGATGTAGTTAAATTTTGAAAGGTTAGCAGCACAAAATTCCCCGTACTGCTATCACTATCAGCATTGCCCGTATCAGTACCTGTTATTCTTCCATTTAAGGGAACTGTCCCTGTATTATCACCAATAGTGATAGCATTTACATCAATTTGAATTTCACTGCTAAAGTAAACCTCTATACCTGCTGAAGACACAGCCGGATCTGTAAAGTTTTCCAGTCGGTAGTCGAGATTAATCTTTCCACTACGTGGTGAAACGCTTTGAATTTTGGGGGTAATTACTAGTTTTGGTGTAGACATAAATCTCCAGTGTATTATTAGCGGTTATCATAACAAATCAGCACAAGCATAACATAATTTGCCGGTCTCTAGGAATATAGTCTAAGCAAACTAATGTTTCCAAGATTATAGTGTGTACGGACTACACATGGGTATATAAGGTTTCGGATATCATTATTGCAGCATTAACAGAACTATGGTAGCATTTCCAGAGCATGTGGTGTTAATTTTATTATTTGTTTACATTGTAAAACCACAAAATCCGCTCTTAGAAACTTACCAAAACCTACCCAAGCCTAGTTAAAACTAAACAAGGAAAGGTTTTAGCGATTGACATAACTTCCTACGGTCAGCAACCTGCTAAGTGGGTGAGTGGAATTAAACATAAGATGAACGTAGGTTGGGTTGAGGAACGAAACCCAACGCCCCACTGGTTACCTAACCCATCCTACAAATAATTGTGCCTCCCTACTTAACTCTAGGAACTTACACTTCTAGATGTTAGTACCTATTAAGTTACTTAAAGCTTGATTGAGTTCGTCGCCTGTATTATTAGGACCATTGAGTTCTGATCCAAAAGCAGATGCAACCAGCTGAAAGATTTGATTGCGGTTCGGGTTGCTCCCCAATAACAAGTATTGGTTCATCAAGAAAATATCTCCTGGCGAAGTTGTTGAATTTCCGTCAATATCAAAGAGGCTTAACTGTGCTTCAATCCCATTGGCAAGTGTAGCTCCGGTAGTATTGGTGGATCCCACGGTTTCACTAGGGAACCGAGCGAAGGTAGTTTCTAGGATGGAGTTACGGTTAGGATTATTCCGTTCCGCTAAAAACCGGTTAATTAGGAATGCATCGGATCCAGTAAAGACTCCGTTACCATCAATATCCCCTACAGCACCATCAACTATGGTTACAGTAGCTCCGGTAGTAGCACCCAGGTCATAGGTGGCTCCATCTGTGAGACTGAGAATAACGCTTTGATTACCTTCTATGATAGCATCATTTATCGGCAAGACATCGACAACCGCTGTGGTTTGTCCACCAGCAATTGTGACTGTGCCAGGTAGAAGTGTGTAATCTTCCCCATCAGTAGCGGTTCCACTGACCGTGTAGTTGACTGCAATTCCTCCTACTGGAGCCGCTTCTGACAAGGTAAATGTAAATTGACCTTTGTTGAATCTAGGTGTTTGAATTTCAGCAGCATAGGGATCTGTAGCAGCAATTGTTACGGTGGGTACAGCGGGTCCTTCATTTACATTAGTTACTGTGATTGCCACTGCTTGGGATGCGCTTAAACTGCCATCACTAGCACTAACGGTGATGTCATAAACATTGTTACTACCAGCATCAGTGGGAGTTTCAAAGTTGGGTGCGGTTTGGAAGGTAACTGCTCCCGTGGTGCTGTTTATATTAAACAGTCCTGCGTCAGTTCCTGATAAGCTATAGGTAAGAGCAGTTCCCTCTGGGTCTGTAGCTGTAACGGTGTAAGCAGTACCAGTGCCATTTTCAGCAAAGTTGGCTGTATTTGCACTGGTAATAGTGGGTGCTTCATTGACATCAGTTACTGTGATTGCCACTGCTTGGGATGCGCTTAAACTGCCATCACTAGCATTAACGGTGATGTCATAAACATTGTTACCACCAGCATCAGTGGGAGTTTCAAAGTTGGGTGCGGTTTGGAAGGTAACTGCTCCCGTGGTGCTGTTTATATTAAACAGTCCTGCGTCAGTTCCCGATAAGCTATAGGTAAAGGTGGTTCCAGCATCTGGGTCTGTAGCTAGAACGGTGTAAGCAGTACCAGTGCCATTTTCAGCAAAGTTAGCTGTATTTGCACTGGTAATAGTGGGTGCTTCATTTACATCAGTTACTGTGATTGCCACTGCTTGGGATGCGCTTAAACTGCCATCACTAGCATTAACGGTGATGTCATAAACATTGTTACTACCAGTATCAGTGGGAGTTTCAAAGTTGGGTGCGGTTTGGAAGGTAACTGCTCCCGTGGTGCTGTTTATATTAAACAGTCCTGCGTCAGTTCCCGATAGGCTATAGGTAAAGGTGGTTCCAGCATCTGGGTCTGTAGCTAGAACGGTGTAAGCAGTACCGGTTCCATTTTCAGCAAAGTTGGCTGTAGTTGCACTGGTAATAGCAGGTGCTTCATTTACATTAGTTACTGTAATTGCCACTGCTTGGGATGCGCTTAAACTGCCATCACTAGCACTAACGGTGATGTCATAAACATTGTTACTACCAGCATCAGTGGGAGTTTCAAAGTTGAGTGCGGTTTGGAAGGTAACTGCTCCCGTGGTGCTGTTTATATTAAATAGACCTGCGTCAGTTCCCGATAGGCTATAGGTAAAGGTGGTTCCAGCATCTGGGTCTGTAGCTAGAACGGTGTAAGCAGTACCGGTTCCATTTTCAGCAAAGTTGGCTGTAGTTGCACTGGTAATAGTGGGTGCTTCATTTACATCAGTTACTGTGATTGCCACTGCTTGGGATGCGCTTAAACTGCCATCACTAGCATTAACGGTGATGTCATAAACATTGTTACCACCAGTATCAGTGGGAGTTTCAAAGTTGGGTGCGGTTTGGAAGGTAACTGCTCCCGTGGTGCTGTTTATATTAAATAGACCTGCGTCAGTTCCCGATAGGCTATAGGTAAAGGTGGTTCCAGCATCTGGGTCTGTAGCTGTAACGGTGTAAGCAGTACCAGTGCCATTTTCAGCAAAGTTGGCTGTAGTTGCACTGGTAATAGTGGGTGCTTCATTTACATCAGTTACTGTGATTGCCACTGCTTGGGATGCGCTTAAACTGCCATCACTAGCACTAACGGTGATGTCATAAACATTGTTACTACCAGCATCAGTGGGAGTTTCAAAGTTGGGTGCGGTTTGGAAGGTAACTGCTCCCGTGGTGCTGTTTATATTAAACAGTCCTGCGTCAGTTCCCGATAGGCTATAGGTAAAGGTGGTTCCAGCATCTGGGTCTGTAGCTAGAACGGTGTAAGCAGTACCGGTTCCATTTTCAGCAAAGTTGGCTGTAGTTGCACTGGTAATAGCAGGTGCTTCATTTACATTAGTTACTGTAATTGCCACTGCTTGGGATGCGCTTAAACTGCCATCACTAGCACTAACGGTGATGTCATAAACATTGTTACTACCAGCATCAGTGGGAGTTTCAAAGTTGGGTGCGGTTTGGAAGGTAACTGCTCCCGTGGTGCTGTTTATATTAAACAGTCCTGCGTCAGTTCCCGATAGGCTATAGGTAAAGGTGGTTCCAGCATCTGGGTCTGTAGCTAGAACGGTGTAAGCAGTACCGGTTCCATTTTGAGCAAAGTTGGCTGTAGTTGCACTGGTAATAGCAGGTGCTTCATTTACATTAGTTACTGTAATTGCCACTGCTTGGGATGCGCTTAAACTGCCATCACTAGCACTAACGGTGATGTCATAAACATTGTTACTACCAGCATCAGTGGGAGTTTCAAAGTTGGGTGCGGTTTGGAAGGTAACTGCTCCCGTGGTGCTGTTTATATTAAACAGTCCTGCGTCAGTTCCCGATAAGCTATAGGTAAAGGTGGTTCCAGCATCTGGGTCTGTAGCTAGAACGGTGTAAGCAGTACCAGTGCCATTTTCAGCAAAGTTGGCTGTATTTGCACTGGTAATAGTGGGTGCTTCATTTACATCAGTTACTGTGATTGCCACTGCTTGGGATGCGCTTAAACTGCCATCACTAGCATTAACGGTGATGTCATAAACATTGTTACCACCAGTATCAGTGGGAGTTTCAAAGTTGGGTGCGGTTTGGAAGGTAACTGCTCCCGTGGTGCTGTTTATATTAAATAGACCTGCGTCAGTTCCTGATAGGCTATAGGTAAAGGTGGTTCCCTCTGGGTCTGTAGCTAGAATGGTATAAGCAGTACCGGTTCCATTTTCAGCAAAGTTGGCTGTAGTTGCACTGGTAATAGTGGGTGCTTCATTTACATCAGTTACTGTGATTGCCACTGCTTGGGATGCGCTTAAACTGCCATCACTAGCACTAACGGTGATGTCATAAACATTGTTACTACCAGCATCAGTGGGAGTTTCAAAGTTGGGTGCGGTTTGGAAGGTAACTGCTCCCGTGGTGCTGTTTATATTAAACAGTCCTGCGTCAGTTCCTGATAAGCTATAGGTAAGAGCAGTTCCCTCTGGGTCTGTAGCTGTAACGGTGTAAGCAGTACCAGTGCCATTTTCAGCAAAGTTGGCTGTATTTGCACTGGTAATAGTGGGTGCTTCATTGACATCAGTTACTGTGATTGCCACTGCTTGGGATGCGCTTAAACTGCCATCACTAGCATTAACGGTGATGTCATAAACATTGTTACCACCAGCATCAGTGGGAGTTTCAAAGTTGGGTGCGGTTTGGAAGGTAACTGCTCCCGTGGTGCTGTTTATATTAAACAGTCCTGCGTCAGTTCCCGATAAGCTATAGGTAAAGGTGGTTCCAGCATCTGGGTCTGTAGCTAGAACGGTGTAAGCAGTACCAGTGCCATTTTCAGCAAAGTTAGCTGTATTTGCACTGGTAATAGTGGGTGCTTCATTTACATCAGTTACTGTGATTGCCACTGCTTGGGATGCGCTTAAACTGCCATCACTAGCATTAACGGTGATGTCATAAACATTGTTACTACCAGTATCAGTGGGAGTTTCAAAGTTGGGTGCGGTTTGGAAGGTAACTGCTCCCGTGGTGCTGTTTATATTAAACAGTCCTGCGTCAGTTCCCGATAAGCTATAGGTAAAGGTGGTTCCAGCATCTGGGTCTGTAGCCAGAACGGTGTAAGCAGTACCAGTGCCATTTTCAGCAAAGTTAGCTGTATTTGCACTGGTAATAGTGGGTGCTTCATTTACATCAGTTACTGTGATTGCCACTGCTTGGGATGCGCTTAAACTGCCATCACTAGCATTAACGGTGATGTCATAAACATTGTTACCACCAGTATCAGTGGGAGTTTCAAAGTTGGGTGCGGTTTGGAAGGTAACTGCTCCCGTGGTGCTGTTTATATTAAATAGACCTGCGTCAGTTCCTGATAGGCTATAGGTAAAGGTGGTTCCCTCTGGGTCTGTAGCTAGAATGGTATAAGCAGTACCGGTTCCATTTTCAGCAAAGTTGGCTGTATTTGCACTGGTAATAGCAGGTGCTTCATTTACATTAGTTACTGTAATTGCCACTGCTTGGGATGCGCTTAAACTGCCATCACTAGCACTAACGGTGATGTCATAAACATTGTTACCACCAGCATCAGTGGGAGTTTCAAAGTTGGGTGCGGTTTGGAAGGTCACCACTCCCGTGGTGCTGTTTATATTAAACAGTCCTGCGTCAGTTCCCGATAGGCTATAGGTAAAGGTGGTTCCAGCATCTGGGTCTGTAGCTAGAACGGTGTAAGCAGTACCAGTGCCATTTTCAGCAAAGTTGGCTGTAGTTGCACTGGTAATAGCAGGTGCTTCATTTACATCAGTTACTGTGATTGCCACTGCTTGGGATGCGCTTAAACTGCCATCACTAGCACTAACGGTGATGTCATAAACATTGTTACTACCAGCATCAGTGGGAGTTTCAAAGTTGGGTGCGGTTTGGAAGGTAACTGCTCCCGTGGTGCTGTTTATATTAAACAGTCCTGCGTCAGTTCCCGATAGGCTATAGGTAAGAGCAGTTCCCTCTGGGTCTGTAGCTGTAACGGTGTAAGCAGTACCAGTGCCATTTTCAGCAAAGTTAGCTGTAGTTGCACTGGTAATAGCAGGTGCTTCATTTACATTAGTTACTGTAATTGCCACTGCTTGGGATGCGCTTAAACTGCCATCACTAGCACTAACGGTGATGTCATAAACATTGTTACTACCAGCATCAGTGGGAGTTTCAAAGTTGGGTGCGGTTTGGAAGGTAACTGCTCCCGTGGTGCTGTTTATATTAAATAGACCTGCGTCAGTTCCCGATAGGCTATAGGTAAGAGCAGTTCCCTCTGGGTCTGTAGCTGTAACGGTGTAAGCAGTACCAGTGCCATTTTCAGCAAAGTTGGCTGTAGTTGCACTGGTAATAGTGGGTGCTTCATTTACATCAGTTACTGTGATTGCCACTGCTTGGGATGCGCTTAAACTGCCATCACTAGCACTAACGGTGATGTCATAAACATTGTTACTACCAGCATCAGTGGGAGTTTCAAAGTTGGGTGCGGTTTGGAAGGTAACTGCTCCCGTGGTGCTGTTTATATTAAACAGTCCTGTGTCAGTTCCCGATAAGCTATAGGTAAGAGCAGTTCCCTCTGGGTCTGTAGCTGTAACGGTGTAAGCAGTACCAGTGCCATTTTCAGCAAAGTTGGCTGTATTTACACTGGTAATAGTGGGTGCTTCATTGACATCAGTTACTGTGATTGCCACTGCTTGGGATGCGCTTAAACTGCCATCACTAGCACTAACGGTGATGTCATAAACATTGTTACTACCAGCATCAGTGGGAGTTTCAAAGTTGGGTGCGGTTTGGAAGGTAACTGCTCCCGTGGTGCTGTTTATATTAAATAGACCTGCGTCAGTTCCTGATAGGCTATAGGTAAGAGCAGTTCCCTCTGGGTCTGTAGCTGTAACGGTGTAAGCAGTACCAGTGCCATTTTCAGCAAAGTTGGCTGTAGTTGCACTGGTAATAGTGGGTGCTTCATTTACATCAGTTACTGTGATTGCCACTGCTTGGGATGCGCTTAAACTGCCATCACTAGCACTAACGGTGATGTCATAAACATTGTTACCACCAGCATCAGTGGGAGTTTCAAAGTTGGGTGCGGTTTGGAAGGTAACTGCTCCCGTGGTGCTGTTTATATTAAATAGACCTGCGTCAGTTCCTGATAGGCTATAGGTAAGAGCAGTTCCCTCTGGGTCTGTAGCTGTAACGGTGTAAGCAGTACCAGTGCCATTTTCAGCAAAGTTGGCTGTAGTTGCACTGGTAATAGTGGGTGCTTCATTTACATCAGTTACTGTGATTGCCACTGCTTGGGATGCGCTTAAACTGCCATCACTAGCACTAACGGTGATGTCATAAACATTGTTACTACCAGCATCAGTGGGAGTTTCAAAGTTGGGTGCGGTTTGGAAGGTAACTGCTCCCGTGGTGCTGTTTATATTAAACAGTCCTGCGTCAGTTCCCGATAGGCTATAGGTAAAGGTGGTTCCAGCATCTGGGTCTGTAGCTGTAACGGTGTAAGCAGTACCAGTGCCATTTTCAGCAAAGTTGGCTGTAGTTGCACTGGTAATAGTGGGTGCTTCATTTACATCAGTTACTGTGATTGCCACTGCTTGGGATGCGCTTAAACTGCCATCACTAGCACTAACGGTGATGTCATAAACATTGTTACTACCAGCATCAGTGGGAGTTTCAAAGTTGGGTGCGGTTTGGAAGGTAACTGCTCCCGTGGTGCTGTTTATATTAAACAGTCCTGCGTCAGTTCCCGATAGGCTATAGGTAAAGGTGGTTCCAGCATCTGGGTCTGTAGCTGTAACGGTGTAAGCAGTACCAGTGCCATTTTCAGCAAAGTTGGCTGTAGTTGCACTGGTAATAGTGGGTGCTTCATTTACATCAGTTACTGTGATTGCCACTGCTTGGGATGCGCTTAAACTGCCATCACTAGCACTAACGGTGATGTCATAAACATTGTTACTACCAGCATCAGTGGGAGTTTCAAAGTTGGGTGCGGTTTGGAAGGTAACTGCTCCCGTGGTGCTGTTTATATTAAACAGTCCTGCGTCAGTTCCCGATAGGCTATAGGTAAAGGTGGTTCCAGCATCTGGGTCTGTAGCTGTAACGGTGTAAGCAGTACCAGTGCCATTTTCAGCAAAGTTGGCTGTAGTTGCACTGGTAATAGTGGGTGCTTCATTTACATCAGTTACTGTGATTGCCACTGCTTGGGATGCGCTTAAACTGCCATCACTAGCACTAACGGTGATGTCATAAACATTGTTACTACCAGCATCAGTGGGAGTTTCAAAGTTGGGTGCGGTTTGGAAGGTAACTGCTCCCGTGGTGCTGTTTATATTAAACAGTCCTGCGTCAGTTCCCGATAGGCTATAGGTAAAGGTGGTTCCAGCATCTGGGTCTGTAGCTAGAACGGTGTAAGCAGTACCGGTTCCATTTTCAGCAAAGTTGGCTGTAGTTGCACTGGTAATAGCAGGTGCTTCATTTACATTAGTTACTGTAATTGCCACTGCTTGGGATGCGCTTAAACTGCCATCACTAGCACTAACGGTGATGTCATAAACATTGTTACTACCAGCATCAGTGGGAGTTTCAAAGTTGGGTGCGGTTTGGAAGGTAACTGCTCCCGTGGTGCTGTTTATATTAAACAGTCCTGCGTCAGTTCCCGATAGGCTATAGGTAAAGGTGGTTCCAGCATCTGGGTCTGTAGCTAGAACGGTGTAAGCAGTACCGGTTCCATTTTGAGCAAAGTTGGCTGTAGTTGCACTGGTAATAGCAGGTGCTTCATTTACATTAGTTACTGTAATTGCCACTGCTTGGGATGCGCTTAAACTGCCATCACTAGCACTAACGGTGATGTCATAAACATTGTTACTACCAGCATCAGTGGGAGTTTCAAAGTTGGGTGCGGTTTGGAAGGTAACTGCTCCCGTGGTGCTGTTTATATTAAATAGACCTGCGTCAGTTCCTGATAAGCTATAGGTAAGAGCAGTTCCCTCTGGGTCTGTAGCTAGAATGGTGTAAGCAGTACCAGTGCCATTTTCAGCAAAGTTAGCTGTATTTGCACTGGTAATAGTGGGTGTTTGATTAACTGTAACTAATAGATTAAAAATTTCAGAATCGCTCTTATTAATGCTTGTATCATTTACACTGACGATAACACTGTAGCTGCTTTTAGTGCTATAACTCAGAGGTGTTCCAGCTTTCAGGTACAACCCATTTCCCTGAATCTCAAAACTGGATGCGTCTAAACCACTTAAGCTAGTTGTGTTATTGCCAAAAATATCGTCAGTAATACTTAGATTAGCTACCTTGACTGCTGTGGATGTGGAGGTATTTTCTGAAATTGTTGAGATTGGATTCACTAGATCAATTGAGGGAGATCCATTCAAAATTGGAACTCCATCTGCTGTAGAGAATTTTGTTATGTCTGGAGTTATTACAAATAAACTAGTTGTAGCATTTAAGTTAGATTTAGTTGTTAATTGTACAAGGGCAAAACGCTCAAGTTTATCCTTTCCGATAGCCTTTCCTAGATTTGCAGCTGGAATAGATCCTCCCTCGACCTTAGCAATTCCTGGTGTACTAATGTTCCCTGATGGTAAAAACGTAAAACTACTTGTAACTGTAGCTGAGTTAGCCGTCAGGACATTGGGATCCCAGTTCAGGTTTAGCCCTGCTCCAACAATTCCCGCTGAACGGGAGTCTTGTAACTGTATCTCAACCCAAAATGTACTACCACTAATTAATTGGGCGCTAGTTAGGGTGTCTCCAGGGGATCCCCCATTGTCCTGAAGCAAGTTGATCTTTGACAAAATAGACATGAATATTACTCCTTCTTGGTGAAAATGTCAGCTAGATAAATTCTAAAAAACGGACTGATTCCATTGTGCTGTGAGTTGACCCAAATCTCCAAACCCGACCTTCCCATCTCCATTAATATCCGCTGTCGGATCCCATGGGGTTGTAATGGAAGTCCGATCCCAATTAGCTGTCAGGGGTCCCAGATCTCCAAAACTTACTTTACCATCGTAACTCAGGTCGCCATTAAAGGTAGACTTACCTCTTAAGGATACTTGAGCTATGGGTAGGTTGTCAGAGTTACTAGTAATTATTAACCCATTACCCTGATTAAAGTTCTCTCTGGCACCAGTGGGAGCATATTTAAGTTGAATTTTCTGTGTTTGTCCCGGATTAAGGAAGAGGTTTCCCTGAGTACCAAAGTTATAATCTATGGTCACATTAGGTGCATTGACCTGAATACCGAATACTGTTAGCACCACGGAACCATTATTGGTTAGGTTAACGTATTGTTCCGTGTCTGGATAACTAGGACGGATAAAAACACTATCAGTGGCATTGTTGCGGAATTTTGAGAGAGGTGTAGTAAACTCGATAGAACGGTCATTGACATCTCCGGAACTGTCAGTAATTGTCAACGTTTCATTGAGGTTATTAACAGTAATCCCTAGGGTTTTCTCAAATTCCAGTCCGTCTTGGTCTGTGGTTTTTACCCGAATACTGTAACTACTCTTGGTTTCAAAATCGGGGGAATTATTAATTTGCAGTTGGTTACCAACAATGGAGAAGACTGGGTTATCCGCACCTCCCCCTACCAAACTATAGGTAAAGGTATTTCTAGCATCTGGGTCAGTTGTGGAAAAAGCCCCAATTACCGTATTGATGGGTACATTCTCATCTACACTAAAATTATCCAGAATTATATCCGTTGGTGCTTCATTGAGGTTATTAACAGTAATCCCCAGGGTTTTCTCAAATTCTAGTCCGTCTTGGTCTGTGGTTTTTACTCGAATACTATAACTACTCTTGGTTTCAAAATCGGGAGAATTATTAATTTGCAGTTGGTTACCAACAATGGAGAAGACTGGGTTATCCGCACCTCCCCCTACCAAACTATAGGTAAAGGTATTTCCAGCATCTGGGTCAGTTGTGGAAAAAGCCCCAATTACCGTATTGATGGGTACATTCTCATCTACACTAAAATTATCCAGAATTATATCCGTTGGTGCTTCATTGAGGTTATTAACAGTAATCCCCAGGGTTTTCTCAAATTCTAGTCCGTCTTGGTCTGTGGTTTTTACTCGAATACTATAACTACTCTTGGTTTCAAAATCGGGAGAATTATTAATTTGCAGTTGGTTACCAACAATGGAGAAGACTGGGTTATCCGCACCTCCCCCTACCAAACTATAGGTAAAGGTATTTCCAGCATCTGGGTCAGTTGTGGAAAAAGCCCCAATTACCGTATTGATGGGTACATTCTCATCTACACTAAAATTATCCAGAATTATATCCGTTGGTGCTTCATTGAGGTTATTAACAGTAATCCCCAGGGTTTTCTCAAATTCTAGTCCGTCTTGGTCTGTGGTTTTTACCCGAATACTATAACTACTCTTGGTTTCAAAATCGGGAGAATTATTAATTTGCAGTTGGTTATCAATAATGGAGAAGACTGGGTTATCCGCACCTCCCCCTACCAAACTATAGGTAAAGGTATTTCCAGCATCTGGGTCAGTTGTGGAAAAAGCCCCAATTACCGTATTGATGGGTACATTCTCATCTAGATTGATGTTAATTAGAATTATATCCGTTGGTGCTTCGTTGAGGTTATTAACGGCGACAATCAGGTCTTGGGTGACGGGATTCTTGCTATCCGTAACTTGGATTTGTAGGTTGTAAAAGTTATCAGTTCCTGTATCTCCTGGTGCTTCAAAATCAGGAGCAGTAACAAAACCCAAAACTCCCGTATTAGCATCAATCGTGAATAAACTCTGGTCTAATCCTCCACTAATGATATAGGTCAGAATATCTTCCAGATTTGCATCAGTAGCTGTAATAGCTTCTACTACAGTACTGTTTTCTGCTACAAAGAAGGTGGAGCTGCTAGTTATTAGTGGTGGATTGCCAACTTCCACCACATCGGTCACATTCACGGTAACCGCTTGGGTAGCAGTTAGACCCGCACCATCGGTGGCGGTAACGGTCACAGTGTAGACGTTGGTTCCTACTGCACTACCTGACGCTTCAAAGTCAGGGGCAGTCTTAAAGCTCAGAACACGATTGCTGGTATCAAAATTAAATTTGTTTGTATCTGCTCCCCCTATACTGTAAGTAAGAGTATCTTCATCTGGATCTGTAGCTGCAGTAATCATTCCCACTAGGGTGCTGTTCTCCACCGAGGAGAAGGTAGCAATACCACTAGGAAAGGTCGGCGCTTCATTGAGGTTATTAACAGTAATGGTTAAGGTTTTCTCAAATTCTAGTCCGTCTTGATCTGTAGTTTTTACCCGAATACTGTAACTACTCTTGGTTTCAAAATCGGGGGAATTATTAATTTGGAGTTGGTTATCAACAATGGAGAAGACTGAGTTATCGGTATCTCCCCCCACTAAACTATAGGTAAAAGTATTTCCAGCATCCGGGTCGGTTGTAGAAAAAGTCCCAATTACCGTATTAGTGGGTGTATTCTCATCTACAGTAGTAGTATTTAGGCTTATATTTGTAGGCGTTTCATTGACGTTGATAACTTCAATTATCAGCATTCTTACCGTTGTGACGCCAAGGACGGTGTTCTCCAGGTTGCCAAATTTCAACTCACCAAAGTTATCATAAGCAGTAATTTCGACTTGATAAGAATTATTTTGATCGCTATCTAAAGGATTTTCATAATCAGGTGATTGATTTTCACTCAAATTAAAGAGCAATTCCCCGTTAGTATTTAGGGTAAACCACTGTTGGTCAGCCCCCCCTGTAATCTTAAATATTAATATATCCGATGGATTGGGGTCGGAAACTGTTAGGATAGTTGGATTGCTATTTTCTAAAACTATCCCCGGGTCTGAAATGATGGGAGCATTATTAATATAGCCATCAGCAAAGGATAGGTTGGAAAGATCTGGCGTGAGAGTAAAGTCTGTAACATTGATAATTTTAGTGCTGATCGCCTGAAATAACAAGTTCGCAAAGGGTTCCCATTTCTTAATGCCAATGGCCTCTCCTCTCCCAAATTCAGGTAGGGATCCTCCTGTTAAGTCATTAATCAAGCCAAGAGTTTTATCTAAAGTCCCACCCACAAACAAAGGAAAACTGCTCGTAACTAGGGTTTTGGGATCAAAGGGATCATCCAGAGCTTGAATTTGACCAGGTTGCCATTGTAAATCAGTGACGAAGCCAATTAAACCCTCTGCATCAGAACGAAAATCCCCTGCCAAAATTTGCAGAAAAAAGCTATTTTCAAATGGGACTTCATTGATGGGATCACCTATCAGCCCATTATTATTCGTGAATAATTGCAGTTTCAGTTGTAGTGCCATAACATCTCCAAATAAAATAGGAGTAGGAAAATACACAAATGACAGGAGTCAAACCCGGCTTGGGTTTAATGGGAACCGATTCAGCCATAACGCCTACTCGATTCCCTATATAAATTCTACAAAACCGACCCCCATTGTGCTGTGAGTAGACCTAAATCCCCAAGACCCACATCTCCATCCCCATTAATGTCCGCTGTAGAATCGTAAATTCCTTCCTTAAAGTTTTTGTATGCGTTATTCAAGGGGCCTAAATCACCAATTCCCACTTTTCCATCGTAGTTGATGTCTGCGTCATAAGTGGATTTACCCTGCAAGGCGATTGCGTGTTGGGGGTTATAGGGGTCATTGGTAACCAGGAGTAGTCCATTCGCAACGGAGAAGTTTTCACCTGCTACAGACGGATCATAGGTTAGTTGAATTTGTTGGCTTGCTCCTGGATTGATTAAGAGATAGTCCACCTCTGAACTGATTAAGTCTTTAAAGTTGGTAGTCACTCCCAGCACATCGTCAGAAACTTGCAAAGAAACTACTTGCAAAATTCCCGTTCCGTTGTTGGCAATCTCGATGTATTTTGTGGTATCCGCAAAATTGGGACGTACGAAATCGCTTTCGGTATAGTTTATGCGTTTAGGGAATTGAGTGGTGAACTTGATACTGGAGTCACTGGCATTACCGGAGTTGTCGCTAATGGAGAGAGTTGCTTTCACTAAATCAGCTTCGTAGTATTTATTGAAATATCCTCCATCCCAAGCACTGCCATTGCTATCGTAGGCATAGCCATATTCCGAGCCTAAGCCAGAATCACCATTTCCTCCCCACCAATGTTTGGAAACATTGGTGGTTTCTCCGTAAAAGGTATCATTATCAGTATAACTGGTGATATAAACGTGGTTATTTACACTGGAACTAGTTGTTTCAGCTTCAACGGAATTAATGGTGTAATGTCCGGGAGTACCAGATGACTCAGTTTCGTTGGGGTAATAGCCAACAATCTGAGTGGTGTAATAGCCAACAATCTGACCTTCAGTGTAGGTTCCAGCTAATGCATAACCATAACCACTGTAGCTATCGCCATTACCATAAGTATAGGTAAAGGTATATTTCTGGTTGAGAATATCGGCTTCCTTATGAATCCCAGAACCATCAGCCCCAAAGAACGGATCACTGCTTAACCCATTGCTATCGTAGGCATAGCCATTTTCTGAACCTAAGCCATAATCACCATTTCCCCCCCACCAATATTTCGAAATATTAGTAGTTTCACCAAAGCCAGTATCAGCATCCGTATAGCTAGTCACATATACCCTGTTGTTATACCAAACGTCTAATGTTGTCTCAACAGTGGAACCAATGGTGTAGGATCCAGCAAATCCCGTTTCGTTAGTGGTACCGGCAATAATCTGTCCCTCAGTATAAGTTCCTTCTACCGCATAGACATAGCCAGTATAGCTGTCGCCATTAGCATAGGTATAAGTGAAATTATACTTGGCATAAGGGGTAACAACATAAACAGGCTGATCGGTCTCAACATTTAGGGAGTAGTAGGGATTATCATCAGCCAGACTAACATCGTTGACTGTTGTGGTAAAGTAATTACCCCACCAATTTCCATAATTCTGGGTAGAGAAATGCAACAAAGCAAAGGTCTCCAGCTGATTAACGCCGATCGCCTTTCCAGTTCCAAATTCTGGGAGAGAACCGCCACTTAGGTCATCAATCAAACCGTCGGAGGCTAGGGTTCCACCCTGTTGGTAGGGGAAATTAGAGGTGATATCCAGGGACGGATTAAAGTTAATGGATTCCAATATCGAGCCATTCCAGGCAAAATCGAGGTTTAAACCAACAACCCCGGCCGCATTAGGACGAAAATCACCTGCCTGAATCTGCACAAAGAAGGAATGGTTGAGTCCCACCCTATTATCAGCCAAAACCTCACCTGGTTTGCCACCATCGTCTGCTAACAGATTAACCTGCACTTTCAACGCTGCGGGCAAGTCTGCCTCGTTGTAGCGACTAAAGTAAGTGTCTCCTGTCCAAGGGTTGGCGTTGAAGGCATAGCCATACTCTGAACCTAAGCCATAATAACCGCTACCCGAATAGATACTTGTAGTCTCGCCAAAGCCTGTGTCAGCATCAGTATAACTGGTAACCTGGACATAATCTTTTGTGCCGGTTGCACCATCTTCAACGGAGTTAATGACATAGTAGCCTTTTTGTGTCCCCGTTTCATTGTCATAGTAATCAGGTAACTGACCTACTGTGTAGGTTCCCAATGGTGCAAAGCCGTAACCGGAGTAATTATCTCCATTTCCATAGAAATAGGTAAAGGTATATTGCTGCCCGATAATGTCAGCTTCGTAGTATGAATTGAAGTATCGATCAAATGTATTGCCATCACTATTATAAGCATAGCCATACTCTGAACCTAAGCCAGAATAGCCACGACCATCCCAGATATTCGTAGTTTCGCCAAAGCCTGTGTCAGCATCAGTATAACTGGTGATATAAACATAGCCATTTGTGCCAGTTGCACCATCTTCAACGGAGTTAATGGAGTTAATGGAGTTAATGACATAGTAGCCTTTTTGTGTCCCCGTTTCATTGTCATAGTAATCAGGTAACTGACCTACTGTGTAGGTTCCTAATGGTGCAAAGCCGTAACCAGAGTAATTATCTCCATTTCCATAGAAATAGGTAAAGGTGTATTTCTGCCCGATAATGTCAGCTTCGTAGTATGAATTGAAGTATGGATCAAATGTATTGCCATCACTATTATAAGCATAGCCATACTCTGAGCCTAAACCATACGCATAAAGACCACCGGATACATTAGTGGTAGTGCCAAAGCCTGTATCAGCATCAGTATAACTGGTGATATAAACATAGCCATTTGTGCCAGTTGCACCATCTTCAACGGAGTTAATGGAGTTAATGGAGTTAATGACATAGTAGCCTTTTTGTGTCCCCGTTTCATTGTCATAGTAATCAGGTAACTGACCTACTGTGTAGGTTCCCAATGGTGCAAAGCCGTAACCAGAGTAATTATCTCCATTTCCATAGAAATAGGTAAAGGTATATTCCTGCCCGATAATGTCAGCTTCGGAGAATTTACTAAAGTAGGGATCAAATGCATTGCCATCACTATTATAGGCATAGCCATACTCTGAGCCTAAGCCAGAGTAAACTCCCGAGGATACACTTATAGCTTCGCCAAAGCCTGTATCAGCATCAGTGTAACTGGTGACCTGGACATAACCATTTGTGCCAGCTACACCATATTCAACAGAGTCAATAACATAGTAGCCCTTTTGTGTCCCCGTTTCATTGTCATAGTAATCGGGTAACTGACCTACTGTGTAGGTTCCCAATGGTGCAAACACGAAACCAGAGTACTTATCTCCATTTCCATAGAAATAGGTAAAATTATACTTGATATAGTCGTCATTGAGAATCAGACCATCGGCAATATAGTTGAGAGTCTGAGCACCACCGTCGTATTGTACTGTATAGTCCCAGGCAGTTCCGGGATCTGACCCAGTCATGACAACCCTCACCATGTCACCTGACTGGAGATTATATGTGTCTAAGTTTAGAGATCCGCTACCGGAAACAAATCCGCCCGTGCTAGCCGCCAGTGAACCATTGATAAAAATTTCAGCCTGATCCGGGATCCAATACATTTCATAATCCATCACAAACCGTCCACCACCACCAGCTAGGGAGTAATAGTTTGTTGTTACTCCATAACCACCTGAAACGCTGCTAGTAATGTTGTAAGCTATCGATGAAGTATCTAGAGTTGAATTTACAGGATTAAATAGCGTTACTGCAAAAAATTCATCTGGTTCGGTATAGGTGTCACCGTTTACCTCTACAGTGATTGTCGCGTTAGCCTGATTGGGAGCAAAGGAAAGTATACCTTCAGGGTACAAACCGCCGTAGAAATCATCAGCCTCAGCAGGGCGAGTAGTACTACCGACAACACGCCAATTGACCGATGAACTATAAGATAGGTCACCCACTCTATTTACATTAAATGTAAATGATGTCAATCCGCTATTGCCCTCTGCTTTTACTGCATCTGTCGCTTGGATAGACAGCTTCGGTGGCAAGATGATTAAATCCGCTTCATAGTAAATACTAAAGTAAGAATCAATACCATTGCCACTGGCATCATAAGCATTTCCGTACTCAGACCCTAAGCCAGTGCCATAACTATTACTAGAGACGTTGGTTGTTCTCCCGAAGGTTGTGTCTTGATCAGTGTAGCTGGTAACATAGACATAACCAATAGAACCCGTAATCTCTTCCCGGATGGAATCAATAGTATAGTAACCCGAATTGCCAGTTTCGTTTGGGTAAGGACTCAAGGTTTGACCTGTAACATAAGTGCCCGCTGCTGCGTAGCCATAACCTGAATAGCTATCCCCATTGCCATAGTTATAAGTAAAGGTATAATATTGCTTCGAAACTACCTCATTATCCTCGTTGACAACAGCAACATCAGCTGCGTCAAGACTGTTATAATTTAAATCACTACTGACCGCTTTACCAGTAAAAATGGTGTAACTTACATTACTATCTACTAAAGCATCATCCACACCAGTTACAGTGACCGTCTGCCCAATGTTAAAATTGGTGGGAGTAAACGTCAAAGCAGTAACATCAACAACTCCTTCTGTGATATCAGAACTGTAAATGGGAATAGTTACATCCGCACTTGGCTGACTGGTTAAAGAGACTGTAAAAGTTACCGATCCTCCAGATTCAGTCGTCAACAGATTGGGGTCAGCAGTAACACTGATATTGACAACTTCCCCCAAGGCCGTTTGGACCGCACTTGTAATATTAGAACTATCACTCGCTAAGGAAACAACAGAACCAACACCGCCTAATTCGGCGATCAAAGACTCATAGGCACTGATGTTTTCAGAAGTAACAGCAAAAACGGGGATAACTCCGACCCCAGCAGCACTGAGAACATTCGCGACCTGGGCGATGCTGGGATAATCTTCTCCAGTTCCTGGTGGTGTGCCGTCTAGAATATCGTTTCCATTGTTGGGTGCGTAAATACTAGCTGCAGAACCATCACCCGCGACATGATAAGGAGCATCCGTAAAGATAATGGCTAGTCGTTTAGATCCTTCTCGAAAACCAATTTCGCCTGCCCGCAGCCCCGTCTGCATTAAAGCTTCTAGTTGCGATTCATTAGTATCGTCTCCACTAAGGATCACCAAATTGTCATAAGTTGTTTGTACATCCGTAATGTTAGATGTAAGGGGGAGATCAGTACGATAAACATAATCACCACCCGATCCAAAGGGAGAGGTTGGTTTATCGACAAAGGAAGCCACTGCGAACTGGGCATTGGGCTCAAAGTTAAGGATGTTACTGATAAAGTTGGGGATCAGACCTCTAACGGTTGCAATATCATCACCAAAAGATCCCGACAAATCCTGCACAAAGACAATGTCAAGAAGCCCGCGACTATCATCATTCTGTATCGTTAATGTAGCAGTTGGATTTGTTCCAAGACTTGCTCCTCCGGAAGGATTCACCAGTGCTAAAACAATAGTATCCGCCGACTCTACTGTAGTGTCTCCATAGATCGGGATCTGGATTGTCTGACTGGTTTCACCAGGATCAAAAGTTACTGTTATGGGAAAACTCGTATTTTCATAGTCAGTTAATCCACTGGCGCTGTCACCCCCAATTGCCGACCCGGGACTACCACTACTAATGATTACCTCTATACTATGTACGCTACTCAGGTCTCCTGATCTGTTTATAGTCACAACATTGCTATTAGCGAACGATTGACTATTTCCTTCAGTAAATTGAAATGCATCTGTACTGAAGCTAATTGTAGCTGATGGTGTAAGACTGATCATATTACTACTGCCCTCATTGATTAGGTTTAATAAGTAAGATTGACATGATAACCGGGCGAACAGTGAACTCTCTTTCCAGTAACTATACCATATTTTAAAAGTTAAATAAATTTCTATGTAAATCTTAACATACTATTAATAGCTTACCTCTGGTATCGCAATTTTACATACCAATGGTAATTTATCTACGGGCGATCACCACAGTGAAATGATTCCAATTTTACATCTACCATGCTCCACACCCCGTTACGCACAAACAAAAACCTCAAGTAAAGGACAGGGCAAAAACCGCATCATCAAAATCGTTGTTCGAATATTGGGTGGCGTTGGCAGGTAAATCTTCAAATCCATAGACCCCATTACCATAGGAACGGAAATGGGGAGATTGATCGCGATTAACCACTCCGAAACTAAAATAGGCCACAGGCTCCTGTATAAATCTAGGCGAATTGTTAAACAAATTGTCCAATTCCGTAGCAACAAGGGTTCGGACATATTGAGGCGCACTACTAAACCGTTCTATATCTCCGTTTTCAGCAGCAACAAAATCTTCTATTCCCTGTGAACCGGGGAAGTAGGTTCCAGCATTAGCAATGACAAAAGGAGCATAAAACTTATTATCCTCAAGTGAGACACCAGACCCCAATTGTGTAGCGGTGCTAGGAGCATCATTGCCACCCGCTTGCACTGTGAAGTTCTTCACCCTAGCAGTGGTCAGAGCATGAAAGGCGTAGTCACTGGGGTTGCTATCTCCTGGTTTTAAATCAGCGATCCCGTCACCATTAGTATCAATTCCCCCCTGGGCATCTGTAACCTCATATAATCCAAATAAGTGTTTAAAATTAGACTTTGTTCCATTTTGGACACCAATAACTTCATCTGGAATGGCGGATAATCTATTAGTATCTAAAGATATGGTTCCTCTCCCATTCGTTTTGAAAACCAATCCTGTAGATATATTAACCTTGGGTCTAACTTCACTGGGGGTGATGGTGGGAACATCATCATTGGTAATAGTTCCTGTAGCAGTTCCAGTGGTAATGTTAGCATTAGTGGGGTTGGAGAGACTAACTGTAAACCCTTCATCGGGTTCAACTGTGCTGTCTCCTAACACATTGAGCGTAATAATTTGACTGGTTTCACCTACTGCAAAACTCACCGCACCAGAAGTTCCACCAAAATCCGTGGCATTTGCTTGGTTAGTGCCAGAACCTGTTACTGCCCAATTAGCACTGCTACTACTACTAGTATCTCCACTGCGGGTAACAGTGAAGGTAAAGGGTTTTATGCCTGTATTTCCCTCTGTTTGGATGGCATTGGTAGGGGCGATCGCCAGTTGAGGTGGAACAACATCATCATTGGTAATAGTTCCTGTAGCAGTTCCAGTGGTAATAGTAGCATTAGTGGGGTTGGAGAGACTAACTGTAAACCCTTCATCGGGTTCAACTGTGCTGTCTCCTAACACATTGAGCGTAATAATTTGACTGGTTTCACCTGCTGCAAAACTCACCGCACCAGAAGTTCCACCAAAATCCGTGGCATTTGCTTGGTTAGTGCCAGAACCTGTTACTGCCCAATTAGCACTGCTACTACTACTAGTATCTCCACTGCGGGTAACAGTGAAGGTAAAGGGTTTTATGCCTGTATTTCCCTCTGTTTGGATGGCATTGGTAGGGGCGATCGCCAGTTGAGGTGGAACAACATCATCATTGGTAATAGTTCCTGTAGCAGTTCCAGTGGTAATAGTAGCATTAGTGGGGTTGGAGAGACTAACTGTAAACCCTTCATCGGGTTCAACTGTGCTGTCTCCTAACACATTGAGCGTAATAATTTGACTGGTTTCACCTGCTGCAAAACTCACCGCACCAGAAGTTCCACCAAAATCCGTGGCATTTGCTTGGTTAGTGCCAGAACCTGTTACTGCCCAATTAGCACTGCTACTACTACTAGTATCTCCACTGCGGGTAACAGTGAAGGTAAAGGGTTTTATGCCTGTATTTCCCTCTGTTTGGATGGCATTGGTAGGGGCGATCGCCAGTTGAGGTGGAACAACATCATCATTGGTAATAGTTCCTGTAGCAGTTCCAGTGGTAATAGTAGCATTAGTGGGGTTGGAGAGACTAACTGTAAACCCTTCATCGGGTTCAACTGTGCTGTCTCCTAACACATTAAGCGTAATAATTTGACTGGTTTCACCTGCTGCAAAACTCACCGCACCAGAAGTTCCACCAAAATCCGTGGCATTTGCTTGGTTAGTGCCAGAACCTGTTACTGCCCAATTAGCACTGCTACTACTACTAGTATCTCCACTGCGGGTAACAGTGAAGGTAAAGGGTTTTATGCCTGTATTTCCCTCTGTTTGGATGGCATTGGTAGGGGCGATCGCCAGTTGAGGTGGAACAACATCATCATTGGTAATAGTTCCTGTAGCAGTTCCAGTGGTAATAGTAGCATTAGTGGGGTTGGAGAGACTAACTGTAAACCCTTCATCGGGTTCAACTGTGCTGTCTCCTAACACATTGAGCGTAATAATTTGACTGGTTTCACCTGCTGCAAAACTCACCGCACCAGAAGTTCCACCAAAATCCGTGGCATTTGCTTGGTTAGTGCCAGAACCTGTTACTGCCCAATTAGCACTGCTACTACTACTAGTATCTCCACTGCGGGTAACAGTGAAGGTAAAGGGTTTTATGCCTGTATTTCCCTCTGTTTGGATGGCATTGGTAGGGGCGATCGCCAGTTGAGGTGGAACAACATCATCATTGGTAATAGTTCCTGTAGCAGTTCCAGTGGTAATAGTAGCATTAGTGGGGTTGGAGAGACTAACTGTAAACCCTTCATCGGGTTCAACTGTGCTGTCTCCTAACACATTGAGCGTAATAATTTGACTGGTTTCACCTGCTGCAAAACTCACCGCACCAGAAGTTCCACCAAAATCCGTGGCATTTGCTTGGTTAGTGCCAGAACCTGTTACTGCCCAATTAGCACTGCTACTACTACTAGTATCTCCACTGCGGGTAACAGTGAAGGTAAAGGGTTTTATGCCTGTATTTCCCTCTGTTTGGATGGCATTGGTAGGGGCGATCGCCAGTTGAGGTGGAACAACATCATCATTGGTAATAGTTCCTGTAGCAGTTCCAGTGGTAATAGTAGCATTAGTGGGGTTGGAGAGACTAACTGTAAACCCTTCATCGGGTTCAACTGTGCTGTCTCCTAACACATTGAGCGTAATAATTTGACTGGTTTCACCTGCTGCAAAACTCACCGCACCAGAAGTTCCACCAAAATCCGTGGCATTTGCTTGGTTAGTGCCAGAACCTGTTACTGCCCAATTAGCACTGCTACTACTACTAGTATCTCCACTGCGGATAGCAGTGAAGGTAAAGGGTTTTATGCCTGTATTTCCCTCTGTTTGGATGGCATTGGTAGGGGCGATCGCCAGTTGAGGTGGAACAACATCATCATTGGTAATAGTTCCTGTAGCAGTTCCAGTGGTAATAGTAGCATTAGTGGGGTTGGAGAGACTAACTGTAAACCCTTCATCGGGTTCAACTGTGCTGTCTCCTAACACATTGAGCGTAATAATTTGACTGGTTTCACCTGCTGCAAAACTCACCGCACCAGAAGTTCCACCAAAATCCGTGGCATTTGCTTGGTTAGTGCCAGAACCTGTTACTGCCCAATTAGCACTGCTACTACTACTAGTATCTCCACTGCGGATAGCAGTGAAGGTAAAGGGTTTTATGCCTGTATTTCCCTCTGTTTGGATGGCATTGGTAGGGGCGATCGCCAGTTGAGGTGGAACAACATCATCATTGGTAATAGTTCCTGTAGCAGTTCCAGTGGTAATAGTAGCATTAGTGGGGTTGGAGAGACTAACTGTAAACCCTTCATCGGGTTCAACTGTGCTGTCTCCTAACACATTGAGCGTAATAATTTGACTGGTTTCACCTGCTGCAAAACTCACCGCACCAGAAGTTCCACCAAAATCCGTGGCATTTGCTTGGTTAGTGCCAGAACCTGTTACTGCCCAATTAGCACTGCTACTACTACTAGTATCTCCACTGCGGATAGCAGTGAAGGTAAAGGGTTTTATGCCTGTATTTCCCTCTGTTTGGATGGCATTGGTAGGGGCGATCGCCAGTTGAGGTGGAACAACATCATCTTCGAGAATTGTGCCTGTGACCGCATCTACCGTACCAATAGTATATCCAGCACCCGCAGCCAGAATCGCGAAAACGGTTTTATCCCCTTCTATTATGGAATTTGGAATGGGATCAACAGTGACTGTAGCCGTGCTGAAACCCTCAGCAAAGGTAACGCTTGCAATACTGCCCAAGTTACCTTGACCAATGGGACCAGTCACGCTGAAGTCTCTGCCCAAAACAGCAGTACCACCGGCGTTCACATTCACGGTCAATTGATTGCCAGTCGCCCCGGTACGGGTAAAGCTGTAGACCAGATTTACAACACCATCTTCCGTAACACTTGTAGGATTAAGGGACAGGGTAATGTTAGCAGGTTCACTGTCGTCATTTTGGATGGTTCCTGTAGCAGTCCCAGTACTAATAGTAGCATTAGTGGGGTTGGAGAGACTAACTGTAAACCCTTCATCGGGCTCAACTGTGGTGTCTCCTAACACGTTGAATGTAATAATTTGAGTAGTGTCACTTGCTGCAAAACTCACCATACCAGTTGGTAAAGTTCCACCAAAATCCGTGGCATTTGCTTGATTGGTACCAGAACCTGTTACTGCCCAATTAGCACTACTAACATTGCTAGTATCTCCAGTGCGCGCAACAGTGAAGGTAAAGGTTTTTGCACCCGAATTACCCTCCGTTTGGGTGGCATTTGTTGCTGTAATAGATAAGCTAGGTAGTATAACTGGTGTAACTGATAAGTTAAAAGTTTTAGAATCGCTCTTATTAATATTTGTATCATTTACACTTAAAATAACACTGTAGCTACTTTTAGTGTTATAATTCAGGGGTGTTCCAGCTTTTAGATATAACTCATTTCCCCGAATCTCAAAACTGGATGCATCTGGACCACTCAAGCTAGTTGTATTATTGCCAAAAATATCGTCAGTAATGATCAGATCAGCTACCTTGACTGGTGTGGATGTAGAAGTATTTTCTGGAATTGTTGAGGTTGGATTCACCAGGGTAATTAAAGGAGATCCATTCAAAACTGGATCTCCATCTGCTGTAGAAAACTCTCTTATATCTGGTACTATTATTGTAAATAAGCTAGTTGTAGCATTTAAGTTAGATTTAGTTGTTAATTGAACAAAAGCAAAACGCTCAAATTTATCTTTTCCGATAGCTTGTCCTATACCTACAATTGGAAGAGATCCTCCCCTCACCTTAGCAATTCCTGGTGTGGTAAAGTCTATTAATTGCGAAAACGGCAAACTACTTGTAACTGTAGCTGAGATGGCCGTCAGGGAGTTAGGATCCCAGTTCAAATTTAGCGCTGCTCCAACAATTCCCGCTGAATTGGTACGGGAGTCTTGTAACTGTATCTCAACCCAAAATGTACTACCGCTAATTAATTGGGTGCTAGTTAAGGCATCCCCAGGGTTTCCCCCATTATCCTGAAGCAAGTTTATCTGTGACAAAATAGACATATACACGACTCCTCATTCCTAAAAAATATCAGATAGCCTAATGATAAAAATTAACCTTCCCCTGCAACTACGCAATGATAATAATATTACGTTTTTATCATTAGTATTAAGCAAAGTTGTAATAAATCTCTTTATTAACAAAGAGCGATCACTGTAGCTTGGGTTGAGGAATTAAACTCAACACCATCATCCATCAAAACCCAGAACCAATTTATAGGTAAGGGATTCTAATTGGGGCGATCGCCAATGTGGGTGTTTCAGATAGCTGCTAAGTAGCAGTCAAGTAGCTGGTTAGTAACCCCATGGTATTGTCAGTAAGCCTCAGATTTTTTTGGAGACTCTATTACCTGAAATCCATTCCCTGTAATGGTTTCAACTTGCTTGTCGCCCCCTGAACTATTCTTACAATAAACTCTAAAAAACCGAATGATTCCATTGGGCTGTGAGTAGACCTAAATCGCCAAAGCCCACATCGCCATCTCCATTAATGTCCGCTGTGGGATCATAAATTCCTTCCCTAAAGTTTTTGAAGGCGTTATTTAACGAACCTACAGCGATTTTCATGTAGTTAAACTCCAAAATAAGATAAGCTATAATAAGGGTAATAAACTAAAATAGAGTAGAAGTGCTGTCAAATTATATGCCAAAACCTTATTCAATAGATTTGCGTAATCGCGTGATTGTAGCATGAGTTGCTCGAGAGGGATCTCAACGCCAGTTGGCAGAAAGATTCAAGGTCAGCTTATCATTTGTGAGAAATTTAGTACGTCGTTATCGTGAAACTGGGCAAGTTGAGCCAAAGCAATGTGGAGGATATGAAAAGCCTATAATTGCAGGCCAATATTTAAACATGATCAAGTCTTGGCTGGATGAGAAAAATGATTTACTACTTTCAGAATTATGCGATCGCCTGAGAGAAACGACGGGCACTAGTGTTAGTATCACAACCATGCATCGAGCCTTAGAAAAGTTGGGTCTACGTCATAAAAAAAAGTCTAAATGCCAGTGAACAGGAGACTCCACGTGTTCAAGAATTAAGGCATGATTATCGTCGTTGGGTAGATACAGTTGATATTAGAAATTTAGTGTTTTTAGATGAATCGGGGATAAATTTAGGGATGTCAAGGTTGTTTGCCAGAAGCCAAGATGGACAAAGAGCAATTGGTAGCGTACCAGGAAACAAGGGCAAAAATATTTCTCTGATTGGCGCTTTAAATATGGATGGAATTCTGGCAGCAATGACTAAGCACAAATACAGAAGTATTTCTCACTTATGTAAATCAGGTTTTGGTACCTCAATTATGGAAAGGGGCTATTGTTGTTATGGATAATTTAAAGGTTCATTTCTAGTTAGGGCGATTTCTCTCTTCATCTGCGCTATCTCACAAGAAAATCGCCGAAAGGCACGGAAGCCACTTGGCTTTAGACAGGAAGTGCCAACGGCGAATTTATTCGCCTTGATATTTAACCGTGATGCGGCTCTTCAATATACCTTTTAATAACATCTGCTGAAACCTGTCCAGCAGTGGAATAAAAATAACTATTAGTCCATAGGCTAGGAAGTTTAAGTAATTCAGGAAATTTTCGTCTTAACAAGCAAGATGACCGTCCTTTAAAAGCTTTAACCACTTGATTTATAGCAACATCTGGTTGATGTTCTACAAATAAATGAACATGGTGCAACCTCAAGAGCGAGGATATCCCAGTCTTTTTCTTTGGCTAGTTCGTAAATTATCTGTCGAAGGCGTTTAGGTATCCATACAAGATGCACTACTGCATTACCTTTTGAGTGATTTCCTATTCTGTATTCCAGTGTTGTCTTCATATTGTTTCGTGGCTGCTATTGACAAGTAAATCATATCTCAACTATACTTTTGAAATCAACAAACATTGAAGGTCGAACAATGTACGGATGCCAACAAGTTCTTATCAAGTCCGATAAATCAATAACAGCCATATTGGAGTACGTCTGCACAGAAGCTAAAAAGCTGACAAATTGTGGCGTTTACTATTCTAGGCAGATGTACTTTAAAACTGGTTATATTCCTAGTAGACCAGATTTGCATAAACAACTAGGAACTTATCAGAAAAACGTTCATTATCAGGCATTGTATTCTGATACTTCTCAACAAATACTAACCAGTGTAGCTGAATCCTTTAAATCCTACATTGAGCTAGTAAAAGCTGCAAAAAAGGGCGAAGTTTCCCAAAAACCAAAATTACCTAATTACTGTAAAAGTGTTATGACTGTAGCTACTTTTACGGGCAGGTCATTAAAGTTAATTGATGGGATGATTAGGTTTCCTTTGGGAATAAAAGTTAAGGCATGGTTTGGGATAGATTCTTTTTATCTACCAATGCCATCTAACCTTGACTTCAAATCAATTAGAGAAGTACGTATTTTACCTAGAAATAGACAATTTTATGCAGAATTTGTCTATCAGGTAGATGAAATAAAATCTGATGTTGATAGAAATAATGTTTTAGGGATTGACCACGGGTTAAATAACTGGTTAACTTGTGTTTCTAATCTGGGAACATCATTTATTGTTGATGGACTTCATTTAAAAAGTTTAAATCAGTGGTACAACAAATCAGTAGCTAAACTTAAAAGTGATAAACCGCAGGGTTTTTGGTCTAACAGATTAGCTGCTATTACCGAAAAAAGAAACCGACAAATGCGTGATGCAGTTAACAAAGCTGCAAGAATAGTCGTTAACCACTGTATTGAAAATAAGATTGGTGCTATTGTTTTTGGATGGAATAAAGGACAAAAAGATAGTATTGATTTGGGGTCTAAAAACAATCAGAAGTTTGTCCAAATTCCCACAGCAAGATTAAAAGACCGTATTGCTCAATTATGTAAACAATACGGAATAGATTTTATTGAAACAGAAGAATCATACACTTCTCAATCATCGTTTTTTGATTGCGACAATATACCTAAATTCGGTGAAAAACCCGAAGGGTGGGAAGCAAGCGGGAAACGAGTTAGTCGTGGAGTATATGAAACTTCTGATGGGTTCAAAATTAATGCGGACTGTAATGGTGCTGCTAATATTTTGAAAAAAGTAGCGGTGATGCTAGGAATTGATCTTAGCGGAATCAGTAGAGGCTGTTTAAGCCAGCCTCAGAAAGTTCGTTTATGGACTCTTCAGAAATCTCCGTGTCTTTAGACCGGAGAAGCTTAACTGGGCATCAATGTGATGACCATATTCTTCTAACAGCACTAGCACTAAATCAGCAAGTTTAGCAGCTACCACAAACTGCTCTGACATATATATTTTATCTGTATCTATACTATATGCTCCTAAACTGATGCCCAGTACCTCCTGGTTGACTATCTCTACTAGCGGTAATGCTCCCTTATCTCCTAGTCTCCATTGAGTACGCAGTTCTTTTACCCGCAGCTGATTGTATGTTTGCCCAAAGGCTGTGTCAAATATTTTCCAAAAGTTGGACTGCCCGGCAAATTCTTGCAGGGTCTCAATTAGTGAGGTTAACGCATTATTTAATTTGTTCCTGACCTGATTTTGCTGACTCATTTTTTTATCCTCCCCGGCTAGTAAACTGCAAAATATCAACAATAGGTTTCTTCAACCTAACCTACGTTGGTCTTGTATTTAATTCCACCCACTTAAGCTTAGGAGAGATGCGATCGCCTGCACATAAACTCACATTCTTAGAAGAGAGCGATCGCTACCAAGTAGTTCGATACAACGCCAGAAATTCTAGTTATTGAAAGCACTACTTAAACGTTTCAACACTTGACCAATAGTTATAAACTCTTGGTTTCTAGACAGTGCGGTCACCGTAGCATCATCACTGGTGTCAAGAATCTGGTTAAATATGAATATGGCTCTGTTTAGCCGTACGGGCTCTATGGTTACATTTTGAACTATTTTAGAGTTGGATTCTGATTTATTCCTAGGATCGGAGGCTAGTGTACTACTAGCTAATAAACTGAGAGGCTGACCTTTCTCTAATTTTGGTTCAAGGGTCTGGTTGGTGGCAATTATCATTAAACCGGATAAACTATTGATCAACGCTACTACCTGAGTATAATTTGCTCCGCTTAGAGCTATGCTAGTGCCAGTTTGTATCTGGGCTCCTGACAATTCAGCGGAAGTGGCTGCGGCAATAAACCCGGCAGCGTTAGCAACTTGGTTAGATGTGCCTTTCAAGACTAAACTTAGGGTTTGTCCATTGACAGTTGTAACGGTTGCAGTCGTTGATACAGTTTGACTATTGGCAGTAAGGCTTATAGGTAAAATACGTACTGACGCCGTGTTGCTAGTCACCTCTACTCCTTGTCCCAAAGATATTTGAGCTGCCACATTTTGACCAGCTTGTAATGGTGTTGCTACTGTTGCTGAGTTATTGATACTTGTGGGCGTGATCACTGCCGTTACGGGACTACTAGGAATTATAGATGTTGTCGCTGAGTTATTATTATTTGTGGATGTTGCCACCGTTGCGGTAGTGCTAGAAGTTGTTGCTGAGTTATTATTATTTGGGGATGTTGCCACCGTTGCGGGAGTGCTAGAAGTTGGAGGTGTCACCACCGTTGTAGGAGTGCTAGAAGTTGGAGGTGTCACCACTGTTGCGGGAGTGCTAGAAGTTGGAGGTGTCACCACCGTTGTAGGAGTGCTAGAAGTTGGAGGTGTCACCACTGTTGCGGGAGTGCTAGAAGTTGGAGGTGTCACCACCGTTATGGGAGTGCTGGGAACTGCTGGTGTCACCACCGTTGTAGGAGTGCTAGAAGTTGGAGGTGTTGCCACCGTTGTAGGAGTGCTGGGAACTGCTGGTGTCACCACCGTTGCGGGAGTGCTGGGAACTGCTGGTGTCACCACCGTTATGGGAGTGCTAGAAGTTGGAGGTGTTGCCACCGTTGTAGGACTGCTAGGAGTTGGGGATGTCACCACCGTTATGGGAGTGCTAGAAGTTGGAGGTGTCACCACCGTTGTAGGACTGCTAGGAGTTGGGGATGTCACCACCGTTGCGGGAGTGCTGGGAACTGCTGGTGTCACCACCGTTGTAGGAGTGCTGGGAGTTGGGGATGTCAC